>NZ_AUCV01000013.1 GCF_000429945.1 Desulfogranum japonicum DSM 18378 | reverse complement strand
CTGTCCATTCCGATTTTTAACAGGGGAAAACTCAAGGCCAGCTTGGAAGTGGCAGAGATCAATGAGAAGATTGCAGCCGCGCAATATGAACAGGCAATTCAGACAGCTTTTCAGGAGGTCGCCGATCAGTTGGCAGCCCGTGGTACCTACCAGGCGCAGCTGGATGCACAGAATGCCCTGGTCAAGGCCACCGGCCAGGCCTATGAGTTGTCGTCAGCACGCTACGACAGTGGGATTGATGACTTTCTTACAGTGCTTGACTCGCAACGTTCCCTGTTTTCTGCCCAGCAGGGGGCTGTAACCGTCAAGCAGGCGTACCTCTCCAACCTGGTCAGCCTGTATAAGGTACTTGGTGGCGGACAATTGTAGGTCTTGCATCTTTTCAGGTGTATACAGAAAAGCCCCTCAATCGGTTTGAGGGGCTTTTGCATTGAACTGCAAATGGAAGCTCTTTGCACAGGAACGAGTCTGAGGTATAGAGGGTTACATAATTGATTTGCCGAAAAGGGAGGCTGCAAGGGATACAGCCATTTCTCCTGATCGGTTACCCACATCCAGGATAGGATTGATTTCCATGATATCCAGTGAAAATAATTTGCCAGTATCTGCGATTGTTTCCATGATCAGCTGTCCTTCTCTATAGGTTAATCCCCCTCGGGACGGAGTGCCTACGCCCGGCGCTTCCATGGGGTCCATCACATCCATATCAAAACTGACATGAATACGCGGTTGGTATTTAAATTTGGCTAGAGTTCTTGTCAGTACACCATGCATACCTATTTCGTCTATATCACGCATGGTAAAGATGGTTATACCTGATTGCATGAGCAGTTGTTTCTCTTCACTGTCCAAATCTCGTACACCAATCAGCACCACCTGATCCGACGAGATTTTCGGGCCTGTTCTACCTAAATTGACAAGTTGTTTGGGCCCCCTTCCTAAGAGAACAGCCAGTCCCATTCCGTGTATATTGCAGCTGGACGATGTTTCCGGTGTGTTAAAGTCACCGTGAGCATCTATCCAGATTATCCCCACAGGTTGATTATGGGTTACTCCGCCAATGGTACCAATGGTGGCGCTGTGATCCCCACCGAGAAAAATCGGAACTTCTCCTTGCTCCACAGCCGTTTTTCCCATGATATAGGCTGTGTCACATGCCTGGGCAATATGTTTCAGGCGTTCGTTAAAGCCACTTTTTTTTAGGCAGTAAACCCCTGGAATCTCTATATTGCCACTGTCATATACGGTATATCCCAGACGGGTGAGTGCGCCATTAAGTCCGGCGTACCGAATTGCACTGGGGCCCATATCCACTCCACGTAGATTTTGGCCCAGGTCCATTGGAATACCTATAATGCGAATCTTTTTTTCATTCATGACAGATTTTGTTTGAGGTGATTCCTGAGATTGACGATAAAATCCTGGACATTGGTCAGGATGGCCTGTGCCTGAGCAGAACCGCGATTGGCCAGTTTATCGGCGCTGAATTCAGACATGTCCACAATATAAAAAAAGACAGGCCTGATGGTGCCGTCTTCCAACACTTTGTAGTTTGGAGTCATGTTGCCAAAGGCTATGGAATGGAGCTGAGTGGCCATGGTAATAACAGTTGTTGCCTTGCGTGCATGCTCACGCATACGATCCTGGGAATCATAGACATTGCTGATTATCTCTGGCATGGGGCCGTCATCGCGTATGGAACCGGCAAGAACATAGGGAATGTTATTGGTCTCACAGGCATACATTATACCATTTGTGATGCTCATGTTTTGGATGGCTTTTGCAATTGAGCCCGCTTTTCGAACCTCATTAAGTACATCAAGATGATTGTAATGGCCAAGCGGTTGCAACTCCTGGGTGTAGATGTTCTGGCCAAGGCCAGTTCCAAAACAGGATGCCTCGAGATCATGGGTGGCAAGGGCATTGCCGGCCATAAGAGCATGACAATATCCGTTTTCAATTAACCACTGCATTGCTATTCTACTGTCTTTGTCAAAAGCGACCGCCGGTCCAAGTACCCATACGATATATCCAGATTTACGGTCATGTTTGAGTATCTCGTAAAGGTTGTCATAAGAATGGGAGAAAGGGGTCTCCCGTGTTCCACGCGACCGGAAACTGAATTTATCCTGGGTAGCTGTTTGTATCGTGAAGCATTGGGCGTGGACATATATGCCTTCCTCACCATTTTCTGTCCTTCCCAGGACCACTTGATCTCCTTTTTTAAGTCTGCGAGCTTCCTTTACCTCAAGTTCAGTGTCTTTGAGCACAAGTACGGCATCCATCCTGCTTTCCCGGGCAAGCTTCCATTCCCCAGATGCCAGTTTGACATATTCTGGAAAGTTGGAAGTGGCATGATACCTCTCTGGTGCAATTCCATCTGCTGGTGCTGGCTTGAGTAATGCCGCAGGTGCGTTGGCAAAATGATCTTCGGCAAAATTCGGGGCTGTATAAGACAGTTCAAATGTCATAATGGCCTCAAGATATGGTGGGAGCGAATATTCATGGTGTTTCTTTGTTTAAAAGTGGCAGATAGATCCCTGGTGATAAAGGATACCCTCTAGGGGCAACTCCGTGTGGTCCTGTTCTATTTGGAAGTGAGGCATGACAAACAAGACAATTGCTCAGGCTTCCTGTGCGATTTTGCAGGGTTATGAATTTCAGTGAATCATTGGATTCCCTGCTCGGGGCGATGGCGTGGGGGCTATCATGACAACCGGCGCAATATATACCTCCGTGTCCCTTGGACATTCTGTATAGAGGTGCTGATTGGGCATATCCCGTCCCATGACATGCTGCAGAATCGCAACGGGGTTCGTTAAGCCATGGAGATGTATTTTTTGCAACCCGCTCCATGTTGCCATGGCAATCTATACAATCCATGCCATGTCTGGTGGCCATCACTCCCCGTAAACATTTGGTATTTGGGCCTGGATGGCAGAAATAGCAGCCGTCCATCGTTTGGGGAACTTTGTCTTTGTGCGCATCATGAATTGCATTGGAAAGATTGGGTAATCCTGCTATCCCTGAGGTGCCAAGCGCATTTGATGCATGGCATTTTGCACAAAGTACAGGTCGTTGCTGCATAAGTGGTGTTGCATACTCATCGTCATTTTCTTTGTCATGCAGGGTTAATATATTGGTTTCAACTCTACCGGTTGCAATATTTTCAACACCTCCATCATAGTGGCATCTGTCACAGTGCATTTCTGAAGATACCGGGGCAACAGTTTGTAGAGTAGCCAATACGGCATTGGTCGTGCTATTCCTGACCACTATTTGTGCAATTTGGTAGGGATATGCAATCGTTGGAGCACTATCCCTGTACTCTGTCAATGGTATTCCTTCCGCTACAAAGTGGTCGCCATGAAGATCCATTCTCCCTGAAAGCCCTTTTCCTGTAAGGCCGATATTAGCAGCTAGATTTACCCCAAAGAGTTTATTTTCATACTGCCAGAAATCAGATTTGCCAACAGAGTAGGTATTATCTGGAAAACTGTAGGTAACTGTAATCCCACCAGTTACTATCTGAGGTGGATTACCGACACGAATGACTTGAGCCCACAAAGTGTTATATGGGGGCAACACGGCAAGGTCTCTGAACGAGCTGTTGTAGCAATGCATGCCTAGATCGTTCCAGGCTAGTATTTTGTATTCAGCTCCTGGAGCTGGTTGATGTGCAAACAAGAGGGAAAAAGCGCAACAGGTAAAAAGTACGTATTTCATAAGTCCTCCGTTAGCAGATTTGCCTGGTATTACAGAGAAGATTTTGACCTAAACCCCGATTTCTCATTATTGCACATTGTTGTAACAATAGAGAGATCGAGGATGTAGCTGGAGTCTGATCTGGCTCTGATTGGTTTACCAAAAAAAACTGAAAAATAGGTATATATTTATTTTATAGCAGATAATTAGCTACTCGTATAGCCATTGGAGAGAGTATTTGTTCGGTACATGTGTTGAGATAGACACTTGTATCAAGACTCTGGGGGGGGGGTTGTGGATGATTATTTCTTCTGTCTATGGCTGCCGGCTGAGCAAGAGTGTAAGTGCTGGAACAACAGATCCTGTTCTCCGATTTTCAGCCTCCGACACGATTCGACGGATGCGGAACAGACCTGTAACATCACCACCATCACTGGTGAAATAGAGATTATTGTCATTGGCAAACAATACACCTGATGGACGGGCAAAGCGTGAACCATCGTTGCGTTGAAAACCTGTAACAAGGCTGTTCACTGAGAAGGGCTGGTTATTGTTAAAGTGAACCGTTGCCAGGAGGGGAGGGCGGCGTTGGCTGGCATCACCTCCATCCGGTACAGCCCATGAACCGTGTATGGCCACAACAGCATCACCATTCCGGGCTGTGCCAAGGGAAAAACCTGTGATAAAAGCAATACCTTGAGGCGTTGACCTGGCCGCAAATAAAGCAGCAGGTGGAGTTGCCTCAGAGGCTGGACGAGGTGGAGTGGAGGTCGTACACTGACCGTCTCTGAATGCTTCGTTGTAATACTGGTACCAAGGCATTCCGTGAAAGGAATTATTGGTCAGTTGGGCAAAAACTTCAGGTGGTTGATAAAATCCCAGATTATCCGGGCCGGCATTTGTTGCATAGAGCTGTTCTGTAATCGGGTGGAAGGCAAGGCCAATGGGGTTACGCAGACCGGAAGAGTAGGGCACCAGTATTGATGAGCTGCCTGATTCATCAAGGCGAAATACACCTCCACGGCGATGTTCGAAGTCATAGGTATTGGAAAGATATTCATTGGAGCAATTGTCGCTTATACCCAGTCCAATATAGAGATTGTTATCTGGCCCAACTATGATGGTACGGCTTGAATGGCCACCTGTTGCAGATGGAAGCGCTGTGAGAAGGGAAAAATCATTGCTGGTAAGTGTAGTGCTGAGTTCGTTGTAGTGAGCATACCAAACGCCTGCGGTTTCGGCAGCATACAGTATACCGTCCCTATAGGCTACGCTGTGAATGTAGCCGTTCATGGTAACCAGTACTGATACGTTGCTGTATGGGGGAGCACTCCGGTAAATGGTTCCTGTGCGTGAGCCTATCAACAGTTCATTTTGTGGTCCCTGGGTCAGAAACCGCGGTCGCTCAAGTGGAGCTATGAATTCAACGGTCAATCCTTCAGGAACTTGCAGATTAACGCTTTTTCCGGAGATTGTGAGTAGCTGAGCAAAAGATTCTCCCCTGTACAGGATGATACCTGAAAGCACAAGGCAAACACTGGTGAAGATATGGAGCAGATGGCGAGAAAGCATAAAATCACCTTATAATCAGCGTTAAAAAGAGTGATTCTCAATATCGATATTTGTAAGGCATGTCGTGGTATTGTCAATATTTTCTGGGTTGCTAATAGTCACGGTGTGGTACAGTTTTTTGTTGTAGCTTGTACTGCTGGTTATTGAGCCCATTCTTTAAAAATAGAGAGCCGAGTTGCAAAAACGCGTTGGTTTTATTAGATAAGATTTTGTCCTTTGTGCGTTTTAAATATGGGCGTGGGGTTTGTGGTTGAAGCATACTTTGTTGGGAAACTGAATGCCCTGTTATCCGGAAATATACATCAAATCAGGTGGGGACGGGTAAAAAGCCGTATCCGGCTATTTTAACCATTACAGAAAAATCCCCAGGGACACCTCGTTTGCACGGCCTGATGTAGTTTTCCGTAAACTCTGAAATCCGCTCAAATAACAATAGAAGGAGGTTTTTTTGTGAATCAGCATACTCCGGAACCGGAGTCTGAATCAAAAGGTAAACTGGCAGCAAAACTTAAAAAAGCAGAAAAAAAAGCCCGAGAAAAGGCGATTAAGGAACGTGAACAGTTCCGTGGGCTACAAATTCGCCCAACTGCATCATTTTTTGACGAAGCAGGAGCGCAGGAGCCAGGGGAAAATAATTGGCGTGCTCTTGGCTTTGATATTCACCCGCAGGTCACCATAATTTCTGTGCTGACCTTATCTATCTTTATTCTTTTAACCTTGCAATTCAAGGATCAGGCAGCAGCTATCTGCTCCCAGGCGTTGGCTTGGACCACAGCCTCTTTTGGCTGGTTCTTTATTCTATCAGCCAATATTTTTATTGGTGCGGCCGTATTTTTTGCCATCAGTAAGTACGGGCACATTCGTATTGGGGGAAGTAAGGCAAAACCTGAATTTTCAACCCCTGCCTGGTATGCCATGCTGCTCAGCGCAGGAATGGGAATTGGGCTCATGTTCTGGAGTGTGGGAGAGCCCATGTATCATTATGATTCTCCTTCTCCACTGTTTACTGGAGTACTGCCGCAGACTCCAGAGGCGGCCCAGGCTGCAATGGGGGTAACCTATTATCACTGGGGGCTTCATCCATGGGCCATCTACTCTATTGTTGCATTGGGGCTGGCTTTTTTTGCCTATAACCGTGGCTTGCCTCTGACCATTCGCTCAATTTTCTATCCTATTCTCGGTAACCACATATATGGGTTCTGGGGTAACCTGATTGACGTACTCTCGGTTCTTGCAACACTGATGGGGCTGGCCACGTCACTGGGACTTGGGGTGAAACAGGTTAATGCCGGGCTAAATTACCTGTTTAATGTAAGTATTAATACTGAGATACAGGTCATTCTGATTGCTGTTATTACAGCTATTGCAACCATCTCGGTTATTGCCGGTCTTGATCGTGGAGTCAAAAGGCTCAGTGAATGGAATATGGGTTTAGCCGCTCTATTTATGCTCTTTTTGCTTGTTGCCGGGCCAACAGTCTATATTCTAAGCGGTTTTACACAAAATCTTGGTTTTTATATTGAAAAGCTGGCACAACTCAGCCTGTGGACAGAAACTTTTCGGGATACCAATTGGCAAGGAAGTTGGACTGTATTTTATTGGGCCTGGTGGATATCCTGGTCTCCATTTGTAGGTATGTTTATAGCCAGAATCTCCAAAGGACGAACCGTAAGAGAATTCATTCTCGGGGTTATGATTATTCCTACCTTGCTCTCTTTTGTCTGGATGTCTGTATTTGGTGGTTCTGCCCTGTTTTTGCAAGGAAATGGTAGCGCAGACATTGTAGCAGCTGTGAAATCAGATGTCTCTACTGCAATGTTTGAAATGCTCAAGCATTTTCCGGCAACTTCTTTTCTCTCCATTATTGGTATTGTGTTGGTAACCGTGTTTTTTGTTACCTCTTCCGATTCCGGCTCATTGGTTGTGGATCATCTTACCTCTGGAGGGAAGTTGGATTCTCCGATTCCACAACGTATTTTCTGGGCTGTTATGGAAGGTGTGATTGCCGCAGTACTACTCCTTGGAGGAGGATTGAGTACTTTACAGACTGCTTCTGTTACAACAGGGTTGCCTTTTACCGTGGTGCTTTTGTTGGGTGTGTATTCTCTGTATATAGGGCTGGCTCAAGAGCTCTATGTGGAAGAGGCGGTTGAAAATAAATTGCAGGTGATTGAAGAAGAGCATCGCCTTGCAGAAGCCATAGCTTCCATGCACGATGAATTAAATGGCGAGAAAGAAAAGGCAAGTGAATAAATTCGGTAAGTTGATTTCACAGGGGCCTCAACGTAACGGGGCCCTTGTATTTTTCAAGATATAAGAGGCTACTTTCTCCTCCAAATGCCTTGTAGGCCTTCTGAACAAAGTATTCTATTCATTTTGTGTGATTCGTTCAATTACTGAATATGATTTTAGGGTCGCATCAACTATTCTCGCCTTGCTCTGGTAATCGGATAGCCATAGTGATGCGGAAAAATTATGTATTGTATGCCGGATTCGATGCAATAGTTTGGCATCAGGAGGATTGAGAGATAATGTGTCTGAGTGGTGCAAAAAATCTTGCTCCAAGCTTAGCGAGCGGGTATCGTTTTCTGCTTGATGCAACGGTTACCTATGGGAAGGCTGTTTTTCAGTCCTTCGCTGAGCAAGTAGTTACTTCTCACCCTCGCATATTCACCCGATGACCAAAAGACGACTTACCGATATTCCATTGAATACCTTTCGTTTTTTCGAGGCAGTTGCTCGACATCTGCATCTGAAAAATGCCGCTGAGGAATTGTGCGTGACCTACAGTGCGGTCAGTCACCAGATTAGATCCCTGGAAAGAGTTCTAGGGGTAACTCTTTTTAATCGAACAACAAAACCTCTGACCTTAACTCGTGAGGGAGTTCGTCTTTATAAAACGATTTCCGCTGTATTCGATGATCTCGATCGTGTAACTGCCGACCTGGTGGATACGGAAACTGCAGGGGAAATGCATATTTCATGTGCCCCATCCCTGGCTTTGACATGGCTTGTCCCTGCGTTGGGTCAACTGGTGGAAGAGTATCCTCACCTACAGCTTCACCTGACAACTGCTGCGCAACTCACCAGTCTTGAGCAAAAGTTAGATCTTGCCATCTGTTATGGCGAACCGAAGGAGCTACCCGGCTGGCGTATTGTCACAGTGGCTTATGCCAACCTTTTTCCAGTGGCGAGTCCGTCATTGCTGGCAACAGGTCAGGAGATTACTGCTCCTGAGGATCTGCTGCGGTTCACTCTGTTGCATGAAGATGATGGAACCTTCTGGACCCGATGGTTTACTTCTGCCGGGGTACAGCTCAGCGCCACGCCGCCCGGCCTTTTTCTCAGCAAGGCTCATCTGGCCATGACCGGAGCGCTTGAGGGGTATGGAGTAGCCATCATCGATTCCATTCTTGGCAAAAATGATGTGCAGTCCGGACGGCTGGTGCGATTGTTTGAGCATGTTGTGCCAATGCCGTACCCGTACTATCTTGTCGCTCCGGCAGAGGGTAAGATGGCCCCGGCTGCCAAGGCACTGGAAAATATGGTGCAAACGGCATTCAAAAAGTGGTGCCAACTGTGACTTTTTCTGGTGTCATTTCCCACAGTGTTTCATGATCCTTAATTGAAAAGGATGTTGGGCAGCCAGAGAATAATCTGGGGAAAATACAAGAACAGGGCCAATGCAAAGAACTGGATGATGACAAAGGGGATAACAGAGGCATAGATGTCGCTCATGGTCACGTCTTTTGGAGCAATCGACTTCATATAGAAGAGATTTATGCCGTACGGTGGTGTTATATATGCCATCTGCATGTTTACCACATAAAGGACGGCAAACCAAACCGGATCAAAGCCCAGCGCTTTGATTATGGGAATGTATATTGGCATGCAGAGGAACAAAATGGCAAGGTCGTCCAGAAACATGCCGAGAACGAAAAAACTCAATTGCATGCAGATGATGATTATCCAGGGACTCACATCAAGCCCGGTAATGGTTGCCTGGATCATTTGGGTTGCACCCAGTCCGGTATACACAGTGCTGAATACCACGGCCCCGATGATGATGAATGCGGTAAAGCTAGAAATGTTCAGGGTTCTCAGTGCAGAGTCCTTCACCATCTGCCAGGTGAGTGTACCGCGGACCGCTGCGCAGATCAATGCTCCTGTTGCACCGACAGCGGCGGCTTCCGTGGGAGAAGTAATACCGAAAAATATGCAGCCGAGAACGGAAAGGATGAGGATAGCAGGTAGAATCAATCCCTTGAGCGATATGAATTTTTCTTTCAGGTTGGCGCGCTCGTTGACCGGAATGGCTGGCCCCATGTTGGGCTGTAAAAAGCAGCGGATACCGATGTAAGACATGTAGAAAGCAGCCAGCATCAGTCCCGGAACGACACCACCGGCAAAAAGCCTGCCGACTGACTCTCCTGACAAGAAGGCATACATGATCATCATCATGCTTGGAGGGATGAGAAAACCCAGTGCCCCCCCGGCCTGGACCAGGCCAATGGCAATTTTCTTATCATACTTCTTTTCTAGCATTGCGGGAACGGCAATGACTCCCATGGAAATGGTAGCGGCTCCGCTTATCCCTACCATCGCCGCCATGATTGCGCATATAGCGACCGTGCCGATGCCCAGCCCACCGCGTACCCTGCCGGACCAAAGGTAGACGCTGTCAAAGAGATCTTTCGCTATCCCCGATTGGTGCAGAATGTATCCCATGAAGATAAATAGCGGAACGGCGATGAGAATAAAATTGTTGGCCACGTTCCACAAGGTAAAATAGACAAGGTCGATGGATGACGGGCCCCAGAGAAAAACAGTTGTGCAAAGACCCACTATCCCAAGGCAGAAAGAGATGGGGATCCCGGTGACCATCAGCAGGAGCATGCTGACAAACATGATGGCGGTAACGGCAAAAGGACTCATGACCATCGTTCTCCAGTTAAGGCAAAAGTGAGATTCTTGATAAAATCGCTGATTAATTGGAGCCAGAGCAGAGCAAGGCCGACGGCAAGAATGATTTTCCAATGGTATATGGGAGGTCCCCAGACCGACGGTGCATGTTCGGCGATGGTAAAGGATTCTACGGCGTAACGGATTGCGAGCCAGGTCATCACGCTGAAATAGAATGCGACAAGCGGGAAGGTACAGGCATCCACTATGGCTCTGTTTTTTTTCGACCAGCGGGTATAAAAAATATCCATGTTGACATGGGCTTTAGACAAGACGGCGTAGGCTCCACCTCCGATCATGTATGTACCGAAAACCATTGTTACGGCTTCAAGGGCCCATGAGGTTGGGCTGTTAAAAAGGTAGCGCGCGATCACCTCATACATCACAATGAATATCATCAGCAGCAACAGCATCGATAACAGGTTGGCCGACAGCAGGCTCATTCGGTCAATGATCCTGACTGTTATTTTCAGGGTGTTTTTCACAGCATTACTCCGTCTTGTCTGTAGGCTTGGTAGTATTCCAGGCAGTATTACAGGCTCTATTTTACCAGACTGTTCATCTGCTTAAGCAGGTCGACCGCTTTCTTTACTTCAGGCGATCTGGTAGCCTCTTCGTCCCAGACTTCCAGGGCCGCTTTCTCGAGCAGGGCGATATCTTCAGCGGAGAAGTTGGTAATTCCCTTGAATGCTTCATCGCGAAGCAGGTACTCATCCTTCTGAATGTTGTCGTAATACTCAAGGCCGGCTCTCAATGCGGCACACTCGAGAATGGTCTGCAAGTCTGCAGGCAGGCTCGCCCAGACCTTGGGGTTAATGATGAAGGAATCCATGATCGGATCAACAATGGGTGTAGCATTATAATATCCGGCCACCTCATTGAGCTTCATGCTCTTGTAGTCCATGGCCCCGCCGAACAGAATACCGTCGATCGCGCCGGTGGTGATAGCGAGATACATTTCGCTTGATTTGATATTGACAGTGGCAACCCCGACCTTGTTGAGCATTTTCGCAGCTCCGCCAATGGCTCGGATTTTCATTTCTTTCAAATCTTCTATGGAGCTGGCAGGCTCCTTGGTGAGAATGTGGTAGGTGGCTGCCGGAGCAGAACCGAGATAATGGACGCCCTGCTTTTCATACTCACTGATCAGAAGGTTTTCAAAGCCAAGGCCTCTATACAGGAATCTAGCCTCCGATGAGTTTCTCCATGCCATGGGGAGGCCGATTTCCGTGTTGCCGATAATCAGCTCGGAATAGTATGAACCGCTCCCCTGACCAATATCAATCATTCCGGTTTTGACCGATTTGAGAATATTGTCCGGGGAAGCGAGGGTTCCGCCAGGGAAAACAGTGATTTCAAGCCGTCCATTACTCATCGTTTTGGCGAGCTGGGCGAAATTTTCAGCGCCACTCAACATGCTCTGGGGGTAATAGCTCTGCAGGCGCATCCGGTAGACTTTATCGGCGGCAAATGCCATTGTCCAGCTCATCAGGATGGTGACAAGTAACGTCAGGCATGCGGCGCGTCTCAAGTTTTTCATTGGGCTTCTCCTTGTGATAGTGCAGTTTTGGGTGGTGGTTATTACACAATCAGATCACTGTTGCCAGTATCCGAAAATAACTCTCTCATGGAGTTCTTTTTGCCTTCGGGGTCTGCGGAATCGCGCAAAGCATTTCAAAAAGAATATTGGCTGCGATGGTCGCTGTCATACCGTGAGCGTCGTATGGTGGGGAAACTTCGACACAATCGCCTCCGACAAGATGAAGCCCTCGGCAGCCCCGCAGGATCTCGAGCGCCTGGACTGCGGTAAGTCCTCCCATCTCCAGCGTGCCGGTACCGGGAGCATAGGCCGGGTCTAGGCTGTCTATGTCGAATGTCAGGTATGCCGGCTTTTGCCCAATTGCGCTACGCACGTCAGCCATGAGCGGGGTCAGGGACTTGTGCCAGCAGTCTTCGGCTGTAACCACGCGAATACCTTGCTGTCGCGACCAGTCGAAGTCGTCGGCAGCGTATCCGGAGCCACGGAGCCCTATCTGAAATGAGCAGGAAGTATCTATCAAATTCTCCTCGACTGCCCTGCGTACCGGCGTCCCATGGGCAATTTTTTCACCGAGCATGGTGTCATTGGTATCAGCATGGGCGTCGACATGGATAAGTGCGACCGGGCCATGTTTCTTGGCAATGGCCCGAAGGATCGGCAGAAGGACGGTGTGGTCGCCGCCCATACCTATTGGCAGGCAATCGTAGCGAAGAATTTTGTCTGTGATGAATTGCTCTATTGTCTCGATCGAACGAATAAGACTGTAGGGATTGACAGGGACGTCACTAATATCGGCGATTGAAAGGACAGCAAAGGGACTGACGCCGGTACCCATGTTGTAGGGTCGAATCTGGGTTGACTCCGCCCTTATCTGGCGCGGTCCGAAACGCGTACCTGGGCGCGCCGATGTCCCCCAGTCCATGGGGATACCGTATAAACACGCATCAAGATCCTGAGCGTCAGGGAAAGAGGGGAGGCGCATAAACGTTGTAGGGCCACCGAATTTCGGTGACACGTTGGCCCCTAAAGGTTGATGTAGGATTGTCTTCATAGAACGGATTCCTTTTTGCTGGTTATCTGCTGCCGAAGTTTTGCAATTGAAACATGTAGCTGTGTTCGTTCAGGGCTAAAAGTGTCGGAACGGCTGTTGCTGCATGTTTCAATTGTTTTTCGTTTGCTCTTTTCAGGTTTGTGAAATCACAAAGCCGTTTTATGTCGCTAGGAGCCTGTCGGGTTTAAAACATTTACAAATGCATGCTTTCGTACTTATTGGAATTAATACAAAAAGCAACTATTGTGCTGCAAAGAACACATTGGTAAGATCAGCACGTTAGCAGCTTTACCTGTAAAAAGTCCGACAGACTTCTAGGATTGCCTGGCAACTTCCCTTGCGATTTTGTTTTATCGCGTCGCAGGAAAAAGAAAAAACATGACAAATATGTCTCTTTCTTTTTTTGTAATAGCGTGAAAATGTATTCAGGGCAAGCGAGGATATTTTGCAGTTTGCGCAAAATAAACTCACACTTCCGTAACTGGTCACAGGGGTAACAGTACTGGTATTTTTATTAGTTCTGAGTTGTAACTAGTTAAAATTGCTTTTGATTTATGCTGGCGCGGTTTTCCGCAGATAAGCGGAGACTCAGGCTGGCTATCTATGCGGGAAAACGCGATCCTGCAAAGAGATAAGCGGTCATCGGGAGACTCTGTGGAGTCTGTGGTCAGTTACACACTTCCAGCTCGCTGTTCCATGTAGATTGAATCAGTGGAAAGGTTCTGTTGTCTAAAAGGGGAAGGTTGTCCGGAGGCGGCAGTGAGCCAACCTGCCGGTGTGGGGTGCAGGGCAGAGCGGTTGTATTCTTCGAAGGTGACGACTGTTGCAAACGATGCCGCCATAGTAGGTTATGTGGTTTTTTTGCCAGGTTGAGATCCGCTATTGCAGCGGTTGATAGCCGGTTATCCATAGGCGTATCGTTGATTTTGTGATGGTACCTACGGTCATATTCCATTTCCGACCGGCCTTGTAGCGTAATTCAGAGCCTTAATGGTTAATGGCTCTATGCGAAAGAGCATGGATATTAATCTTCTTTCACGCTGCTCCCCCCAAAATAAAAGTGATTTCTGCTTCCCACTTTGATAAGGCCTAAGGCAAGGTCCAAGCGCATGCTTGCAGAGTATCTGCACTGCTGGATGGGGGATTTAGCTCATGGGAACCGTTTGGTGCAAGCGCGCTTACCTGGAGGTGGTGGGAAGCCTAAGGAGAAATGGTTCTCTCCTCAGGCTACGGGATTATACCGGATACGCATGCATGCCAGCTTTTATCGCCCCCGCAATGGTCCCATCAACATATTGGCTTCCATCAAACAAAAAATCTTCAGAATCATATGATTTCGAACTCCATTTATAAATGGCAAAATCCCAGTCATCAAAATCCTCTTGATACTTTAAACGGCATATGGGGCTTGTTTTGCCATGAACGGATCTATCAAGATAAAGAAATTTTCCTTTAAACCTTACAATAAAATAGCAGGGGATCGAGTTTAATTCTTCTTGATTGTACCTTTCTACAATGCCTATAACCTCTTCTCTTATTTCATCCGGTATTACTTTTTTTCCCATTTGATCTTTCTTGCAAAGAGTAATCTTTTGGATAACGCGAACCAAAGTCGCGAACTCCACGTACGGAATTTACTAAATATTCACATCTCAACTCCAAAAACCTGAGGTTCTTTTCGAGTACTGCAATTCTCTTGCAACCAGTTGGCAATATTCGTCCATGTTTCGTCTGCCATTATTCTTGCCTTTTCCGGACAAGTTTTAATGCAGGCGCAGCAACGGATACATAAGCTTGTTTGAGTTGTTACTTTTTCTTCTACTGAAATGGCTGCGGTGGGGCATACACTGGCACAAGTGCCGCAAACAGTGCATATATCTTTTTTTGTGATAGGCGAAACTGCCAATTTCCGTACTCCGTCAGCTTCATATGGGAAACTGCCAGGAAGCTCCAAATCTATCTGAAGATCAGATGGTTGCAGGTCAGATACCTTGGTTTTGATTTTTGCGCCAAAAGCTATCGCTTTTTGTACATCCAGACTATCCGGACGACCATTTGCAATGGTGATACTCTTTGTTGCAAAAGAGTGCTCACCAATAAAAGCACCCCCAGCGATGGGACGAAAACCCAGCTCAAGGGCAAGGTTGTTCAGTTCCAACAGTGCATCTTCAAAGGCACGGTTACCGTATACCACTACGGGAATTACTAAGGTATCGTTTGCTTTTAGCTGACTGAATCGTTTGATAGCATCAACTGGAATACGTCCGCCGTAAACAGGCGCACCCATAATGACAAGTTCATCAGAAAATACAGGATAAATTTGTGAGCTTTCTGCTGGAAGTGTTAGGTTAATGTGTTTGACATTTTTAATAGCCAGTCCTTTGGCTATACTCTCCATTACTTTTTGAGTCGTTCCGGTGGGTGAAAAATAGACGAGTTTTACCTGGTTAACTTTCATTCATTCCTCCTGTCTGTGCCAGTACAGTATGCTGTTTATAACCGGGGCTCGGTGCTTGCCAGTGCCGTTGCCAGCGCAGGGTGTCCCTGTATGGTGTGTTTAGGGTCGCGGAAAATAATATATATCCAAAAATTGCGTAGGATATCGGTTTGGTAACGTCATAGCGTCAATGGTTCCATATTGGCCGTATGGAGCCATTGACGCGACGATGTTACCGAGTTGAGAGACAAGCAAGATTGGATAATGTATTTTTTCCCGTGACCCTTAAGGCATCTGTTCACGCTTCTTGTTCCGGAATAAGGCGAACCGTATAGGCAACCAGACGAAGTCTTTACCATGAACGTGGTGTTCAAAAGCGCGGTTTTTGTGTGTTACTTGAAATGGTTTATTCGCATGTAAACCATAAAGTGAAATACATGTCTGCTGCTATAAACCATATCGAGCCCCCCTGAATGTCTGATGCAAAAAGCCCGGCGTAGAATAGAGTTCCAGACCGGGCTTTACTTGGCGAATCTGCAGTGTTTTAAGAAAAGCAGAGTGGATACATTCTTTATTTACAGCGCTTCGTATTACTCGCTGTCTTTGACAAAAGTAAAAGTGTACTGGAAATGTTCTGGATCAAGCCAATCCACATATTCTCCATTAATTTCAGCATAAGGATAACCAAAGGTGTTTAAAGGAGGTCCGACCTGGACAGGATTGAGCACAATATCCCTTCCCACTGCGAGTTTTACCCTGTATTGATCCCAGGCTCCCCAGTAATATTCTCGATATTGCTTGGTTTGAGCATCATCCAGCTTCAAGTTATGCACCAGCATCATTTTGAGGACATCGGCAGGGTCAACCGGCACCCATCCGTATCCAGGCAAATAGAATTCCGCCCAGCAATGTTGCCAGGTTGTGATATCCTGAGTGGATTTTTTACCCTGCCTGATGCCGAATACCTCACGTGCCGGTACTCCGGCTGTACGGCAGAGGGCCACAAAGACCGAGTGGATATCCGTGCATTTTCCTCCAGGTTTGGTGAGCAGTAGACAGACGTCTCCTGGGCCACATCCTCGTGTTTCAGGGTCTCTGTGCATGTTTTCTATGATCCAGTCATACACTGCCTTTGCCTTGGCAAGTGTACCTTTTTTATCTTTGGTTATATCCTCGGCCAGTTGTTTGACCACTCCGTCAATGGGGCCCAAAGACGTTGGTTGCAGGTACATGCTGTAATCTGCTGGATTCCAGGCAGCCTCCTGTTCTGGAAAGTCCCGGCGGATAACTTCTTCCCTGGTTACATGGAAGCTGAGAGACAGCTTTCTGCCTGCAGTGTCAGAATTCCATTTTGCGTAAAGCATTGGTGTTGAATATTTTTGGTCGCTGTAGACGGCTGATTTTATGTAATTCCCAGAGAGACGAATGTCTGTAATCTGTTGATGTTCGTCTGAAAGAGGGTAGGGAATCCATAGTTCCGTATTTTTGTCAGTACCATGAGCTGAGAGATCAAAATCCATGGTGATGGTCCCGCTGCTTGTGGCTGTAGTTGTCTGCCCATAAGCGGGTACTGTGAACAGGATCAGGATAAGAACAATGTGAAATATTCGCATAAAATACTTTTCCTCGTTTTTCCAGCTGGCTGTTGAAAAACTCGAACACGCTCGTTGAAACCTGCTGCATGACGTGCTGAGTTTTCTGAAAGAGTCTTAATCTGAGAAAAAATGGTAATTCTCCGACAGGCTCTTGGAACATAATGATTGGTGTGAAAATTATTGGCAATTTACAATGCAAAATATAGGCAAGATCAATTGAATATGCAACGTGGAAACCAATGTTTTGGCGATCTCTTTTGTTTATGGAAAGAGACTCATTATAGTGCAGGCCGAGATGCACTCTGGGATTGCGAAAAACAGGTGATAGGCATATGCTGTTTTGTAGCATTCAGTTACCGGATATCTGCCTTATACCCTTTACCTGTTGTGGAGATATGAACGAAAGGCGGCAGGCGGGAACTGCGTAGATTCCTGGAGCCTTGGCAGAAGTTTTTTCTTCGGAGTTCAATGACGTTACCCAATCCTATAAATTTTATGGAGGCCCTGCGTGCTTGCCAAAGACATCATGCAACCTGTTAAACATGTAGCCCTCAGTCCCGAGCAATCCGTACTGGATGCCATGTGTGCCATGGATAAAGAAACAGACAGCCCCATGCCAACCAACGGTGTGGTTATTGTAAATGCAGAGAAGAAAGCCCTGGGTATTCTTTCCATTAAGGATATCATAAGAGCAATGATTCCCGAATATTTGAGTGATAACCTGAGCGAATTCAGCTGGCAGGGAATGCTCAAGGAAAGGGCAGAGCAGGTGAAGCAGATTCAGGTACAGCAGATCATGTCAACAAACCTGGTCACTGTGCAGGCAAATGACTCGCTGATGCACTGTGCTAAACTTATGATAAGCAAACATCTGCAGCGGTTACCGGTGCTGGATAGTGAAGGCCATGTTCTTGGGATAGTGCATATTTATGATATCTATGATTACATATCCCGTGTAACCTGTCCTGTGGAGAAATAACCATGCATGGCGTGCTTATCCCCGATTCGTTTCATCCTGACCTCACTTTCTGGGTGGCATTATCAACTTTTCTGATAGCATTATTTTTCATTATTTCCGAAAAGATCCATAAGACCATCGTGGCTCTTGCAGGAGCCTCTTTCATGCTCGTGCTGAAAGTGCTTGATCAACACGAGGCATTTCATCTGGAGGAATATGGAGTTGACTGGAATGTCATTTTTCTGCTCGTTGGCATGATGATTACCATTTCACTCATGCGTCCAACGGGGATTTTTGAATATGTTGCTATTCGCAGTGCCAAGCTGGGACGCGGTGAGCCTGTGCGTATTCTTGTTATTTTTTCCATTATTACGGCAATTCTTTCTGCACTGCTTGATAACGTGACCACGGTACTGCTGATAGCGCCTGTAACACTACTGGTGGCTGAAGCGTTGAGAGTCGATCCAATTCCGTTTTTGATCATTGAGGCTCTTAGCTCCAACATTGGAGGAACAGCTACCCTTATCGGAGATCCACCAAATATTATGATCGGATCAAAAGCCCGGATGGATTTCCTTGATTTTCTGGTTCACCTGGCACCGGTTGTCATTATCATGATGATAGTTTTTCTTGTTTTGATCCGGTTCTTTTTTCGCTCACGTCTGACTACACAGGACGAATTCAAACAACGCATTATGGCTATGGATGAGCGGGAAGCTATTCAGGACGTTCCCATGCTGGTTAAATCGCTCACAGTCCTGGGGGTGGTATTGGTTGGCTTTATCCTGCACGGAAAGTTGAACTATGAACCGGCTACTGTGGCGTTATTTGGAGCAGGGTTGCTACTTCTGCTTTCCAAAAATAATGATCCGCAAAAGATCCTCGCTGAAATAGAATGGTCGGTTATTTTCTTTTTCATCGGCTTGTTTGTCATGGTTGGCGGGCTGGTAAAAGTTGGTGTCATTACGTTGATGTCTTCTTGCATTTTAAGTCTTACCCACGGCGACCTGTTTCAGACTTCCATGTTGATTCTCTGGTTTTCCAGCGTTGCTTCCGCTGTGGTGGATAATATTCCCTATGTCGCCACCATGACACCACTGGTTGTTGATATGGCGCAGGAATTATGGCCCGACGCTTCAGGGGTCGCTCTCTTGCAGCATCC
The DNA here is from genome assembly GCF_000429945.1 of Desulfogranum japonicum DSM 18378. GTDB lineage: Bacteria > Desulfobacterota > Desulfobulbia > Desulfobulbales > Desulfobulbaceae > Desulfogranum > Desulfogranum japonicum. The sequence goes on along the minus strand of NZ_AUCV01000013.1, from coordinate 129,835 downwards.
TGAATTATTACCTGTCTGGTGGTCTCTTGCTTTGGGTGCATGTCTTGGTGGAAACGGTTCTCCTATAGGGGCTTCAGCAAACGTTATTGTTTTGGGTGCAGCAGAAAAAGCAGGGTATCGTATAAGTTTTAGACGTTTCTTAGCCTATGGTATTCCTGTTACACTGCTTACTGTATTCTTAAGTACGATCTATATCTGGTTGCGCTACTATGTTTTTTAAAGTTGATGTCTTCATCGTTGTGTCGTCCCGCTTTCTGTAATTGAGTATGCAGGCAAATATTGCCTCAAATTGAGTGCCTGTTGATGCTTGGTCTTCTCGGATTATCGTTCCTCCCAGACTTGTTTCGAACGGAAAGTTCCATTTACTGACAGGCACGAGGAAAAAACATTTTTTTTTAATCTGCAGATTAGACTTCGTTTTTATTTTGTGGCAAGCTTATAAAGAAAGACTGATCTGTCTTAATCACGTTGTTGTACCGAACAGCCTCAAATGCTTACTACTTTGGTAGAGTCGAGGCTGTATAAATGCTCTGATTCGAACCAACAGTACGTGTAGTGATAATGTCGTGGGAGTAAGAGATAGCTTGGCGTGTATTTCTTTTTATCATCTTACCGTCTCAAGCCTGTGAAACACTTTGATAAATAACAAAGTACATTGGCTGTAATCCAGGTTTAAAGTGACCTGTTATCTCCTCGCCAGGCCGTGTTCGTGAAGAGTAGTTGGTAGCTCAAGACAAAAGGAGCCGTATTGTTTTCAGATATATACCGCCTCGTATATATGTGGATGTCCTTCTTTTGGGTATATAAGAGCTATTGTTTTGAGCTACCCATACGTTCAGGTAAAACGTTGAACACCGGGAGATAAGCTATGCAGGAAGCTGATAACGTCAGTAGCAATCAGTACCTCACTTTTCTATTGGATGGTGAAGTTTACGGACTTTCCATATCAACCGTTAGAGAAGTGCTTGCCTTTACTTCTGTTACCCGAGTACCGCAAACCCCTTCCTATGTTCGAGGTGTCATAAATCTACGCGGCAATGTCGTGCCGGTCATAGATCTGAACACCAGGTTCCATGGACAGCAAACTGAAAAAAGCGTTGATACCTGTATTATCATTGTTGAAATAATAATTGGTAGCGAGGCTGTATTATTCGGAGCTTTGGCTGACTCCGTACGAGAAGTTCTCGAACTTGAACATGATCAAATCGCCCCACCCCCAAAGCTTGGAAGCAGGGTGAATGCTGCTTTTATTAAAGGAATGGGAAAAAAGGATGATGAGTTTGTAATTCTTCTCGATATTGACAAGCTGTTTTCATCTGAAGAATTGATAACTGTACAACAGGCTGTCTTCTAATTCCTGCCAGCTCGTAGATGATCTGTTTTCTCGTTGCTCGTTTACCAGCTCTTGAACGAACATTGCAAAAATGGACATACTCTGGTCTACCACAGATTTAAACCCGGCACTTTGTCGTTGCAGTAGTATGCACTCGTGAGGAATTCGGGTTAACAAGATAAAAAAATGTTGAAAGACATCAAGGAGGTTATGGATGAAGAATGTATCCCTTGCCAAGAAACTGATATTTGGATTCGGCATCGTGTTGATACTCTTGGTAACAGTTGCTTTCCTTGGATATAGAGCTCTTACAGGTGCAGCCAGTGGTTTTGAGGATTATCGAGAATTGGCCAGAGACACAAATTTGTCAGGAAGAGTGCAGGCCAATGTTTTGATGGTGCGGATGAACGTAAAAGATTTTTTGATCACCAGTAGTGAGAAGGATAAGGAGCAGTTCAATGAGTATATGGAAAAGGCTTCTGGTTTTCTTGCCACAGCCCAGGAAGAAGTTCACAATCCTGAGCGAGCTAAACTGGTGAATCAGGCGGATGAAATGCTCCAGCAGTATAACAAGGCCTTTCTGGAGATGGAACAGTTGCAAAAAAAACGGAACGAATATTTTGCCGTCTTGAATATTCAAGGTCCACAGGCTGAAAAGGAGCTGACATCCATCCTGCGTTCCGCAAAAGAAGACGATGATATGCTTGCCGCGTATCATGCTAGCCTGGCAATGAGAAATTTGTTGCTTGGACGTCTCTATGTCATGAAATTCATGGACGCCAACCACCAGGAAGATGTCGACCGGGTGAAAAAAGAATTCAAGACCATGCAGGAGGCTTTGAATACTTTGTCATCTGAACTGCAAAATGAGGAGAGGCGAAGGTTGCTCAATGAAACCCAGCGGACTATTGATACGTATCTCGAAGCATTTGATAAGTTGGTAGCCGCTATTTTTCAGAGAAATGCCATTACCCGTGATACCCTTGAGGTGCTAGGGCCGCAGATTGCCAAAGCCGTTGAAGATGTCAATTTGAGTGTAAAAGCAGATCAGGAGGAACTGGGGCCTGTCTTGCAGGCAGCTAACAGCAGTGCTGTACGAATGATATCCATACTGGCGGTTGTTGCCATTATATTGGGGATGGGAATAACCTTTTTTATTATCCGTGGAGTAATGTCCCAGCTTGGCCGTGATCCTGCCGTAATAGAAGAGACAATGCTTGCTCTTGCTGCAGGTGATCTGACCATGGAAATGGACAGTGACGATAAAATTAAGAATTCCGTATACGGTTCAGTTAAAAAGATGGTGGATCAACTGCGATCAGTGGTCGTCCAGGTGAAAAGTGCGGCAGATAATGTGGCGTCCGGAAGTCAGGAACTTTCTTCAAGTTCTGAAGAAATGAGCCAGGGAGCAACGGAACAGGCTGCTGCAGCAGAAGAGGCATCAAGCTCCATGGAAGAGATGGCCGCAAATATACGCCAAAATGCCGATAATGCCATACAGACGGAAAAAATTGCTGTAATGAGTGCTGAAGATGCCAAAAACGGTGGACAGGCCGTTGCCCAAACTGTGTCTGCGATGAAAGATATCGCCGATAAAATATCAATTATTGAAGAAATAGCCCGTCAAACAAATCTGTTAGCATTGAATGCCGCGATCGAGGCAGCACGTGCAGGTGAAGCCGGAAAAGGATTTGCCGTCGTAGCTGCAGAAGTTCGTAAATTGGCAGAACGCAGTCAAAGTGCTGCTACTGAAATCAGTGAGTTGTCGAGCAGTAGTGTTGAGGTAGCGGAGCAAGCTGGTGAGATGCTCGCCAAGATGGTGCCGGATATCCAGCGAACTGCGGATTTGGTTCAGGAGATTGCTGCGGCAAGTAAAGAGCAGGATACAGGGGCAGAGCAGGTTAACAAGGCTATCAGCCAGCTTGATCAGGTTATTCAGCAGAATGCATCCGCTTCTGAAGAGATGGCTTCGACAGCGGAAGAACTGTCTGCCCAGGCTGAACAATTGCTGGATACGATGAGCTTTTTTAAAGTCGAGGAGAGTGGCCGCCTCCAGCCAAAGAAGATTCGCAAGGTACACAAAAGTCACAAACAAGGGCGCTTACCGTCTCCATCGCGTCAAGAGAGCAAAAAAGAAGTAACATCACAAGGCGGTCTGAATCTTGATTTGGATGGGGATGATGGTCTTGATGACGAATTTGAACGATTTTAATTTACCTGTACGTATTTCCTCATACCCTTAACAAGGCTTCGAGCATATGCAGCAGGATGAGTTAAGTCCCAGGGATTTTACCAGGCTCAGCGGTTTCATTTACGGCCAGCTTGGCATAAAAATGCCGGAAAGTAAAAAATGCATGCTAACCGGTAGGTTAGGGAAACGGTTGCGCGTATTAGAACTGCAGAATTTTCGAGAATATTGCGAATATCTGTTCAGTGATCAAGGGATGCAGGAGGAATTGGTCCATCTCATTGATGCGGTGACGACCAATAAAACTGATTTTTTCAGAGAACCAGGACATTTTGACTATCTTGTCAATACCGCTTTACCCACTATGCAAATTTTGAATAGAGGCCGGTACAGAAAAAAATGGAGAGTGTGGAGCGCCGGATGCTCCACTGGGGAAGAACCCTATACATTGGCTATGGTTTTAAGCGAGTATCAGGAAATGATGCAGGGGTTTTCTTTTGAAATTCTGGCAACAGATGTGGCCAGGCGGGTCTTACAGGTTGCCAGTCGGGCAGTTTATCCGGTGGAACGCATTACCCCTGTTTCCTCAAGGTATAGGAAAAAATATTTTTTACGGGGTAAGGGAAGCCGTAATGGTGAAGTTCGCGTAAATAAACAGCTTCGCCACCGTGTTTCCTTTGGACATTTGAATTTTATGGATGAGGACTTTGGCTTGCCCAATATGGTGGATGTTATCTTTTGCAGAAACGTGATTATATATTTTGATAAACAGACCCAGGAAAAACTCATGCACAAATTTTATCGCTATCTTAATCCAGGTGGGTATCTTTTTCTTGGGCATTCTGAGTCATTACAGGGACACCAGACTCCATTGATACAGGTTGCACCGACAGTATACCGGAGGAGTGAGCAATGAAACATACATTTCAACAAAAGGATTCAGCAGACGGCTCACACGGAATATTAAATTTGTGGGGTGAACTGACCATTGAGTATGCGGTAGCTATAAAAGATGTCTTTGTGGAGGTTCTTGCAAAAGTAGACCGAATCGACCTTTTTTTAAATGATGTCGATGTGGTTGATGTGAGTTTTTTACAGTTATTATGTTCCTTTCATCGGGAGTGTTTTCATCAAGGAAAACAGCTATCTGTTCAGGGAGAGCCTGAGGATTCATTGGTAGATATTTTGTATTCCAGAGGATTCGGAAGGCAGATTGGGTGCAAAGGAGATGCGTTACGTACGTGTTGCTTGAAGAAGATATGCAGACAATGATCAACTTGGTCTGTTTGTAACAAGAATATAATGAACATGCGTCGGGGGATGTATGAGTAAGACGATATTAAGCGTGGATGACAGTGCAAGTATCCGCCAGATGGTGAGCATGACGTTAAAAAAGGCAGGCTATGATGTCATTGAAGCTGTGGATGGTATGGATGGATTGGCAAAAACCAAGGGGCGCGAAATCCACATGATTATCACTGATTTGAATATGCCTAAAATGGATGGCATTACTTTGATACAAAAGGTTCGAACTGATCCGAAACTGAAATTTATCCCAATCATCATGCTGACCACTGAATCCCAGGCAGAAAAAAAGCAGCAAGGGAAAAGTGCTGGGGCCACAGGATGGATCGTGAAACCCTTTAAGCCCGATCAGTTGCTTGGAGTGGTGAAAAAAGTATTGCGTTAGCCCGGAGATGTCATCACTCAGCTGAAAAGGAGAAGGCCATGAGCAATGATGAATTGGATGCTGCCAGAGGTGTGTTTCTAGAAGAAACAGGTGAGCTCCTGGAGCAACTTGAGGAGTCGCTCCTGGCTCTGGAAGAAAACCCGGATGATCAAGATCTGGTAGGTAGCGTCTTTCGGGCTCTACACACCATAAAGGGCTCAGGAGCAATGTTTGGGTTTGACCGGATTTCGACTTTTACCCATGAAGTGGAAACTGCTTTTGAGCTGATTCGTTCCGGCGTACTTCAGGTAAACAGAAAGATTATTGACCTTACCTTGGGCTCCAGGGATATCATACGTGAGATGCTCGATGATCCTGACGCAGAAGATACATCAATTGACATGCGGGCCCAAGCGATTACCGACCAGCTCCTGACCTATACCAGAGCCAATGATGATGAAAGGGTCTCCCCTCAGGAAGAGACTATTATGGATGTTTCTGGTGGAGCTTTGGCAACCTGGCGGATTCGCTTCAAACCACCGGAAGATCTTTTTACAACCGGAACGGATCCGGGGCATTTGCTTGATGACCTGAGAGAATTGGGAGATTGTACAATTGCCGTTGTTACTGAAGACATACCGACTCTTTCTGAGCTTGATCCTGAGCGCCTTTTTCTTACATGGGAAATTCTACTGACCACAGATAAAGGGAAAGACAGTATTGAGGATGTCTTTATCTTTGTCAGTGATCATGCAACCATTCGAATTGATTTGGTAGAGCAATATCAGGAAGATGTGGGTGCTGAAGATATTATTGAACGCGTGCATCGGCTTGGAGAAATATTGGTAAGCAGAGGCGACCTGGATGAAGAGCAAATACTCTTTGCGCTGAAGGAGCAAAAAAAACTCGGTGAAATTCTCCTTGAAAAGGGGATGTTGAGCGAGACAAAAATTGACTTGGCCATTCAAGAACAGGAGCACCTCAAAAAGACAGAACAAAAATTACAGAGTAAACGGAAGACCACAACCGAAGCGAGTATCCGCGTGACTTCCTCCAAACTGGACAACCTGGTAAATCTTGTTGGGGAATTGGTTACCGTGCAGGCCAGACTCAGCCAGGAAGCTAACACCAGAAACGATACGCAGCTGCTTTTTCTGGCTGAAGAAGTGGAAAGGCTCAGCAACGAGCTCCGTGACAATACGATGAATATACGAATGGTTCCCATTGGGACCACCTTCGGTAAATTCAGGCGGCTGGTGCGAGATCTTTCTGCAGAGTTAGGCAGGGAGGTAAATCTGGTGACAAGGGGTGGCGATACAGAATTGGACAAAACCGTTATAGAGAAACTTGATGATCCTTTGGTCCATTTAATCCGTAATTCCCTGGATCACGGTATTGAACCGCCTTCTGTGAGGCAAGCTGCCGGAAAACCCCCTCTGGGAGAACTGATAATGGAAGCTGAGCATTCAGGTGCATATGTGATTATTCGCATCAAGGATGACGGCAATGGAATTGATAGAGAGAAAATAAGAAAACGGGCAATTGAACGAAATCTTATGGACGAAGGAGATGTGCTTTCCGACAGTGAATTGTACAGTTTTATCTTTTCCCCTGGGTTTTCCACTGCCCAAGTGGTTAGCAGTGTGTCAGGCCGAGGGGTTGGCATGGATGTTGTAAGAACGAATATAGAATCTCTGCGAGGAAGCGTTGATGTGGAAAGTCAGGAAGGGGAGGGGACTACCGTTACCCTGAAGATACCTCTGACCCTGGCGATCATTGAGGGGTTACTTTCCAGGGTGGGTAATGAAAGCTACATTATACCCCTTGCCAATGTTGAGGAATGTGTTGAACTTGAGGAGAAGGCCAAGGAGGGAAGCAAGGATCGCAACTTGGTTAATTTGCGTGGTGAGTTGGTTCCGTATGTGTATCTTCGCGACCATTTTCAGGTTCGTTCTTCCCCTCCTGAAGTTGAACAGATAATAATAACCTGTCTGGATGGAAGACGCACGGGGTTTGTCGTTGATGAGGTGGTCGGACAGCATCAAACGGTTATTAAGAATTTGGGCTATCTTTATCGGGACATACGAGAAATTTCCGGAGCAACTATTTTGGGCGATGGTACGCTAGCCCTTATCATTGACGTATCTAATCTGATAAGTGATGTGAGAGGGAGCAAGTACAATTAAGGATACTCATGTATTTTCCATGACCCTTATCTTGTGCCTGTCCATAAATGGTCTTTCTGTCCAATTATTGCGTTATGCTCAAAATTTTATCCTCGAAGGTAGGCGAAGCCGCCGTTAGCAACTATATGTCTGTGGTAAAATTTGTCGTATGCCTCGGAGTCTACGCTTACCTGAAATTGAGTAAAAAAACTCGTCTCTGGACAGATACTATCTTACATGGAGTACGCTGAATCTATGGAGCAGTCTCAAAAAAATCAATTTTTAACATTCCGGATTGAGCAGGAAATATTTGGGGTTCCCATTGAAAGTGTACGGGAAGTGCTTGACTATGAGCCGATTACCCGAATTCCTGGAACTGCTGATTATATGCGAGGGATAATAAATCTACGCGGTGCTGTGGTCGCAGTTGCTGATATAAAAAAACGTTTTGGTATGCAGCCGACCGCAGAGACTGACAACACCTGTATTATTGTACTTGAATTAGACATGTCGCCGGAGGAGGAATGCGTATCAGTGGGGATTCTTGCTGACCAGGTATTAGAGGTCGCTGAGGTTTTCAGCTCAGATATGCAGGAGCATCCCGATTTAGGCACAGCAATTCCCGCTGCCTTTTTACGGGGGCTGGGCAAGGTGGGCGAGCAATTTTTTATGGTATTGGATGTTGTCGGTATAATAGATAGAACATTGGCCCACAATGTATCTTAGGGTATCGCGAATTCTAATCCAGGTGTTCTATAATCTCGAATAAAAGTTACAGGCTGAGTCTGAAATTTTATTCATTATACAACGATACTTTTATGGCGGATACGCTAGGATCAAGTCATTATCCCCGGTGTCAGGAAATACCGGCTGAAAAGGCAGTGTATCTTCTTCCTGGTGATTATCATTTTGCCACGTCACCGACGTTGATCCATACAGTACTTGGCTCCTGTATTTCCGTTGTACTTTTTGATCCCAAAACCAGATACGGCGCAATGTGCCATGCTGTTTTTGATACCACTGGTCGCTCGACCAAGGTACACGATTGCATGAAATACATTGATTGTGCCATGGAGAGAATGTTTGAGGACTTTTTGGTCCATCGCATCAAGCCTGCCCATCTGACCGTAAAATTGTTTGGCGGTGCTGCTATGATCAATAGCCGGACAGTAGCCAGTGACCTGATACAGCCTGGAGCAAAAAATGTATCTCTTGCCCGAAAACTTCTGCATGAAAAAGGTTGTGTTGTGACATCTGAAGATTGCGGAGGGAGCGAAGGCAGAAAAATCTTTTTTTGTAGTCATACTGGGGATATTTTTCTAAAAAAAATACGTAGAGTAAGGAGGCTTTAGGGGCGCGGGAAATAATAGATATCCAAAAATTGCGTAGGGTATCGGTTTGACAACGCCGTCGCGTCAATGGTTCCATACTGGCCGTATGGAGCCATTGGCACGACGATATCACCGAGTTGAGAGACAAGCACCATTGGATAATTTATTTTTCCCGCAACCCTCCGACAGACCCCCGGATCGCCAGCCTCTTCACAAGCTGTAAGTAGTGTGACTTGGAATTCTCAGTGAATGCGGGGGGACATCGGTGATGCTCCCTTTATTTGATGGAGTTGGAATGGGATTAAAAATACTCGTTATTGACGATTCTGCGGTGGTTCGACAAACCCTTTCACGTATCTTGCTTGAAGATTCTGCCATCGACGAAGTGGTCACCGCTCAAGATCCATATGCTGCTGTTGAAAAGCTCAAACAATTTGTGCCGGATGTCATAACGTTGGATATTGAAATGCCCAGGATGGACGGGTTGAGCTTTTTAAAAAAGCTTATGTCCCAGCACCCCCTGCCTGTTGTTATGTGTTCCACCCTAACCGCCAGCAATTCTGTATCTGCCATAAAGGCTTTGGAATATGGAGCCGTGGAGATCATTGAAAAACCAAAAGTCGCCACCAAGAAATTTCTTGATGAATCCAAGGTGGTTATCTGTGATGTTGTCAAGGCCGCAGCCCAGGCAAAGGTGAAGAGAGTTACTGCTGCTACAGCCCGCGATATTCCGCAAAAACTCAGTGCCGACGCTGTACTTGCCAAGGCTGCGCCCAATGCAATGATACAGACCACTGAAAAAGTCATCGCTGTTGGGGCTTCCACCGGGGGAACTGAGGCGCTGCGAGTGTTTATCGAGATGCTGCCAATGGATTTCCCAGGAGTTGTGATTGTGCAACATATGCCTGAAAATTTTACGAGATCGTTTGCTGAACGTTTGGATACTCTCTGCAAAGTCAGTGTAAAGGAAGCCGTCAATGGTGATACTGTTTTGCCGGGCAGGGTTCTTATTGCGCCGGGAAACCAGCATATGCTTTTGAAAAGAAGCGGCGCAAGATATTACATTGAGGTGAAAAATGGCCCTCTGGTAAGTCGGCATCGTCCCTCTGTGGACGTTCTTTTCCGGTCCACTGCCCGTTATGCGGGAAAAAATGGAATCGGCGTAATCATGACCGGTATGGGAGATGATGGCGCAAAAGGCCTTTTGGAAATGAAAGAAGCCGGTGCCCAGACCATTGCCCAGGATGAAAAAAGTTGTGTTGTTTTTGGCATGCCAAAGGTGGCTATTGATCTTGGAGCTGCGCAGCAGGTCGTTCCCCTGAACCGGATAGCTTCTTCAATTATTCGAATGTGTGGCTGAACTCTGATTGGGGGATCGCGGAAAAGACCAACCAGTGCCTGTCGATAACTGAGGATTTTTGCTCAAGTTGAGGTAAGCGTAGCCTTTCATTGGCTCCATGACTATTACCGCAGACATAGAGTTGATATCGGAGTATTCGCTTATCTTGGATGATAAAATTGTAAACATAGCGCAAAAAATGGGTCAAAAGACCATTAATCTACAGGCATTAACCAACCGGAAATTCTGCAGGATACCGGCTTGTGCTTATGATTGTTTCAATGGTCCCGTACAGGCTGTTTCTATAACATTTATCTGGTGGCAGGTGGTATTTTGGTGACATCAAATAAACAGCAACTACTGCAAGCGTGCCGTGTTCTTTTCGATGATCAAATCCTTATTTCCTGGGAATTTGTTAATTACCTGCAACAAGCAGGCGTCATTGCGGCCTTTAAAAAGCGAGCTTTTGAACTCCATCCTGACAGGATGAATTCAGAAACCATGACTAAATGCGGAACAGAACATTTTGTCAGGCTTTGCGGGGCACGTGACTTGCTCCTCCAGCACATTCAGGAGCGTGATTCGGTGTTTGCTGAGCGTCCGAAGCATATCCGTAAAATGTCTAATATTTGTAACATGCAGACTGCATCAGTATCCCGGAGTAGTACACCTTTATTCGGGCGTTTTTTGCATCAAGTCGGTGCTATTTCTTTAAACGAGTTGATCCGGGCCTTGACCTGGCAAAAAATGACCAGACCTAAAATCGGTCAACTTGCCGTTGCCCAAGGATACATCGATAGGGCAGTAATTGTGAAAATTCTTCGGCATGGAGACGGCCAAAAAACCTTTGGAGTAAAATCCATTGAATTAGGAATTATGGTACCTGAGCAGGTTAAATCGCTGTTGTATAGGCAGAGAAGAATGCAAAAAAAAATAGGGCAATATTTTGTCGAGCACAATATGTTGAGTCGTGAAGAGGTATGGGGTTATCTGCGACAGCTGAGAAATGAAAATATGCAGCAAAGACCGCGTCCTTAAAACATTTCTATATTATCATCCAGTTCTTCATCATGTTCAAAATATGTCTCTTCTTTACCCGTCACTTTGTGATGAGTGAGACGTTCTGAGGCCATTGTATACTGATCTTTGTATTGATGCAGGAGTTCCTGCACTCTTTCCAGATCAGGAGGTGTATCGCTTGTATCTATCTCAACAAGAAGTGAGCGTAACATAGTGATAGCGGTTTGGAGTCCCTGATCAAATTGTTCCTGCACCGTTATCCCGCGTAAAGTGGCCGTTAACTGCTCGACATGTTCTCTGCTTGATTGTTGTACTGTGCCGCCTGTTGTATACGCGGTGGACGTCCGATTTTTGATGTCGTCAAAAAAATTACCCAGCAGTGTAATGGTTTCGTGAATGATATTTTCGGTAGTCTTGTATTCCTCGCTTGTTTCCGCGGAAAGATGCTGCTCTGTATCAAAACGATCAATGTCTTTGAGGTACGCTTCCAAAGCGTGGATGTTTTCCTGGGTATCGCCAACCAGGTTACGGATTTCATCTATGACCACCCCTATAACCTGCCCCTCCTTTTGCAGGTGATGCGCTTGTATAAGGCCATTAAGACTTATTAATCCAACATCTTCTCCTATGGAACTGATTGCATCGATCTGTTGTTTGATAGTGTTAGAGGTGGTAACGATGGATCGCATGGTATTGGTCCGGCTTCCGTGAACCTTCATCGTGTCAATGAGCGTGATTTCAATCTTTTGTTTTTCGTGAATGGCATGCCTGATCATGGTGTCAATCTGGTGTAAAGAGACCTGAACAAGTTTGGCCAGGTCGTCTCCCACAGAGGTTGTTTGATCCAGCACATTTTGAAATTGACTGAAAATCGAAGACAGGGCTTTCATAACGGTCTTGTGAGCGTTTTCCAGAAGATCTGCTGCAAGGAGTGTGGACGCATACAGTGTCGTGCTCTCTGTATCTTCGTATGTTTCTGGGGCAGGCTCGGATGTAATTGGTTGAGGCAAATGCACTTCCGATAATATTGCCTGTACATGCTCGATCTGTTGGCGGACTATGTCGTGAAATTGTAATTCAAATATAAGTTCCCCTATATTATCGCGTATCATCTGAAATTGTCCAGCCACCTGTTCGGATTCCTGCCCCACCATATCGACAAGTTGGGTGTAGGAAACCATCTCTGCAAGGAGTTGTTCTATTTGAGCTGAAAGGGGAATAAATTCCTTTTCTCTGAGCGTTGACATTTCTGTGTTCGCTTTGATGATGGCCTGAATAATATCCTCTCTGGCCGTCTGCATAGATTCGAGTTTTTCTTTACTGTCATCGGTTAGCTTACGCACCTCGTTGCCAAGATATTCAAATTCATTATCCGCTTTGGTTAACCGTGTTGTCTCTGCCTTGATGTAGAGGCCAAGGGTATTGAGTCTAAAAATAATGACATTGAGTTTGGTAAGGGGAACCTGTAAGCCATGAAAGATTTGTTTTTGTTCTTCCAGCTGTTTCTTTTCTTCAAGGATTGTATCCAGATTGTCTTGGATATATTCCTCAATTCCCTTGAGTTTATCGACCAGGAGCCTATGTGTGGAAAGATTTTCTTCTGCGGTGAATGCATCAACTATCGCAGTGAGTTGCTGAAAAATGTGATCGGAGAAACTGGACATTTCGCCAAGTTTTTCTCCAATCTCCATGAATTCGTTTTCTGTAGTGCTCTGCAAATCATGCAGAATGGACTCAACAGGAGCCAGTTTTCGCAACCAGGTTTCCAACATAACTGTCTTTCTCCTTGGAAATTGCATATTTCCTGTTTCGTACAGGTGCACTTCACCAAAATCCTTACCCTTGAATGGTAAGGGTCACGGAAAAAAAATTATCCAATCTTGCTTGTTTCTCAACTCGGTAACGTCGTCGCGTCAATGGCTCAATACGCGAGTATGGAAGCATTGACACGACGACGTTACCAAATGGATATCCTACGCAATTTTTGGATATTTAATATTTTTCGCGACCCTGACCTTTTGCAACATAGCCTTCGCTTTTTCCGGGTAATGGTTTTTTCCAGGCACCATGTATATCCAGGTCAAAAGGATTGAATGATATTCCTTTGGTTACTTGGTTCGGCTATCATTACAATGTTGCTCTGCTCAGATAGTGCTTCCCTGTGCAAGCGTTCAGGTTCTCTGACGGATACTTTTCAGAAGTAGCAATATCAGGAGCTTGTTAGTATAAAGTATTGCATAGAGAACAAAGAAAATCCATGTCTTATCAAGAAAAAAGAAGGATCGTGTAAATCAGCACATGTTTTAATCGTACGTAGGGTAACGGTTAATTTACCTCCTCACATATTACAGAGAGACAAACCGGATAGAATACGTATTTTTTTGAAAATTTAAGCGAAGTCGGTGTTCTTGCCTATGAAAGATCTTCTTAAAAAGATACTTGTTCCAATAAAAGATGTTCAGGAAATAAGGGGAGTACTGCTTCCAATTGGCATGGAATATCTGCAATTAGTTGTGACAGGACCACCAGGTGCGGGAAAATCATATTATATTAATCAGATTGGTGGTTGGCCCAATGAAGGATATATCGATTTGACACGCAAAAACTGGTGGAAAAACCAGACGCTTATCTACAGGCCACGGGAAGTGCATCTTGGTATGCCGTTTAAAGGGTTTGAGGAGGCTCTCACCGTATTTGACAAAGAATGGGTGGAGTCTGATCCTGCACCTCTTTTAGATACTGCACGGATTAAAATTCCCAGGCAGGCTGCATCCTTTTTCCAGACCAATTGGATAAACAGATATTTTTTCGAGTTTCTTCTGCCATCTCCGGAAGAGATCTTCGAACGAAGACAGAGCAGGAAACATCAGGGTTATTTTCCGGTGGATGCAGGGTTAACGCTTGAAATGGTAGGGAGGCAGGTTCTTGCGTATCAGGAAGTTGCACTCTATCTGCACAGGGCAGGGTTGAATATTGCCGTACGTCGCTCCCTTCAAGGTCCCCCCTTCTACATTGCAGAGAAAGGCGTAGCGCATGTTCCGCAGTGGTCCATTCCCACACATGCCCCTCGGCCAAGTCTGAATAGTGTGAAAGGCTGGAAACAGTTATTGGGCATTCATCGCAGCACGTGGTTTACCATCACCACCGAACCGCAACCAGTAAAGGAAGTGAGCAGGGTGGCCCATGATGGCAAAAGCTTTGAAATGCTTATCGGAAATCAGCGCTTTTATTTTGCGCCAGAGATTTCATTAGGGGTCAAGCGACGTTCCATTCGCAAAAATTGGAGAGTTTCCGAACCCCATGGTTGTGACAGTACTGAACCTTCAGGTTTTGTCCGTATTCAGGATGGTGAAACGGTCATTATCGGCAGATCCAACAAGATTTACGCGCATATATTACAATTTGATTCATCTGTATCCATGCGTCACGTGGGTATTACCAACGAACGTGGTGACCTGACCTTTACGCCCTTGAATATGGACCGGCCTGTTCAGCTGGTACGTTTTGACGATATGGATTACAGAGGCAGGGTGAAGTTGGAGAGGGAAAATGCCTTTCACCGCATCAAGCAGATTTTTGGAGGACAGATTCAGCAGAAACCCAGAGAAGAGGCTTTGCAGCTTCTCGAGAAGGCCATCGACTGCATCAGTCATGATCCAGCCAGGGAAAGTGACCGATCAGGCTCAGGTGGAGGAGTGATTCTGTTGAATGATGACACCATCCCGGTGATTGTAGGAGACCTGCATGGCCAGGTGGATAACCTGCTTAAAATCCTCAGTGAAAATTGTTTGCTGCGGCACCTGGAGAACAAGGCTGTAACCATGGTGGTTTTAGGAGACGCGCTTCATTCTGAGATTGCCGGCGAGATGGAGGATATGGACAGCTCCATTCTCATGATCGACTTGCTTTGCACACTCAAGCTGCAATTTCCTGAGAGCTTTTATTACATTGCCGGAAACCACGATTCTTTTTCTGAAGATATCAGTAAAAACGGCATTTCCCAAGGGGTGCTTTTAAAAAATGAACTTTTTGAACTCCGGGGCCGGAAGTATGTGGATGCCATGGATCTGTTTTTTGAGAAGCTCCCGTATATTGTTTCCTCAAAACTTTTCTTTGCCTGCCATGCAGCACCACCCCTTTCCAGGGTCAGCTATGAAGAGCTTGTCAATATCAGCGATAATCCGGCTCTCATTCGCGAGATAACCCGTAACAGGTTGCAGCGTCCCAATTACCCCGGTGGATACAGAAAAAAGGACATCAATACATTTCGAAAAAGCCTGGGCCTGGCAAAGGGAGTCCCTTTTATCGTCGGGCATACGCCAATGGATCCCTTTAGCAGTGTATGGAAAAATGTGGATGCTATAAAAAAACACCACATTATCTATAGCGCTCACCAGGATGGACCGACAATTCTGCAGTATATCAGGGGAAACTTTATTCCTTTGAGTTATCCAGCAGAACCTCTGGTAAAACTGCTTAATGACCTGTAATTTGATGATTTTTTTACCTGGTTTTTCCGTGTGAAGAGTTTTCCAAACTGAAAAAAAAATTGACAATTCTTGTGGAATCGGTATCGCCTGCCGAGTACATTAACAGATTCTTAACACATGCCATCTGAAGCTAGATTTAGGTTCAGGGCGAGTGTTGTTTGTAATACACAAGATTTTTTTGTGCAGGAGAACTGTCGACTGAGACAATGAATTTGTGTTTTTGTACAGGCGCGGACAAAGCGGTATGGCCTGAAAACTGATACGTAAATAACTGACTGTAATTTCTTTTTTTACCAGAAAAAATCTACCAAGGAGATCGAGGAATATGCCCATACGATCTACTAATCCCCTTTCTGGACTCTTCCGACGTTCGCCTTTTAAACCTCTGCAGGAACATATGCGAGTGGTATTTTCCTGCATATGTGTGGTTCCCACTCTTTTTGACGCCCTGTATCGGCAGGAGAATGCACAGATAAAGGTGCTGGCCGACCAGATTCAAAGCCTTGAGAGCGACGCGGATACGATCAAGTATACGTTTCGCTTGAATATGCCCAACTCTTTGCTGATGCCGGTGGCCAGGCGAGATCTTCTGGAACTTATGAACGACCAGGACAGGCTGGCTGACACTGCGGAAACCATTGCCCAGATCCTGAGCTTTCGTGATATGGTGGTACCCGATGTCATTAAACCTTTTCTCGATGAATTACTCGAAGGCACCATGGAGACCTGCTCCGCGGCTTTGGAAATCATAGAGGAACTGGATGAACTCCTGGAGGTCGGTTTCGGTGGACGGGAGATGGAAAAGGTCAATGGGATGATTGCCGGTGTGAGACGGAGCGAGCATAACATTGATCATGTGCTCCATAAAACACGCCGCGCATTGTTTGAAGGAGAGGGAGATCTGGACCCTATTTCTGCCATGTACTGGTATAAAATTATTGAATTGATCGGTGACCTGTCTGATCAGTCAGAGAATATAGCAGATCGGCTGTTGCTGTTTCTGTCAAAATAAGAGGAATATATGGAAATAATTGCAGCCTACGGAACCATAATGGTCGTTATGGCAGTGGTGTTCGGACTGTTTATGACCTGGGGGATTGGAGCCAATGACCTGGCCAACGCCATGGGAACCTCAGTGGGAGCTGGTGCTGTAACCATCAAGCAGGCAATTTGTATTGCCATTATTTTTGAATTTCTTGGAGCTGTTATTGCCGGAGGACATGTTACCAAAACCATCCGTAAAGGCATTATTGATCCCAGCAGTATCATTGGAAATCCTGAAATACTGGTATATGGTATGCTGGCAGCACTTCTTGCTGCGGCTTTCTGGCTGTTGATCGCCTCAGCAAAGGGTTGGCCCGTTTCCACCACCCATTCCATAGTTGGAGCGCTTATCGGCTTTGCCATGGTCGGTATAGGGCCTGAAGCTGTTCATTGGGGAAAGGTCGGTTCCGTGGTGGCAAGCTGGGTCCTTTCTCCAGCATTGGGCGGCACAATTGCCTATCTTTTGGTACTATCAACCAGAAAACTTATTTTTGATACTGAACATCCCCTGCGTAATGCAAAAAGATACGCTCCAATGTATATTTTTCTGGTGGGATTCATCATTTCTCTGGTCACCTTGTTTAAAGGGCTTAAACATTTAAACATAAACCTCTCAAGCGGGCAGAGTTTTCTTGTTGCAATCCTTATTGGTTTGCTTACTGCGATTATAGGATGGTTTTTTATTCGTAATATCAGAGAGGATATGCGACGTAGCCGTGACTTTCATTTTGCGGCTGTGGAGAAAGTGTTTACCCCTATGATGCTGTTCACAGCCTGTTCCATGGCCTTTGCCCATGGGTCCAATGATGTGGCTAATGGTATTGGTCCACTGGCAGCAGTAGTAAGTATTATCAGTTCCGGTGGTGAGGTGATGCAGAAATCCGAACTGCCCCTATGGATACTGCTCCTTGGCGGTGGTGGTATTGTTCTTGGGCTACTCACTCTGGGATATAGGGTAATGCTCACTGTGGGGAAAAAAATTACAGAATTGACACCCTCTCGCGGATTCTGTGCCGAACTTGCAGCCGCAATAACCGTTGTCCTGGCTTCACGTACCGGTTTACCTGTCTCCACAACGCATATTCTGGTTGGTTCAGTGTTAGGAGTAGGTCTTGCCCGCGGGGTGGGGGCGTTGGATTTGAGGGTGGTTTTAAATATTATTATCTCATGGCTTGTAACCCTTCCTGCTGGTGCTCTCATGGCGATGGTGTTTTTCTTTACTCTGAAAGGTATTTTCGGATAAATCCTTGTCCGCAATATAATATGAAAGCCGCCTTGCCTTTCTGCGCATGGCGGCTTTTTTTTCCTCCCAACACGTTGATACCGTTGCATATCTCTGCAATGAAACTATCCAGTGCTTGTTCATAAGTAACCATTCATAGGGAAAGCGGATAAACTGTCATTTCTGGATAGGTACTATCTAACTGCCCTTTTTATCTGTTTTTTTTTGATATTACCTTGACATTTAACTTTCTTCTGACGTATCCATGTATAGGGGGGAATTCTGATCTGAAAATATGTTTATTGCTGTTTTGAATCTAGGCATCTGGAACAGGCTACTCTTTGCCTGTGCATGTAAAAGGCTGCAATAGATTATTTTCTCCAACTATCGCAATGTTTCCAACGTTGCAAGTTGGTTCAGACGTCCATGTTCGGCCACTGAAAAAGCCTGATACAGTTGTTTTTACAACGACGGACAAGGTATCTTGTCTTCAGACAATGAGCGTTCCATAATCTCAGTTTGAATTTGTTAGATTGATGGCAGGCAATGCCTCAATTTCAACAGGGTTTTATATACAATATGTGGTGAAGCAGGCAGATATCTGAGGAGGTTTATTCTTCAGGTCTCTGCTTTTTTTGGGGATAAAAAACAAGATGTTGAGGGGGGGAGTGATGAATTTCAGGTCTATTGGTTTTAGACTTATTGTCGGTGGATGTATTGCTGTGGCAGTACCTTTGCTTATCGTTGGCTTGCTGGCTGTTACAAAATCTTCATCAGCGTTATCTGAGACTGCACGCACAAGTGCTGCCTCTCAGGCAGAAAAACTGGCAGATCTCATTGAGTCTACTCTGAATGAGCAGTTGAAGATTGCTGCAGCCCATGCCGTAGATACCAACATACGACACATTGGCGAGCGGGTTAAAACAGAGGGAATAGAGAATGCGCAGGAAGATATTCGTAATCTGCGTCAGCAGATGAAAGATAAATTTGCACAACTGGATGACAGTTATCTTGGTATTTTTATTACTGATGATAAGGGGCATATGTATACTGGGGAACTTTCCAGTGGCAAGGAATACAAAGGCGTCAATCTAGCTGATATGCCATATTTTCAACAGGCTAAAAGTACTGGGAAACCCGTTGCTGGAGATGTTGTAGTCTCTAAGGTGACAGGTGATGTTATTTATGTGGTATGTGCACCAGTGTTTTCCTATACCAATCAATTCCTTGGAATTTTCGGACTATCGCTGAAAGCTTCGCCACTCACAAGCCATGTTTCATCGGTTAAGATGGGGAAAAGCGGCTATGCGTATATGTGCGATAGCAATGGTATTATAATCGCTCATCCTGTGAAAAAGTATGAAATGCACCTTGATCTCCAAACATTGGAAGGTATGGAAGAGATCACCAAAAGTATGTTGGCGGGCGAAAGAGGGGCTTTGGACTATTTTTTTAATGGCAAAGCTAAAATAGCGGGTATTGCCCCTGTTCCCATGAAAGGCTGGAGTATTGCCATTACTCAGGATGCTGACGAGTTCCTGGCTGCGTCACATTCAATCCGTAATTCCATTTTGCTCGTTACCTGTATTGCTATGGTAGTTGTGTGTGGTGGCGTACTATGGTTCAGCCGCAGTATCACCGTTCCTTTGAATAGCGCTGTGGCAGGGTTACAAGACATTGCCCATGGAGAAGGTGACCTCACAATGCGGTTAAATGTATCCGCGAAGGATGAGATTGGTGAGCTGGCAAAATGGTTTAATATATTTATTGATAAATTACAGGGTATTATCGGAAATATTGCAGAAAATACACATTCAATAGACAGGTCTTCGGGTGAACTATCATCGATTGCAAGGAGTATGTCGGACAATTCTTCAGATACCTCCCAGCGAGCAGACAATGTGGCAGCCGCAACTGAAGAAATGACAACAAACTTGAATAATGTGGCAGCCGCCATGGAACAGTCGACCACGAACACATCCATGGTTGCCAGCGCAGCGGAAGAAATGACAGCAACCATTGGTGAAATAGCTAACAATGCAAACCAGGCACATTCCATTTCTCTTGCTGCCGTGGAACAGGCTGCATCTACGTCAGCCAAAATGGCTGAACTGGGTAAAGCTGCTCAGGCTATCGGCAAAGTCACTGAAACTATAACCGAAATATCAGACCAGACAAACTTGCTGGCTCTCAATGCCACCATTGAGGCGGCCCGTGCCGGTGAAGCTGGTAAAGGTTTTGCTGTGGTTGCCAATGAAATCAAGGAACTGGCCAGACAGACAGCTGCCGCCACACAGGACATTAAACAGCAAATTGGAGATATGCAAAGCACCACCACGACCACTGTTGACGAAATTGATCAGATTTCAGAAGTAATTAATAAAATCAATGAAATCGTAGCAATAATCTCCACCGCCGTAGGTGAACAAAGCGCTGCAACCCAGGAGATTGCAGACAACATTGCCCAGGCATCTCATGGCATGACGGAAGTAAACGAAAATGTGAGTCAAAGTTCCATTGTGGCAGTAACCATCAGCCAGGATATTGCCTCGGTTAATTCTGCTTCATCGGAAATTTCAACAAGCAGTCAGCAGGTGAGCGCAAGCGCGTCTGATCTGCAGCAATTGGCGGAGAAATTGAAAATTATTGTGGGTAGCTTTAAAATATAAAGATAGCGGTAAACGCGTAAAATAAAGGACAGGGAGGATCCCTTTTTCCTTGTCCTTTGCCATAATGTGCAATGTAATCTGTGTGATATTGCAGGGGGGGCTAAGGGGCACCGGCTACCCCACAACCCAGGTCGTAAAACCGCGGCTCTTTCGGGAAAGTGTATTGGAGATAGAGCCGAATAGAAACTCTTCGTTCTTGCTGATGCCCCGTTTACCGATTACCAGAGTGCCACAACCGCATTTTTCTCGGGCCTCGAGGATGGCATCGCTAATGGTTCTGCCATCTGCCAATTGGATATCGCTTGTGATTTTATCCATTGGTACATGGTATTTACGCAGGGTTTTTATTGCCAGATCCAGCGCAGCCTCACCCTGGTTTTCCATGATTGCCTTATACGCATCCAACGTCCCGCCCTGACTGTAATAATCGGGAGGGGGATCAGGAAAAACATGGATGAGGTGGTATCCTGATGAATTGATATTCTTCATGAAATTGCCAACATATTTTACTGCGCGGAGAGCGTCATCAGAATCATTCACCGCTATGAGTATCTTACGACAATCATCCATCTCATTACCTCCAGTCACCAAATTTTATAAGGCAACGAGTGCCATTTGCAATGTTGTTCAGAGAGCATTGATGTTGAGTTGTCTTTTCTGTATTTCCCCGGAAGGTACTAACTCATCATTACGGTTCTACAGACCATTTTTCAAGGAGATGCAGGATTGAAGTCATCATTGCATGCCTCGGTGCCTGCATCCCAAATTTTTCAGCGTACTTTACCAGTGTCCCACTTTGCGCATCAATTTCAGTTTTTTTATTGTTGATGATATCCTGTAACATGGAGGAGAGATTGTTTGAACTTTCTTTGCATATTTGTTGAAATTGTTCGAACAGGTCATCTACAAACGGTTCCACCCCCCGGGCCTGGGCCACAGCCTCTCCCTCGGCAATCAGTTCCCTTGCAAGCTGTAGAGATTCTGTGTCTTCCAGGAGTTTTCCATTGGGAACACGCAAGATGGAAGTGAGACTGTTCAGCGCCGCATAGGTGATGACCTTACCCCATAATCTGCCGATTATCCGGCCTGAACATCGGGCTTCGATCCCGCTCTCGGTGAATACCTTGCAGATTTTTTCCAGCCTGGGAGTCACTTGGCCTGCGAGTTCTCCGACTGCACCGAGTTCACCAAGATAGGTCGTTCCACTACGCCCCTGTCGTATTTTTGCATTTCCAAGGCCTGTTGCTGAAACGAATGTCAAACCTGCAAGGATGGCTTGCGCTGGAAACATCTCTCGTAAAATAGCCTGGTTTCCCAGTCCGGTTTGCATGAAAATAATGGGACTTTCCGGTCGTACCAGATGTGCGACATTTTCAGCAGCCGATCTGGTTGCAAATGATTTCACTGTAAGCAGAATCAGGTCACATTGCTGGATTTTTTTACCATCAGTATCTGCACAGACAGAAAAGTGCTCCTCAGTATCCTGTGGCCCACCGATGTATCTGACCAGGCCGATTCCGTTTTTATTCAGTTCATCTACAACTTCTGAATTGGTATCAATTAAGGTTACTTGATTGCCTCCTTTGCAGAAATAGGCCCCAAAAAACCTGCCAATGGCTCCACCGCCGACTATCACTATATGCATATCATTTTCCTGTGAAACGGTTTTTGTTAACGATAGTTGCCAGAAAGAAGACCACACTATGTATGGTAGCCAAACAATGCCCTTGGAGCAAATTATCTTTGTGGCTTGAGTAGATCAAGATAGGGTAAAATATTGGGGTAAGGGGAACGGAAAAATACATTATCTCATCCCGTTGACCTTTCAACGCATAATCCTGCGCAATTTTTGGATAGCTCTTGCTTTCCTCGCTCCTGATATTTCAATGCGAATTGTTATCACCCACAGTCGTGTGATATATCTGCCTAACTCTGAGGGGTGTCTCTGATGTAGAGTACCATGTGATGCTTCCAACCGTTGCCCCTGGATCAACGTCATAGGATTTGTCTTGAGGGAATTGTTCATGGTTCGACCTCAAGGGGTTGTTGATCCATGTCTTGCTCACCACAGTGATGCAGGATATATGCCCTGGTCCGGTTACGTAAATCTAACGCCGCTTGCCAGTCTTTTCCTTTCGGAGAAAGAGGGGCTCCGATATGGAGATGCACATTTCCTGCTCTTGGAAACCAGGAGCCGCAACGCAGTTTGGATCTTGTTCCGCGAAGGGTCAGGGGGAGCACTTCCATTGTATTTTCTGCTGCAATCAAAAATGCTCCCATATGAAATGGCAGAAGGCCTGGCATGCGTTTGCATGTGCCTTCTGCGAAAATACATATCGTGTTTCCCCTGGCAGCGTGTTCATTAATTCGTTTAGCATCAGCAAGGGCTTTCATGCTTTCAAAACGTTCAACAAAAATGACATTGAGCCGACGTAGGAAAAATCGAAGCAAAGTATTTTTAGCTAATTCCGCTTTGGCTACATAGCTGAAGTGGCCTGGGAGAACTGCCATGAGGATTAGGCTGTCAAGATAACTCTGGTGATTGACTACCAGGATTCTGGGTTTTTGAAGGTTGATATGCTCTCTACCTTTTACGCTGATGGTTGTCCCTGTGAGTCTGGCGAGTAAGCGCGACGTCATACGTGCTATGTACCAGCAGAATTTTTTACCGGGCAGAATAAACACCAGACATGCAGCCATGAGCGAGAGTACTCCAAAGAGTAGCCAGCAATATGCGGCATACAGGGAAGTCGCCATTAGCCGCAAAGCCTGTTTGCCTTGCTGAAGAATACTACGCAGCGTCATGCTCATCAGTTGCATCCAGAGTGCCCGCGGTGGACGGCCTATTTGTCCTTTTTCATAAAGCTCTTTGCTGGCAGTTCGACGAATTTTACCACTTGATGTTTTCAATACTGATCCGGGCCGGGCCAGGATAACTTCATCAGGGGGCATGCCTAAAATATCCACACTACGATGTATTATTTTTTGCCTAAGTGTTTTCAGCGCCACCGGATCCTTTTCACGACTCTCTGCAAGTACAATGAGTCGTTCCGTCGCTGTGGCTTGATGAATAACACCAAAAACCGCCACACATCCCTTCCGAATACCTTTAATAGCACCAATAGCCTCTTCAAGCTCATAGGGAGAAATGTTACGCCCAGCACGGATTATGATATCCTTAACCCGGCTGGTCAGATAGAGTTCCTGATCTGCCATATAGGCGAGATCTCCTGAATCCAGCCAGGTTCCATGGAAAAGTTCTTTGGTTTTATCAGGATTGCGGTAATATCCACTGGTGGCAGAAGGGCCGGTAAACTGTAGATGGCCGATTCGTCGGTCTGGAAGCTCATGGTCATTGGCATCAACAATGCGCAACTGATGGCCAGGCAATACACGTCCGCTGGAAACAAATACCAGTGGTTTGTTTTCCTCTGGTGGTGCGGGCAGTGCTTTTCCCCGCTGTAAGAAAGCGTGCCGTTGAACGGTGTCAAATAATGGGCCGCGATCCGGAGGCGGAAAAGCAAGACCGACACTCGATTCAGCAAGGCCATACACCGGTGACATGGCCGTGGATTTAAATCCATATTTACTGAAACGTTTGCCAAATCGTCGGATTGTTTGCGGACTGACCGGCTCTGCTCCGTTAAATGCCATCCTCCATGAACTGAGGTCCAGCCCTTCTAGGCGCTGATCATCGATTTTGTTCAGGCAGAATTCGTAACCAAAATTTGGTGAGGCAGAGAGAGTCCCTTTATGATGGTGTATAGCCCACAGCCAGCGTTCAGGATGGGCAAGGAAGGATAAGGGCGACATGATCACCAGTTCACAGCCGTGGTACAAACTGCCTAACCATGCTCCTATCAGGCCCATGTCGTGATACAAGGGCAACCAGCTGACAAAGACGTCGTGGGGACCTGCCTGGATGACACGGCCCATTGTCCGGATGTTGGTCAGCAGGTTGGAATGGGTAAGGATAACCCCTTTGGGTATCCCCGTACTGCCCGAGGTATATTGGAGAAAAGCGGTGTGCTCAGGCTGGATGTGCGGAAGGGATGTAGGTGAGGAAGATTCTGCAGATTGTAACTGAGCAGCTGTCAAGATTTCCCGAAGTGATGATACCTGGGCCTTGAGAAATCGAGCCAGGGGAATGACGTCTGCAAAGGTAATCAACAGTTCAGCCTGGCAGTTGTTTAAAATGTGGTTATGCCTGCGCAGGTGATCTTCAATTTGAGAAGGGCGTGCAGGTGGATATAAAGGCACAGGAACTGCACCTGCCATGAGGATACCGAAAAAGCAGAAAAAATAATCCAGTCCCGTTGGGAGCATCAGGGCGACGCGGGCACCTGGCTGCACCTCATGATCCTGTAGCCCCTGAGCTATGGTACGAGCCTGTTTTCTGAGTTCTCCGTAGCTGAGTGTAACGGGAGAGTCTTTTTGTAGGTAATAGATGAGATGCACCTGTTCCGGTAGTGCATCTGCCTGCAGGTTCAGCAGTTCCACCAGGGTTCGAGCTGAGTGGGCAATTCCAGTCTGTCTGGGAGATGTATGGATTTGTTGCTGGTCCAGATTGTTTTGCTCCTGGCTGGGAACATGTTGGGTTATTGCCCTTGCAATATCCCGCAAGGTCTCGGCGCTGCCAAGCGTTTGTTCTCCGAGGGCTATCCCTGATATTTTTTCGAGACGTGTGAGGAATTCAACTTTTGTCAGGCTGTCAAAGCCCAGGTCGCGCTCAAGGGAACTATCCAAGGTAAACTGACGTTCCCTGGCTGCCGGATCCAGTTCCATGGCCAGTTTGGAAGCGACCTCGCAGATATCTTCGTTACTGAGGCTGGAGCCGCAATTCGGTTTACATGTATCAGATAAAGGACATCCGGATGCTTGAATGGTAGAACTTTCGGAAGAGGGTGTATGCATTGCTGTTGTCCTTCGCCTCTCTAATTGGGGTTGAAACGACACTGCAAGGTCGAGAATGCAACAGGAAATCCCGAGCAGGCCGGCAGCAGAGATGGTACGCTTGAGAAGGAGCTTTCCTACGGAAAAACAGCCTGTTTTTTCTTTTAGTTTCTCATATCTACTGAAAACACACCAGGAAAAAGAATGTGCGCGATTGCTCTTGGTTTGTGAGCAGGTTATCTCTGTGATTCATTATAGACTTTGACATTTTGTTGCCTTTTTCCTTACAATTATCAGTAGATCAAAGACCCAGGTTGATTTTTTTTTCGCGGCCCTGCAATCAAGGGATGACAAAGTTCTTTCCTCTTTATGGACGACAGTAAGAAGCCATTATTACTTTTAGTTGATGACAGTCCTTCCAATCTGCATGTACTGAGTGAAGCATTGGGGACCCACTACGATATTCGTATTGCAAGTAATGGCTCTTCCGCCTTGCAATTTGTCCATGAACAGGTAAAGCCTGATATGATCCTGCTTGATGTTATGATGCCTGAAATGGACGGGTATGAGGTAACCAGAAGACTCAAGTCTTCGCCTTATACTAACGATATTCCGATTATTTTCATAACTGCTAAAAATTCCACAGAAGACGAGGAATATGGGCTATCCCTCGGAGCTCTCGACTATATAAGCAAACCTTTTGATCTGGTGATTGTCCAGGCACGTGTGCGTAATCTCCTGCAGTTGAAGCGACAGCAGGATGAGCTTGTCCGCCAGAAGAAGCAACTCGAAAAAGCACTGCGAGAGATTAAGGTGCTGCAGGGATTTCTCCCCATTTGTTCACACTGTAAACAGATTCGTGATGACCAGGGCTATTGGAATAATCTGGAAGCGTATATCAGCCGGCACTCTGAGGCGCGTTTTACCCATACGCTCTGCCCGCAATGTGCAGACAAACTCTACCCGGAACTGAAAAAAAGAAAAAAATAACCGTAGGGAGGAGTAATGCCGCGGTCTCTTCTTCTGGCAGGGGTACTCGTTATATCGGTCATATTTTATGCGGGCTGCAAGCAACCTGAAGAATCAGTCGGTCCCAGGTATTCTTCAGAAGGTCCGGAACCAGCTGCTGCATCGCAATCTCCATCGTACCGTTTCGCTGTTCATCCATTGTATAATCCGGTCAAACTGTCGCAGGTTTACCAGCCTTTGATGGATTATTTGAACAACACGGTTCCCGACGCCAGTTTCACTCTGGAAGCTTCCCGCGATTATGCCGCATTTGAAAAAAAAATTCGTCAGGCAAAAATTGAATTTTTACTTCCCAACCCCTGGCAGACCCTTGAGGCAATGGAAGCGGGTTATGACGTTATAGCCATGGCAGGCAATCCCGAGGATTTTAGAGGTAT
This sequence comes from Desulfogranum japonicum DSM 18378, assembly GCF_000429945.1. Lineage (GTDB taxonomy): Bacteria > Desulfobacterota > Desulfobulbia > Desulfobulbales > Desulfobulbaceae > Desulfogranum > Desulfogranum japonicum. The sequence goes on along the minus strand of NZ_AUCV01000013.1, from coordinate 103,066 downwards.
TTTTATCACCCGTAAGGACAGCGGCCTCAAGCATGTTACCGATTTGAAAGGGAAAACTGTCAGCTACCCTGCACCCACAGCTCTTGCCGGCTGTGTGATGCCGCAATATTTTCTGTATCAGCATGGCATTGATATTCATCAAGACATACACAACACGTATGTAGGCTCACAGGAATCGTCTATTATGCATGTTTTTCTTGGTGAAAGTGCTGCCGGAGCAACCTGGCCGTCTCCCTGGAGACTTTTTCAGAAAAAACATCCTGAGAAAGCCAGGTATTTGCAGGTTCAGTGGCAGACTGAATCACTGTTGAATAATTCGGTGATGGCCAGGAAGGATATTGCTCCTGAGCTGAAGCACCGCCTGCAGAAGGCACTTTATCTGTTACATGAAACCTCTTCGGGCAGGTATATCCTATCCACCATGGAAACAGCAAAATTCCATCGAGCTGATAATTCTCATTATGACGTGATCAGAAGGTTTATGGAGGAATTTGAACAAAACGTCAGAGGGATACGGGAGAAAGAGTATGGAGCGCTCGATAGTGTCAGATAAGCATTTGATAGTTGTTTTCCACCAACCTTACATGAAATCGCTGCAAATGCACACCTGCGTCTTACAGCTTTAGTAAAATGTACAAACCATATATATCGAAGACAGCTTTCCTTTTCAGGTGCCCTTTACACAATGATGATGATGCTGTTGGTGTAATTCCTTTCGTTTACATAGTTATTGTGGCCTGGCAATTTGGTCCAACCGTAATGGTTAAAAGATAATGTCATGAGCTTTCGTAATAAACTTATTTTTGGGGTTGCACTGATTCACGCCATGTTGATGTCGTTATTTATTCTGGATCTCACCTGGCGACAGAAACGTATGTTTTATGAGCACCAGGCCGAACACACCATATCTCTTGCCCATACCCTTGTCACCTCTTCTGCAGGATGGCTGGCAGCCAAAGATTATTCGGGATTACAGGAAATAGTGACCATACAGGAGCATTATCCTGATCTTGACTTTGCCATGTTGACTGATTTGTCTGGTAAGATTCTGGCGCACACCGATAGCAGTAAGATAGGGCTTAAGGTTCTTAATATGCCAGTTACTCCAGAAGCTGATCCTGTTCACATGAGCAGTAGTCTGGTTGACGTGACTCTGCCTGTTATGTTGAACAATTCCCAGGTTGGCTGGGCGCGTGTGGGAATTGGCAGGCAACGCAGCATGCAAGAAATACAACGTATTGTGCATGAAGGCATCCTGTACACGCTGGTGGCCATTATAAGCGGTATTCTTATTGCCTGGCTAATTGCAGGAAACCTGACAAAACGATTGTATGCGATTCAGAAAACCATTGATCAGGTAAAGAATGAGGATCCTGAAACACGGATCAATGTTTCTGGCAATGATGAGGTAACAGGCCTGGCCAGGGAATTCAATGCCATGCTTGATGCCCTGGCTGAAAGAGAGCTGGAGTTGAGAAAGATGAATGCCAGCCTGGAAAATGAGGTGGATAGTCGTACAAAAATGCTGGAGGAAAGTCTCACCCTTGTGGAACAGAGGGAAAAAGAATTGGAGACTGCACAGCATGTAGCCAAGATCGGAAGCTGGGCATTGGATTTAGTTGACAACGTCAGCACCTGGTCAAAAGAAATACACGCTATTTTTGGACTGGCCAAAGATGTTTCCCCCTCTCTGGATCTGGTTTTTTCCTGCACTCATCCTGACGATTTGCAGCAGGTGAAAACATCATGGTTTGAAGCCCTGGCAGGTTCTCCTTATGACCTGGAGCACCGGATTATTGTCAATGGCCAGGTAAAGTGGGTGCATGCACGTGCAGAAATAGAATTTGATGCCCAGGGAGCGCCTTTATTGGCTATAGGCACTGTCCAGGATATCACTGAACTGAAAAAAAACATGTTGGCATTGAGCCACAGCGAACAGCGGATGAGGGCCCTGATTGATGCCTCTCCAATTCCGATCTTACTGTATAACTTACAGGAACAGGTGGACTATCTGAATCCTGCTTTCATACAGATGTTTGGGTATACAGCTGATGAAATTCCCACCATGACGGCGTGGATGGAGAAGGCATTTCCTGACCCTGTCTACCGTGAAAAAGTCACAAGTGAATCTTTTACCCAACCGGAACATGGCCAGAATAACAAAAGTACTGTGCTGGAAAGACAAATATACTGTAAAGACGGATCGTTGCGGGTCGTTCAGATGAACCGGACCAGGCTGGATTCTCCCGACGAAACGCTGTATCTGGTTACCTTCTTCGACGTTACTCAGATAAAAAATATTTCTACCCGTTTGCAGACACTGCTTGATACAGCCACCGATGGCATTCATGTGCTTGATGAGTCTGGAAAGGTCGTTCAATTCAGCCATTCATTTGCACGTATGCTGGGTTATGCTCCAGACGAATTGCATGGGCTGAGCGTTCTTGATTGGGAGGCAGTCATTCCATCCGATGAATTACGTGTGTGGATGAATCGTTTTCATGATGAAGCCGAGGCTTTTGAAACCAGATACCGGCGAAAAGATGGCATTCTTATTGACGTGGAAATTAATGCCAAAAGCATAGAACTGGAGGGCAAAAAATATCTCTATGCTTCGGCTCGCGATATTTCCGAACGAAAATCTGCTGAAACACGTCTGCAACAGTTGGCTACCATTGTCGAGTCTTCTGATGATGCAATTTTTAGCGAATCTCTTGAAGGCATCATAACCAGCTGGAACAAAGGTGCAGAAGTACTCTTCGGCTACACGGAAGACGAGGCCATGGGGGAGAGTGTTGCCATTCTATTGCCCGATGCCGATCTGGCTGAAGAATTGCGTATTCTTGCTTTGATTGCAGAAGGGCAGTCCCTGACCCATTATCAGGCACAACGTGTGCGTAAAGATGGGAAAACAGTCACTGTTTCTCTGACTATCTCTCCTCTCTATGATACCGATGGCGATATCATTGGCGCTTCAAAAATCGTACGCGATATAACCCGACTCAAAGAAAGTGAGGAACGTTTTCATACTTTGTTTATGCACTCTCCGGATGCGATGCTGATAGTAGAGTTGCATGACAGGATTATTGTTGACTGCAACAGAGCAGCTGAAACGATACTCAGGGGAGACAGAAATCAGATAATAGGAGAATCGCCGAACAGATTTTGTCCGAAGTATCAGGCAAACGATTCCCCTTCTGCCAATGCTGCCAGTGAAAAGATGGCACAGGCCATGGAAGCGGGAACCAACAGATACGAATGGATGCATAAACGTTTTAATGGCGAGATATTTTGGGCAGATGTTTCCATAGCACCCATTGTCATGGAGGGTGAACGGGTGCTTTTGGTTGCCTGGAGAGATATAACAGATCAAAAAGAAATTGCCTTACAGTTACGTTCCACCCTGGACAGATTGGAAATGGCTACCCGGGCAGCTGCCATGGGTATATGGGTCTGGGATGTTACCCGGAATACTTTGGTATGGGACGAACGTATGTTTGATTTATACAGAGTTCCAGAAAAGGAGCGCCAGAAGATCCTTTCCTATGAATTCTGGCTTGAGAGAATTCATCCTGAAGATACTGCAATGGCAGAGCAACAGCTTGTTGAGCAGTTTCATTCAAAAGAGTCTAAAGATTTTGTTTTCAGGATCGTTTTACCAGATAAGCAGATCCGATATATTAAGACTGCGGTATATCCAGAATATGATGAGCACGGGCGCTTGATTCGTGTAGTCGGAACAAGCAGGGATGTGACAACAGCGAGGATAAATGAACAAAAACTTGCAGAAAGTGAATCTCAATTCCGGCAACTTTTTGAACGTAATCATTCCGTGATGTTGCTGATTGATCCCGATACAGGCGCTATCCTTGCCGCAAACCAGGCCGCCATTAATTTCTACCAGTACCCTGAAGATATTCTCACTGGTTTGTCGATTAATGATATCAACATATTACCCAAGGAGCTGGTGGATAAAGAAAGGGAACGGGCCAAGGCTGAACAGACCAACTATTTTCTTTTTAAACACAAGCTGGCTTCAGGAGAAATTCGGGATGTGGAGGTCTATGTCACCCCCATATCTGTGAAGGGAGCTGTTAAACTTTTTTCCATCATACATGATGTTACAGATCGAAGACTGGCACAGAATGCCCTGGAGGAGGCAAACAGAAAAAGTGCAAGGCACGGAGCACTGTTGCAGCATGTTTTGGACACAGCCAGTGTTGCCATCCTGCTCGTCAACCGTCAGAGTGTTATAACCCTTGCAAACAAACGGGCAGCTGAAATGTTTGCCCGGCCTCTCGACTCCATGATCGGCCTGGATTACCCAATACTGGTTCATCCATCCCAGAGGCATGCCAGTAACCAGACACTGTTTGCCATATGTAATCTCGAACTGGTAACTGTGGATTTGGAACGGCTGTATTTACGTACAGATGGTACTGAATTTTGGGGGCAACTGAATGTCCGTCTTTTCTCCAGTTCGGCAGGGGACGAAAATCAGGTTGTTATTTCCATTGCAGATATCACTCAGTATAAGGAAGCCCAGCACCAACTCATTCGTGCCAAAGAAGAAGCCGAGGCTGCCAGCCGTCACAAAAGCGAATTTTTGGCAAATATGAGCCATGAAATACGTACTCCCTTGAACGGGGTAATCGGCTTGACACATCTGATGCAGAATACTGAACTTTCTCCAAAACAGCAGGATTACATAGCAAAGATTGATTCGTCTTCAAAGGCCCTGCTCCATGTTCTCAACGATATTCTTGATTATTCAAAAATAGAAGCTGGTTATCTGCACCTTGAGCCGGATGCTTTTTACATAGATGACCTATTGAAAAGTATAAGTGATTTGTTTTCTATATTAGCAGAGGAAAAAGGACTTGTTTTTCTGTTTGATGTTGCATCGGATGTCCCTCAGTACCTGGAAGGAGATCAGTTGCGGTTACTGCAGGTACTGAGCAATTTGGTGGGGAATGCCATAAAATTTACAACACACGGGGAAATACGGGTTGCCATTGCCCGGGTTGCCAGTTCAGGTGATGAAATCTGGCTGAAGTTTTCCGTGCAGGATACAGGGATTGGTATTTCATCAGAAAATCAGGAAAAGCTTTTTCAGGCTTTCCAGCAAGCTGACGGTTCAACCACCCGCCAATTTGGTGGTACAGGCCTTGGTTTATCCATCAGCAAGAAAATAGTTGAATTAATGGGTGGGCAAATCGGTATTCAAAGCGAGGGGGGAAAGGGAAGTACATTCCATTTTTCAGTTCCTTTGAGAGCTAGACACGATATACCTTTTTACAGGGATCCCGCCAGGTTACGAGGGATGCGAATTCTGCTTGTTGATTCCCAGGATTCATCCCGGCAAGTGCTCAGGCAGATATTGGATTCCTGGGATTTTGAAGTTACCGAAGCCGTCTCGGCAGCAGAATGTCAGGCTGAGATTGATAAGGCCATCCTGGAACAGCACCCATATGAGTTGCTCATTGTTGACTGGAATTTTCAAGGCATGAATGGATTTGAAATCGTTCGTCTTGCCCGGAATGCCTACGAGCAGGCAGGGATTGGATATCTCCCGGCAATTGTGCCTGTTAACAGTATGGGAAGGGAGTTGGCCAGGTCCATGCAGGAAGGTGTTCATGCTGATGTGCTGATTGATAAGCCCCACACATCATCACAGCTATTTGATGTAATAATTGATTTGCAGCAACGAAACAGTTGTACCGTGAGGGGACTCTCTCAGGAAAGCACCACCAAAGATCCAGGTCGCAGCTATATGTTTGCCGGTGCTCGGGTATTGCTGGTGGAAGATAACAAGGTTAATCAGCAGGTCGCCGGCGAGTTGCTGCAGAGTCTGGGGCTTCATGTTACCACGGCCGACAATGGGCAGGAAGCATTGGAATGCATAGATGCTGAAAACTATGACGCTATTCTTTTGGATCTGCAGATGCCCGTAATGGATGGATATGAAACTACCAGACATATCCGTGCACTCAAGCACCAGCAGAACCTGCCTGTTATTGCAATGACTGCTGCGGCTTTGATTCAGGATAAGGAGGCCTGTTTGGCGGCAGGTATGAACGATCATATTGCAAAGCCCATTGATCCTGAAGCGCTCATCACAACCCTGACAAAATGGATCACTCCTTCAGGCGGCCAACATGTGGAGAATGATGTTGTGTCTCTGCAACCCGATTACGGGACAGGTTCACCATTCGAATTACCTGGATTTGATTTGCAAAGCGCTGTACAACGTATGGGCGGCAGCTGGACAGCCCTTCGCAAAGCCCTGCATGTTTTTACATCTGAATTCAGGCAAATAAAACCAGTCATCCACGATAATATAGAGCAATCACAATATAGGCAGGCAGCCAAACATATTCATACAATTAAAGGTGCAGCTGGTAATATAGGCGCCATTTCCTTGCATAATTCCGCCGCTGAGTTTGAGCAGAATTTGAAATCGGACTCCAGCACAGGCTGGAAACAATTTGAAAAAGTATATGATGAAACCATGGCTTGCCTTGAGCGACTCGATGAGAATATGCACGAAGCGCAGAATGGAATCGGAGAACAAAAACATAATGTGGAAGAGGTACAACAGCGATTAGCCGATCTTCGTACTATTCTTCAACAGCAGCGCATCGTTCCTGAGACGCTTTTGCAAGAAGTACGCGCCATGTTGTCAGGAAGAAAAATAGATGTACTGGTGAAACGATTACAACGGCAGATTGATGGATTTGAATATCCTGAAGCAGTTGAGACCATAGCCACCATTAAACAGAAACTTCAACCTGCAGCGCATATATGAGCAAAACACCCCCTGGCCCTCGTAAAGGTGAAATTCTGATTGTAGATGACAGTCCTACCAATATTCATGTTCTTGTTCAAACCCTTGGTGAAGAATATGAACTGCGGGTGGCAAGAGATGGCATGTCTGCTCTTGAGCTTTTGAGCAACAGCGATTTGCCAGACCTTATTCTCCTGGATGTCATGATGCCGGGGATGGATGGCTATGAGGTGTGCCGACAGATAAAAGCCAACTCGCTCTCCCAGGATATTCCCGTTATCTTTATTTCAACCATGGATGAAGTTGAAAATGAAACCAGGGGATTGGAGCTGGGTGCAGTGGATTATATAACCAAGCCATTCAATGCTGGCATTGTTCGGCTGCGGGTGAAAAATCATATTGAATTAAAACAACAGAAAGATACCCTGGCGCGCCTTTCATTGACTGATGGCCTTACAGGTATACCTAATCGGCGGGCCTTTGATGAAACCCTGGACAAGGAATGGAAAAGAGCCAGAAGGTTGCATGCACCCGTAACTTTACTCATGATCGATATTGACGATTTTAAAAAGTATAACGACCATTATGGACATTTGGCCGGTGATGACTGTCTGAAGAGGCTTGTGGCCATTTTTCCTGAAACTCTGACGCGCGCCGGTGATTTTTATGCCCGCTACGGAGGTGAAGAGCTGGCCTGTATTCTTCCTGACACTGACGATGCCGGAGGCCTCTATGTAGCGGAACAGATCCAGCACAGATTGCATATGTTGGCTATTGAACATGCTGCGTCTTCTGTGGGCAACAGGGTTACCGTTAGTGTAGGTGTTGCATCAGCCTGCCCACAGGGAGAAGAAGATAGTCATACGATTGTGGATAGGGCGGATAAAGCCCTGTATCTCGCAAAATCCAGGGGGAAAAATACCATAGAGATTTGAACAACCTGAAGAAGGGTAAAAACTGGCAGGGAACTGGTCCCTGCCAGAAAAAAATCCCCCTTCGGGGCAAACAGATTTTACAGTGTCTGCTTTATTGCCGGACAGCTGCAGCCACTCACTGCTGCTGCATGTCCTATGCCTCGCATTGCCTGCAAAATATGCTCGTAAAACATCCTGATTAGAGGACGGCTTTTTTCAATTCATCAATGCCGATGCGTTCCACAAAGGCTCCTGTTCGTTCTTTTTTCTTGGCATTGGCTGCGTAGTATTCAATACATTTTCTGGCAAGTGCAATGGTTTCTTCCTCGTTGAGATCTTCTGCCAGTATATCTGCCTTGCGCACCTGGCGCCCTGAGTTTCCTCCAAATACCAGGGTCCAGCCCTTTTTTTTGCCGATAAGGCCAAGATCGCGAACCAGACTTTCTGCGCACAGAAAAGGGCAGCCGGAAACCCCTACCTTGAATTTGGCAGGCAGCTCAATCCCGGTAAATATTCCTTCAATCTCAATTCCAAAGCCGAGAGAATTCTGAACACCAAATTTACATACATCGGTTCCAGGACATGCCTGTACATAATGGAGGCAAAGTTCAACGGCTTTGCCTTCATCCATTCCCAAATCTTCATAGATGGGTAGAATCTGTTCTTCTGTCATGCCAACAAGGGCGAGGCGATGGCCGGAGGTGATTTTTACAATTGGGATGTCATATTTATCAACAACATCTGAAATTGCCTTGAGATCTTCCCTTTTGATAACGCCGGCTGGAATACGAGGTACAATGGCATAGGTTTTTTTGTCGCGCTGGAGAATAGCGCCTTTGGGGCCATCTGCTTGAGACATGTTTTTTGCTCCTTTAATAGTGTGTTACAATGCAATGTAAGTGGGGATGGAATATTTTTCAGTGTGACTGTTCATACGACAATGTAGTTCTTGGGAATTAGACGGAAATCAGCATTTTTTCAACCCTAAAAGGAAAAGTGCATTTTTCGCATCCATAATTCAGCTGCTTCAGATACTCCGCCATCATTATTGGAGGCAACCACGGTGTACATGGTTTTCAATATATCAGGGCCGTTGGTGACAATATATCCAGAGCCTGTCCATTGAAGCAAATCTTCATCATTGTAATCATTGCCAACACCGCACACACATTCCTGTGCAACTCCCAATTTCTCTGCCAACCATTGAACTGCTGCAGATTTTGAGCTTTTTTTATGAAAAATTTCAATCCATATGGACTCATGATCTAACGGCGAAGTAGCTTTGATGACGCTGAATTGATGTAGTTTTTCCATAAGGTCTCTTGCAAGCTGAGGACCTCGATTTTTATCAGCAATACAAAGTAATTGGGTCGCCCCTCCAAGGTCACGGCATATTTCCCTGGTAAGCGCAGGCAGCTGTACGGCAAAATCATTATACATCTTGATTCTTCGACGAAAATCAGCTCCACCCCCTTTGCGTGCCCGATAGTACATTTGATGAGTGTGGGGGATTGGTGCATGTACCATATAATCCACCTGAAGATGTTCGAGGTGTTGTGAAATTGCCAACGTCTCGTCACTGGAAAGGGCGTGGGATATCAATATTTCCCCGGTGGCAAAATCTATGATTCCTGCACCTGTTGAGAAAATGACATAATCAATTGTTTGTCTGAAATTTTCCTGAAGGCGCTTGTCAGTGGCAAGCAATCGCTGCAAAGAATACCAGGAACGGCCGGTTGCCAGTGCTATACATATATTTTTCCGTTGAAGTCTGTAAAGATTTGCAAATTCCTGATGACGGATGGTTTTTGTGTCGGTTAATAGCGTACCGTCCAGATCAGTGATAAAAATTCCCGATGGTATTGTTTTGCTCATCTAAAAAATTGTGTGACAGGTTTTAAACAGGTGAACGGGCAGACGTAACCTCTTCCCAAGTATACCGATGGCTATTATAACATGAGTGGAATATTGTTTCCTGCAGTCTTAGACGACAGGGAGCGCAGGAAGGCTCTCTGAATTCTGGAAAATAAGATTTCGATCTGACTGGCCAGAGCTCTGCTTTCAAGGTCAAATTGCATGCCACACACATTACTGTATCCCGATTTGGTACGAATACGCGCAAAATGGCGTATGGTGCAAGTGACGCGTATTTCTTCCATGTTATCGGTATGAATGAGGATTGATGCTTTATCTCCCTCCTGGATGTTTTCATCGAGCCCATCGTGTTCGATCAGCATGCCCATGGTGCTGATATCTATCATTCTGCAGGCTATACCATGTATGCCGTTATCTGGAGCGTTTATAATCACATCCATATGGATGTGAGAAGGGATCTTTGCACGAAAAGGACGGTTATTGGGGATTATTCGTCCTATTTCCGGAAACTTCAGTATCAGCAACTGTGTATCCAGGTACGAGTCAGCCTTGATAAAAGTAGTGCCCAGTTCCACTGCTGTAGTTCCAGTATAGAATCGCAGCAGTAGTTGAGCAGACGAACGAATTCTTATGTTACCGATGACAGGGTCCAGCGGAGACAGAGCGAGGTACTGCATTTCGGTTAGATACGCTCCACTTTCATAGTCCGGCGGGATAATGGGGGATTCTTCTTCTCCTGTTTTGCCGGGTACGGTTGGAGGGTAATCCCAAAGCGTGGCAAAAAAGAGCCTGGTGGTGCTGTCAATTTGCACTTCAATGAGACGTTCTTCCAGGTAGAGAGTGTGGACATAGGAAAGGATGCGTTTCGTATCGGTCAGTAACGTGAAGTGGCTACCATCTTCCACCCCCTTTTCAACCATATCCTCTCCCGTTGAAATAGCCATTGACGGGAAAAAGGTATGCAATTTGTCTAAAATAAAGTCTTTCATTGCACCTAACCCTTCTGTTGCTGCGTCTATTTGTATTATAGCTTAATACAAAAAGTATAACAGAAGATTGCTGTGTTTCGAGGTAAAGGATTGATAAAGATTCTTTTGTAAAAGAGTTTGAGGAAAGAAATACATATGTTGGCGTAGCCTATTGGCCATATGTAAGCCAGGCTGTTTGCGGAAAGATCTGGTACACTTTGAGTAAGTTACAGTTTGGAGGTGAGTGAAATCAGGTAGATACAGCCGCTGTAATGTAATGAGTTGCAAATATTGAGAGAAGACCAAAATGCATTCACAAGACACTGTCGTCGTCATATGAGGGGCCAGATTGAGCTGTCTTTCGTAATAGGCGGAAGAAACTATTTTTTCCTTTGGCAGCTTGATTCATTACAACCACCTTTGCAGTAGTAGCCAAATCCTGAATCCCAGGTAACACCTCCTTTGGGGCAATGCTCTACATATTCTGAATACTCGACTAATCGATTAACAATGTTTTTAGGAACAGAGTGTTCCATACGGCAGGCTGCTTCACTGGCTTCCTTAGGAGCAATCCCAAGTACATTGGTGAGGAAGCGTTCCAGGGCTTCATGGCGGCGTACAATTTCCCGGGCAACGGTCTTACCTTCTTCTGTTAACGTTATCAGGTCATAGGGAGCATAATTAATCAGCCCCATGGAACCTAGAGTTCGCAAGGCAGACGTGACTGAAGAGGCCCTGACCTGAAGACGTTGAGCAATATCCTTGGCGCGGGAAGCCATTTTTTCTTCTGATATCTGGTAAATGGCTTCGAGGTAATCTTCCTGGCTCGCTGTCAGTTTATTCATATGCATTCTAATAATAAGATATCATTAATAATTGAGGAAAGGTATATGTAAAAAATACGTGATATCCAATTAAAGTCAACTTTTTTGTCAGCATGGCTTCAGGTATATTTTTGTGGATTATATATCCGAACATCTGTGTGTTCAGTCCTGTCCTGCTAAGATCACCGTCACCTTGAATTACATGCTTGCTGGATAAAAAAAATATGTAAAGACAAACATTTATGTGCAACATAGAGTTACATTGTTTTGGTTTCAGTATTACGAAAAAAGTGATACATCTCCTGCCTTGCCTGGTTATTTTGCAGTAGTGGGGTTGCCTCTATGCAAGCCGTTTCTTATTGTAATTTTTTACTGAAAGACAATGTTCGTTCGTATGTTTATGGATAAAATCAGTACACAAGGAGGGCAACATGCCTGAAGCTCTTGCCGTATGTGCCAATTGTGGTGCAAAAAACAGGATTCCTGCCGGAAAAGAATATACAGAGGCAAAATGTGGGAAATGCAGGGCGTCACTTCAATCTGCAGCATTGACAGGAGTTGTTCGGCATATTAATGATCAAAATTTTCAAGCTGTTGTCATGGAATCAAATCTTCCTGTGCTGGTAGATTTTTTCTCACCGACCTGTGGTCCCTGTAAAATGATTGCACCGGTTATTGAAAATATTGCCGGGAAATACGCAGGAAAAATTGTCATAGCTAAACTGGATACTTCTGTGAGCCAGATGACTGCGTCCAGATTCCAGATCCGAGGGGTTCCCACGTTGCTTTTCTTTAAAGGGGGAGAAGTTCGGGACCAGGTGGTTGGAGCCGTTCCGCAAGCAGAAATTGAAAGTAAACTCAATGGACTGTTGTAATTCATTTTTAGAATAAAGGGGAAAATAGAGCTATATTTTTGGGATAATGCTTCCGACAAGAATAATGAGTACATTCAACCCATTCCATGTCGGAGGCGCAATGCGCTGGCTAATTTTTCTTTTTATTTTTTTCGTTTTGTCATCGTTGACAGGATGTGTACGTATTCCCCAATCAACCGGCTACCCTTATACCAGCCAGGCAAAGATGCAGGCTGCCCACCATTGGAGCGTTTTGGCTGGTGATGTGGCACATCAGATTAACAACGATCTGATTGAACGCGGATATTTGCTTGATCCGGTCTATGTGAAGCACACCTGCGGCCTGCCTGATGCCTGCAGTGGGGGTGGGACCTTTGCTTTTGATGAAGGGTTTAATGATCTGCTGGTTTCTCATCTTGTCCAAAGTGGTGTGCCAACCCGGGCTGCACTTGAAGAAAATACACTGTTAGTGGAGTATAAAGTTCAGGTGCTGTATCATGCTTCGGCCAGATATCAATGGCCCCAACCAGGTGTTCTCACTGCTCTTACCGCAGGAATCGTGGTATTTCGACATGCTCCTGATGATATTATTGCCGTGCTTACCGCCGGTGCTGTGGATGCGGCACGGGCAACCTCAACCATCAATGGTCACTACGAGGTCATTATCACTACCTCGATTCAGGATGATAATGAATATATAATGCACCGCTCGGATATTTATTATATAAATGATAAAGATTTCTGGCATTATCAACGAGGAACTTCAGCCAAAGAAATTAATCTGATAAGCAAACACTGAGTTACTTGCAACAGAGGTAACTCTCTCTTTTTTACCTCTGAGCAGCTACCATTGAGATGACATGCGCAAGGTCACCTTTTTTCCCACATGCTTTGTACCGGTTCTTCTGGTAATCTTTTTTGCCTGTATCTCCGGGTGCAGCAGATTAAATGGTACGAGACTGGAACCCGTGCTTGGCGGGCATGTCAATCTGGTGGCTTTAGGCGATACCATTGCCCGAAAGCTTATTGCACAATGTTTACCGCCATTATTTCCCCGTGAGCATGAACAGCCAGTTCTTGTAACCACGCCTGTTGATGAAAAGACTCTCAAGCAGGCCACGGATTTTGGACGCAGCCTGCAAAACAGTATAATAGCAGGGTTTGTAACAAGGACGTATACTGCCAAAGAATTGAAATTGCGTGGTGAATTGGTCATCCTGGATCAACAGGGTGAGTTTATGCTGACCAGAGAGTTGGAAAAACTAGCGCAAAAACAGAAAGCTCAGGCTTTGGTTCTCGCAACCTATACGTTGACTAATCGAGTGCTGTATCTTTCCGTCCGTCTTGTTGATCCCAATGATCGAACTATCCGTGCTGCGTATGAAGATAAACTCTATCTTGACGATAATACGTTACGTATGCTTGGGTATCAGTTTGAGGAAGAAAAGATAGAAGACGGGATTACTCCTCCCAGGGAATCCTTTATTGATAGAATTTTTTATTGAGAATACTTCGCAAGTATCCAGAGAAGATCTCTGGCAGCCCCATGGCCCTGATTAACATCGCGACCCTGCATAAGCAGATTATGCAGATGCTTCCGTCCATAGACCCGCCCGGTGGGATTGAACTTCTGTCCTATAAGCGAAACAGGACCATAGCTCTTCTTGTAAAAGATTCATCGACATTTTTACTCAAAGAAGATGGTTATCTGCAACAGGACGTGGTATCTAACAGAGACACCTTGCCAAGGTTGTTAAAGGAAATGATCAAACGTGAATTTCCCCGCAGTCGTAAAGTGCGACTGTATAAATGTTATGATCCTGTTGAGTTGGAACGAACCCATCAGAAAATTTGACCCGCGATCATGTTAACGCTGCGATGTGCGGCCTGTAAGAAGAAGCTTTGGCAATACGATAAAATAGGGCCTGGTGAGGTATTGCGCTGTCATAAGGCTCGTATTACCAAGGGCTTTTCCTGCTATCAACAGAGTAATAAAATTTACTGCCAATGTGGCAAAGCCATTGGTATTGATAAAGGCAGTTTTTATAAAATGATTGCAAAGGCTTTTACATACAGGGGCTCAAAGAGAACTGCAAAGTAAAAAAGCCCTTAGATATACACCCATGTTTCACTCTCTTGTCACTCTCCTGAAGGAGAGTCTGCGCTCTTCTTTGTCCACGGCTGTTATTATTCTCAAGTTTGTGGTTCCTCTATATATCATTGCTGACGTGTTGCTCTATTTTGATCTTCTCAAGCATGTCAGTTTTCTTTTCGCCCCTGTTACCAAACTGTTGCATTTACCACCTGAGGCGTCCATTTCCCTGGCCGGAGGTATCTTACTGAATGTATATGCTGGCATTGCTTTTGCTGCTCCCCTTGGGCTGTCTGCATATCAATGGACGACTTTAGCTATTTTTCTCGGTGTGTGCCACGCGCTCGTTGTAGAAAGTGCCATTATAAAAAAACTTGGAGTCTCGTATAGATATTCGGTGGTGTTACGACTCTCAGCTGCGTTTATTGCTGTGCTTCCTCTTCCTTTTCTCCCTGATTTCTTTTTTCCTGAGGTTACAGATACTGTTATCTCCCAAAGTCCGCAGGTACAATCCTTTGGGAACCTGCTTATACATTCCTTTCTGCACTCCTGTTACCTGGCGATTAAGATTGTATGCATGGTGAGCAGTATTATCATTTGCGTGGATCTGCTCAAGGCTACCCCGCTGATACAGAGGCATATTGAAAAAGTGAACACCTCTTTTTCCATTATCATTGGTCAGTTGTTGGGCATAACCTATGGTGCATCGCTTCTAATCCGCGAGGCCCACAGGGGAAATCTGAGTAAACAGGATGTTTTTTATATCAGCACTTTTCTCATGGTCTGTCATTCTGTAATTGAAGATGTCCTGTTGTTTGTAATATTCGGGGCAAATCTTTGGGTTATCGTCAGTTTGCGACTCTTGACTGCAATTGTCCTCAGCTACCTGCTGCTCAATATTGTTTCTCGCTTTTCCCTTCTGGATCAGATTGTGCGTATGGAATAATATGATTTTTGGTAACTGTTAACGGTATACCTGATTTTTCCACGATCAACTTGGTTTACGTATTACCTTCTTCGTTGCGTCGGTCTGCTTGCCAAAACTTCAGGCATCCTGTACCCAGTTACAAAGACAAGGGAGTTTCAGGTTTATCTGTTTCTCCTATGAGGGAATTGCGATTTTTGTTGAAAAGACGTTCTTCTGGATTCGTTACTGGATGTATACAAGTGATGTGGTATGAATAGAAATGACAAGTTACAGGGAATTCTCTGGGACAACGATGGCGTATTGGTGGAGACGGAATATCTGTTTTATCTGGCCAATAAAGAGTTGCTTCTACGTTATTCCCTTGAACTTTCAGAAGAAGATTATTTCGAATGGTATTTGAAGCGCAATGTGGGCGCCTGGCATCTGCTATCTGATATCGGTATTGATGAGGAACAAATTTCAGAGTTACGGGCGCAACGTAATGCATTGTACAGTGAAAAGATAGAGCAGGCGCAGCAATTGGCTCTGTATGGGGTCGAAAACCTGTTGCAAACACTGCATGGTAAAGTGCCGATGGGCGTTGTAACCAGTTCGTACAAAGAACATTTTGAGGCAATACACCAGCGGTTGAATATGCGCCAATATTTTGATTTTGTTTTGGCTAATGGAGACTATGCTCAGAGCAAACCGTCTCCTGAACCATATATACTGGGGTTGAATAAACTCGGTAAACGGGCAACGAATTGCGTAGTGGTTGAAGACTCCCCTCGGGGGTTGCAGGCGGCGAAAGCTGCAGGTATTCGCTGTATCATTTTACGGGGCCGGGTAACAGCCGGGTATGATTTTAGGGGTGCTTATACAATCGTTGATAACACCGAAGAATTGGCTGATGTGTTGATGAACCTGGTGTGATTTTAAGCCTGGGCTCAATATTACCTGCTTGCTTGCCTTGCCTGCACAACTATATTGTCAAAGACGGATTCGTATTGGTTTGAGACCGGTTCTGCGCAGGTGGCTGTGACAAGGTATGTCACGTCAGCGAAAATCAGGAAATAGTGAAAATGTACAACAGGAATTTTTTCACCGTTAATGCGTCTGCCCCTCACTTTGTACAGTTTACCATCTGAGCCCTCCAGTTCTTCAATTTCAGAAGATACTATGTACGCAGGGTATCGTTGCTGCATGCTATTTTTTACATTGGCCAATAATGTTACCAGGCGGTCCTGTTTGACAACATTCTCCAGGCGAAGGTTGGGAATTATTCCATAATCCATTGTTGTGTGAACGCAGGGAATGTTGCTCCCAGGAAGTTTTGCCAGGAACCAGTTGGCAGGTAATACCACTGTGAGTCTGGAATTTTTGAAGGTGTAGGGACCTGCATCAAGAGGTTCCTGCTCCTGTCCGCAACCTGGGAGAAAAGCAAATAATATGCTGAGATATATTAATATATAATGAGGTTTCTTCATAAACTCGGCAAGGTTCTCTATCTGTTAAATTTTTGACAATATATGTGAGGTATCATGCAAATACCACAATTGGAATGTATAGGCTATGTTCATAATGAAATTCATACCCGGGAACAGGCCCCTAAAAATTTTGACTGTTCTGAATATACAGGTACCATAGAAATTGACCCCAAATACCTGGATGCTATGGATGGGATACAGGCTGGACAAACCATAGTTGTTTTGTCCTGGCTGCATAAGGCAGACCGTTCTGTCCGTAAGGTTTACCCAAGAGGTGACCGCAGCAGGGGATTACATGGTGTGTTTGCCACAAGGAGTCCGGCGCGACCCAACCCCATAGCCATTTCAGAGTTCCAGGTCCTGCGGGTGGAAGGAAACATACTCCATGTAAAGGGTTTTGATGTACTCAACGGTACACCCGTTGTAGATATAAAAAAGAAAATTGATTGATGTGCAAAGGTATGTGTTTGTATCAAGGCGGTTTGTTAGAACAGGTGATTGTACCCCATGACTGGTATAGATGAAGTAATATCCATTGGTTGGTTGGCAGAGAAACTAACTTTTTTAAAATTGAACGTCCAACACACAGAACTTGCTGCAGCCAGTATCTTTTTGGCTGGTGTGGTGTTGCTTGCTCTGTTTGTGACTATCCTGGTTCGTCAGACTTTGCTGCATTTTGTTACCAGATGGATCCAAAACAACCAGTATCACTGGGATGACCCTCTGGCGAGCAACAGGTTGTTGACCAAGGTAAGCTGGTTTGTACCGGTCGCCATCATATCCCTGGCTCTTGATTCGTTTTTTGATCATGGATCATCGGTGTATATCCTGAGTAAACGTTTTGTCATGGCTGGTTTTGTAATAGTTGGCATGCTCAGCCTGACAGCATTGTTTTCCTCGATAACAGATATTCATCGAATTCTCAGCAAGCAAAAAGGCAGTAGCCTGCGAGGATATACTGACGCCTGCAAAATTATCACCTTCGTGCTTGGGGGGATTTTTCTGGTTTCCATTTTTACAGGTAAGTCCCCATGGGGTGTTATCTCAATCCTTGGTGGGTTAACTGCCATTACCATGCTTGTTTTTAAGGATTCTATTTTGGGGTTTGTGGCTTCTGTTCAGTTGACAACCTCTGATATGGTCCGCATAGGAGACTGGATAGAAATGCCACAGTATGGGGCTGATGGGGATGTAATCAGTATTTCGATTAACTGTATACGGGTACAGAATTGGGATAAGACCATTACAACCATTCCCACCTATGCGTTAATCTCTTCATCCTTCAAGAATTGGCGAGGTATGTCTGAATCCGGTGGTCGCAGAATTAAACGGTCCCTGTTGATCGATATTGCCTCCATCCGGTTTTGCGATGCAGAAATGTTACAGCAGTTCAGGCAGTATCGTTTGATCAGCAGCTATATTGAGGATAAGGAGCTGCAGATAACAGAATATAACACGCAGTCGCAGGTGGATCCCAAGATTCTCCTGAATTTCAGGCGTCAGACCAATGTTGGTGTTTTCAGAGCCTATGTTGCTGCATATTTGAAGGCAAATACCCAATTGAACCATAAAATGACCTTCCTGGTTCGCCAACTCCAGCCTACTGAAAAAGGGTTGCCCCTACAAATTTATGTCTTTTCAGCAGATACGGCCTGGGCCAGGTATGAAGAAATTCAAGCAGACATTTTTGATCATCTTCTGGCCGCTCTTCCTGAATTCGGGTTACGTGTTTTTCAGTATCCTTCCGGTGCTGATATTCAACAGATGGTAACCAGGGGGGCTAAGAGTCTGTCGGACGAACCTGTATCTTGTCAAGGCAATTAGAAATTAAGGGTGAATTTGCAGAAGAGGAGAGGAGGGAAGGATATGACAGGAGATCCATGGGCATATCATCAGGAATCAAAGCATGCATACCAGCAGTTTGCCCCTTCACCTGATTTTCTCGACTGGGAGACCCAGCCTGATCCTTTCCGATCGTTTCAAGGGGCACCCCGTATTCAACTTCCCTTTCTTCGAGCGGATCCGGAGGCAGCGGCCGAGGAATTATTCACTGGTGAAGTCCCATTTCACGATGTATCTGTGCAAACCATTGCTGCCTTGTTGGAACTATCCATGGGGTTGTCTGTCTGGAAAGAGGTGCCTGGGTCTCGCTGGGCTCTGAGAATGAATCCATCCAGTGGAAATCTACACCCAACAGAAGTGTACCTGATTAATGGTAATTATAAAGGTTTGACCGCTGGCGTGTATCATTATGCTCCTTTTACCCATTGTCTGGAGCAGCGATGTGCGTTTTCCTCGGTAGAATTGAGTGAAGGCCTATATATTGCCTTGACCTCTATTTTCTGGCGAGAAAGCTGGAAATATGGAATGCGAGCTTTTCGATATTGTCAACTTGACGTTGGTCATGCCATGGCTGCCATCCGTTTTGCTGCTAACCTCATGGGATGGCAGGCTCAGGTCTGTACTGTTGGCGATGATGTTTTGTCTGATATTCTTGGTTTTACTCAGACTCAATGGCACGAGGGTGAACGTGAATATCCTGATGTTATGCTCTGGGTAGGGAACGATCAATTAGCTCCCCATGATGTTCAGCAAGTAGTTGCCGGGGTTCAACAGCAGAAATTCACAGGTATTCCGAATCAACTTTCTTCAGATCATCAACATTGGAAACGAATGTATGATGTTGCCAGGGCAACCAGTCGCAGTGGCATACTTACGCAACCTGTATGGGAGACTGATGCACTGAGGGAACAACGATATCAGGATACTGGTGCAGCAGTAATACGCAGGAGACGCTCTGCTGTTGATATGGACAGGCAGGGAAGTCAACTTGAAAAGAAGCAGTTGTTTAATATGCTGGATGTACTTCTTCCAAGGGAGAATTGTGCACCTTTTGATATTGCTTTGGGCGCGAGTCGTGTTCATCCGGTTCTTTTTATACATAACGTTCAGGGGCTGCAACCTGGTATCTATATCCAGATAAGAAACAGGGAGCATCTAGCCGAGCTTAAACAGCAAATGCATCAGGATTTTCTCTGGCAGCCCATATTTCCAGAGATATCTTTTTACCTCTTGACAGTAGGCGATGCACGCTCTGCGGCAGCGACATTTGCCTGCGGGCAGGACATTTGCGGAAATGGGGTCTTCGCCGTATCCATGCTTGCCAGATTTAGAAAAGAACTGGAAATCGATGTCGGAAGATACAGAGAATTATATTGGGAAGCCGGGTGTATAGGCCAGGTATTATATCTTCATGCCGAGCTTAATGGTATGCGAGGGACGGGGATAGGTTGCTTTTTTGATGATCCGGTACATGATTTTTTAGGTATTGATTCAGATGCTTATCAGTCGGTGTATCATTTTACGGTTGGTAACCCTGTTGAGGATAAAAGGCTTAGCTCGCGCGCACCATATTTTCATGTGCGCTCTGGATAAAACAAACAAGGTTTATCGATTGTTCATGATGCCGAAATTGTAAAGATCTGTCTTTCAAAACCTCTCGCATTCTGAATGAAGGGAGTATTTCTACGCATTTACTGCAAGTCTGCAGATTCTCTTGCTTCTTTTTTCCGTGCGGCAAACAATAGGCTTAAAACTTATTACATGCTTTCCAGGGAAAAAAGGGTTTCGCAGTCCCTTTTGTCCCTGTCATGGAGTGTATATTCTCATGGTATTCGTTATGTCTATACTGTCAGCAACACCGATAAACACTCCTTTTTGCTTATGCAAGACATGGTGAACACAAAAGAATCTATGAATCACTCTATGCAAGTGTCCGTATGGCAGAGGGATATCGTTCTAGCAAGATCAGCACAAGTTCAAGACCGGGGCGATATTCCAGCGTCTTTTTTTGGATGAGGTGATAGAGCATGGACATTTGCTCTTCAAAAAGATCCCCTGAAACAGCGTTTCTCTGAATGGGAACGACTTTTTGCTGCCATTTATACGAAACCCGTGCAAAGGGGTCGTACAGTTTTGCCATCTGGATATCAATTTTTTTGATGTCGCAGTGGTCGGCAATTTTTCCTATGAGCTGCTCTGCCTGGTTAATTGAAAAGTATCTGCCATTGGAGTGTACTCGTATTGCATGGATAAAATACCAGAGTTTTTGTTGTTCATCAAGTTTGACAAAATAGTGAACCAATTCATGGTGCACTTTTTCTCGGTCGCATTCAAAAAGTTTGTCCTGTAAGGAGAGTACGCTCATTGTGTTGCCCTCTAATTTTTATTTGTATCACTTCATTAGTATATCGGTAAAAATAATTTACAGTGTTATTTGGTAACAGGTAAAAAATTCTTACTCGAATACTGTAAAAAAATATTCTTTATTGATATGCAATAGGCTATTTATATCCAGATACTACTTTTGTAGTATTTAATACGTTAAACCTATTCCCAGGTGGTTATAGGCATTTCCCATTGGATTAATAATCAATGTTTACAATCTCCAGTGTGTATATGGATTCCTGCTACGTATATGTGGCACCACTGTTGTGTGATATCCCCAAACGGATTCTGACTCACCGGAGAGAAATCGGATATTTGCGTATGGTGGTAAATCTCGCGATTGCAAATAACTTCCACAGGGTTAGTTGTAAGCCAATTATCTGGTTTTATTTGAAAATTCCAAGGCGCCCGTGTTCCCGTTTCTGTTTGATTGTTGCGTATATGTATGCATGCCAAGTACGAATTCTGTTTTACATCATTCAAATTCATGTCATTTGATAAAACATATAAAACTTTTTGATGAAAAAGGCAAACCTATAATAGGCTTAAAAAAAATACCACTGAGGGCGTGGTTTCAGTCAGTTAGGGGGCGGCAATGTGAATTCTATCCGCTGTAGATGGGTAACATGCTGCTGTGTTTGAGAATGCGGTTTGATCTGTGTGGTCCAGAAAAATATCTCGTAAAATGAGTTGGTTATCTGGAATGATGAAAGGCTGTGAGAAAGTGATTTGACGTTCAGAGGTGATTTGGCAAGAGAGAATGCTTCTCTTTTATACAATAATTACAAAAAGATAACTTTAGGAAGAGGTGATGGGCTACAGTAATATAAAAAATGAAAGAGGTATAATTATTCAATTATTTTGATAATGCGGCCCGTAAGGGTATCCCCATGATCTTCGGAGAAGCTATCGTCCGGATTCCGGATCAGGGAAGAAGGGGGACGCGGCTATCCGGCAAGCCCACCGTTTACATAAATATTCTGCCCTGTAATCCAGCGGGCATCCTCTCTAACCAGCAGTGCAACAGCATCGGCAATATCTTCCGGCGTTCCGATCCGGTTGCATGCTGACATGGCGGCCATGGCTGCGATCTGTTCGCTTGTCTTCCCATCGCGGAATAGTTCTGTATCAGTTGGTCCTGGCGATACGGAATTAACCGTTATACCTCTTGCGCCCAACTCTTTTGATAATACACGGGTGATTTGGTCAACTGCACCTTTTGTGGCTGCATAGAGTCCATAGCCAGGCATCATGATTTTGGTCACTGTAGTAGAAATGTTGATAATTCTTCCATTATCGGCCAATTTGTGGGCAGCTTGCTGACAGGCAAAAAATACGCTTGTCACATTATGGCTGAACAGGGTATTGAACTCATCCTCTGTGACCTGGGCAATGGGTTTGGTGATGAGTAGTCCTGCATTATTGACAAGAATATCAATTGCACCATAATGTGCCATTGTCTGTGCAAAAAGTTCTCGTATCTGTTCAGGTTTGCTCACGTCCGCCTGCAGGGCAATGGCTTCTCTGCCAATGCTCCTTATGTGCTCACATACCCGTTCGGCTGATGTCTTGTCGTTTTTGTAGTTGATTGAGAGATTTGCTCCCAAATCGGCAAGTTTGAAGGCAATTTGTCTGCCTATCCCCCTGGAACTTCCAGTAACAAGTGCAGTTTTACCGAGTAATTCAAGTGTCATCTCGTTTGCTCCTTCTAAGGCATGAGTCTGGTTATTGACCACGAGTTTTTATCTGTTTTTGAATATAAAAAACGGTCATGCAGGCGGCTTGTCCGTCCCTGCCAGAATTCAATTGTTTCAGGCTCAACCCTGTATCCTCCCCAGAAATCCGGTAAAGGTATTTCGCCTTTCTGGAACCGTTGCTTGGCCTTTTCAAGCTGCAGCATGAGGATATCACGGGATGAGAGGGGGGCACTCTGGTTGGAAATCCATGCTCCCAATTGACTTTCCCGTGGTCTTGTGGCAAAGTAACGTGCTGATTCAACAGTGGATATTCTGGCGGCAGTTCCCGTTATTGCAACCTGTCGTTCCAGTGGTATCCAGGGGAACAGGAGGCTGACCTGAGCATTGTGGCTGATATGTCTTGCTTTTCTGCTGTTGTAATTTGTGAAAAATACAAAGCCCCGGTGATCAAATATTTTCAGCAGTACTGTCCGGATGCTTGGCTTCCCCTCTGGTGATACTGTGGCCAGGCTCATGGCATTTGGTTCTCGAATATTTGCTTCACAGGCTTCCATAAACCAGGACTCAAATTGTTTGATGGGGTCTGGGTCAAGGAATTCCTTCCTTAAAATCGGACTCTTGTAGTCTTTTCGAAACGAGTGGATGTCCATAGTAATTGTTATGATGTGTATACGGCTGTTTGCCCGTTAAGTCATGTTGCCTCTTCTGTATTAGTTATATCACAAGGGACGTCCGGTCAATGAACATAAATCCCAACTATAAAAAATCAGGCCTGGTGTATGACAAACTGAAATTTTTGATTTTTTCAGTTGCACTTTCAATAGGCTGTACTAAAGAGCAGATGTGAATACAGGGGTGGCAGCGACACTCGTCGTACTGCAGTGTGCATGTTTTTACATATATGCGCCTGGGGACAGAACCTGGGATCGTTTGCGTTGCTATCCAATGTTTTTTCACTCCTCAAAATAATAGGCAGTTCCGTACACCTGAATTATCAGGCCAATAGAGAGCTTTGCCCGGAGATATAAAATGAAACGAGAAGGCCCTTCAGGAAAAGAAAACACGATGGTGAAATCAGGAGAGAGGCAAATTTTGCGTTTGCATCTGTTATATATTACGTCCATTGTGCTTATCCTTCTGGCTGTTGTGTTTAGTATGGCGATCAAGAATAAGAGTGAAAAACTTGTTGCAGCAAAAAAGGCTGAACATGTGGAACAGAAACAATTGGTCAATGCCATATTGCTGGAACTGCATCCTGAATCGATAGATGACAAAATCAATTTACCGGGAACCGTTGAAGCATGGACTTCATTGAACCTGCTTGCCAAAATCAGTGGTGCTGTCACCGAGGTTTTAGTGCAGGAAGGGGATAAAGTCCTGGCCGGGCAACCATTGGCCAGGATAGAAGCCGACGATTACCGCATTGCGAGAGATGCGGCGGATGCCGCATACAGGCTTGCACTGTCAGAGTATGAGCGAAGTCAGGCCATGATCAAAAAAAAGGTGATATCGCCGGCTAATCTTGAAACTGCAGAAACCAATCTGTTGACAGCAAAGGCAGAGCTGGCTCGAGCTAAATTGCAGCTTTCCCGTACAGAGATAACAGCCCCCATTGGTGGATTTGTTAATCGACTTGATGTCAAAATAGGTGTTTATCTCAGTGTGGGAGATCCCGTCGGCCAGATTCTGGATATCGACAGGGTTAAGGCTGTTGTCGGTATTCCCGAATCTGATGTGGATGCCGTGCGTCGTGTGGAGAGTGTCAATTTGACTATCGATGCCCTGCAATCAAGGCAAATTCAAGGTAAAACGCATTTTCTTTCCACCGCACCGGAAAGCAATGCCTTGCTTTATAGGCTGGAATTACAGATTGCAAATTCTGACAACCAGATTTTACCTGGCATGTTTATTCGTGCACATGTCGTCAAGCGTCATATAGAAGATGCCATTATGGTGCCTCTGTACTCCATAGTAACCCGTGGAGAAGATCAGTTTGTTTATGTGGAAAAGGATGGAATGGTACACCGGCGTCATGTTGAAGTCGGAGTCATTGATAAGTGGCAGGTTCAGATCGTCTCCGGACTGGAGGCCGGAGAAAAGGTGGTCATTGAGGGGCAGAGAGATGTCGAGGATGGCCAGAAGATACATGTCGTCAAGACTGTCACAGATCCTAGCCAGGGCGTATTATGATTGTTTCAGATACAGCTGTCACTAAAAGTATAACCGTACTTGTCCTGGCCATGTTGATTGTGGTTTTTGGTACATATTGCTATTCGGTTCTGCCAAGAGAGTCTGACCCGGATATAACCATACCCAATGTGTTTATTTCCACCAGTTATCGAGGCGTTTCTTCAACAGACATTGAAACCTCTGTGACCATTGAGATTGAAAAAAAGCTCAAAGGTCTGGATGGTGTAAAAACAATAAAATCATTAAGTACTGAAGGCAGTTCCAACATCAACGTAGAGTTTGTCACAGGAACAGATATCGACAAAGCGCTTCAGGATGTCAAGGATAAGGTGGATGAGGCCATGGGGGACCTCCCCACCGACCTGGATGAGGATCCATCTGTTTTTGAAGTCAACTTTTCAGAAATGCCCATTGTAGTTTTTTCTATCACCGGCACCTGCGGATTGCCATGTTTGAAAAAAATTGCCGACGACTTGGAAGATGACATTGAAGGAATACCAGGAGTACTGGAGGTTGACGTCACCGGAGGCCTAGAGAGAGAGATCCGAGTGGAGGTGTTTCCTGAAAAGCTGGGCTATTACGGGTTGAGTTTCGGCACTCTCCAACAGGTCGTTCAAAAGGAAAATCAGAATACCTCCGGCGGAGCTCTCCGTCTGGGGTCCGGACGCTTTCTCCTACGGGTACCTGGAGAATTTAAGACCCCTGAAGAAATATACTGGCTGGTGGTCGGCACCCACGATGGACATCCTGTGTACCTCAAAGATGTGGCTCAAGTGGTGGACAGCTTCAAGGAGGAAGACAGCCGTGCCAGGCTCGATGGGCGGAGTTCTGTAAACATAGCTGTTAAAAAGCGGTCAGGGGAAAATATTATAGCTATCAGTGATGCCGTTGACGAGATCATCGCCAAACGGCAGCAGACCTGGCCTTTGGGAACAGCCGTAACCAAAGTGATGGATAAGGCCAAGGATATCGATTTGATGGTCGCAGACCTGGAAAACAATATTCTTTCCGGCCTGGTGTTGGTAGTGGTGGTTATTTTCTTTGCCATGGGTATGCGGAATGCCCTGCTCGTCAGCGCAGCCATCCCCTTTTCTATGCTCCTGTCCTTTATTGTTCTCTATGTAATGGGAGTAACGCTGAACATGGTGGTACTGTTCAGCCTGACCCTTGCCTTGGGGATGTTGGTAGATAATGCCATTGTTATTATCGAAAATATTTATCGTTTTATGGAGCAGGGTGCTACGAGGGTAGAAGCAGCTATGAAGGCCACTTCAGAGGTGGCGTATCCTGTTATCGGCAGTACATTGACAACTCTGGCAGCATTTTCACCAATGCTCTTCTGGCCTGGAATTATGGGGGAGTTTATGAGTTATTTGCCTCTAACCCTCATCGTTACCCTGTCATCCAGTCTTTTTGTAGCTCTGGTTATTAATCCGGCCCTGGCTTCACTTTTTATCAAAGTGAAGGGCGTGGTTCCTGTAAAGACAAAAGGAGACAACTTTGAAGAACCTGTCTCCCTAGAGCATCCATTGTACAGGTTTTATGCTCAGCAACTTGGAGCAGCGCTGTCAAGTCCAATAGCCGTCATATTGATATCGTGCACAATTCTTGTAGTAATGATTCAGGGGTGGTTGCTTGTCATCGGTTTGGAAAAGCCTGTTGAGTTTTTCCCTGAAATTGATCCTAAAGGGATGTATGTAAATGTGGAGATGCCGGAAGGTGCCGATCTGGAATATATCGACCGGGTGCTCATGCGCACGGAAATGGCCATTGCCGGAGCTGGGTATGGTGGCAATATTTTTCATGAATTTACTGAGGCGGAATATCTGCAGGCAATGTCCTCAAAGGAATTCACCGATGCATCAGGTAATACCTATGTCAGTCCCAGTGATCTGGAAAATATAAAAAACATCTACATGAAAGGAGTTGTGTCCGCCGGGCCTGGCTCTGCTTTTGACTCTAATCTACCAAATCATATTGGTATTCGATTTCTGGACCTGAAAGATCGTAAGCGCTCCTCTCTTGAAACCCTGGACGATATTCGTGAACGAGTCGCGGGCATTCCGGGAGCTAAAATTACCATTGCCATGGAAGAAGAAGGTCCGCCCACCGGTGCTCCCATTAACATCGAAATTGCAGGTGATAATTTTCAGGTGCTTGGAGCTCTTGCCAAAAAAGTTAAAAATGTCCTTGCCGATATGCCCCATGTCAAAGACATTCGTGACGATTTCAGCGAAGGAATTCCTTCGGTGAAAATGGTGGTTGATCGCCAAAAGGCTGCTTTGTTTGGTTTAACCACTGATGATATCGGTTTTGCCCTGAAAACCGCATATAACGGCCTGGATGTGTCTTCATACAGAGAAGGCAGCGATGATTACGATATTACTGTTCAGCTTGGTGAATGGGATAGAAAGGTTGTTGATGTCTTGAAGGAAATGATCATTCCTACACCATCCGGTAAACTTGTCCCGCTCTCAACATTAGCGACTTTCAGTTTCACAGGTTCCATCGGTGATATTACCCGCATCAACAACGAGCGGGTCGTTACAGTAAAGGCAAATGTGGATGAAACGCAGATAACCGGTCCTGTAGCAAGGGAGAAAGCTGAGGAATTTTTGAATACCTTTACCTTGCCTTCAGGATATAGTATCAAATTTACAGGAGAATTTGAGTTCCAACAGGAGTCGGAAGCGTTTCTTTCCAAGGCTTTTATCATTGCCCTGTTATTGATTTTCCTTATCCTGGTTGCCATGTTTAATTCCGTGGGCCAGCCATTTATCATTATGAGTTCTGTCATCCTGTCGCTGGGTGGAGCTTTTCTCGGACTCATGCTCTTCAGGCAGCCTTTTGGAATTATCATGACAGGGGTCGGCGTCATATCGCTGGCTGGCGTAGTAGTTAATAATGCCATAGTTCTCATTGATTATACAAATAAACTGCTTGAGAGGGGATATGAACTTCGCGAGGCTGTTATAGCTGCTGGGGCGACACGCTTGCGTCCAGTTATTCTGACCGCAATAACAACGATCCTTGGATTGATTCCCATGGTTACAGGTATATCATTTGACTTCCATGAGATGGCTGTTTCCTGGGTGAGTGAATCAAGTCAGTGGTGGCGCTCCATGGCTGTAGTTGTCATCTTCGGTTTGATTGTGGCTACTTTTCTTACCCTGATAGTCGTTCCTACCCTTTACTATATGCAAAAACACTGCATTGAATGGTTTGTGCAATTCAGACAGAGGAAACTTGAATGAAAGGTGACTGCCAAAACAGTTACTTCACTCAAGTTGCTATCTTGTTGCAGATACGTGCTGTGAAAAAAGTATCCTCTTTCTGTGGGGATGTGAAGGGAGGCAGAAGCAGAAGCCGCTTAGCTCTTTTGGGCCTCTGGCTGGAGGTGTAATGCACAGGAAAATTTTTGTTACCGTCCTGTTTGCGGTATTTATTGCTTTACTTGGAGTGGGCATAGTTATCCCTGTGTTGCCGCTATTTGCCACACAACTTGGAGCCAGCGGTTTCGGGCTTGGTCTGATTGTAGCAGCATTTTCGGTGAGTAGAGGTTTACTGCAGCCCTTGGTTGGAGCTCTTTCTGACAGGCACGGGCGGAAAGAATTCCTTATTGCCGGTCTGATAATCTATGCAATTGTTGGCTTGCTCATACCTTTGGCTCCTGATGTGAGTTCTCTGGTTGTCATCAGGTTGCTGCATGGAGTCGGCTCGGCAATGATTGTTCCCATTGGAATGGCGTACATGAGTTATCTTGCTCCGACCGGCCATGAAGGGCGCTACATGAGTTACCTGAATATCTCTATCTTTTGCGGTATTGGGTGCGGGCCTATACTGGGGGGAGTATTTTTTGATACCTGGGGATATACTTCTGTTTTTTACAGTATGGCATCGCTGAGTTTTTGCGCATTTTTGCTGGTGTTGTGGTACATGCCTGCAAATGTGCCGACAGATAAGGTGCAGCGGCCCGGAATTTTCGAGAATATAGGTGCCATGTTAACTCGTAAAAGGACCCGTGGAATTCTTCTTGCCAGGTATGCTACAATGACAATGATGGTTCCAACCATGGCGTTTCTTCCCATACTCATGTCGCGGTGGGAGACGTCAACAGGTTTGCATGTTGGGTTGGTTATTGCTTGCCGGACACTAGTCAACGCTGTCCTGCAGATTCCGTTTGGTAAGTTGACAGACCGGTACAACAAGACCATACTTCTTTTCATCGGTAGCTTGTCCATGGCATTGTTGCTGGTTTGTATTCCCCATGGCACACAACTGAGCCATATGTTTGCCTTGTATATGTTATTGGGATGCGGGGAAGCAATTATCTGGCCGGTCCTTGGAGCCTACGCCACCGAAGAGGGACGCAAACATTATGGTCACGGAACAATGATGGGTGTGTTTAATCTCGCCATGAGCGCAGGCGTTTTTACAGGCGCAATG
Source organism: Desulfogranum japonicum DSM 18378 (assembly GCF_000429945.1). GTDB lineage: Bacteria > Desulfobacterota > Desulfobulbia > Desulfobulbales > Desulfobulbaceae > Desulfogranum > Desulfogranum japonicum. The sequence goes on along the minus strand of NZ_AUCV01000013.1, from coordinate 73,798 downwards.
ATTGCCGGTATTACCTCCGATGCAGTCGGTATGCAGTGGTCTTTCTATGCCATTGCAACCGGTGTGATGTCGATGACTTGGCTAGGAATCTATTATATCGTAAAAGGTGAAACTTCTCAGGCATCGGAAGGGAGGTAATTCTGCTCGCAGTAGCAGTTGTTTTTGCGAGTCTTGTTGATAGCGATTGACATCAGCATATGAGTTATTATATAGTGTCTGGCCTGACATTGATTCTCTATAGCGCGAAATTATCTCTGTCCATTGTATACCGAGGCAGGGAATTGAGTTCGAATATAGAGCAAAAGATGTCAATAGTGTAGTTGTAGGTGTAATCATGGCAAGGTAACTTGCCGAGATTTCAAAGTATTTGTTATAAAGTTGCGAAAGTGGCGGAACTGGTAGACGCACTAGACTTAGGATCTAGCGAGCTTTGCTTGTGGGGGTTCGACTCCCCCCTTTCGCACCAGGAAATGTATCCGCTTATCGTATGCAGCAGGCAAAGGGCGGGAAAAGGTTTTCAAGACACCTTTTTTTTCTGACACCATTCAGCAGACGGAACATATCCCTCTCGAGGCTGTCTTTGTCACGCGTACTGAAAAGCAGCGACCGGGAAATCCGGCCAAAATAGTATTCAAGCGCTCTAACCAACAACCCTGACCTATTCGTATCTCCAGGATCACAAAGGAACTTCAGTCAATGGATATCGTAGTTGAAAACGTCAGTGATCTGACAAGAAAAATTACTATTACCCTGCCTCAGGAAACTGTTCAGAAAAAACTTGATAAAGCGTATAATAAGCTGAACAAAGACGTAAAAATCAAAGGGTTTCGTCGAGGAAAGGTGCCTAAAACCGTACTTGAAAAAAATTATAAAGATCAGGTTCAGGCTGAAGTAGGCGAAAAACTCGTTCAGGAAAGCTATTTTGATGCCATTGAGAAGGAAGGTATTGAACCCGTTGTGCATCCTGAAATAGTAGAGCATAATTTTTCTGCTGAAGGTGCTTTCTCTTATGTTGCCATGGTCGATATTCGCCCTGAAATTAATTTGAAAGAGTACAAGGGACTCGAGATTGAAAAACCGGTAACCTCCGTTTCTGATGTAGAGGTTGAGCGGGAATTGTTTCAGTTGCAGAAAGCCCAGGCTCCTATTCAGACAGCTGAAGAAGGGCACGAAATCGCTCTGGATGATATCGCCGTGGTCGATTTTCAGGGATTTCACGAAGGCGAGGCTATGCCCCAGGTGCAGAACGAAAATTATTCTGTAGATGTGGGATCTAATAAGCTTGGCGAAGATTTTGAGAAAAAACTGCTTGGTCTGAAAAAAGACGATAAGACTCTTTATGAGGTTGATTTCCCTGCTGATTATCCTAACCCTTTGATTAGAGGTAAAAAAATTGAATTCAAGGTTGATGTCAAGGATGTCAAAGTCCGACTGAAACCTGAACTGGATGATGAATTTGCCAAGGATGTGGATGAAAAATTTGCAACCCTGGAGGATTTGAAAAACGATATCCGCTCTAAAATCCAGCAGGAGAAAGAAGCCACCCTGCAGGGGGATCTGGATGACCGGATCATGCTGAAGCTCATTGAACTCAATGATTTTGAGGTGCCAGAGCGTCTCGTGAAGTATGAAATTCAGGAAATGCTCAAGCAGGCCGAAGAAAATTTGAAGCGTAGTGGATTGACATTTGAGTCTGCAGGTATAAATCTTGAAGAACTGGCAATGAGTAATCGTGACGTTGCCGAAAAACGGGTTAAAGGCGATTTTCTGCTGAAAAAGATAGCGGAAGTGGAAGAAATCAAACTCGCCGATGAAGATATCGACCGTGGATATAAGCGAATTGCCGACGAATACCGGATGACCGTTGATCAGGTTAAAGGGTACTTTAAGCGCAGAGAAGAGATCCTTCCTTTTATGAACGAATTGTTGAATGAAAAAATTCTCCAGTTTCTCCGTGATGCTGCCAATATGATCGAAGTTGAAGAGGTCAAGGAAGAGCAGTCTGAAGAAACTGTAGAAAAGTAAATACCTGGAAGGGTTAAACCAGTTTATCAGAGCATGATGGAGAGAACCATATGAACCTGGTTCCAATGGTTGTTGAACAGAGTCCTCGCGGAGAAAGGGCTTTTGATATTTATTCCCGCCTCTTGAAGGAGCGTATCATTTTCCTGGGGACCCAGGTCAATGATGATATCGCCAGTCTGGTGATAGCCCAGCTCCTTTTTCTTGAGGCAGATGATCCTGATAAGGATATCACCTTTTATATCAATTCTCCTGGTGGTTCAGTGACTGCAGGTATGGCCATTTATGATACCATGCAGTATATCCGTAGTGATGTTGCTACCCTCTGTATGGGGCAGGCAGCATCCATGGGAGCTTTTCTTTTGGCAGCCGGTGCCAAAGGAAAACGGTTTGCTCTGCCCAATTCCCGTATCATGATCCACCAGCCCATGGGTGGATTTCAGGGGCAGGCAACTGATATCGAAATCCATGCAAAAGAGATCCTGCGGATGCGCAAAGATCTCAATACGATTCTTTCGCAACACACAGGAAAAAGCCTAAAGAAAATTGAGACTGATACAGAGCGTGATAACTTCATGAGTGCTGAAGAAGCTCAGAAGTATGGCTTGATTGATAAGGTATTGACCAGTCGGGAAGACCTCGACGGGGAGAAAGAATAGTGAGTGATGAGTTCCATGATGATCATGGCGTTTCCTGTACCTGTTCCTTCTGTGGAAAATCCCAGGAAGAGGTCGGAAAACTGATTGCCGGACCCAATGTATATATCTGCGATGAATGTATTGATCTTTGCAATGAGATAATTCTGGATTCAGCAAATAATTCGGAAAATACCATTGGCGGGGAAGAGGAGGTACTACTCAAACCAAAAGAGATTAAGCAACACCTGGATGACTATGTTATCGGTCAGAGTCTTGCAAAAAGGGTTTTATCGGTAGCTGTACATAATCATTACAAGCGAATAAACGGCAAGCCAAACGGACCTGAGGATGATGTGGAGTTGCAAAAGTCCAACATCATTCTTATCGGCCCCACTGGCAGCGGGAAAACGCTGGTAGCTCAGACCTTGGCAAGGATTCTTAAAGTGCCGTTTACCATTGCCGATGCCACCACATTGACAGAGGCTGGGTATGTTGGTGATGATGTCGAAAATATTCTGGTCAGTCTCCTGCAGGCTGCAGATTATGACATCGAACAGGCTGAACGGGGTATCATTTATATCGATGAAATTGATAAAATTGCCCGTAAGTCTGATTCTGCTTCTTTGACCAGGGATGTGTCGGGCGAAGGTGTTCAGCAGGCGTTGTTAAAGATTATTGAAGGAACAGTTGCCTCTGTACCCCCAAAAGGTGGACGAAAACATCCTCAGCAGGAGTTGGTGCGTATTGATACCACTAATATTCTTTTTATTGTTGGCGGAGCATTTGTTGGCCTTGAATCTGTCATTAAACGTCGTACTGGCACGAAGGCTATAGGCTTTGGGGCCAAAGTGATAAGTGACAGCAATAAATCCATTGGTGAAACACTGGCAAGTATACAGCCTGAAGATTTGTTGAAATTTGGTCTTATACCCGAGTTGGTTGGGCGTTTACCTGTCATAGCCACCATGGAAGAATTGATGGAGGAGGATCTTATCAGAATCCTCAAAGAACCGAAAAATGCTCTAACAAAGCAGTATCAAAAGCTTTTTGAGTATGAAGGGATCACTCTCAGATTCACGGAAGGGGCATTGAATGCTATTGCCAAGAAAGCCCTTGAACGGAAATCAGGAGCACGTGGCCTGCGGTCCGTCATGGAAGAAGCTATGCTGGAAGTTATGTATGAACTGCCTTCCGATGAAAACGCTTCAGAATGTGTTATCAATGAACAGGTTATAACATCTGGGGAATATCCCGTTATCCTTTACGATAACACTGAAAACAAGAAGAGTGCCTGAGAAGTATATGGATCATACTATCGTTGAACAATACCCACTGATGCCTCTGCGTGATATCGTACTTTTTCCCGGCATGGTGGCTCCGCTTGTGGTGGGAAGAAAAAAGTCTATCATGGCGTTGGAAGACACCATGGAAAACAGGAGTCTTATTTTTCTGGTAACCCAGAAAGATGCAAAAGTTGACGACCCTTCCCAAGAGCATTTGTATACAGTAGGCACCTTGGCTTCTGTGATGCAGCTGTTACGATTACCTGATGGGACAATAAAAGCTCTGGTAGAAGGCAAAAGTCGAGCCAGAATGCATCAGATGCAATTGCAGGGAGAAGGTGAAGATCTATATTTTACTGCTGACCTCACTGTAATAGAGGAAGAACCTGCCGATACAAACGAAGTTCAGGCGTATATTCGAGAACTCAAAAAGGCTTTTGACACTTACGCCCAGGGGAATAAGAAACTTCCCAGGGAAGTTCTTAATTCCGTAACGTCCATAGATGATCCTTCTCGGTTGGTTGACCTCATCTCTTCCCATGTTTACCTGAAAACAGAAGAAAAACAGCAAATTCTGGAAAAAGTTTCCGTTCTTGAGCGAATCAGTCTTGTGCTTGAGATCCTGTATCGTGAAATGGAACTCTCTGCCATGGAAAAAGATATCCATGCCAAAGTTAAAAAGAAGATGAGTTCTACACAACGTAATTACTATCTCTCTGAAAAAGTTCGAGTGATTCAAGATGAGATGGGGCAGGGTGAAGGGGGAGATGATCTTTCCGAAATTGAGCAGGCTATTAATAAAAAGAGCCTGCCCAAATACGCACTGGAAAAGGTTACCAAAGAATTTAAAAAATTGCGGCAGATGCCACCTATGTCTGCGGAGACTACTGTTGTCCGCAATTACATTGATACCATCCTTGATCTGCCGTGGAAAAAGAAGTCTCGCTCTAAGATTGATATTGAGCGGGCGGAAGTCGTGTTGGATGAAGATCATTACGGCCTAGAGAAACCCAAAGAACGTATACTCGAGTATTTAGCCGTCCAGGCTCAGGTGAAAAAATTGCGGGGGCCTATTCTCTGCCTTGTCGGTCCTCCAGGCGTGGGTAAAACATCTGTCTGCAAATCCATTGCGCGTGCAATGAGCAGAAAATTTATTCGGCTGTCCCTTGGCGGGGTACGGGATGAAGCAGAAATCCGCGGACACAGAAGAACATATATTGGTGCCATGCCTGGGAAGATTATTCTCTCCATGCAGAAGGCAGGCGTTGTTAATCCGGTGTTTTGCTTGGATGAAGTGGACAAAATGAGTGTTGATTTCAGGGGGGATCCTTCTGCGGCTTTGCTTGAGGTTCTTGATCCAGAACAGAACTACGCTTTCAATGATCATTACCTTGATCTTGATTATGATCTTTCGGGTGTATTCTTCATAACCACAGCCAACAACTTACACGGTATTCCTTTGCCATTGCAGGACAGGATGGAGATCATCCAGCTCAATGGCTATACAGAGGAAGAGAAACTTCATATAGCCAAGGATTTCCTTCTTCCCAAACAACTCGAGGCAAACGGGTTTAAGGAAGATGAGATTCAACTTGATGATGAAGCTTTTCTGGAAGTCATTCGTCTGTACACCCGCGAGGCCGGTGTAAGGAATCTTGAACGGACCATGGCTGCTATTTGTCGTAAAATAGCCCGTGAAAGGCAAAAAAACAAAACCCCCGACAAGCGTTATTCACTGAAGAGTGAAGATGTCTCCACTTATCTTGGGGTAGCCAAGTACCGCTATGGCCTTGCTGAAAAAAACAATGAAATCGGCCTTGCAACCGGTATGGCCTGGACAGAGGTTGGTGGAGAACTGCTCCAGATAGAATCGACTATTATGCCCGGTGCAGGTAAATTAACCATCACCGGTAAACTTGGGGATGTCATGCAGGAATCAGCCCAGGCAGCTTTGACGTATGTGAGGTCAAGAGCCATGAGACTTGGCCTGGAGGCTGATTTTTACCAGAAGATAGATGTACATGTCCATGTACCCGAAGGTGCGATTCCAAAAGATGGACCTTCGGCCGGAATTACCATTGCAACATCTATTGTTTCAGCCATATTAAAGCTACCTGTGGACAGAAATCTCGCCATGACAGGAGAAATAACCCTGCGGGGTAGGGTTCTCCCAATAGGTGGATTAACTGAAAAATTGTTGGCTGCAAAACGCGGTAAAATTACCCGTGTTTTAATACCAAAAGAAAATGAACGTAATCTCAAAGATGTTCCAGAACCTATTCTGTCCAGCCTGGATGTACAATTGGTAGATGATGTTGATCAGGTCCTGGAGGAGGCGCTTATTCGCAAACAAGGGGAAGATCTGTTTAAAGATGTACCCGTTGATTCAATATTCAGCGATTTTACGTTATCAGCGCACAATACTCCTGCCCAGTAGATAATCACGGGAGACGTGCGCGGATATTTTTTTGTTAGGTAAGATTTATTTTGCTTGACGTACTCGACGGATCCTGATAAATAGTCCGTCACACTTTGGACGGGCGAATAGCTCAGCTGGGAGAGCATCGGCCTTACAAGCCGAGGGTCACAGGTTCGAGCCCTGTTTCGCCCACCAAGTTTACTGGGGTCGTAGTTCAGTTTGGTTAGAACGCCGGCCTGTCACGCCGGAGGTCGCGAGTTCGAGTCTCGTCGGCCCCGCCAGTAATGTTCACGGGTAGTTGGTTATTCCAACTACCCGTTTTCTTTTTTAAGGTGAGCATTTTCCCCTAACTTTACAATGCCATAACCTTTCTTCTCTTCTCCGTTTTTTTGCTTGCTTTGAAAGCAAGTGGTATAGGTCACTGCTGCCTGTCATTTGCTGTATAGCTACAGCCAGTATGTATTTTGCTAAAGAGGCAAGGTATAGATAGCTCTTTTCAGGCTGTTCATTGGTGGCGCTCTCAGACGTCCGTTCCAGCAATCCTTATCCGAATACCCTGTAAGCTTCAACATTGATCCTGTGAGGCAAAACAGGCCTTGGCTAACGGTTCTATGCCTGCGATATCAGAGCGAAGACCCTTGGGGGTGTTCTCTTGTCTGATCAAGTTATGCCAACCTGGATTTCTCACAAGTATATTTCATAGTAGATGCGAGGCTCCAGATATGCAACCGTAGTGAATTAGCTTAGTCTGCGCTTACCTAAACTTGAGCAAAAATGGTAACTGCTCACAGTGCACATGATTTTTCCTTAATCAGCCTGATTGCTGAAATCTCATGTACCCTGTAACCCGTTACACATACAGGGGCGTTTCAAGTTTATCCGTATCCTTTATGAGGAGTTACCAAAAATCTTCTTTTATGGATAAACACTAACTATGCTGAAATATGTTCTTTATGAGAATATATGAGAAACCTGCCTCTTTTTTATGAATATAAATGCTTTTTATTGCTTGACGGATAGCTAAGAGTCTGATAAATACACCGCCACACTTCGGACGGGCGAATAGCTCAGCTGGGAGAGCATCGGCCTTACAAGCCGAGGGTCACAGGTTCGAGCCCTGTTTCGCCCACCAAGTCTTACTGGGGTCGTAGTTCAGTTGGTTAGAATGCCGGCCTGTCACGCCGGAGGTCGCGAGTTCGAGTCTCGTCGGCCCCGCCAGTAACGTTCACGGGTAGTTGGTTAAATCCAACTACCCGTTTTTTTTTTGCTTCATTCTGTACAAGTTGTATAGTTCATCAGGCCTTGGCCATTCATAACCTGTCTACAAGATATATTTTCTCGATCGCTTACAAAATGAAGGAGCCTTACATTGCGACTGACATGTGGTACATGTGGAAAACTATACGCTGTCCTGAACACACATTTTCAAAACAAGGCACTCACCTTTCGATGCTCCAACTGCGGTAATACCTTCACCTTTACTCAGGATAAGTTCAAATCCTCGTCAAAGAACTCAACGGTGCTCTGTAAAAGCTGCGGTAGGTTTATTGAGGAGAATCATGACCAATGTGAGCACTGTGGACAGGCTATGGGTGTAGATACCAAAAGGCTGCCCATTGACAATAGAGAGTATGAGCTGCTTGAGGTCAGGGAAAATGGCAAACTTTACAATAAAGAAACCGGAAAGCTACTAACCAGAAACAAAGTGAAGGTTGCTATTCTGCTGGTGCTGTGTTGCTTGGTGGCATTCGGTATATATTTTTATTTCAATTCCACCAAGGGGAAAGAGCAAGTACAGAGCGTACTCCATAAGACACTGCATACAAAGAAAGCTTATGTCATTATTTTACGTAATGGTGATGCATTTGTCGCCGCCCATTATGAAGAAAAAGGCAGCTCACTGTTTTTCGTCGATAAAGATAATCAAATGCATGAAGTTCCCCAGACTGACATTATGCAGATTCGGGAAGCAGTGATGGAGGATTGAGGATTTTATATTGTTTGATCTCCGGCTTTGTGTTTTCGAAACAGATGTCAATATTTGGCAGGAGTTCGCACAAACGCCACCGCAAGTGGGATAAGGGTAAGTGCAAATAATAAGGCAAGCAGCAAAAATATGTTCGCCAAACCTATACGATCAGCCCCTATACCGACCAATGGCCCGGTGAGAACAAAACACAGGCGGAAACATAAACTGTGTAACGATAATAAACTGGCTCGATTGGATCGTTTTCCTGCGTTTTGCAGCCTGTTTCTCATATAGGGGCCTTGAATTCCCCGCATAAGGGTAAGCACGTAATACCACAGGAAACACCAGGAACCGTCGATGAGTGCCAGCCCCAAATACCCCACCACGACCATAAGAATAAAGAGCATGCAACTTCCCGCTGTGCCGAAAGAAACAGTGAGACGTTGACTGAGCATAGATCCCAGCGCCACTGTGAGGTTAGCCCCGGCCCATACCGGGCCGAACCATTCCACAGGCACTTCATTGGTCTGCATATATGGTTGAATAAGCCAGACCGTATAGAAGGAAGCCAAGCCTAATACTGTACCCAGTAATATTGTTGAGCGGATGACTTTGTTCTGCTTGAAAGCCAAATGACAGGTATCCAAGGCCTCCCGTAGATGGGAATGGCTGACAATGCCGGTTTCTCCAGGTGGTTCAAAAAAGCTGAGACAAATGAAGAGACAGGCAATCCAGACGATTATTTGTGCCAAAAAGGGAAATAATGGCCATGCCGCATACATAACGCCGGCAATAAGCGCACCCATTGCTTCACCTGTCTGGGCACAGGAGGCCATTCTGCCGTCATAGGTGGCATATCGTTCTTCACAGCCTTCATAACGAAGCGTTTCAAAGAGCAAGGCGTTGTCTGAGCCGCTTATGAAGGCCCAGGAGGCTCCAAGAATAGCTTCTGCAAACAGTACCCCGCAAAAAGAATCTGCAAGAGTATAGAGACTCCATCCCAGTATTGCGAGGGCAGATGCCAATATAAGGGCTGTACGATACCCAAGCCTGTCGCTTAGGTAGCCGGAAGGATATTCTAAGACTACACAGGTAATTGAAAATAATGCCTGTAATAAAAGAATTTCACTGAGGGTGAGCCCTATTTGATCCTTCCAGAACAGCGTAATGATGGCCATGGGGAACAGCGTCATTTTCAGCGCTGAAAAGATATAAAGTCTGGTAATATTAGGATGTGTCACAGGCCGTGCTTTTATGGGGAAAACGGTGTAGTGTTAGAGACGGTTAGAATGTTTTTTCAATCAAACAAAACAGTTGACCTGAATAAGATTTTTCGGAGATACTGATGCCGTTTACTCTGAAAAAACTCGAAAATTTTGCTGAGTTGCAAATCTCTATTTACAGGGTTTGTCTGTTGAAAACAACGATGGATTTTCTTTCTCCCTGCTCAAAGAGCTGGTAGGCTTAACATTTATTTTAGAACAAGGAAACATTATGAACGTATATTGTCGGTATTTTTTGATTGTCGCAACCGCTATTCTTATTTGTGCAGGTACTCAATCATGTTCAGATAATTCCCAGGAAAAGCAAGAAAAAAGCATTACAGAACAACAAGAGCAATTGGGACATGAGGCTGCTGAGAGTATTAAACAGCCTATCGAACAGGCAAATGCGGTCCGTGAAAAGGTTGAGACTAAGGGGAAGGCAGCTTTGGAAGGTTGTTAATCTGTACACAGATACTGTACCTGTTGAAGCTGGCATCTATTCGTCTTAAACATTTGCCACAAGAAACAGGTTCGTCTTGCGTTACTTCCAGATTCTCACGGATGGTTATTGCGGGGCTTATGCAAACCGCCTGGAGTTTGCCCGAAAAAACTGCAGGCGGTGTCTGCTCTAAGAGGGAATTTCTGAACTGAAGCGGCGTTGATAGCGTGAAAAGCAAAGGGGGAAGTATGGGGCAGTTTATTTACGTGTTTGGGGAACATCAGTCTGCTTTTTTTGAACTGAGTGACCAGGTCATGCAGTTTACACAGGAAAATATGGCGCAGATCGACACCGAAGAACTGCGCCTGGTGCTCGGCAATGTTTTTGGGAAAGGGGAATTTTTTCCAGGGCCACAAGAAGTTGTGACCTCTGTGCTCCATGAGTTGGTTCGTCGCTGGGAGCCTTATACAAAAGCATTTGAAGGTGGCAAGAAGCACAGTGCATGCGTATATGTTACAGCTCTTCGCTTATTGGATGGTACTGTCATGGTTCGTCCTCTGACCGTTGCTCGCCTCAAAGATGAAGGTGTGCAGCTTGACGATGAAAAAGGTTTTTACACTCTTCTCATGGAGACGCTACCTTCCTGTCAGGGTGAGTTGGCAAAAACCGCCTACGCACCTGACTCAAAAGTGGTGGGCCTGATCAAGGATGCTGCTGCATACCACCGGAGAAAATAGTGTGTGATCATTATAGGGGGGGCTCCCACGAATTTTGTCACTTGGCGAATGGTTGCAAACGGATCGGCCTCTTTACTTTCTGACAAAATCGCGAAGTTTAGGCGGAGTAACGCAAAATCCACTCATGCAATCGCCAATGGAATTGATTTCAGCATCTTCAAGATCGATGAGAGCTGCAATAACATCTCCAATAGTGCTGCCTGCGAATTCATTATCCGCTGTATACCAGCCAGAGCTTTCTTTATATTTGAAATGCTCTTGAACATGTTTCTCCTGAGCTTCACGTGAAAGGGAAATAAATTTGCCATCGAGCATAATTGTCACCATGCATGCAATCATGCCTATCCTTTGGACTGATACCCCAATAGCATCAACGTTAACATGCGCAAGTAGGTTTTGCGCAGGACAGGTATGATTGCATATTGTTGAAGATAAACACTATTGAAACTGCTTAAAGATAAGGGTCGCGGAAAATAATACATATCAATACATTGCGTAGGATATCGGTCTTTGGTAACGCGCGTCGCGCCAATGGTTCCATACTGGCCGTATTGAGCCATTGACGCGACGACGATACCGAGCTGAAAGACAAGCAAGATTGGATAATTTATTTTTTACCGTGACCCTAAGAGGATATAGAAACGTTGTCCCCACATAAGCAGTCATAACGAATACACGTGTACGGGGAGTAGCTGTCCCCCAACGTTCCTACCAGTACGAATTGTCTAATTTTCCCAGAAATATTTTGGTTGCTATGAGAATAGTTCTGGAAGTGTCACCCGCCTGGATACGCAATACCCCTTCACGAATGATAAGTTTTTTCATGAGCTCAACACCGGTGGATTCGTTATAGTAAATATCTGAATCGAGGATGTTTTTTAAACTGTCTTGATCCAAACCATCAATCAGTAAAGCTATTCCCAGTGCCAGGAAAGGATCCTGTATTTTCATCAGTTCGCCTTCCAGGGCGAGAAGGCCGCGTTTAAATGCAATATTGCCTAATTCTGTGAGTTGCTTCACTATTGGAACGAGGGTTTCCTGTTCTTCCTTGTTGCAGGATGCTTTGGATGCTAGGGTTAAGTCTCTGATCATATTGTTTGCCACACCGAAGCTGGATAATAAAAAGTTTGATTAATGAGGAAAGTTTCTGGCCAATTATACATGATGGACAGGGAGTAACTCGCTTGGGAAATGCTCATAAGCGATACGGATTACAGTATTATAGCAGGCTGTTTTTTTTAAGACTACCCTTCAGAAGGAAGAAAACGGAAATTACTACCTCGATACACCCGTTATAACCGGGAGCATCGAGGTATGATTCGGCCATACAAGTGATGGATTATGGCTCTATGGTGCTTCCCAGGACCTGGAGAAATTTTTTCATCCATTCGGGATGGGCTGGCCATGCCGGGGCCGTGACCAATTTTCCATCGACATGGGCATTGGTAAACGTGTCGTTAACATCGCACCAGGTAGCACCTGCACGTTCCAGATCTGGCCGAACAGCTGGATAAGCTGTACATGTTTTCCCCTCTACGACGCCTGCTGTAACGAGAACCTGCTGCCCATGACAGACAGAGGCAATTGGTTTGTCGTGTTCGGCAAAATGCCGCACAATATCCAGAACCCGTTCGTTGAGTCTGATATATTCAGGTGCACGACCACCGGGGATCACAAGTGCGTCGTAATCCTCGACTTGTACTTCTGCAAATGTGGCATTGAGAAGGAAATTGTGACCAGGTTTTTCTGTATACGTCTGGTCACCCTCGAAATCATGAATAGCGGTTCGTATGGTTTCACCAGCCTTTTTGTCAGGGCATACAGCGTGGACATTGTGTCCCACCATCAGCAGCATCTGAAAAGGGACCATAACTTCATAATCTTCTACAAAATCACCAACAAGCATAAGAATATTTTTTACAGCCATGGGGTTTTCTCCTTTTGCATATGGATCAAAATGGAAATGGAATCATACCTTATATATTTAGGTGGTTATACTATGATCAGGAAATCAGTTGATAACAAGGGGTATATTTGGTGGTAGGAAGTTTCATCCTGTTGTCTTTGATAAACGAAGTAAGCAGTTTGTCCATAGGGTCCATAACTTCTTTGTCCCCATGCAGTTCAAAAAGGCCGTTTTCTTCAATGGCTCGAATTCCAGCTTCTTTCACATTGCCTGAGACTATGCCTGAAAAAGCCCTTCTCATATCTGAAGCCAATTGATGTTTTTCTTGATTCAGATGCAAGTTTAATGCACTCATATTCTCGTGGGTAGGAATAAATGGTTGCTGAAAATCGTAATCCACATGCAAAAGCCAGTTATAGTAATATGCATCATCATAGAGTTTGCGAAACTGGCGGACCTGCTCGATACTTTTTTTAGCCCGCAGTGCAACTTCAATGGGATCGTCAATGATAATACTGTACAACTCCTGCGCTTCAGAACCCAGAGTGGCCTGAATAAAAGCATCAATTTGCCTGAAATATTCAGCAGATGCCGCTGGTCCTGTCAAGGTGAGAGGAAAAGGAATGTGTCGGTTTTGAGGTGCCAGAAGTATGCCCAGCAGATAGAGTAACTCTTCAGTTGTGCCCACTCCTCCGGGAAATATGATAAAAGAGTGTCCTGTACGCACAAAGGCTTCCAGGCGTTTTTCAATATCAGGCATAATTACAAGATCATTGACAATGGGATTAGGAGATTCGGCAGCAATGATGCCAGGTTCAGTAATGCCTAAATAATGGCCCTGATAGTTACGCTGCTTGGCATGACCAATAGCTGCTCCTTTCATTGGCCCTTTCATTGCTCCCGGCCCGCACCCTGTGCAGATATCCATCCCACGTAAACCTAATTGATAGCCGACTTCTTTTGTGTAGTCATATTCTTCTTGAGAAATTGAATGTCCCCCCCAGCAGACCACCATATTTGGGTCTCTATTTGGCTTCAGAACTCGAGCATTGCGCAGGATATGGAAAACCGCATTGGTAATACCTGTGGAGGAGGTCAGGTCAAATTTAGGATTGTTGTTAATGGCATCGTCTACGTAGATGATATCTCTGAGAACAGCAAAGAGATGTTCTCTGATCCCTTTGATCATTATGCCGTCAACAAAAGCTTCTGCCGGAGCATTGAAGAGATCCAGTTTTATGCCACGTTCTTCCCGGATGATTTCAATAGAAAACTCCGTGTATCTTTCAAGGAGTTCTTTTCCATTATCCAGGTAATCTCCATAGTTTAGAACTGCAAGTGAACAACTTCGAAACAAAGGATAAAGGGGGCCTTTACTTGTATTGAGAAGTTTTTCGATTTCCAGTCGGGAAAGAATATCAAGGTCGCCATTGGGCGAAATTTGAGATGTTATGACAGGGTATTGCATGAGATTAATACTTAACCGTAGGGAAGAGTGATTCTGAAAAAAAAATTAAACACAATAAGTTGTGCATGAAAGAGTAATTAATGTAGCACAAATGCGAGGTAGGGACAGGGGAGAATCGCTGTATGGACTGATTTTTTTGCTGGCCAAACATATATTTGGAAATTACGCGATATTTTTTAAGGAAATAATAAAAGAGCAATTACTTCACGTTAAAATCCGGTGTACAGTCAATGTCATTGGCGATAAGATTGTCGCAAGGGCGTACAGCTTGAAGCCTCCCGCCCGGCGGTTGAAGAGTTCGTACCTGGCGCCTGCGCTTCCTGATGGAGATAAGAAAGGCGTATTGCTTGCATTTTGAGAGGAAAAGACGAAGTCACAATAGTGTAGAGCCTGCGAACGGAGTGGGATGAAAACAGGCCCATAAATATGGTGAGATTGGGGCTCGCTGGGCTTTCACAATCTCACCGTTTTCTTGATTCAGTAAGTGGCCATGTCTGCAAATATGAGCCGATACCAATTAAAGTTCATATACGGCCAATACATTGAAGCATAACCTGCACAAACTCAGAACAGAAAAAATACACTGTGATTCAGTTTGTACGGGTTATACAATGCACTTCTTGCGCTCTTCGTGGTTATGAATATTGATACTGACTCGACACTTGCCTTGTCTCGTCGCCCTTCGCCCAGCGGTAACGAGAAACTTTTGATTTGTTTTTATCTTGTTCTCGATAACGCTGCTTAGAAAATGGTATCCGCAGCGATAAATTCGTAACCAAGATTCTGGATACCTTCGATGATTTGCTGAAGCCCCTCAACACCAAGATCAGGATGGTAGAAGAAACTGGCATAACCATCGCGAACAACCAGAGCTTTTTCCGCATGGCGGATAAGATCTTCAGGATATAATGGTCTGTAGCCATCAAAAGGTTCAGGTTCGTAATAGCCTATGTTTTCAGGAACAATCTTGTAGCCATACCTGTCGTTATAAATGGGATAAGGAAAGAATTGTCCCAGCATATCAAGGGATGTCACGTACCATGGTTCATGCCGATGTTTCCAGAAACAACGTAAAAAGGTCGGCTGGATGGAATCTTGACTGTCGACAAAGTAGGTCATCCGTCCATAATGGATTGAATAGAGATTTTTAATACCATAATAAGAGTTACTGCTGGCTGTGTAATGGGGGGCTTCCCATGCAAAGGCCTTGCAGCCAGTGCGTGAGAGTTCGTAATAGGCTCCAAGCATTTTCTTGTATGCCCAACTCCTTGAGTCTTCGGGAAGTGGTGAGACGAAATTGAGTGAATTGTCCGAATTCATGGTGACTCGATAAAATTCAAAATCATTTCCACTTATTGCGTCATACGGGTTTGCTGCAAATCGACTCTGGTGTGTCTTGCCATGAGCAACAAATGTAACATTTGGTTTGGATCGATAGTATTTGTTGTACGATAGCCTGCGTAAATGACTACCAATATCTGAAGAACTGAGACGAGACCATGTCTCACCATCGTAATTGTACGAGATGGTGGCAACGGAATAAGGAATGTTAACAGTCTCCAGATAGTCGGTTATTTCTTTGAGTGCCTCCAGGTCAGTGCCTGGCCCTACATCTTCCAGGCGCAGGAGTGCGTAATGTTTTTCACTGGCATCGGTCTCCAATATTTCATGAAGCAGGTCAGAAAAAGCAAGGTATCGGTCTTCTTCTGAAAAATACATGAATGGTACATCGCCGATAAACCATAAGTTATCAGATTGGATCATGTACGGTTCTTCACCAGCCTCTTCATTTATTGTCGAAAAAGTGGTTGCATGGGTATTTACCATAGATGAATCATTTATAATAATTTTGTTCAGTTCAGTTGCACAAGCATAGGTATTGCCTCCTTCTGAGGTGCACCCATCCAGGCTGGATCCTACATTGGCAAAGGTAACCACGCCTTTATTAAGGACTGTGTTTTTATAGTTAACTCGATTGTAGCCACTGTTTTCAGCGGCAAAATACGAAAATCCATATTGTTCGTTGAGACTTGAACCCAGAGTTGCCAGGGTCTCGTCAAGAAGCCACAAATTATAATTCATCCAAACAACGGTGGCATCTGTGGTGGCTGCATCTTCTAAAAAGGTTTGATATCTGCTGTACTCTGTTGACGTCAGGTCATAGTATGACGGTTCGTTAAACGTCGTTCCTACATAAAATGTAGCCAGCTTGTTATCCATTTCTCCTTCACGATATTCAGTTACCGGCTTTGAAGTAATCTCAACATCAAAATGGCCAAGAAGATTTCTGAGTAGTATGGCGTTTGATAACCCCGTATCTGCATATTCTCCCGCGCTATCATAAAGAATCAGAACCCTGTCCTGCGGGTAATGGCAATGCGCATGATTTTCCTGGCAAAATACGGTGAGTAACACTAGCAGAGCGGCAAGGTATGGCCATATGCCGGCTCGCTTTTTTTTGTGTAATGCATTCATTTCTTCCTCCTTTTTCAGTCAATGACATCAGGCAAGACGCCTGGGGTTGCTTTTTACGATATTTCTTAAAAACACTCTGTTACCATTTGGGGGTAAGCGTTTGCTTGGGTAAGTCGAGAGATATCCGGGATACCTGCACAATTGTCTGGTTATTGGTCTTTGCGTTTTTGTGACCAGGAGACAATGATATCTGTAATTCTTTTTGAGGCCTGGCCGTCACCAAATGGATTTTCACATGAGGCCATCTGGCTATAGAGGGCAGAATCCGAAAGTAACGCCTGTGTTGCTGAGAAAATGGTTTGTCTATCCGTGCCCACGAGCTTGGCCACTCCGGACTCCACCGCTTCCGGTCGCTCCGTTACTGAGCGAAGAATGAGAACAGGGGTTTCAAGAGATGGTGCTTCCTCCTGAATACCCCCGGAGTCGGTTAAGGTCAGGTGTGCTTTTTCAAGGACACGTATAAGTTGTCCATAGCTAAGTGGTGGAGTGAGTAAGACGCGGGGGTGGTTGATCAGTACACTTTCAACAACTTCTTTTACCTTGGGATTCGGATGAACAGGAAGCACAACAGCAACATCTTGATATTGATCGATTATCTGGAGAACTGCTTTGCAGATATCATACATGGGAAAGCCCCAGTTTTCTCTCCGGTGGCAGGTTACCAGGATTAACCGTTTATATTTCCCTGCAATCTTGGCGTAATTGGGTATTGTATCGATAGCTGGTGCCTTAAGGGCAAGTTGCTGGACGGCATCAACCACCGTATTACCTGTTACAAATATTTTTTCAGCAGCTATGTTTTCCTGAAGCAGGTTCTTTTGAGACAAAGGGGTTGGAGCAAACAGTAAGCTTGCCAGGGGGGCTATGAGTCTTCTGTTTGCCTCTTCAGGGTAGGGATTGAAGAGATCATGACTCCGCAATCCGGCCTCCACGTGACCAATGGGAATCTGGTTGTAGTAGGCTGCCAAGGCACCTATAAAACCTGTTGTTGTATCACCATGGACAAGGAGAATGTCTGTTTTCTGCCCGGCTAGCACCCGACCGAGATGGTTGAGATAATGAGAGGCCTGCCCTGAAAGAGAATAGTCTGCAGGTACCTCATCCGTTATAGGTGTAGCATCTGTTATATCAAAGCTTTTCAGGGCATTGGTGCACATATGTGTATGCTGGCCTGATAGAAAAACCTTTGGAGTACACCGGTCATCTTTTTGTAATGCTTGAATGACCGGAGCCAATTTTATTGCTTCAGGACGAGTCCCGATAAGGACAGATACATGCGTTTTTTTCCATACCTCTGAATTGGCGTAAGGGGCGGTATTTGGGGCCATGACAACTCCTTAAAATGTATTTGAAAAAGTTTGGGGAATGCGTAGTGGGTGTATGCCTTTGAACGAATTTCGGTCCAGTAGTGAATTATCGCTGAAACAAATTATTGTTTCAGTGTGTTGGCTGTTATTTCAACAGGCCATCGAAAATGCTGGCTACAGAAAAGGTTTTGTATGAATGCATTGCTGGTAACGATTCATCCATCTTGAAGAGAGGTCGTGTGAAGATTTTCCTGGAAAGAGATGATCTGGTGCGGAAAAAACGGTCAACGTGGAGTCAAAATACCGGCGTGCGAGTTGAAGCTGTTTATTGACCCTGATAAAATTTGCACTTATGGTCGTAAAATGTTCCTGTTCATGTGCTATATCAAACAGTTCCACTATCATTGCAAGCTGTTTACCGGCTGGAACAGGAACTTTTGAGAGTTCTTTGAGGTAAGGGATCAGGGCAGCTACCGTCATTTTTTCCGCCCCGATTCCATCCTGGAGAAGAAAGGTAGTAATGTGAGTCTGAAGAAGAAGTTGATTGATAAATGCGGCCCATTTTTCCGGAGACATGGCACCACTTACAAAGCCAGAAATTAGAATTTCCTTATCTGGAGTCAGTGTAAATAATGTGGAGGATATGCTTTGAAGATAGTGGAATAGCTTTTCCTGTTTTGCAGCGGATTGCCAGTTGAGATCATCTATTTCGTCACTGATATACCAGCCTTTGACGGTCTCACCGCTTGGGTCTATCTCGCGAATAACATCAAGAAGTGCTTCCATGCCCTGGTTAAAAAAGGCAATACGTCTATTGAGGTAATTGTCGAGTTGTTCATCGGCGTGGGGAGGCAACTGTTTCCAGAAATCTGGATCATAGTGCAAACCCAGCCAGACCGAAAAACCGGCAGATTTTGCTGATTGTAAAAGGGCGCGCAGGTAAGGGCGGTGTTGTTGGGATACTCTCGTGTCCTGATAAAAGCTTACGTCATCCCAGCTTGTCCATTGAACAATAATCTGTGAAAAGCCCAGTTGGTCGAGCTGATCCCAAAAGAGATGCCAATCTTCGGGAGTGTAGCTGTTATATTTTTCCCAGGGTTGAAAAAAGGTTCTCTCTGCAGCCCGGGGCTGACACTCATGGGCATACACAGGTTGTATGAGCGAAAAAAACAGCAGGTTCAAACAGATTATGAGAATAATATTGTATACTTGTCGCATATGCTTTTCTCCTAAAAACCGCTGATGCGCAAACCAATAAAACTTCGAAATTCTTCGCCAATATTGCCGTCCAACACTTCGGTTCCCAATCGAATGACAAGCTCGCTGTCCTGGCGAGTGCCTGTATATCGGTCCTGTTGGGTGAAGAGTGTCAGCGCCAGGCCAACTCCTGCCTCACCATCAGTTTCAGTGTCGTTGTCTTCGGTGTATATACTTGCTGAACCATAGAGAAAGGGAGTGAGATAGGTGGCAGATGAAACGGGAAAATTTCGACCGTAACGTATTCTGCCTGAGGCAGCATAGTCGTAAGTCCCTGTTAGGCTGGAGCTTGCTTCCAGATAGGTATGTATATAGTTGTGAAGATAATCTGTTGATTGTGGCTGATTCCAGATGGCTTGACTATATGAGTGGGAAGCGCGAAGCAGCAGGTCGTTTTGAGAAGGTTCTTGCAGTGAAAAAAGGGATTCTGCAGCCAAAATTAGATTGATTTCGCCCCATGGCTTTATACGTATTCCGAGAACGCTCTGATACGGTGAGTCATCATTGTGACGAATGGAACCGTTATCGATCCACATGACCCTTGAGTAGAGTTCACCATACGTTTCTCTGGTTGACCAGGTAAATGGGCGGTACCACATTTCTGCAACACCATAGGCGCGTGACGCTGAAACTTCTCCTATATCCCAATTGGGTTGATATTGATCAGTATCGTGTAGGTTTACCCCAATACTGAGTGAATATCCCCATACTTTAGAAAGTTCAGCAATGTCTGCCTGCAAGGATCTGACAAGGAGGTTGGTCTCAGCTTGTTCACTTTCCATCGCTGATTGCTTGTAAACCATGTCCAGAGTAGCACGGTAATGGCTGAGAGCCTCTGTTGTATTGCCGACCTCTTTTTGTGCGCGGGCCAGTGAGGCGGCAATGGGAATATTGTGTGGGTAGTGTCTTTGGGCATGCTGAGCTGTTTGCAGAGCTTCTGGATATTGTTGTAGCGCCTGATAACAATAAATAGACTGGAGCAAAGCAATTTTATCCTCTGGTTCCTGCTCTAAAACTTTTTGTGCTGCCCAGAGGGATTCCTGATACATGCCTAATTTATAGCTGAGCATGCTCACGTTTCGGTATCGTTGTTGCGAGGGCGTCAGAGACAAAGCCGTGTAGAGAGTTTTCAATGCCTCGCTTTCCTTACCCATCTCTTGATAGAGAGCAGCCTGTTCATCCAGCAAGAGCAGCTGGTCATGTTCATTATCTGGAGAAATGTGTTGGGACAGCAGGGCTGCCTGTTGGGTTTCACCTTGTTTTCGGAGTGCTTCCAACAGGCCGAGCTGGTTCGTTGTGCTCGGCTCAAGTTTGACGGCTTTTTGCCAGGCTTTTGTTGCCGTGGCATATTGTTTTTGATGAACTAAGGCCTTGCCCAGCAGATAATAGAGAGTAGCAGCCTTTTTTGGCTGGCTTCCGTAATGCTCCAGTAATTCATGTATAATTTCCACAGATACAGTGCTTTGCTGTTCTTGAAGTAAGCTGTGTACCAAAGCAAGCCCTGCATTGTATGATTTGGCCTGTTTATATGCTGTGTTGAACCAAAGGGTGGCTTGATGTGTCTTATCTAAATCCTGGCAAAGATAACCGATGTTGCGAGCCAAAATCGGGTCGGGTTTTTCCAGGTATTGTAGTGTCAGGTAATCCAATTCCCGGTGAAATAATTGTGCACTGTGAGCAAGCTGTGCTGCTTTGAGAAGAATTGCTTGAGAGGAATCAGTACCCAGAAAGAGATCTTCCAGGCATTGTAGTGATAAATTGAGCTCTCCTTTGTTTTCCAGCAGCGAGCAGTGCAAAAGAGACATCTCAAGGTGTTGTTGCTGGTCAAGGCCAACCTTTGGTACCTGTTGCAGGAGACACTCGGCTTTATCGTAATCCTTAAGATTCCATGCCGATTTGGCCGCGAATATTGCACAATGTGCAGAGACCTGGCTGGCAAGAGCACGTTCGTAGAGATTGAGTGAATATTTATACATCCCGCGATTAAATGCCAGATCTGCTCCAAACCGAAACAAGTCAGCTATCTGTTGACTGGTTTTGGAATGGGTGAGTTTATCCAGGATTAAACAATATTTATCCAGGTAGTTTCCAAGATTTACAGTATCTTTCTCGGGAACTGTTCTAAGGAGTAACTGTATATAGCGGAGCTGATCAGGTGGTTGTGCTTTCTCAAATGCTTCTTGATTTCGCGTTTCGCTGAGTATGCTATGGCTTTTTTCAATATTGTTTCGGTTAATATGGTTTTCAGCTCTCTGCAGGGTTATGGTGCGAAATACTGTTGGATCAGTAATCAATGATTGTGCTGTTTCCCATTGAATTTCTGCTTGATCAAATTGTTTAAGTCTAAAAAGTAACTCGGCGTAATTCAGTCTGTATTGCATATTGTCTGGGTGGAGCTCAACCAGGTCTCCAAAAAGTGCCGATGCCTTATCAAAATTTCCACTTTCCAGATAAAGATAGGCTAACGCCGTATGAATATTTTCTTTCTCTTCCCTACCGAGGAGGGCATCATGAAGAGCCTGTTCCAGATCCTGTGCGGCAGCTGGCAAATTTTTTTGCTGCAGATATGCAAAGCCACGAATTGTAAGGGCCGGGCCAAACTCTGCTGCCCGTTCAAGAAATGCAGTTGCCTCTTTAACGATAACTTCCGCTTCCCTCAACTCTGTCAGAAGTTGGAGCCGATACCATAATACTTTCAGGTTGGTGCTATCTGCTTGTAAATATGTCTCGTAAAGTGCAAGGGCTTGTTCTTTTTTTCCCCTTTCGAGTAAGCGGTGTGCTTTGTCCAGATAAGGGTAGGACCTTTTATCCTGCCAAAAATGAGCAATGCCAGATTGTTTCTGCAGCTGTTCAAGGCGCTGGTCAACGGTTAATGGAGCCTGGGCAAGACCCGATATACTGAAGCAACAGCAACAACTCACAGCAATGAGTATTTTTTTCCAGTGTAATTGGGAGATTAAGGTGCCGGTCATGATGAATATGGAGAAGTATGGACTCCATGAATGTTTCGAGTATATCCAGGGAGCGGTGAATTTTTGCTTTCGCTGAATGGTTGGTGAACCTCTTCATCTGGGAAATCGTGCGTTGTCTTGTCCCAGCCGATGGTTTTTCCTGTGATGCAATGGGTAAGATATATTTTGATGGCGCGTACTGTAGCCAGATAATTGATAAGCGCTCCCCAGACATACCTGGGCGCTACCAGTGGTACCTGGAGCCATCCGTAACATTTCCAGGTCCAGAAGGAGCGTTGAACAAGCCTGTATACGAGAATGGCAATATTGACGTGCACCAGCGTCCAGAAATAACTGTCCTCAGGGAGGAGAGGGGGCATTCGGTATGCTTCTGGAAATAGATTTTCGTAACAGGTACAAGATGAAAAAATCAGCGTAGCAAGAAAACCAGCAACCACAGCGTGGCTAAAAAAGAGAGTCTTACGGTCGCGCCAATAGAGAAACTTCACCAGTAATGGGCCTTTCCAGCCTAATGATGCCCACCCTTGAAGCGATATGCCTATAATCCATCTGGTTTTTTGGCGAACAGCTGCCCAGAATGTATTGGGGAAAAGCTCTCTTGTGGCAAGAATTTCTGTACGGCCATGGTTCTGCCGGTTCGGCAACTTGGTGTGAGCAAAAATCTGTTTGAATCCCGCACTGCTCAAACGAAAACTGAATTCATAATCCTCTGTAAGAGAAGATGTATTAAATATTTCGCCATGTTCCTGTGCGTATTCGAGGACTCTTTTTGAGTAGGCCGTGCCCACTCCCGCACCTGGAACAACATGAGCAAGATACTGCCGTGCCTTGACTTCTTTGCTGTGTACTTCTGCAAACTCATCCATGTAATGTCCGCCTGTGAGGTCTTTCCACTCACGAGGCAATGAAAGCACAGGAATTTGAATAAGATCGTATTCTGCAAGATAATGATTGTATAATTTCAGGCTGAGGGGATGAACCACATCTTCTGCATCATGGAGGATGAATCCTTTGAAATCTATTGAATTTTCATGACCGAATTCTTTGATGGCCTGTATTACTGCATTTAAACAATCTGCTTTACAGGTAGGGCCGGGAAGAGGAGTTACGACTTTATGTACATTCTCATAGCGGCATGACAGCTGTTCTGCTTCCCGTTGGGTATCTAGGTCATTTGGGTAGGTTCCAATAAAAATGTGGACATGGCTATACTGAATGGTTTGAACAATTTTGCTCACTGAGGGAAGAAGAATGCCGGCCTCCTGCCATGCTGGCAGCATAATGGCCAGATACTGTTCTTCTTCTTTGAGCAGAAGGTTTTCCGAAAGGGCGTCATCTCTGGTTTGTCCTCTGATACGTCGATATGCGCATGTTATACAATAGTATAGATCAAGAAGCAGGTCGTCCACAGCTGAGAGGGTAAAGGTGGTTACAGCCAGGATAAACAGAATTTGCGCTGTTAAAAAAAGAATAATGAAGATGTCAGTTGGCAGGAATGATGCCGTCAGATTAGTGAAAAATGATGTGTTCATGCTTACAGACCATTGTGGGAGGGACGCGTATAGGTAAAGTGACGGGTACCGCGTATTGGCAAAAGGCAGCCGGATAACATACAAACACTCCATTTGAGTTTAATGGCTTAATGATGTCTGATGGGTTCTGCAAAAAACAGTGTGCTTTTAGAGTTCTTTTTCCAGGAAGGAGTGACTGTTAAGAATAGATCTCAGGGAGTTTTTCTGGAAAAATGAAAACATCTTATTTACTGTGTCTCTTAAGTAGCATTATGTGTAAATTAATACAATAAAAACAGTGTATTAACGGTGGCGCTTTAAGGTTTGGTCTAGGAAAAGTCGTTCTCTCGCAATGATTATTTCCAAAAAAGAGGTGTGCATTTTTTTTATCTAAATACAATAATGTAACTCATTTTTTGGACTTGAGCCGGACGTGGTGGCTTTGGAATGACAATTGTGCCGGAAAGGTTAATGTAGCTGTTTTGTATCGACTGACAGACAAGCCCCAATTCAGGATACATGCATTGCAGTGGTCCCAGGTTTCAATCTGTTTTTATGTGGGGTGTCGTACCTGGTCACTGGTGCTTCAGATTTGTGCAAGCGAAGACTTCGGCAGGCTATTTATGCGGGAAAACTCGATCGTGCAAAGAGGTAAGCGACCATCGGGAGACTCAGTGGAGTTGGTGATGAGTTACGGAGATGTTCCAAAGGGTTGCAGGAAACCTGCTGAGGTCAGGAAGAAGGGATGCTGAAGTACAAATTAAAAAATGGTATTGGAAAGAGTTAAAAATGTATAAACAGGTGGATAGGATAAAAAAGCCTCTATGATGAACTGAAGCTCACAGCAAGAGTATTCAGTGGCTCATAGAGGCTTTATACATCACAGCAAGAAGAGCAAGCAGGAACTCTTTTCCTGTAATCAGATTGAATAATGTTACTGGATTTTCACGAT
The DNA here is from genome assembly GCF_000429945.1 of Desulfogranum japonicum DSM 18378. Lineage (GTDB taxonomy): Bacteria > Desulfobacterota > Desulfobulbia > Desulfobulbales > Desulfobulbaceae > Desulfogranum > Desulfogranum japonicum. The sequence goes on along the minus strand of NZ_AUCV01000013.1, from coordinate 49,178 downwards.
AACCCTTCCTTTGTTCTTGCCTTTCAATATCATGTTAATACGTTCATCCAATGACTCAAGGTTTGGAAGTTCTGTGGTCATAGCTTCCAGGGTATCGAGTTTCCAGGAGGTTGCCAGCTTTTGCCAGACAAGTAGCCGTTCCTCGCTGGGGCAATTTACGGAATCAACTCCAATGAGGCTTATCCCATTGAGAATAAAGGGATAAATGGAGGAGCTGAATTCACCGGAAATAATGTTGCCGCAACAGGTAACTGTGCCTCCATACTTCGTTGCTTTAATGGCAGTGGTGAGTACATTGCCGGAAACTGTATCAATTACACCTGCCCATCGAGGCTTTAGCATTGGTCGACCGCTCGTGTCGTCTACTTCACTTACCGGGATAATATCTGTGGCACCCAACTGTTTGAGATATTGTGCTTCATCAGGTTTAGTCGTGGCAGCTGTTACCTGGTAACCTGCACGCGCCAGAATGCCTACTGCTACGCTCCCCACTCCACCTGTTGCACCTGTGACTAAAACTGGCCCGTTTTCAGGCTGAACACCGTTTTGTATTAATTTGTAGCAACTCAATGCAGCTGTAAAACCTGCAGTACCGTAGATCATACTTTCACGCAGGCTCAGTTTCTCTGGGAGTTTGACTACCCAATGGGACGGAACGCGAATATATTCTGCAAATCCACCGGACGTATTCATTCCAAGATCATAGCCGGTAACAAGTACTGCGTCTCCAGGGGCAAACGCGTCAGTCTCACTTTGTTCTACCACGCCTGCGGCATCAATACCCGGAGTGTGAGGGTATTGTCGAGTAACTCCTTTATTCCCGGTGGCAGAAAGGGCGTCTTTATAGTTGAGTGAAGAATACGAAACTTTAATCAGGACATCCCCGGCTGGCAACTCGTCGATATCTCTTTGGGTTATGGTACGCGTGAATGTTTTGTCAGCCTCTTCTGTGACCAGCATGGCCTTGAACGATGTGCTCATTGTTCCCCCTCATGTTTGTGAAATATTTGTGCAGCTGTAAACGTTACCTGTGTAACTGGTGTGACCAGTCGTCTTAATTTGCAAGGGTTTTCTGTTGAATACACTGGGCGGAGTGTATAAATGAGTTGAACTGTTTGTTGTATTTTGTTGATTTATGGTTGTTATTGTCTTGTGAAAAATATGAATGTCATGCTGGTTCCTATGATGATGATGAATCCTCTCAGGATCCTATCAGGAAGACGCATGGCCCATCGTGCACCAAAATACCCGCCAATAGTGGATGCTGCCATCATGCTCAGTGCCTGGGGCCAGACGATAAGCCCAGCCCAGATAAATGTTAGCACTGAAACTATGGAAAGAATCAGGGATAACCCGTTTTTTAATCCGTTCATCAGGCCCATGGAGGTTAAGCCGAAGGTAAGAAAAGCTGCCAGAAGAATAATGCCAAGTCCACCATTAAAGTATCCTCCGTAAATACAGATCAAGAAAAGAAAAACGTGTTGAAATCGTCCTGTATCTTTCGATTGATCTTGCAGCCAGGTCGCTACAGACTGCCCAAAAGCAAAAATGAGTGTTGCAAAAAGAAGCAGCCAGGGAATGAGGAATGAAAAAAACGTATTGGAGGATATAAGCAAAAGAAGTGAGCCGATGAGGCCGCCTGTAGCAGCTATTGTAACGTAGAGATAAAGATCCTTTCTATCCATTTCTCCCAGATGATGCCGATATCCTATGGCAGCTCCGAGGTAGCCGGGAAAGACAGCCAATGTGCTGGTGGCATTGGCAGACACAGGCGGAATGCCTGCGTAGATCAGTGCAGGAAGGGTCAGAAATGTACCGCCGCCAGCAACTGCATTCAGTGCTCCTGCCAGAAATGCGGCAATAATCAGAAAAATCCAATCCATGTTAGCCCTTTTTTGTGTGTCTTTCTTAATGATCTGCTCATGAGTCACCAATGTTTCTCTTTGCAATTGGAACACTGGTTGGCTGTTAAATATGGTAGCTGTATGCAGGCAATATACATGTCGGCTAGGAGTCTGTCGGAGAAAGCTCTTTTTTCCCCATATTTGTGTTATTTTCAGAAAACAAATGCTCGCAATATCAATCATATGGCCGTGCTTGATTTTCTGAAAATGCCTTAACCTGAGAAAAAATAGCAATTCTCCGACAGACTTCAAGTATGTGGCCATTGATGTTCTTCATTGCGCTTTTTCAATAGAAGAAGCCGCCCTGTGGCGTGTTATATTTGTTTCCTGTTATTGAGGGCAATGTTGTTATATAATTTTTGTATTGTGATATGTGTGGCCGCTGGCATTTTTCATGTAGTCATCGAGGCAGTAAGAAATAAGGAATGGACGAAAAAACATTGTACAATAAACAGTTTATGCTTTTATGTTGCATTACTTTTCTGGCTTTATGTAACACTGCCGTTTATTTCAACCTGCATCCATATCTGATGGAGTTAGGTATCACTGCTCGCCATGCAGGCTTTTTGATAGGTCTCTATTCATTGGCGTCCATGTTTTTTTATGCTTTTGGAAGTAAATGGATTACATCCTCAAACAGTTATGGGTGCATGTGCCTGGGATTACTTATACTTTGCGTGTGCGGTAACTCGTATATGCTGGTCAGGGAAAGCTGGCTCATCGGGTTGATTCGTATGGGAAGCGGTTTTGGCTTATTTTTAGCCATGGCATCGACCATGGTTGTATTGGTGCAGTTGATACCGCCACACATGACAGGCATTGGATTCAGTGTATTTTCTGTAGCAATGCTTTTGCCGTACTCCATAATGCCTGCAGTGACAGAACTCGCTTCTCCTTGTATTGAACAACCACCTCAATTGTACTCCCTCACAGCTCTGTTGTTGCTTCCCGCAGCTGGATTTGCGCTGTTTCGTAGCCGGCAGCAGAGGGCAGCAGATGGCCAGAAAAAAAGCAGTACAGAAACAACTCACCTTAAAAAGCTTCGTGAAAAGAATATTCGCAGGCCAACCATTCGTGGACTGCTATGGCTCAACGGTAGTTATTTTACAGTATTTTCTTCTCAGTTTTACCTGCTCAAGGGATTTGCCACCCACTATGGCATTCATCACCCAGGATACTTTTTCACCATTCAGATGGGGGTTATGATTGCGTTGCGTCTTACTGGCAGTGGACTGTTTGACACCGTAAATAAGGCTTGCCTTGTTCAAATAGCACTTTTTTGTATGGCTGCAGGATTTGGTATGTTGCCTTGGGCAACCAGTTCCTTGTATTTTTTTATGCTTGCCATACTTTTCGGTATTGGTATGGGGTTATGCGTGCCGCCTTTGAACGCGCTGATGTATCAACATTCGGTCCCTGAACTCAGGGGGTACAATGCCAATATGATGATGTTGGCAATGCATTTTTCCAGCTTTATAGGCCCGTATATAGGTACCTGGCTTATAGTAGGCGGTGGATATAATCTTTATTGTTTTGCCGCTGTCTGTCTTATGCTCACGGGTATATTTGTAGTACAGCGCCTCTATAAAAAACAGAGTAATTCCAGCCGCTGACCGATCCTCTATCACTGTAAGTTCCGGGCCACGGAAAAATAAAGTATCCAATCTTGCTGCTATACTGCTTCATTTGGGGAAAGTTAGTATTTCCCGCGACCCTTGGTCTATTCCGTCACATCTTTGGTGCCGGAGAAGCTTTCCCAAAAGGGGTATGTGGAACACAGCAAGACAGGCAACATGCATTACTCCATCCCTGACATAACACTGTATATCTCCTGTAAAGCTTCGCTACTGGGCTGTTGCAGAAAAAAGCCTCTACCACTGCGTAACGCCATATCGGAAAATGTATTTTCTTCGATGTTTATGTCAATAATTATGCCGCCTTTGCTGAAAACTTGAGCAGCCACCTGGTTGGGTAGGTTGGTTGCCCCTGAGGTGCCGACGATAATAAGCAGGTCTGTGTCTTGGGCTGCTTGAATTGCGCTGTAAAAATGATAGTGGTGCTCGTTGTAGCTTTCATCAAAAAGGAGAATGTGCGGACGACTACGAGCGCCGCATTTAGGGCATTTAAGGAACTGCCGATCAGTTTCGGTAAACGGGGTATCCTTGTTTTTGCCCGGAACTTCTTCCGGAATGGGATATACATCAGGCGTACAATCCAGGGCGCAGCGCATGAACGCAACATTGCCGTGGATCTGCATGGTTTTTGTAGGTGAACTCCCTGCTCGCAGGTGAAGTCCGTCAATGTTTTGAGTTATCAGAGTAAAGCGATTTTGCAGCAATTCTTCCAGGTCAACCAGAGCGTAATGTCCAGCGTTGGGTTCTGCAGTGGAACATACCCCCAGTCTGTACAGGTACCATCGCCAGACCTCTTCGGGATACCTGGAGAACATGTTGAATGTAGCCATCTCCTGGGGATGATACTCTTTGGAACCAAAAGTCCAATACCCTTCCGGTCCCCTGAAAGTAGGAATGCCACTTTCTGCAGATATACCTGCACCAGTCATGACCGTGACTTTTTTTTCAGAATTTTGTCCGTATTCCCTTAAAATATGGGTGAGTTGCTGGTTCATAGCGCAGTTCCTCTCTGTAATAATGGAGATACACAGGACAAGCTGTTTTTATGGAATGTAATGAAGTTATACCACGTTCTTTCAGTAATACAAGTTCTGTGCTTCTCTGAGGGAAAATGTAGCTGAGCGTTGCTTTATCTGTGATGTATCAGCTCACAGGACATTGGGCTTTTCGCAAACAGAGTAGCGCACCGTATAGGTTATATCTGAGCCAGGCTGACCTCAGAAAGACCAATTTTCAAGCGGACTGTAGCCTTTTGCATCTGGGTTGAGGTCGCTCACTTAGTGTCCTGTGAAGGTTTTTACGCGTCAATATACTTTTTCTGTAATTATATCTGGTGTTTGACCAAATATTATGAGATATATCCTAGGCGCAATGTGACAATGTTTGCCGGGGAAAAAAATGCTTTTTTTTAAGGGGGCGAAAAATTGTAACTCTCCAAAAAATGAATAGGATATGAACTCATTCTCATGACGGTGAAACACCAACAAGATTGGATAATGTGTTTTTTCCGCAGCCCTGAATCAGGTATCCTGTTAACTTGTTCCATCATTTCGTTCTGCGTATAATGTAACTTTTAACACTCTGTGCGGATCGATTACCAGGTGATGCTTAGGGCCACGGAAAATAGAAATTATCCAATCTTGCTTGTCTCTCAACTCGGTTTATTATTTTTCGCGACCCTTAAAATAACGGAAATAGGGAGCAATACAGGCTGTGAAGAAAATAATAAAACAGATTTTAACTTCCCGTGTTTATGAGGCGGCAGTGGAAACATCGCTTGATGAAGCTGTGGCTCTGTCCCTGCAGACAGGAAATAGAATTTTGTTGAAGCGTGAAGATCAACAGCCTGTTTTTTCTTTTAAAATACGAGGTGCGTACAACAAAATAGCACACCTTGATCCGTCGGAGCGAGAGAGAGGGGTTATTGCGGCTTCAGCAGGTAATCATGCTCAAGGCGTAGTTTTTGCTGCCAGAAAGCTTGGGCTGAGAGCAATTATAGTTATGCCGGTTACCACCCCACAGATAAAGATTGATGCTGTTAAACGATACGGTGGCGAGGTCGTTTTACATGGTGACAATTATTCTGAAGCCGCTGAACGGGCTGTTGAGCTGGTAGAGAAAACTGGTATGGTGTTTATTCACCCCTTTGACGATGAACTTGTCATTGCAGGACAAGGAACTGTGGCAGATGAAATTCTGCGCCAGAATCCCGGCCAGTTGGATGCGGTTTTTGTACCAATAGGTGGAGGTGGTCTCATTGCTGGTATGGCAGCTTATATAAAATCGCTAAGACCTGAGATTCAGGTGATTGGAGTTGAGCCTTTTGACAGTGACGCCATGGATAGGTCTCTGAAAGAGGGAAAACGAATCAATCTTGACTGGGTAGGAGTTTTTGCTGACGGTGTTGCTGTGAAAAAGGTGGGGAAGCTTACCTTTGATATGTGCCGGCAGTACGTAGATGAGATAATTCGAGTCAGCACAGATGAACTCTGCAGCGGTATCAAGGCCGTATATCAGAGCACTCGATCCATTGTTGAACCTGCAGGTGGGCTCGGCATGGCAGGTTTACTTAAGTATATCCGTTCTACAGGCTGTTCCGGAAAAACTCTTGTTGCTGTTAATTCTGGTGCGAATATGAACTTTGAACGTCTGCGTTATGTCGCAGAGCGCACCTTGGTCGGCGAACAGCAGGAAGCCTTGTTTGCGGTAACCATTCCTGAGAAACCGGGCAGTCTGAAACGGTTTTGTCATGATATGGTTGGTGATCGTAATATAACAGAGTTCAACTATCGTTTTTCTTCCAGAAAGGAGGCCCATATATTTGTGGGAATTTCCATTCGGGAAACCAGTGAACGGAAAGTTTTCAGCGAGAGATTGATCGAAGCAGGCTATCACAATATCGATCTGACTGAAAACGATCTTGCAAAAACGCATATTCGCTATATTGTCGGGGGGGGATCAAGTGAGCTAAAGGGGGAGCGCATTTTTCGTTTCTGGTTCCCGGAAACACCTGGAGCGTTAGTTCGATTTTTAGATACTACAAAAGGTCAGCGTAATATATCGTTGTTCCACTATCGTATGCAGGGTGGAGATTTTGGTCGTGTTCTTATAGGCTTTGAATGCGGTCAAGATGCAGCCGGCGAGTTGGAGCAACGTTTGGATCGATTGGGGTATAGATATCTGGAAGAAACACATAATCTAGCGTATAAGCTTTTTTTGTAATCCTGGATAAACGTGCCAAACTGACAGCCGACATCTCATTTTTTCTATACCTGTGCAAACAGTAGCGTACAGCTTTGACAGATAGCGGGGGCTGTCTTTCAGATAAGGTCTGTAAATGGGGCCTGGAAGGGGGGATTTATGTCTCATAAACCAACATACGAGGCACTTGAACAAAGAGTCAGGGAGCTGGAGAAGGAACGGCTGGCATGGCTTGGTGCCGAAGAAGCCATGCTTCGCAGCGAAGAACGCTATCGTATGATTTTCAATCATTCACCTTTGGGAATTGTTCATTTTGACCAACAAGGCATTATTCTTGATTGTAATGAACACTTTTTAGAAGTCATGGGTGCACCAAAGGATAAGGTCATTGGGTTCAATATGGTGACCTCAGGCGCGAATAAGGAAATGCGGCATGCTGTCCAGAAAGCGCTTGATGGTGAGTTGGGAGTGTATGACGGCGAGTATTGTTCCGTTACCGGGGAAAAACGTACCCAGCTCCGAGCCATCTATAACTGTCTCACAACCGAGGAAGGGAAGTTTCTCGGGGCAGTGGGCCTGTTTGAAGATATCTCTGAAACCAGACGTGCCGAGCAGGCACTCAAGGAAAGCGAACAACGTTATCGCACCTTGGTAGAGACCATGAACGAAGGCGTTATGATTCGAAATGAACATGAACGTATAACCTACGTGAACGAGAGACTCTGCCGAATGTTGAATCTTTCCAGAAATGATATATTGGATCATTCATCCATTGAATTTCTGGATGAGGAAAACCAGACCGTGCTATGGGGGGAAAGGCAGAAGAGACTTCAAGGTGTACATGAACCTTACGAACTTACCTGGACAGCGAGTGATGGGCAGAAGATTATAACAATTATGTCTCCAAGGCCAATCTATGACGAGGAAGGCATGTTCAGGGGTAGTTTTGTCATAATAACAGATATAACAAGCCGTAAAAAAGCTGAAGACGCACTGGCAAAACAAGCCCGGGAATTGGAACGATCAAATTTGGAGCTGGAACAGTTTGCCTACGTTGCTTCTCACGACATGCAGGAACCCCTTCGCATGATCGCCAGCTATGTGCAACTTCTTGCTCGACGCTATAAGGGCAAGCTCGATGAAGATGCGGATGAATTCATAAATTTTGCGGTGGAAGGTTCAAAACGCATGCAGACCATGATCAACGATCTGCTTGCTTATTCGCGTGTTGGCAGGGTCAATGGTGAGACACAGTCTGCCAATTGTGAAGAAATTTTCGAATGGGCTAAAGAAAATCTGGGAACTGTCATAGAAGAAAATCAGGCAGTAATTACCCATGACTCTCTGCCCACCCTGGTCGTCAGTGCAAGTCTGCTTGGGCTTCTTTTCCAAAATCTGATTGGCAATGCTATCAAATTTCACGGGCAAGCTCCACCGGAGATTCATATATCCGCCGCATTGGTCGATGAAGAATGGCTCTTTACCGTACAAGATAATGGCGTCGGTTTTGAGTCGCAATATGCTGATCGTATTTTTGTTATATTTCAACGCCTTCATGGCGTAGGTGCCTATCCCGGAACCGGAATAGGCTTAGCTATTTGTAAAAAGATTGTCGAATATCACGGTGGCAAAATCTGGGTTCAATCAACCCCAGGCCAAGGTACTACGTTCTATTTCACCATTCCAGCCAGCCAAGGAAATTAATAATGACTTTTAGAAACCAAGGGTTACCAGTGGAAATCCTCCTGGTAGAGGATAATCCTGGAGATGTGCGTTTGACCATTGAAGGGTTGAAAGAAGGTAAGGTCAGGAACAATCTTTCCGTAGTGGAAGACGGCGTTGAAGCGTTGGCTTTTCTACGCAAGGAGGGCAAGTATAGCGATGCCGTACGCCCGGATTTAATCCTGCTTGATTTGAACCTTCCCAAAAAAGACGGGAGAGAAGTTCTTTCAGAGATCAAATCCGACAACGACTTATGTCGTATACCTGTAGTTGTGCTGACAACGTCCAAGGCTGAACAGGATATTCTCAAGGCGTACAGCCTGCACGCAAACTGTTATATTACAAAGCCTGTAGATCTTGATCAATTTATTGCCGTTGTTGAATCCATTGAAGACTTTTGGTTTACAATTGTGAAGTTGCCCAGAGATGCCAGTCAATGAATTCGCAGCGTGTAGTTGTACTTCTGATTGAGGATAATCCTGCTGACATTCGATTGATCAGGGAACATTTTTCAGAATGCACTCCCGGCACTTTTACGTTGAACATTGTCGAATCTCTCAGAGCCGGTCTTGAAATTCTGGGAAAGGAAGAGGTTGATGTTATCCTCCTGGATCTTTCTCTTCCTGATAGCCAGGGGTTTGAGACGTTTTTAAACGTTCAGAACAGGTATCCGGAAATTCCAATTATTATTTTAACTGGGTTTGATGACGAGGCTCTTGCCATTAAAGCGGTGAAAGAGGGGGCCCAAGACTACCTTTCAAAAGGGCATGTAAGCAGTCATCTCCTGGCAAGATCCACGCGATATGCCATAGAGCGTAAACGAACAGAAGAAGCCCTGCGAAGAGTTGGCGATAAGTTGGAACTCCGGGTTCAGGAACGTACTGCAGAATTGGAAAAAGCCAATGAAGAGTTACGTCGTGAAGTGCTTGAACGCCACAGAGCGGAAAAAGCTATTCTTGTCAGTGAAGAAAAATATCGACGTCTCTTTGAAGATTCCAGAGATGCCATTGCCATTGTTACCCGAGACGGGGAGTTTCTTGATATTAATCAGGCAGGGCTGGATCTGTTTGGTTATTCACGCTCTGAACTCATGGCAAAAAATATTGTCCAGCTTTATGTCAATAAAGATGATCGGAAAAGATATAGGGAATTCATAGAGCGGCATGGTTTTTTGCGTGACTACCCTGTCAGGTTTGTCAGAAAGGATGGCAAGCAAATAGATTGCGTACTGACCTCGGCTCTTAAGTATTCCCCTGATGGTTCAGTTTTAGGTTATCAGGGTATATTCAGAGATATTACAGACTATAAAATGGCAGTACAGGGTTTAAAAGAGAGTGAAGCCCGTTACCGAGCTATTGTGGAAGACCAGACTGAGCTCATTTTTCGCACCTTGCCTGACCAGACGATTACTTTTGTTAACCAGGCATTTTGCCGATATTTTGGCAGGAAGGAATCGGAGATGCTCGGCAACACAGTGTATCCTGTCCTGTTTGAAGAGGATCGGGATAAGGTCAGAGAGCATGTTGCTTTTTTGGATGCTGACACTCCAGTGGGAACCATTGAGCTCAGAGTCGTGAAACCAGATGGTACCATCCGGTGGCAACAATGGACCAATCGCCTCATTGTTGACAATAATAGGTGTCCAAAAGAAGTGCAATCAGTGGGACGTGATGTGACAGAGCAAAAGCAAATGGAAGAGGCATTGCAGAAAAGTTCTGAACAAATTAAATTTTTTGCTTATTCCGTTTCCCACGACCTGAAAAGTCCTGCAATCAGTGTACACGGCCTCACCAGACTTCTTCACAAACAATACAACGGGGCTTTGGATGAGCGTGGAGTAAACTATCTTGAACAGATTTTGAAATCATCTGAACAGATTGTGTCCCTGGTTGAAACAATTAATCTGTATATATCCACAAAGGAAGTTTCGCTTTTAGTAGAGCGTATTAGTCTGAACAGGATTCTCCAGATTATTAGAGATGAATTTGCAATACGATTCAGTATCCGTTCCATTCGCTGGCTTGTCCCCGACTCTTTACCGGAGATCTATGCTGATAGACTTGCTTTGTTGCGAGTGTTGAGAAATCTAGTTGATAACGCGTTGAAGTACGGTGGTGAGAATTTAAGTGAAATTTCCATCGGGTATGAGAATTCTGGTTCGCACCATATTCTTTCTGTTCGAGATGACGGTGTAGGCATTGGTGTCGAAGACAGCGAAAAGATCTTTGACCTGTTTCAACGCAAGGAGGAAACAAGAAATATTGAAGGGGCGGGCCTGGGATTGGCGATCGTAAGAGAAATTGCCGAGCAACACGGAGGCACTGTCTGGGCAAAACCGGTGCCCGATGGAGGAAGCATATTTTTTATATCCATTGCCACCACATTGCCTAAGGTAAAGGCCTGAGAGAACGCTTTCAGCGTTTCTCCTCCTGGCACAAAGCAAATCTCTCAGGTTTTTCATATTGACGTTAAGTCTGAGTGGCATATCACCTATGGGTAGCTTATGTGTAAACCGGTACTACATAAAGGAGAATGGCAAAAAACTGGAAAATTGTTCCTCCGAGAACAAAGAGATGCCAGATTGCATGATTAAATGGGAGTGACCTCCAGATGTAGAAAGGGATACCGAACGTATACCAAAGTCCTCCAATCAATAATAACCAGAGTCCTCCAGGAGGGACAGAGGAGAGCATGGGCTTGACAGCTAGTATGATAGTCCACCCCATAATGACGTAAAGTCCGATGGTTATATACCTTAGTTTTTTAGGGAGAAAAATTTCAAGCAATATCCCCAGGACTGCAAGTCCCCAAATAGACCCAAAGATCGTCCATCCCAATGGACCTCTCAGGCATACCAGGGTAATTGGCGTGTAGGTCCCTGCTATCAAGAGAAATATTGAGGAGTGGTCAAGTACCCTGAAGACTGCTTTTGTTTTCTCTCCCGGTATGGAATGGTACAGCGTTGAAATTGAATAGAGCAGAATCATTGTGCCACTGTATATACTGCATGAAACAATATGCCATACAGAACCAAAAGTACTCGCAAAAGAGGTAAGTACGCCTAATCCGGCTATGGAAAAGATAATGCCGATACCATGGGTTATACTGTTGGCAATTTCTTCATACAGACTGTAGCGTGGAAGTGCAGAAGCTTGAGATTTCATGATGTTTTAACACTGAAGTGTGTATCTTTCGTATTGAAAAGAAAAGGTTACCAATAGCTATAATCAGCTTTTCTTAACTTGTCACCGTCACTTGTGTAGATATCAATACGTTCGGCAGAGCTGACACACCGTTTCTGACCAACTATAGGTAGCTTGGGGATGCTGAAATTTTTCGGCAGTCCCAAGCTCTGATCTCAGAGAGAAAAATTTGAGTGTATGTCTTTTGTGATTTTGTTTCTCAGAGAAACATCCTGATTTCGAGCAAGTTCTGGTAAGTTCCCATATATGCTTATTTTATCGTCTTTTACTGCAAGTATCCCGTGAACTCCCTGGATGTTGCCAGCTTGGTTGAGCACCTGCTCCAAGTCATGAATTGTCTGTATGGAATTACATACCAGGGTAGCTACGGAATCAGCCAGGGCTGCATTTTTAGCTACGACTGTTGCCAGATCGCATTTTCCAAAGGACTGAGAATGCCCCATAATACTTGATGAACTGCATAGAGCTAAAGGCAGATCTGTGGGGGATAATTTGAATGCAAGTTTATCGCCGATGGCATTGTTGCCTGCATATAAACCTATGGTAACGGGTTGCTGGCTATACAGGAACATATCTCCGCCATTTTCAACAATGGCCTCAGTTGCTCCAGATTCCATGGCCGCTTCTACTCCTATCTGGGCGAGAGTTCCAGCCACAGACGCCATGGGGCCAAGCCCTGTCAACTGCGCAGCATCAGCCATACGCTGCGCACTGACCGGAGGCATATCAAGCAAAGATATTGGAACAAGAGAGTGTTGAAATTCCGGATGTCTGCGAATGTATGCCTCCAGAGCCCTACGCTCCTTTAATATGGCCTGGGTAATACAGTCGAACTGATCACCGGCAATGCGAAGGTTGGTATCTTTCCAGCTGAATGAGCGAAATGTTCGCATATGAGTGCAATATTAGAAAGCAGATGAACAGACACCGAAGGGACAATTGGTGATACAGGAGAGACATTCAATACACTTTTCCTCATCAAACTGTACTTCCCGGGTGTTTGGATCTGCAAAATGGAGTGCAGCTGTGGGGCAATGGGACAGGCAATTTCCGCAGTGTGTACAGCGTTGCCCTTCCCAGTGCACTGCCTTTGCACCGGTATGGATGATGACGTCAAACCCTTCCAGGTATTGAAAGGCTTTTGCAATGTTTTCTTCCGTCCCTGTGACCTCCAGTGAAAGGTGGCCTTCTTCCTCAGGTGTCACCTTTGCCCGAAAAATATTTATGGTCAGATCATAATTGCGTATCAGGTGGCAGATAATAGGTTTATCGGTCTCGCTTTTGGGGAAATAGAGATAAATTTTCTGGGTTTTCATTTTGTCGGCCCCTGTATGTTGAGCGCCTGCATACTCTGGTTAAGAGGTAAGCGCTGGCTCGCTTCGGAAAGTAAAAATTTTCCGTCCTGTATTTCTGCCTTGAGCAATTCACAAATTTTCAGGGCCTTATTATAGGAAGACATGGAGGACACCTTGACTTCTTTTCCCTGTATTTCAATGGTTCCTGAGCGTAGCTGCTCATAGGTACATTTTTGCAGAACTTTACCGGTCTTCTGAGGGTAATCGTGGGCGTAGTCGATAATGCAGGCGGAAATATCCCTGTCCCGAACCGTGGTTCGCATGAGTATTTCTTCATTCAGGATGGGGATGGGAATGCCTACTCCAAGTGCCAGAGAGACTCCATATCCTTTCAGGCTGACCCCTCGTACAAATTCGGACTGCATTTTTTTCATATCACCACTGAGTGCAAGGGTGCCGGCTCCTTCTACTGGAACGTCATTGTCGCCACGTTCGACCTTGGAGCAATGTTGCGTGCCTTCTGCATAAACGATACCCCGTGCGCCAGCCAGCCATATGGACGTCCCTATACCTATGGTCTGGTAAAGCGGATCATTCAGCAACGGGGATAACTGACCGGCGGAGCTATAGGTCAGATTACGTATACGTGGCTTAAGAATACCCAAATAGGTATAGATGGTTTTGTCTGAGGTATTGGTGGCAACATTATAATTTTGATAGCAGTTGCGGGGATTACTCATAATGGCCTGGTTCAGGTCATTAATATCGAACATGGTCCTGATTTCACGTCGAGGATAATCATCGGTACCATAAGAAAGCCCGAACAGTTGCAGTTTTTTTCCTGCAACAAGGTCTTCTATTACATGGCCGCCACCATACCTGAACTCACCAGGGTAATACATGTTGGCAGGGTCGTTGTGGCGGAGTTCTGTGGCTCCCAGGTATACGTCGACGGCTGCAATACCACAGTAGGCTCGTACATCTTCGATCCAGGCCTCGGAAATACGCATTTTGGGTGTGCTGTGGCCGAAGTTAAGAAAACACCCTGAAGAACACATGGGGCCAAAGGTTGCTGTTGTAACCACGTCGATTTCTGCTGCGGCTTGTTCAACGCCTTTTTTATCAACATAATCTATAACTTCTTCGGCAGTAAGAACCACCGCTTTTCCTGAAGCAATTTTTTCATTTATTTCAGCATAGGTTTTTGACATACACAATACTCCACTGGGTTAGTGTCAGTTTGTTTATCATGAATTTTGATCGGAAGACAGATGAATCCTGATCATGGTTATCAGATGTGATGTATGAATCGTATCAAGATTTCATCATTGATGTGACACTAGATTAAGCAACTCTCTCCGTTGACCCTGCACTATAGGCTGTCTCTGAAAAAACAGCAAGGGGCAGCATACTGGCTGGAGAAAAAGAAGGCAATAACGAAGACGTGGTATATGCTCTGCAGAAGAGTGGTCACATCATTTCGAGTCTGGCAACAAGGCTTGTTATTAGTGAGGTGTAGAGAAATGATATGATATTCCCTGGGGTTACATCAGGATTAGTCAAGGCTTGAATGGCAAAGAACTTTGCAATTTTTTTAGAATGCGGTAGGTTGCACCAGGTGTGGTTGATGGCTGATGAACTCCAGTGAAACAATAATGTAAATATTCAATGCTTCCAATACGTTCCATAAAAATGACACGAAATATTCTATGTTTTCTGTGTGCAGGTATAATGTACCTCTTGTGCACTGGAGGCATGGCATGGACAGAAGAAACCAGTTTTCAGCAATGGCTTGAGGATTTTTATCCTGTTGCGGCAGCACAGGGTATTACACGCGAGACCTATGCTCAAGCCTTTGCCCAGGTTCAGTTTCCAGATCCCAAGGTGATTGCCAAAGCAAATTTTCAACCGGAATTCAAATCAACCCTTTGGGATTATCTTGATGCCCGTGTAAATCCAAGATCTGTGGATATGGGGATAAAAATGAGACAGCTCCACTCCACCACATTAACGCGAATAGAACAACAATTTGGGGTACGACAGGAAATACTTTTAGCTATCTGGTCCATGGAAACCAGTTATGGGCGAATATTGGAAAAAGAATCCAGGTTGCATTATGTTCCACAGGCACTGGCAACCCTTGCCTATGCAGATAAAAAGCGCTCCAATTTTGCCCGTAAACAACTTATCGCCGCCTTGCAGATCTTACAGTCAGGCGACGTTGAACCTTCTGGGCTTAAAGGTTCATGGGCGGGAGCAATGGGGCATACCCAATTTATTCCAACAAGCTATTTGGCGTATGGTGTTGATATGGACGGTGATGGGCGGCGAGATATCTGGAATACTATTCCCGATGCCCTGGCAACGTCTGCCAATCTGCTGGAAGACAATGGCTGGCAAACCGGTAAGACCTGGGGATATGAAATAATAGCGCCTGATAACGGCATCCAGTTTGAGGGACAGACCAAAACCCTGCGGCAGTGGACCGATTTGGGCTTTATTCGCACAAGAAAGAGAGCTTTTCCGCGCCCTGCAGACAAAGCTGAGCTCAAATTTCCTGCAGGGGTTGAAGGGCCGGCATTTCTCATGCTGCGTAATTTTTTTGTTATCAAACGCTACAATAACTCAGATTTTTATGCCCTGGCAGTTGGCCTTCTGGCTGACCGGATCGGCGGAGGGGGCAGAATGGCACAAGCCTGGCCGCGACCAGCGGGCGCCCTGAACATCGATGAAAAATTTGCCTTACAGAAATGCCTTAAAGAGAAGGGGTATTATAATGGTGAAATTGACGGTTACGTAGGTAAAGGGACTCGAAACGCCATTCGTCTGGTCCAACGGCTGAACGGCATGCCCCAGACAGGAGAACCGGATCGGGAATTTTACCGATATATATGTAAATGACTCAGCTTCCAGATGGAGAGTTCATTTGGCGGAGATCTGACCTCTCTTTTTGCTAAATGGTGTCCTTGCTCCATGAAAACAGTGCGTTTTTTTATGGAGCAAGGCGTATTTCATATCAGATTATACCCTTTAAACCTTCTCCACAACGCCTGTGGTTATCGGGGCGGTTTGTATTGCTATTCTCCCCCTTGGTTTATAGATCATCAAGCTGTTGCCCAGAAGAATGAGGAATACACCGAAACCAGCTGATAGCGTCCACTGATATCCTTCCCAGAACGTAGAAATAACCAGCGCTACCAGTGGAAAGAGCAGTGTTGCATAGGCAGCACGATCTGCGCCAATTCTACCGAGCAGAGCAAGGTAACAGCCAAAGGCTATGATGGATCCAAACACCGCCAGGTAAAGCAGACTGCCAACATAGTTTACTGTCCATTGAAATTGAAACGGGGTACCAGTTACCAGTGCAACACAAAACAGGACTGCGGTGCCGTATGCCATTCCATAGGCATTGGTTTGTACAATCGGTAACTCCAGAGCTTTCTGATTGTATGCCGACGTGATATTTCCCAGTGAAGCCAGCATGGTGGCTGAAAGGCAAAGGACGACCCCTAGCAGTCCATGGTTTTCCAGTGAGAAATGGGTTATTTCAGGCCGAAACACCAGGGCGATTCCAAGTAATCCCAGGGTACCGGCCATAATCATTCTGCTGTCCACTTGTTTGGAAAGAAAAATTGCCCCATTGAAGACATTCATGAGCAGAATGGTAGAAAAAATCACCGCTGCCAGACCACTGGCAATATGCAGTTCCGCCAGGTAGAAGAGAAGATAATTAACACCAAACAACAGTACCCCCTGTGTTGCCATGAACAGGTGTTGCCTTATGCTGAATCGAAGATTTAACCGAGCAATACTACACCAGAGAAAAAGGAGAAAAGAGGCCAGACCAAAACGATAAATGACGGATGTGAGAGGGGCAACAGATCCCAATTGCATTTTTATACCTATCCAGGTAGAGCCCCAGATAAGAACGGTTGCAAGGTAAAAAAACACATTTTTCATTGTGCGTCCTATTCGTGTAATGATGGAATAAGTAATTTCATCTTGTGAGTTGATATATTACAGAAAAAATTATAGGTGCTGCGATTTCGTGGCAAGCTCTGTTGCTTTTTGTCCAAGTGCTTCAATAGCCCATTTGTTTTTCTCGCTCCAGAATGCACCGTTGAGACGCAGACAGTTTCTGAAATCATCTGTTGTGGAAAAAACAGTTCCGGGAGCTATGGTAATACCGTTTTTCCAAGCCTCTTTGTAAAGCTGCATACCATCAACAGCTCTCGGCATTTCAACCCAGAGGGCAAATCCTCCCTGGGGTCTCGTGACCCGGGTTCCTTTGGGAAAATAGTGTCCAATCGCCTCTGACATACTGCCTATTTTGGCAGCATATTCCCGTCGTATGTGTCGAAGATGGTGATCATAGCCGCCTGATTCCAGAAAGTCTGCGACAGCCAGTTGGGTGGGGCTCGCGGAAGCAATATTGGTAATCAGTTTTTGATGGAGCACTCCTTCGTAATGTCTTCCCGGAGCAATCCAGCCTACCCGATAGCCAGGAGCAATAGTCTTGGAAAAGGATGAACACAGCAGTACATCCCCGTATTTATCCCATGATCGGGCTACGGTTGGCCTATCATCACCAAAGCTCAGATTACCGTTTATGTCGTCTTCTATGAGAGGAACCCTGTAACGTGCCAGCAATTTCACCAACTGTTCTTTTTTGTCATCTGAAATGCTAATGCCAAAGGGATTATTGAAATTGGAAATAACCAGGCATGCTTGGATGTCTGTTTGTTGCAGGGCAAGTTTAAGGCTTTTCAAATGGAGCCCGGTACTGGGTGATGAGGCGATTTCAACGATATTGAGTCCCAATTCTTTAAGCATTTGAATAAAGTTAAAATAGATCGGGCTGCCAACCGCTACCGTATCCCCTGGTCGACATATTGTCCGCAAGGCCAGAAAAACTGCTTCAGCGGCACCGTTGGTTATGATGATCTCACCAGGGTTAATTGAACAACCTGCCCGCAGCATTCGACGGGCTATCTGTACGCGTAATTTTTTGTTTCCTGGCGGAATAGCGTATGCCACACTTTCTTTACCATGCCTGCGGTTGACGGATGAAAGTATCCGACTCAGCTTTTGTTCAGGAATCAGATCAGGTGCTGGAATCGCAGCTCCAAATTGCACTTTTTCCGGATCAAGGATATCCTGCATTAAGCGAATAACCAGTTCTGTGGACGTCAGTTGCAGTGAAACAGGTTTGGGAGGATTAAGATCAGGTTCCTCGGGAATTGCAGGGAGCTTTGGTCTGACATAGTAACCTGACTGCGGTTTGGCCTCTATTATGCAGGCATCTTCCAACAGTCCGTATGCAACTTTGATGGTGTTGATACTCACCTTCATCTGCCTGCTCATTTGACGAATAGAAGGCACTTTGTCTCCTGCTCGAAATGTGCCTTGAGCAATGAGTCCGGCAACCTTGTCCGCCACTTCACGATATAATGTATCTGTTTTGATTCTCATTTCTGTATTCATGGTAAGTGTTACTGTACAGCCACAACGCGACTTTGACGAGATACAGTACCGTATTTAGGCAAGGGGTACAGTATTAATTGTTGCATGAAAAAACGGGTACAGTTTTTAGAGGATACCCGTGGTGATGTGTACCTCTTTACTGGGGTATGAAAAACTGAGATCACCAGATTGATGCACACTTTCGCATTATTGTGTTTTTTTGCTAATTGCTCACAGGCATTGAGGAATAGGGAATACCTCCCTTGTGCTCAGGTATTTTTTAGGAGATATTTGGTGATGAGAATGAAGAAAATGAGTGCAGTATATATGGGGTTGTTTTGCATGTTGTGTACGGTGTCCATGGCGGATGTACTGGTTCCTTATCTTCCTGCCTATATTCATGGTTCGTCCTGGTGGCAGCCCAAACCTGGCGTGAGTTGGCAGTGGCAGTTATCCGGTACACTTGATACCGATTTGGACGTTGACATGTACGATGTCGATCTTTTTGATACGTCGGCGAGTATGATTTCCCTGTTAAAAAGTCAGGGGAAAAAAGTCATATGTTATATGAGTGCGGGATCGTGGGAAAACTACCGGGACGATGCCAATGTATTTCCTGAAGAGGTGTTGGGCAAATATTTGGATGGTTGGCCCGATGAAAGGTGGCTTGATATCAGTCGAATTGACATTCTTGGACCTATCATGTTGAGACGTATGGATTTGGCTGTGGAAAAGGGTTGTGATGGCATTGAACCGGATAATATTGATGGATACAGCAACGATAGCGGTTTTGCGCTTACTTCAGAGGAGCAGTTGACCTACAACCGCTGGTTGGCAGAGGCTGCCCATGCACGTAACTTGTCCATTGGATTGAAAAATGACCTGGATCAGGTTCAGGATCTTGTCAGTTACTTTGACTGGGCTCTTAACGAACAGTGTTTTCAATATGATGAATGTGATTTGTTGCTGCCCTTTGTGCAAGCAGGCAAAGCTGTATTCGGGGTTGAATATTCACTTTCAACCACAACGTTTTGTTCACAGGCTAACAGTATGAATTTTGATTGGCTGAAGAAAAATCTGTCGTTGGACAGTTGGCGAGTTTCTTGTCGATAAGTGCATATATTTTTTACGAGTTTTTTGGGAGCTATGTATATGTATCTTCTTAGGGGAGGGGATGATTGCAGGTGTTGGAATTGAAGAATTTTTTAGGTGACACGCCTACTGTTTTTTTAAATGTCTTTGCAAAGTGACTTTGATCATGAAATCCTAGTTCAATGGCGACTTCAGCTAAATCTTGTGCCTCTAAAATCATTTGTTTTGCTTTGCACATTCTGAGATCAGTCAGATATTCATGGGGCGTAATGCCCAGGTCTTTTTTGAACTCTCTCTGCAGGTGAAATTGACTGAGGCATGCTGATTTGGAAAGCTCTTCCAACGTGAGGCGTCTGTTGTAGTGTCCATGTATGTGGTCCTGTGCTCTTGCAACAGCCTCTTTTATTCTCTTTTCCCGATTCTGGGAGGAAGGGCATAGAGCATGGTGCTGTAGCAATAGGGTAAGAAAATCTGCTAGAGCCCGTGAGATCTGTTTTTCGCTCGCTGGTGAATAGATTTTCTGTAAAAATAAAGAGAACTGGAGTTTCTCCTCCTCGTGCCATACCTGATTTTGTGTAAATACGGGTGGGCTAACTGGTTTGTCTGCGGCATGGGATGCTATATGTTGCATCAGTTGTGGAGCAATACTCAAAATCTGGTAAGAGTGTCCCTGGTGAAGTGCGCTTTTGCAGGCATGAACCTGTCCTGGCTGGATGAGAAACATGCCTCCTGTAGCTATCTGAAGAGTCGTCTCGGTAAAAAAAAGCGTACGTTGCCCTTCTTCAACCTTGCCTATGATATACGTCCCGTGGATATGACGGCGGAAAGGCGTGGTAATGTGCCTTCCCGCTATCACTTCAACCCCAGGAAGCGAAGGAATTGTTATGGATTTCAGTGTGGAGCTAACCCTTTTCATTTGGCTATGATTCCTTGGGGTTGCGAAAAATGATTAAAGCAGGGCAGGAAAAAATTTAGCCAACAGCGTGAGCCCTTCGGGACCGGCATGGACTCCATGATGCTGTCCTTTGGGAATTACAGTCATCTTGCCTGTCGCGTATGGGAATGTTTTTTCCAGCAACTTACACGTGCCTTTACCTGCAAGAACTTCATGCAGTTCGAATTGGTCTGCATGAATATGGCTTTCCAGGCAGCAGTCTGGATCAATTTTGACAAGGTGTGAGCTGAAAAGGCCACCACTATCACAACCTTTGATAATATGTTTCAGGTGTACACCTTTAAAGGTAGGGTGTTCCATCCACTTTATATCAGCCATTCGGTCACTGCGATCAGAATAATGAATTATTCCATCTATAAAATCTCTTGCTGGGATTGCTGATGTCATTGTCTATTCTCCTCATTGTGGTTTGCACATTGCATTTGGTTTATGCCAGGGAGAGTAGCCCAAATCGATATGAAAATATTGTATGATCTTGCTCTTTTTACCAGTTACAGTTTGGAGGTGAGTGAAACCAGGAAGATACAGATCCCATGATACGTTACAGGGGATATTGCAAGATATACATGCAACGTTGCTGCTCAGAGAGCAATAGCGTCAAGAGGTACCCCCCGGTAAGTAGTTTGTGTGTAACTATTTCAGCAAATGTTGGCTTTTAAGATCCTTGTACACCAAGGTGGAAACCTCTCGGATGACTCCTCCTCTGGATCGCATCCATTGCTTGTAGTTGGATGGTCTTGAACTACGTTCAATAATCCCGACAATTGCATAGGGATACCTGTGGCCGTTTTTGGTTTTCGGGGCAAGTATACCCATGTCACCACACAGGTGCGCTGTTGTACCGGTTTTATTATATACCAATGTACCTTGAGGAATGGGAGTTCCGTAGTAAAGGCGGTCGCGGCCAGGCAGAGACATTAATCGACGGATTTCTTCACCATAGGGTAGTTCCTTGTTCCACAGTGCACGCAAAAAACGAACATAATCAGACGGTAACGCCTTGTTACGGTAAGTACGTCCACCTGCAGGA
Organism: Desulfogranum japonicum DSM 18378; assembly: GCF_000429945.1. GTDB lineage: Bacteria > Desulfobacterota > Desulfobulbia > Desulfobulbales > Desulfobulbaceae > Desulfogranum > Desulfogranum japonicum. The sequence goes on along the minus strand of NZ_AUCV01000013.1, from coordinate 27,679 downwards.
ATATATTCAACAATGTGTAGCTTTTTAAACAGGTGCCCGTAGTTTTGGGTGAGTAAACTTTGACAGGTCGCAGGCCCGCCCACCTGGCGCATAATCCAGTTGGTGGCAGAATTGCTGCTGCGCTGAATCATAGCTTCCATTTGTCTTCTGCTTTTTGGTCCGTATTGAAGGGAGCCGTTTTTTACTTTATGAAAGAAAGCCAGAGCGACAAAGGGTTTGATCATACTTGCTGCCTGGAAGGACTGATCGGCGTTAATATCCACAAGGCTGACATTTCGGTTAAGATCATAGACCATCCAGCCTGTTTTTTCATCTCCCCGGAGTTGGCCTTTCTGACGCAAGTTTTTAATGTAGCTCTCAATTTTCATTTCAATGGCAGCGTTTGATGATCGAGTGATGCCGGCTCGGCTCTCTGTAAGCTTGGGAGCAGGGATCTGAGCTACGCGTGAACCTTGCGAAGATTTTCCCTGGGAGACTGCAACCTTGATATCACCAGGATGTAACACCACGGGGTTTGATTCAACGGGTTGTTTAGGGACAGCAGGGCTAATCGTTTCCGGCGGGGTAACTTCGGGTAAATCAGCATCTTTCTGCTGACTGGCAGTTGCAGTGAGTACAGTGGCGGTCTCTTCTTCTCCATGGAGAAAGGTTGACTCCCCGAAAACTACAGCGTTGTTGAGTTCCTCTGTGATACTGGTGTGTATACCTTTTTTTCGCAACAGTCGACCATGACGCTTGGCCACGGTTAAAGTGGATGAGCGGTCGCCATGTCTGCGATAGACCAGCATATAATTCCCTTTATCATCTTGCTCTATATACAGGTCTTTTCCCACAGATTTACCGAGATAGTTGTATATCTGTGCATAATTTTTGATCAGCGCATCCAGATTAGGGCCGTATCCATAACTGACGTTGAACAGTTCATGATAGCCTTTATCCTGGATGGCATAGGCTTGGTCAAAGCCGGCTTCTTTGAGTATCTCTCCCTGTTTGACTATAACTTTGACGATATCAGTAACCGAGGTGTTGCAATCGTAAATAACGCCGTATTCGTTTTTCTTTTTAACGATCTTCAGTCGTTTACGGATTTCAGGAGAAAGCAGTTCTTCCAATTGCTCTTTATAATCAAGAACGCTGTCCAGGTCAGTGTCCCAGGTGTAGACCAGGTCATACTGTTGAGCTTCCGCTTCTGCCGGTAAAGGTAAGGCCACGTGTAAACTGGCAAGCAAGACGGTACACAGAAGGGAGATGCGAAAAAAAGCAGACATAAGAATGAAATCAAGCTGGTGTTGAATAGGCGATGTTATCAGTTGGTTACGTCATCACAAGTATAGCAGATCAGGCTGTGAAGTAAAACAATTGCTACCAACAAACATCTGTAATACTTTTTCGTAAAAAAAAGTAGGTGCATAGGTCGTTGACAATGTGATGTTATGCGGCTTCAGCACACTGCAGTTTTTCATCATGCTCTTCAAAAAATGCAGAAAGAGCTTTGCCCAGGTAATATCCATCCCGATTGCCAATGGTCTCACGAATTGAGTGCATGGCCAATTGAGGTACACCGATGTCAATGGTTGGGATGCCGATGGCAGCGGAAGTCAGGGGACCTATGGTTGATCCACAGGCCATGTCGTTGCGCATAACAAAATTCTGCACAGGGATTTCATTGCGTTTGCACAGAAGCTTAAAAATACTGCTGGTGCAGGCATTGCTGGCATAGCGCTGGTTGGCATTGGTTTTAATGACCGGTCCCCCATTAAGTACGGGCAGGTGTTGGGGTTCATGTTTGCTTGCAAAATTGGGATGCACAGCATGGGCATTATCCACGGAAATGAGCAGCGACTTGGCGAGCATGCTTTCACGTACCGGTCTTTCCGGGTAGAGTCTGGAGAGAATGGATTGCAAAAAGGGGCCCTGTGCACCGCTGGTCGAAACAGAGCCGACTTCTTCATGGTCATTGAGAACAAAAAGCAGATTATGTGCCTGTGAACAAGAGGCAGCGGCCTGGATGATGCAATAGCAGGAAAGCAGGTTATCCAGCCTGGCAGAGGTAATAAACTCCTGCTCAAGCCCCACAAGGGCTGGCGGCTGGCTGTCATACAGGAAAAGATCATAGTCAATGATTTCAGCGTGATCATTTCCTGGATGTTCAAGCAGAAATTGTTTTTTTAGAAGCTCATTGAAATGCATTGGCTTTGTACCGGAATCCAACATCAGAAGAGGAACCATGTCTGTCTGCTTGTTGATCTCCTTGCCGGTATTGGCTTCTCTGTCAAAATGTATTGCCAGACTTGGGATAACCGCAACCGGTCTCCGGAAATCAATCAAACTGGATTGCATTATATCATCCTCAGTATGCCAGATGACTCTGCCTGCCATGCTGAGGTCTCTGTCAAACCAAGGATTGAGCAGGGCTCCTCCATACACTTCCACTCCCAGTTGCAGGTATCCGCTTTTTGTGTGAAGAGGATTGGGTTTGACCCGAAGGCTCGGGCTGTCTGTGTGCGAGCCTGCCATGCGCAATGTGTTTGCAGTTGGAGTAATCTGAAACCCTATTAAACTGGAACTGTTTCTGGTTACATAATATCTTCCAGGAGAAAGGTGCTGCCAGGGATCGGATTCATAGAGACGCACATAACCTGCTGCATCCAGGATGCCCATGCTGTTTTTGATTGCATGGTAGGGCGTGGTGGATCGAGATATATAATCGCAAAGTCTTTCATTATATTGTTGATACGACATAAATTAGCTTCCTGATCAGGGAGAAAAGAGGGTGCTCGCAGTTTTGCCAGTGAAAAACACTGTCTACGCTCTGCAATACACCCAAGGGTGGCATCTGTGAGTACCGGTTATGTAAATTATTCAAAACTTCCACCAAGAGCCAGGTGCAATTGAACTCTGTTCAGTAGACGCAGAGTGGAAATGTTTATCAAGGCAATTTTGGCTTGAACCCATTTGTTTTGCACATTGAGCACATCAAGAAAATCAATTTTACCAATTTCATATTGCTTTTGCACCAGTTGATAGGCTTTAAAATTTTCATCAACAGTAATTTGTAAATATTTTTCCCGTTGACCCAGGTGTTCTTCCTGGGAAAGGGCTGACTCAACCTCTTTAAACGCTTGTAATGCGGCGTGTCCATATGCTGCGATTGCCTGTTTCTGTACTGCTGTGGCTGCGGCTATATCCGCTTCGATTGCGCCGCCCTTGTAGAGTGGTGCGAATATACCAGCGGCCAGACTGCTGATAGCGTCTCGTAAATTAGTCAGGCCAAGGGTTAGAGAAAAAGAAAATCTGGGTAGCTTGACCAGTTCAGCTTCTTTTTGTTTATAGAATGCAGCTGCAACCCGTTGTTCTGCAGCAATGAGATCCGGCCGACGTTCAAGAAGTTCAGAGGGAATACCTGCACTGATGGGTGGAGGAACAGCGGGAAGTTTCCCGTTGGCCTGTATCTCTGCTCCAGGATATCGTCCCAGGAGAATTTCCAGGCTACGCTTGGAATCTTCCAGGGAAGCTTCTGCCTGTCGTGCCGCTTCTTTGGCCTTGGCAAGGTTGGCTTTTGCGAGGTGAATATCTTGTTGATCCACCTGACCAATGCGCTCTTTAATTGTCACGATCCGGAGAGATTCGCTGAATAATGCGTCAATTTCGTTAGCATAGTCAAAAAGCAGTTTGCTACTGTTGGCTAGAAACCAACTGTTTGCCGTAGCAGCAGCCAGGGATTGACGGGCGTACGCATAGTCAGATACCGTTGCCGCAGCTGTTTCTTCTGCACCAGCAACACCTGAACGAATTCTTCCCCATACGTCGGCTTCCCATGAAATGGTCAAACCGCCTCCAAAAACCTCGCCAAAATCGTCAAAGTTTCTGTCAGCATAACCGCCTGCAAGATCAACAGAGGGCTTGAGTGAGGCACCAGCTTTATTCGTCAATGCCATGGCTTGATCTATTTTTGCAGCAGCAATCTGTAATTCAAAATTATTTTGCTCTGCTTCCTGAACAAGACTGAGCAGAGTGGGGTCGTTGAAGCTTTTTAACCAGCCATCATCGACCTCCCCCTGGTTGCTCTTCGCTGACCATTGGTTACCTTCAAGACGCTCGCGCATTTCACCTGCACGTACACTCTCTACAGCCTCTTCATGGGTGGCTATTTGACCCGCACAACCAGCACAGAGTGCACTCAGGCAGATGAGAAGGCAAATGGGCCGCAGTGTTTTTGTCATATTCCCACCGTATGTTGAAATTGTACTATCAAAACAACACAATGTTCTCGTTATGTATTCAATGGTGCAGGTAATGATACCATTACCTCCTGCTTTCAATGAAAATGGGCAAAGTTCTGCCAACTCTTCATTCGCATGAGCATTTTACGGATGATAGTCACATGGTGCCATTTTTCACTATACACTGCCACTGTGCATGATGCGCCCATGGGAACGAAGAAATTTGACATGTCATCTTCGATTTTTATTACTATCGGAATAAGACCCTGGGGAAGATTTGGATTAATACTCATCATTGTTCCCGAGGGTTGGAGTTGGCCCTCAGCAAGTGCATCAAGAATGCGCACCACCTTTGCCTGGAATATTCTACCGGGGATTCCTGGAAAAATAACTTCTGCATGGTTGTCTGCTTTTATATTCTGCATGGGCTGCTGGCTGAAGCCGGCTATAAAATAGGTTTCATCACTATGGACAAAGGTCATGAGCGGAGCTAAAGGTACAGGAACAGCCATCATACCGGGTCTCAGTCTCATATGGATAACAAAACCATCTGTTGGTGCCTTTATAACCGTGCTTTCAAGATTGAATTGTGCATTATCCAGCTGTGCCTTGAAGTCAGCTACGTCGGTTTGATATTGTTCGACATCAAAGGTGTTTCCTGCGCCAGCTTCTTTGAGTTCCAGTGATTGCTGAAGACGTTTTTCAGCAAGATGCAATTGTGATGTAATTCGGTCAACTTCGGCCTGGTAAGGGACAGGATCGATTGTACAGAGAACATCTCCTTTTTTTAAAGGGGTATTCATCTTGACTTTTACATCAAGAATTGTGCCGCGAACATTGGGGACAATCGGCGTGGTCATATAGTAGGAGCGCGCAGTAACAGAAGCAGGATGATAGTAGGCCATACCTGCAAGTATAGTCCCCATCATAATAACTCCTCCGAGCACCACTGTGGTTAATGACCATTTATTAACCGGAATCTTGAACAGTTTGAAGATGAGCCAGCAAACAGAGGCATAGGTGAGAATGAGCAAGGTTTCCATATCAGAGTTCCTCCTCTGCTGTCTGACCAGATTCAAGTTTGGTTATCCGACCATGGAGTTGTTTTATGAGACGGTTGTAATGTGATTGCATGTGCTTCTTTTCTTCTTCCAGGCGGGCAATTCGCTCGGTGAGTTCAACGAGCATAATTGTGGAATGTTCTGATGGTTGTTCTGTTTCGGTTTCTTTGCCCGAATGCAAACCCCATCCATATCCAGGTTTGTACAGGGTTGCCCATATCCAGAGAAGCGGCCAGATAGCATGCATGAGAAAAAGGCTTACCCAGCCGGCGGTATGGATTGCATCCTGGTGCGGATGTTGCCTTTTTTTAGCGATATTGTAGGGGATGTCGTGGATAAATATAATCCCATAAATGATGGTGAGTACAACAAAACACAATACGGCCAGCGCAATAAAATCCAACATTCGTCCTTCCATATTTATCTCCTGCAAGATGGTGTGGAAATCGGGAATATACCCAGAGGGTAGTCCACATATTTCATAAGAAAAATCAGGTTTGACGTTTTATCCTTTTAGTCGTACTTCGCCTGTAAAGGGAGCCGCTTGCGTATTTCTGTTATTGCGATACGAATAACCGGGACAATTTTCAAAATCCTTACATTTGCGGTGCTGGCTAACTGATTTCCGGAGGCAGGACAATCTTTGCGATTCGTTTAGCCAGCGTATACGCTCGACGTAGCTTATCCACCATGGAAATTTCAATTCGCGCTGTCTCAAGCAAGACTGCATCTTGTTGACCCAGATGTGCAGATTTTCGAGCCAATAGTGATTCTGAAAGTTTACTTATCTGATCTTTTTTTACAATGACCTGTAAGGCTGCCTGTTGGTCGTTATCTCTGATTGCATGCACGGCCAGAATGACAGCGTGTTGTACCTCATTATACAATTCATCGAATATGGAAAGTGTTTTTTCACTTACTTTTCGCTCCTTATGTATAAATGCTTTGGTAAGCTCTGCCATTTCTGTTTCAATGATATCAGCCAGTGTTTCCAAATTAACTGTTGCCGACATGAGTTTCTGGTGTAGCACACTTTCTTCTTCGGTAAGTGACTGCTGACGAATTTTACTGAGAAATGTGAAAATTGCAGCTTCAAGAATGTCGACTTTATCGTCCAGTTTTACGATGTTCTCGATATGTTTTCTATCTTTGGCAATAACGGCTTTGGGCAGTTCTTTCAGCATTGAAGCCGCAATCTCTCCCATTCGGCCAAATTCCTGCCGCACCTGTTCAAAGGCGACGCTGGGGACTTCAAGGGCATTTTCATCTAAAAACTTTGGAGAAATGATAATACCTGTTTTTTCCTTGCGCTTGGGGTAGAGGCGTTCAGCTAACAAGGCAAACCAGGACGAGAATCCTATGAACAGAGTCGTGTTTATGACATTAAAGATGGTATTGGCATTGGCAATCTGCCTTGGTACTTCAATAGCCGCTTTGACTGTTTCCTCAAGGTTGTCGGCAACCGGTGAGATTGCAATGGTAATATCTGCCAGGACATCAATAAAAGGTAACCAGATCAAGACACCTATAACGTTAAACAGGATATGAACAATAGCAGCACGTACCGCCTCAACCGGTTTACCCAGAGCTGCGAGCAGTGCTGTTACACACGTTCCTATATTAGCCCCTAGAGCGAGGGCAATGCCGGCCGGCAGGCTTAATAAACCTTCAGTGGCCATTGCAATGGCAATTCCGACCGTTGCTGCCGAAGATTGGACCAGGCCGGTAAAAATTGCTCCGGCGAGAATCCCTAGAAATGGACGTTCCATTCTCTCGAGAAACTCCATAAACGGCCCATAGGTCCTCAGTGGTGTCATGGCTTCACTCATGATGCCCATTCCAAAAAAGACCAGCCCAAGTCCCATGAGCATCATGCCTGCATATTTCATGGGATCACGTTTGGCAATAAACGTCATAAAGAAACCAATGGAAATAGGCAGGAGAGAGTATGAAGAGAGATTAAAAGCAAGGAGTTGGGCAGTCATGGTGGAGCCAATGTTGGCTCCCATGATAACTCCAACTGACTGGGCCAGAGTCATAACGCCAGCAGTGATAAAACTGACCACAAGAACCGTCGTTACAGAAGAAGAGTTTAAAACAGCAGTAACAAAAGCGCCGGTGGCCGCTCCAAACAAGCGGTTGGTTGTCATTTTGGAAAGGAGTGTCTTCAGGGTTTCTCCAGCTGCTTTTTTCAACCCTTCAGAAAGCATATCAAGGCCTGCGAGAAACAGAGCCAGTCCGCCAAAAAGGCCCATGAAAAGGGTGAACCACTCGATTTCGGCTACTTCGCTATTTGCTCCGTAAACAGTATCTGTGCAGAGACCGCAGCAAAGAATAACGAGAAAAAATACACAGGTGTAACGGAGATAGTATTGGCTAAGAGGTTTCATCCCTTTATGCTCCTTGATGTTACCAGCGTATGGAGATCTTTTCTTCACATGAATCTGTCATAGCACCAGGAACAGAATCTTACTGGCACCCGTTGTAAAAACATTTCTGTTTTTTGCATAAGTATTGGATGTAGAGCAACGAAAGAGGAGTATGTTCGAGAAGGTGAAAGTACTGGGAATTACCTGACATCGTGTATATCATGAGATAAGCTCTTTTATTTGGGGAAATAAGAATCTCTGATTTTTAGGGTCACGGAAAATAATAAATGTCTAAAAAATGCGTAGGATATCGGTTTGGTGACCGTCGTCGTGTCAATGGTTCCATGCTGGGCGAATTGAGCCGCTGACGCGACGACGGTACCGAGTTGAGAGACAAGCAAGATTGGATAATTTATTTTTTCCGTGACCCTTAGGTATTGTATAACCTGTTTCAGGCTTTTCTAAAGAATAAAAGCTCAGGATTGCTGAAAAAACACATCTTTTCATCTTGTTTGTTTTCATGATCCTCTGTAGGAAAATGTCCTGGAGTTTTTATTACCTGAACAAAATGGACAGGGAAGGCACCAATGTTATTAGTGGGAGATATTGGCGGAACTAACACCCGTCTTGCAGTTTTTGCAAGAGAGCAGGGTGACTCAACGCCGCTTGTGAAAAAAAAATATCCTAGTCAGGAATATTGTTGTTTGGAAGACATTGTAACAAGCTTTATGAAAGAGCATGGTTTGTTTCCTGATAAAGGCGTATTTGGTGTTGCCGGACCGGTGAAGCGCAACAGGGCACGTATCACCAATCTTCCTTGGATAATAGATGGAGAAGAGTTGCAATCTGCCACCTGCCTTACACAAGCTGTACTGCTCAATGATATCCAGGCAATGGCCTATGCTCTTCCTTTCTTAAATGGAGATGACAGTGTTTGCATCTGTCATGGAATAGAAGAAAAAAAAGGGGTCAAGGCACTCATTGCACCGGGAACCGGGCTAGGTATGGGGTTTCTAACCTGGGACGGCAAAAAATATCGTGCCCATGGTTCCGAAGGGGGGCATACAGAGTTTGGCCCTCGAACCGAACTGGAAATTGAGTTGCTGAACTATCTGCGCCAGCGGTTTGAGCATGTGTCCTATGAGCGGGTCTGTTCTGGAATGGGTATTCCCAATCTGTATGCCTTTTTACGTGATACCGGTAAGTATGAAGAACCGAGGGAATTGAGAGAACAGTTTGAAAGAATTTCTGATATTACCCCGGTGATTGTACATGCCGCTGTTTGCGAGCCGGATAAATATCCCATCTGCGTTGCGGTGGTGGAGTTATTTGTTTCCATACTGGCAGCCCAGGCAGGCAACCTGGCTCTGACTGTTGCCTGTTCAGGAGGGCTCTATATTGGAGGCGGCATCCCGCCAAGGATTCTACAATATATGCACCAGAAAACTTTTGTCCGTATCTTTACTGATAAGGGGCGTCTCTCTGCTGCGCTTCGTGATATCCCGATACACCTGATCACTCGTTCAGATATTGCTCTGTTTGGGGCAGCGTGCTACGGAAGAGGACTTTACTGAAGATTTTTAGATATAGTATCGACAAGATAACGGGCGGCATGCTCTGCGCCTGCAAGATCAACTGGTATTACAGGAGGTCTGTACGGAGAGGTAAGCATTTCATGGATTTTTTCAGCGAAAAAGGGGCCTGAAAAAGCACTGGTATGTACTGGCGTGAGAAGCTCTTGCCCATTGCAGGTGAGGAGTTCCAGGTGGTTCTGTTGTTCGTTGTCCTGCATTTCACGCAGCAAAACCAGTGCAGGTACCTGGCAATACAAGACATCTGTAAGAGAGTTATAGCCGCCATGGATGATAGCCATTCGTGACTGTGCAAGGGTCGGCAGGTATTCTGCACCGAAATGACGAGTAGTTGTGTTATTTAATTCGGCCAGTTGCTGCAGGTTGCGTTTAAACGGATGGTGGCTATGCACCGGAGGGTGAAATACCACCCATTTACCGTACTGGCTGCCGAGTTGTGAGAGAGCCTGGTACAGACTCCTGATCAGGGTGAATCCATGCTCATCAAACCAGGGCAGGGCAATGGTGCCAGCGTAGATTTTTTTTCTATGATCCTCCCCTCCTTCAAGGGCCATGATTTCCCGCATTCTGGATACATATCCTGCTGTTTCCACTTTTGTGTTGAATGTATGTGCCACTTCGTGGATATGAGAAGAGCCTAAAATCGTGCTGTCTCCATACCACAGCAGGCCGCGGTAGTACTGTGCAAAAGTTTTTCTGGAAAGGGTAGAGTGTACCTGACGGACTTTACCGACAATGCCCCGGACTCCAAGGAACCATGATGTTGAATATTGTTGTGATGCCTGGAGTGCCGGTAGCAATTCCTTATGTTTGCCTGTAGGTGAATGATCAGCCAGGACAAGCTTGGGGCGATAGAGGTTGATTATGTCTTGTAACTGTTGAGCCCGTATTGTGCCCAGTTCTTTATCTGGGAAATTAGATTTGCCATCAACACCCTTTGATATACCATTTTGTACCGTGGTTTCGTATCCTGGCAGTTTCAGCCAATCCAGTTCACTACCAGCCCTGAGGCTTTCAATATATGGTGATCCGGTCACCAGTAGCACCTTGCATGCAGGAAAAAGGCGGCGTACAGCCATGCCAATGGCTACGGATCGCCCCGCATGCCCTATTCCTCGTCCGTCATGACAGTAAAGGAGGATGTCGAGCCGATTACTCAACTTCATCTCTGCTTCCCAATATCTCTTCAACTTTCTGACGACAGCGTTTTCCTTTGCATGAACCGTCGCCAATGCCTGTTTTTTCCGCCACCTCTTCAAAAGAGCGGGCACCATTTTCAATGGCTTGCATAAGAGCAAAAAGCTTTATTCCTTTGCATATGCACCCAGGCTTCACTCTTGCCAGGACAGTTGTCTCATTTTCCACTCGAAACCTCCTGCAATTGCTCGAATAGAGTTTTGGCCAGTTGAGGACCTATACCTGAAACCGCTTGCAGGTCTTCAATGGTTGCCTCTTTCAGACGTTTATAACTGCCAAAAGTTTTTAGAAGAAGTTTTTTTCTTTTCTCTCCAATGCCGACCAGATTGTCCATTTGCGAGTGGAGTGTGTTGGCGTTACGCAGTTTACGGTGAAAGGTTATACCGAAACGATGGGATTCATCTCGTATTCGCATCAGATAAAGGAGAACAGGGGAATTGGCAGGCAGAAGAATAGGGTTTTTGCGTGCAGGTTTAAACAGTTTTTCCCCTTCATCCTGCTTTTCCTTGGCTATGGAGACAAGATCAACGCGATGGATGAGATCATAGTGATCCAACACAGCACGGGCTACACCGAGTTGGCCTTTACCTCCATCAATGAGCAGCATGTCAGGATAACTCTGCTGTTTTTTGCTCGGATCAAATCGGCGTTCCAGAACTTCCTGCATCATGGCGTAGTCATCTGGTGTGTCTTGTCTCTTGATGCGATAGTGACGATACTCCCGAGGCATTTTTTCACCTTCCACGTATCGAACAAGTGACCCAACAGCCTGTTTTCCGAGCAGATTTGATATGTCAAGACATTCAATGGTGTTCGGAATATTCATGAGCTGGAGTTTCTTTCTGAGTTCTGTTGCAAGGGTTTGCCAGCTCTTTGCCTTCTTTTCTTTATCAGAGAAGAGTTGTCTGGCATTGCGCAGGGCCATTTTCATCAGGCGTATACGTTTACCCTTTTGCGGAACATGCATGGAAACCGCGCTTCCCCGTAATTCAGTCAAATGTTCCTGAACCAGTTCCTGATCTTCAATATGGGTTGGCAGTAGCATCTCTTTTGGAGGAATTCGCTGGGGTGAATAGTATTGGAGAATCGTCTCTGCAAGAAGGGCTGCATCATCACCAATGGGGTCAGGGAGAAAAAAGCTTTGAGCGCCTGTAATGATACCACCCCTGATAAAAAGGATGGCCACCCCAACAGCCGCATCTTTTCGATGCAGGCCGAAAACATCCTGGTCAATGTGGTGGCTAGCAACTACAGACTGGTGTTCCAAGGTTTTTTCCAGTGCCTGTATCTGGTCTCTATACAGTGCTGCTTTTTCAAACTGAAGCTCCTGTGAAGCCTGTTGCATTTTCTGTTGCAGGGTCTCCATCACCTGGCTGGAATTCCCCTCGAGAATACGCAACACGTCATGTACATTTACCATATAGTCATTATGGTTCACCTTACCCGCACAGGGAGCAAGGCATCTGCCCATCTGGTAATTAAGACAGGGCCGCGGCCTTTCACGTACTGTACGGCAGCGACGCAACGGAAAGAGTGAATAAAGGAGTTTCAGTGTGGCTCGCATGGAAGTGGAGGAAGCATAAGGGCCGTAATATTTATTCCCGTCTTTCAGACGACGCCTGGTAACTCTGATTCTTGGCCATTCTTCGGACATGGTGACCATGATAAGGGGATAATTTTTATCATCACGAAGAATGACATTATACTTTGGACGGTGTTTTTTTATTAATGATGATTCAAGTATGAGCGCCTCTTTTTCCGTTGAAGTGAGAATCGTCTCCACTCGCCGAACATGGCGCAACATAACTGCCGTCTTGGAATACTCGGGCCCCGCGTAATGTGCATACTGGGCAAGGCGCTTTCGCAGATTGCGTGCCTTGCCCACATACAGTACTTCCTGTTTCCCGAGCATTTGATAAACACCTGGCCCGGTGCTGGCGGTCTTCAGAAAGTCGGTGGAAAGGGGAGAATCCCCTTTGGATGTAGCATCTCTATGGTTTGATGTAGGCATATCCTTCGCGTTGTAACTCGATGAGTTCGACTATGCCCGCTGGTACAACCTCGAACCCATCCACAATATTCTGGGGTGCAATATTGAATTTGGTTAAGGCGTTATTGCATACCTTAAAAGCCACAGATTCTTTCTGGAGAGCTTTTATGGTTTCCTTATGCGATACCCTGTCTTCCTCGGCAAGCAGGGTTACAGCAGGGCCATTAACCAAAATGACCAGATCATAAGGTTTTCCTTTGACTGCTTTGAGCAGGTTGGTCACATTTGCCAATGCAATACCCAGACGTTTTTCTTCATCCAGATCAATGTGGAATACAGCTTTGTAGATTATACTGGTCATCATAATAATTTCCCCCTTATATGTAATACTTTTATGATTGGAATGCTGCTTCAAACAACTTTCTGGTGTACTCCTGTTCAGGGTTGGTAAAAATCTGCCTTCCGTCTCCTGACTCGATGATCCTTCCATTTTGCATTACAACCACATGATCTGCTATGGCGCGAATGGTTCTCAAATCGTGACTAATAAACATGTAGGTTATACCATAAGTCTTCTGTATTTTTTTGAGAAGAAGGAGAATCTGTTTCTGAATGGTCATATCCAAAGCACTGGTAGGTTCGTCCAGAATCAGGAAGGATGGTTTCAGGATCAGTGCACGTGCAATGGCAATGCGTTGGCGTTGGCCCCCTGAAAATTCATGGGGGAAACGCGACATGAGGCCGGGGTCAAGCTCCACCTCCTGTAATGCTTCTGCGACCAGTTGTATTCTTTGCTTTTTGTTCAGGTCTTTTCTGTGTACGCGCAGGCCTTCCTCAATTATTTGCTCAATGGACATCCTGGGCGATAAGGACGAATACGGGTCCTGAAAAACAATTTGTATCTCCTTGCGTAATGGACGAAAGGCATGGGAGCTGAGTTTGTTGAGATCAACTGTACCTTGTTCTCTGTGGTAGCGGATATCCCCAGTGTATCCATTCAGGCCAAGGATACAGAGCGCTAGAGTTGATTTTCCGGAGCCAGATTCTCCAACGACTCCCAGGGTGGTTCCCCGGATGATATTCAGGCTCACCTGGTCCACAGCGTTAAAGGTGATTTTTTTACGTCGCAGTCCTTGCCATTTATATCCCATGATAAAAGAACAACTTACGCGTTCAAGTTCCATGAGCTTTTTTTTGCCCGTCACAGAAATTTTTTGCTCATTAGGCACAGCATTAAGCAGATGCCTGGTATATTCCTGCTTTGGTTTTTTGAAAATTTCCGCCGTGTTTCCCTGTTCGACAATACGACCCTGGTGCATAATTGAAATGGTATCTGAGCGTTTCCGGACCATGGGTAGATTGTGGGTAATCAAAAGAACAGCCATATTCAGTTCCTGCTGCAGATCACGAATCAAATTTAGAATTTGTTCTTGAACAGTGATATCCAGGGCGGTTGTCGGTTCGTCTGCTATCAGCAATTTGGGACGACAGGCAAGTGCCATTGCAATCACTACCCGTTGTCTCTGACCTCCGGAAAGCTGATACGGATAGTTATGAATGCGGTATTCAGGATCATGAATACCTGTACGTTCCAGCAGGGACAGGGCTGCCTGGTAGGCCTCTTTTTTACTCAGCTTCTGGTGTAGGAGAAGCGGCTCAATAAGTTGGTTGCCAACAGTATAAACAGGATTGAGCGAGGTCATGGGTTCCTGAAAGATCATGGAGATCTCGTTGCCGCGAAGTGCCCGCAATTCCGTTGGTGAGAGCAGAGTAATGTCATGCCCGCAAAAAACTATCCTGCCGCTTGTTTGTACATCTGTAATATCATCAAGCAGGCGCATGATAGAAAGAGCTGTTATGGATTTCCCTGAACCCGACTCGCCCACCAGAGCATGGGTTTCCCCTTCATTCAGAGTGAGATTGACATCGGTGATTTGAAATTGTTCATCCACAGGGGAATCATTAGATGCAAAGCGAAGGCAAAACTGTTCAATGTCAAGTAAACTGGTCATTGGATCGTGTAAGAAAACCTCAGATAGGTGTGTGTGCCTATCCAAAAATTACGTAAAATTGGGTAATGTTTTTTTCTGCAACTGTTTAGAGTCGCGGAAAATAATACATATTCAAAATTGCGTAGGATATCGGTTTGGTAACGTTGTCGCGTCAATGGTTCCATACTGGCCGTATTGAGCCATTGACGCAACAACGTTACCGAGTTGAGAGACAAGCAGGATTGGATAATTTATTTTTTCCGTGACCCTTATACCTTTCTCTACCATCTGCAGTGCCGTACGAGAATGCCACTTAATCATACATAAGCTTGAAAATGAACAGAAAATTGTTAGAGTGATGAACATGTGACTGTTCAGCAATATCTTTTTTCGTTTGAAAGTACTATTTGCATGAAAAATATGGATGGTATGTTTTTGATATTCCGTGGATAAAAAGTTTGACATAATTCTGGGGCGAAAGGAGTACTGATGTACAGGCAATATCATATTGTAATAAAAGTATTCGCTTCAACCAGGAAGGCAGCCAGGGCGCAACCTGACCTAAGATTCCACTATGGTAGCTGCTCTACCACCAATACAGTATATCCATGACCAGAAAAAAAAAGAACGTTCTCCATGTTTATAGAGATATTTCTGTATTTGCAGCATTTTCTTGTTTGTTTGGATGGCTGGTCGTAAGAGGAGGGCGCGAAATCGCCTATACATGGCACTGGAACCAGATACCTCGTTATTTTTTTCAGGTTGACGATGGCGTGTATGTTTCTGGTCCACTCATGAACGGCCTGCAGGTAACGCTGCAGATTATTGGTTTAAGTCTTGTGCTGGCTGGCATTTTGGGTCTTACGACAGCACTTCTGCGCATGTCCACTTCTCCGGTGGGGAGATGGATTGCAAGAATATACCTGGAGATTATTCGAAACACACCCCTTTTGGTGCAGATTTTTTTTCTGTATTTTGTCATGGCTCCGATTTTGGACGTGGGACGTTTTGCAACTGCTGTCCTGGCCTTGGGTATGTTTGAGGGTGCATATGCTTCAGAAATTTTTCGTGCAGGTATCTGTTCCATCGGACGGGGCCAGTGGGAAGCAGCGTACAGCAGTGGACTAAGTACCTTTGATACCTATCGTAAAGTTATTCTTCCCCAGGCTATTCGTAGAATCCTCCCGCCTTTGACCAGTCAGGCCGTCTCCCTGGTGAAGGATTCCGCACTGGTCAGTACCATTGCAGTCTATGACCTTACCATGGAAGGGAGAACTGTTATCGCAGAAACTTTTTTGACCTTTGAAATCTGGTTTACTGTGGCAGGAATGTATCTCTTCATAACCCTTATTCTTTCTGCAATCGCCAGTTTGCTTGAAAAATACGTTCCCCAAAGAACCGCATGAATGAGAATGCATCTGGCCTTAAGAGTCAGGTTCAACCCATTGTGGTTGTCGACAGTATCAGTAAAAGCTTTACCCATAATGTTAAAGTGCTGGATAACGTATCCACCCGGGTGACAAAGGGAGATGTGCTGGTAATTATAGGCCCTTCGGGATCAGGCAAGTCAACGTTTTTGCGATGTCTCAATGGATTGGAGGACATCGATCAGGGCACCATCCTTATCGATGGTATCCCCCTTGACGACCATGAAAAAAATCGCCTGAAAATCCGGAGGGAAGTAGGGATGGTATTCCAGTCCTTTCATCTCTTTCCTCATATGACCGTGCTGGAAAATGTAAACCTTGCCCAGAAGCTTGTAAGAAAAAAAAGTAAAATAGAGGCCACGCAGCTTTCAAAAGATTTATTGCAGAAGGTCGGTGTCGATGACAAGGCAGCCGTTTACCCCAATGAACTCTCAGGTGGCCAGCAGCAGCGTGTGGCCATTGCCAGGGCATTGGCCCTGATGCCCAAAATAATGCTTTTTGATGAGGCAACCAGCGCCCTTGATCCTGAAATGATAGGAGAAGTGCTTGATGTAATACGTGATCTCGCCAATGATGGGATGACCATGGTGGTCGTAACCCATGAAATGGGATTTGCCCGTGAGGTCAGTGACAGGGTGTTGTTCATGGAGCATGGCTGTGTTATTGAAGAAGCACCGACAGAACGCTTTTTTCAACAACCTGCCCAGGAGAGAACCCGCGCCTTTCTACGCAAAATTCTGTAATGGCGTCGTGGTTGGTGAGTGTTGCTGTCAATTATCCGTAAAATTCAAGGAGGAGCTATGATGAGAAACAGTTTGCGTCTTTTTTGGGTTCTCAATTGCATGATGATCGTTATTTGTACCTTTGCTGTTCATGCGCATGCTGCAGATATCCGGCAGCAGATTTCTGCGGCGAGCACCATTGAGCAGATCTACAAGCGAGGAAAAATACGTGTGGGTATGGACGTTTTTGTTCCTTATGCTATGAAAGATAAAAACAATGAACTTATAGGATTTGAGATAGATGTTGCCAAACAACTGGCAAAAGATATGGGAGTCGAAATCGAGTTCGTTCCCACAAAATGGTCAGGAATTATTCCCGCTCTGGTTGCGAATAAATTTGATGTCATCATAGGTGGCATGTCAGTTACACCAAAACGAAATCTCAAAATTAATTTCACCAATCCGTATTATTACACCAGCCAGGGTTTGCTGGCGAACAGGAAAATGACAGAGGGGTTTACGATCACAGATTTTAACTCCCCGGATGTCAGTATTGCTGCCCGTCTTGGTTCCACTGCTGCAGTAGCTGCTAAAGAGAATTTTCCCAAGGCGAAATTACGCCTGTTTGATGATGAGCCGGCTGCGGTTCAGGAAGTTAAAAATGGTCGTGTGCATGCAATGGTCGGCGGACAACCCTTACCGTTCAATATGGCAGCAGATTCTCCAGCCACTCTGGCCGCTTTTGATGATCAGCTCCTCAAGGAACCCATCAGTTTTGGTATTCGTAAAGGTGATGTGGATACCTTGAACTTTTTCAATAACTGGATTGAAATTGCCAAATCAAAGGGGACCATCGACAAACTGTACGATTACTGGTTTAAATCGACAGAATGGAAAAGCCTGATCGAATAAGTAGGTTCAGGTCGCAGATTGTGGTCCTCCCTAAGCAATCTTTCAGCCTTTTTTATATTCAATCCATGATAGATGACACGGTTTATGGATTCGACCTGCAGCAAGTTATATCTGAACCCGTACCGTTGATCTCAAGCATTTCTGGATAGACACAGGCCGTGCATAAAAGAGTATTCTACACACCATTGGATTTTATCCTTATATCCCTGCTGCTGGCCGCAGCAGGGTATGTCTTTTATCGGATAGCCTTTCATCTGGATTACTCCTGGAACTGGCACGTTATTCCCCAGTATCTCTTCCGTTATGATGTGGAGCGGGGCAGATGGGTGAGCAATTACCTGATAGACGGCCTGGTAACCACCATCCGTCTCAGTTTATGGGCTGGTATTCTTGCACTGGTTTTGGGCTTTTTTTTCGCTGTTATGAGGTTGAGTTCAAGCCTCTTTTTGCGTCTGTTTGCACGCTGCTATATAGAATTGATGCGAAATCTTCCTCCTGTGGTGATCATTTTTCTGTTTTATTTTTTTCTTGCAGATCAATTCCTGCCGTTATTACATCTTGAACAGGTAGTTAGTCGTTTACCCCCTCCATTACAAAGAATAGAGGAGTTTCTTTTCGGGGATCCCGCAATTCTTAGCCCCTTTGTTTCGGCCATGATTACCCTCGCGGCATTTGAAAGCGCCTATGTTGCTGAAATATTCCGTGCCGGGATTGAATCCGTTGAAAATCATCAACGGGAAGCAGCCTATGCCCTTGGTTTGAAAAATCATCAGACAATGCGTCATATTATTCTGCCCCAGGCCTTGATCAGAGTACTGCCGCCCTTGTCGGGTCAACTCATTTCTTTGATTAAAGATTCAGCTATTGTCTCGGTGATTTCCATTCAGGAGTTAACCTATCAGGGAACACAGCTCATGGCTTCGACGTACATGACCATAGAAGTCTGGACAACCATAGCTTTGCTGTACCTTCTGCTTACTTTTCCCTGTTCAGTTATGGTAAGCTACCTCGAGTCCAGGTTTGCGAGATCCTGAAGCCCCACGGTAAATATTGCACAAGTTTCCATAACGTATTACCTGTGCACATGGAGCCATACTTCTCATGAAAAACAGTTTAGGTGATCCTGATGTTTAACTCGCTAAAGCGTCTAATCTGCGTGGCCGCAGCAATAGCCATCTTTTGGGCCCCCGTACAGTCGCAAGCGTTAACCATAGGCGAAGAACGTGCCATTGGTGAGCAACTTCTTTATTCGGTTCGCGCTCAATTCACGGTTTTTGATGACCCTGATATCAGTAGGTATATTAACAATCTTGGTCAGCAGGTTCTTGTTACGGCTGGTCCTCAATATTTTGATTATCACTTTTTCGTTGTTCTTAGTGATCAGTTTAATGCATTTGCAGCACCTGGAGGTTTGGTCTTTTTTTACTCAGGCCTGATAGAAACCATGCACTCTGAGGATGAATTGCTCAGTGTTCTTGCGCACGAAATCGGGCATGTTGTAAGCAGGCATATTGCATCCAGGGTGGATAAAAGCACCAAAGTGGGAGCAGCCTCCCTTGCACTTGGCCTGGCAGGACTTGCACTCGGTGTGCCTGCATTGAGTCAGGGGCTGCTGGCGGGTTCCATGGCAGCCGCGCAGACTGCGCAGCTGCAGTATAGCAGGCAGGATGAAGAACAGGCAGATAGATTGTCTTTTCAATGGATGCAGGAGATGCACCGTAATCCCAATTCCATGGAGGGGATGCTGCGGACTATGCGCCGTATAACGCGTTATAGTTCAAGCAAGGTGCCCCAATATCTTTTGACCCATCCCAACCCTGAAGCTCGTATAGGGTATGTTCAGTCACTGTTGGAAATGGATGACAGGCAAAGTGAAGATTACTATGAAAAAACAAATAATTTTGCTTTTTTACGATTCAAATATAGAGTGTTGCTGCATGCCATAGATAGAGATAAGATGAGGATATCCTGTGCCAACACCATTGCCTCTGGCAAGGATGCCGTTGCTGTGACAATGGCTCATTTCGGAATGGCGTTGCTGGAAACCGAAGATCATAACTATGAGCAGGCTTTCAATCATCTGCAGATTGTACAGGAAGCCTATCCCGATGAACATATCCTCGAGATTGATCGAGCCGTCATTTATCTCGCATCTAATCAGGTCAAGCAGGCAGAGGAGATTCTCAGCAAGGTGTTGCATACCTACCAGAATGATACATATGCCATGTATCAACTTTCCCAGGCAGAATATAGACTTGGCAATCTGGATGCTGCAGCAGGTCTCCTGAAGAGGATATCTTATGCAATGCCTGAATATGCTCAGATGTATTATGATCTGGGAAAAATCTGCTCCGATCAGGGAAAGGCGTCCCAAAGTAGATTTAATCTGGCCAAGTATCACCTCTATCAAGGGAGAGTAAAAGAGGCCAAACAGTATTTTGAAGGAGCTGCAAAGGATAAGGATCTGACTGAAGATGAGAAAAATGAAGCCCAGCAGATATTGGAGAAACTGAAAGAGTTGGAGAAAAAAGGTTAAAGGTACTAATCATGTTAAAACGTTTTTCAATTTCCCTTGAAGAAAATTTGCTCGGTAAATTCGATACCTATCTTGAAGATAAAGGTTACTCAAATCGATCTGAAGCTGTTCGTGACCTTATTCGCAAGGCGCTGGTCAATGAAGAATGGGAACAGGATGCGGAGGTCGTCGGGGTGGTCACGCTGGTATATGATCACCACAGACCTCAATTACAGGAACGTATTACCGAGCTTCAGCATGATTATTACCAGCAGATTACCTCCACAACCCATGTGCATATGGATCATCACAACTGCCTGGAAGTAACTATAGTGAAAGGGAAAGCTTCAAGTGTTCAGGAGCTTGCAGAAAGCCTTATAGCACTGAGAGGGGTAAAAGACGGCAGTCTGACCATGTCAAGTACAGGCGGGCATTTGCATTAGCCCATAAATGATCTTTTCGGAGTATCGTTTCGCCTACTTTCGAGATTACATTTCGAGCATAACGCAAAACTTGGTCAAAAAGGCCATTTATGGGCAGCCTGACAGTTACTGCAGGACAGGCTCTGCAACGTTTAGATAGATAAACTGTTTTATGATGTATAATGAGGGCAGATGTAGTCTTTTCGCAGTTCTTAAATAGTTACGTTGGCTAAAAAACGGCTGTTTAATCTGTTTTCTTGTTTTTGCGCCAGTTGGAATGGGTAATGCCGAATTTTTTGATTTTGTAATTCAATGCTCTGGGGCTTATTCCCAACCGTTTTGCAGCATTTTTCTGTACCCAGAGGGCATTTTCCAATGCATACAGGATTGCCTCTCTTTCCTGTAGCTGAAGAGACTCGCCATTGTTGAATGTCTTGGAGAGATTTTTGTCTATGGTGTCCGGCAGTTGAATGGATTCAGGTTGAATATGATCTCTTTCTTCAAGAATAACTGCGCGTTCAATGGTGTTGGCGAGTTGTCTGATATTTCCGGGCCACTCGTAATCCTTCAGAATTTTTATAGCTTGAGGAGAAAAACCATGAATCGTCCGTTTCATGGATATAGCGGCTTTGGCAAGAAGGCGCTTTGCCAGGGGCTCAATGCATTGGCTTCTTTCTCGAAGTGTTGGCAGGCTGATGGGTAATACATTGATTCGATAGTACAAATCTTCTCGAAATTTCCCTTCTGCAACTTGCATTGGCAGGTCTCTGTTGGTGGCCGCTATAATGCGAACATCTGCATGGATAGTTTTGTTACCTCCAACACGTTCAAATGATTTTTCTTCTATAACCCTGAGCAGTTTAGCCTGAATTTCCAAAGGGATCTCGCCGATCTCGTCAAGAAATATTGTGCCGCCATTAGCCTGTTCAAATCGGCCTATGCGTTGTTTATCCGCACCGGTGAAAGCTCCTTTTTCATGCCCAAACAGCTCACTTTCCAGGAGGGAGCCTGGAATGTTGGCGCAATTAATTTTTATAAAAGGGCTGTTTTTACGTGGGGAATTATAATGAATTGACCCGGAAAGAAAGCTCTTACCAGTACCAGTTTTTCCCGTGATAAGTACAGTGGAGTCTGTTAAAGCAAATTTTTTCAAGTTTTTAACTACAGCTTTAAAGGTGGGTGATTCCGCAATAATGGCATCGAGATCATAAATGATATCCTGCTTGCCTCGTAAATATGCAATTTCATTTTTCAGCCGCCTTTCTTCCAATGCTTTTTCTACGGCCAGTCGTAGCCTCGGAGAACTAAAAGGCTGTGGGATGAAGTTGGTTGCACCATTTTTTATCGCTGCTACAATATCGTCTGTGCAGTCATCTTTTCCAGTGATAATAATGGGCGTGTAAGGCGTAGTACTATGGGCCTGTTCAATCAGTTGGAAGGATGATCCATTGGATGTATCCATCCCGATGAGGATAACATCGTACTGATTTTTGCCTATTGCCTGTTGGAATAAACCTGCATCGTTCTCAAAGGTTATCAGGTTGGATATAGGAGAAAGCGCGGAGGTTATATTTCGCTTGTTTTCATCATGTGATTCAAACGCCAGAACAGCTACTTTCTGTGATTTCATAGAATTGTGATTGATTCCGAAGCGCATTGGTATTTCGATTTTGTGACTGTAATCTCTTTTTGGTAATTATATAACTTTGAGCTTTGTAAAGTAAAGGCGGAGAGCATATTATTTGGTTGTTCTCTGTATGGGTATAATATTTTGATATGGCAGAAAGTTTTATGATCCCTGCGGATACGCATTATATGAATCTGGCATATATGTATGCTGAAAATGCGGCCCAAATGGACGAGGTACCCGTGGGGGCTGTTCTTGTAAGTCATTCAGGCCTTATCCTTGCCGGTGCGGGAAATAATTGTATTCGTAGCTGTGACCCGACCGGTCATGCCGAAATACACGTTTTGCGGCAGGCTGGATTACGATTATGTAATTACAGGTTTCCCGGTACAACAATGTACATTACTTTGGAGCCATGTGCCATGTGTGCAGCAGCCATGGTACATGCACGTGTTTCGAGATTGGTGATCGGAGCTGATGACCCTAAAACCGGAGCCGTTTACTCGCGTTATGAAATAGGTTCGGATGGCAGGTTAAATCACTCTTTTAAGGTGGAGTCTGGGGTGTTAAAGGAGCAATGCAGTCAGATATTAAAGGATTTTTTTAAAAAAAAGCGATAATTTTACTTGTCAAAAAGGCAAACACCGTTTAAAAAGGAACGCTCGTAAGCGCATCAACGCAACGAATTTAAATGGAAGTAAACTTCGGAGAGGTGACCGAGTGGCTTAAGGTGCACGCCTGGAACGCGTGTGTACGAAAGTACCGTGAGTTCGAATCTCACCCTCTCCGCCATATATAGAAAAGGCTCGATATCAGACTAGATATCGAGCCTTTTTTGTTTGCAGCCGTTGGCGGGACCAATTGAGGGCCGTTTATAAAGGCCAAAAAATACCCAGGTATCGCTTAATTCACGCATTCTATCCTTGTATTCTATTCTGAATATTGTAGCTTAATTAATTATTGCTGTTCAATAAGCGTTCTCCGTGACTGTCGTTAAAACACTCGCCATGTAGCATAGAATTGCCATGGGAGTGTGGTAAACTATGCTCGATAACAGGCGTTTTTGATATGTTATCGAGAAACTTCATAACTGCTTGTTAAATGATATATAAAAATCCAATTTGGCTAAAAAGTGTACTGGTGTTGGGACTTCTCTTTTTCCCAGCCTTCACAATACTTTCATGCATCTTTGCTTTTCACGATATGCCTGAAAATATCCTGTCTTCAGCAATCTATCTTACCATTGCTCCTATATTCGGATATTTTGCACTTGAAGGGTTTAGACTATCAAAATTCATAAATGTTGAGATATCAGTACAAGATGATGGTATTCAAACTAAAATAGGAAAAGAAATTAAACAATTTGGTTGGTATCAAGTAGGAAGGGTGAAAAACTACAAAGCTATACAACTCTACAAAGTGTTCAGCAAAGAAAACCAATTAATCTTCATTGTCGACCATATGCTGCCAGGTTTTACTGACTTGAAATATATAATAGAAGAAAAAGCAAACATTTAACCAGACGTTCGAGTGGACAAATACCCATCGGGCGAATTCGTTCTCAATAGTTCAGTGGCGCCAATCGTCCCGGGTTGTTTTTTACCTTCGTTTGGGTATTTGCCTCTCAACTTAACGTTGGTGCGCCAGGCGCAGCTTGGCACTTCTTGCAGGGTGACCTGCTATAAAGCAGGAAGTCCCTGTCGGGCAAAGCTTAGCCAGCAGCCCGTACCGAGTGTTGCGCGACTCGCGGAGCCATTTGGCGAACAACAGTCGTGAAACGTACACAGGGAACATTGCAGGCCGCATGGGAGACGTACCTCCCTTAAGCAATTCAGCCTCGTCAGAGTAAAATGCATTTGGCGACGATTTTAACGTTTCGGAAGCCAGAACAAAGGAATCGTTATGGCAAGATTCTGGAGGGACTGCCGGGGTCCTAGAGCGTGGCATGTAATGAGAGAAGTGTCAGGAACCCGGAGTCTACGCTTACCTGGGAGGCCCTTTTATCTCCTCTCAAAACGGAGGTAAGATGTATCAACCACAAGAAGAGCATCTGATGGGTAAAAGGGAGTCAGATCATTCCATAGTACTCCGAGACGGTAGGGCCGATCACATGGGGAAGGGAATGGCGGTAGTATGTAGCTCGCAAAGGAAACATATGCAGATAAGACAGGCTGATAAACATATGCAAACCTCACTGCGGGGGATAGCAAAGGAAGCTAAACTGCTTCTGTACGAAGCGAATACTATTGAGGAGCCCTGTGCGGGAAAACCGCACGCAGGGATCTGCGAGGGGACGGTCGGGTAACTGGCCGTTCTACCTCGATTATTTTTTTCAAGTTTATATTTCAATCTATAGAAAGGTATCCGTCGGTTTAACCAATAAAGCAGGAGGGAAAAAATGAGTAAAAGAACTTTTATTTTTATCGTCGCAGTTATTTTTTTGTCCCTGTCGTTTGGGTCGGCTTTGAGTGTTGCACACGCAGCAGAAGACAAATTCGGTGGTCTTGGTCTGAAAGTAGCGCAAATATATGAGCAGGAGACAGGAAACCACATGGGTTCTCTGGTTGTTCTTGATGTACTTGATGGGACTCCGGCTTCAAAAAGCGGTATTCAGAGAGGGGATGTCATTACGCATATCAACGGCGAACCTACAAAAGGCAAGACGTTCAAATATCTGATCATGGAAAAGCTAAGAGGGAAAATAGGTTCAAAAGCAGACATTTCAATTGAACGGGCAGAGGTTAAGGCACCTCTGAATTTTTCCCTTACAAGAATTGAGATAACTTATACCCCTGAACAGAAACAATAATTCATCTTAAAAAACGTGGAACAAAATATAATCCATCGCTCCTCGTGCCGAGATAAATTCGAAACCTTGGGAGGCATATAAATACTGAAATTGGTTATTGTTACCCAGTGGGTGAGAACACAAAAGTTCAAGTTCCGCCTGCCTAAAGCATAGCCAGCAGCGCAGTAGAGAAGTCTGAGAGTAAATCCGGTGACGGAAAGTCCGAAGCCAGGTTGATCAAGGATGCAGGGTCTGTATTGAATCCCGAAACATGTATAGTGGTGGTCAAGAAGGATAAACTCAAATTTTAGGAGAAAGCCGACGGTCTGGAGCGATAGGAAGGTAGCAGTCCTTAGAACGATATGGCAAGTACTTAGGACACCACCGGGATCTTAGACCAGGTCATGAATTCACAGGGGCAACTCGGGAACTCAGGAGAGCCAGTTGTGTCCTTGTACCGTAAAGGTTGGAGAAACCTTTTAAACTCCAGGCATCCATTGAGAGGCCCCGCTTTATGCACAACCTGTGAAGCGTATCTGGCTAGATAAGGAAGGCGGAAAGAAGCGACCCATTGGTATCTCGGCTCTGGAAGACAAGATAGTTCAGAAAGCAGTAGCCAAGATACTTGATGTTATTTACGACAAAGATTTTCACACATTTTCACATGGATTTCGTGAGGATCACAGTCAACATATGGCATTGCATGAACTGCGTGAGCAGAACATTAATTTTGTAGTTGATGCAGACGTCAGTGGATTTTTTTGATAACATTGACAAGAAGCTGCTGATAGAAATACTAAAGCAGCGAGTCAATGATGGAGGGCTTCTCCGGTTGATCGGTAAATGGCTTAACGCTGGAATCGATGAATCTGGTGAGCTGAGTTACCCTGAGAAGGGTACTCCGCAAGGGGCAGTTATTTCTCCTGTGCTCAGTAACATATTTCTACATCACGTACTGGATGACTGGTTTGTTAAGGAGGTCCAGCCAACACTTGGCTGTCATTCCTTCCTTATAAGGTTTGCCGATGATTTTATTATCGGTTGTGAACTGAAAACCGATGCGGAGCGCGTTCTGGCATTACTGAAAGAACGTTTCAAAAGCTTTGCTCTCAGTCTGCACCCAGACAAGATGAAACTACTTCCGTTTGGAGAACCACCGAGCAGTGCCAAGGTGGACAAGCGAAATGGTACATTCGACTTTCTGGGGTTTACCTTCTACTGGTCAAAAGTGAGGAAGGGATATTGGGTGGTTAAGAAGAAGACGATTGGTAAGCGATTAAATCGTTTCATAAAAACTATCTGGGGATGGTGTCGTGATAACCGTCATGATCCGCTCAAAGAGCAGTATGTTACTCTTTGTCAGAAACTGAACGGCTATTACCAGTACTATTGAGTTCGTGGTAATTTCAAAGCTCTCGAGGTGGTGTATGAAGCTGCCGAGAAGGCATGGCGCTTTTGGTTAGGTCGTCGTTCCCATAAGGGTTGTGTTATATGGGAAAAGTTTGAAAGAATTCGGGCCTCTTTTCCATTCCCAAAGCCCAGAATAATCCTCAACATTTAGCAAGGAACTGTACTGCAGGGTAGCAATAGTTATGCACCCAACGGGGTGTCGTCTGTTGGGCTAACCATTGGCATAGAGCCTTTGGTTACCGCGGAACCGTATGAGGGAAATCTTTACGTACAAGGGAGTCAGATCATTCCATAGTACTCCGAGACGGTAGGGCCGATCACATGGGGAAGGGAATGACTGTCGTATGTAGCCCGCATAAGGAAACATATGCAGATAAGACAGGCTGATGAACATATGCAAACCTCACTGCGGGGGATAGCAAAGGAAGCTAAACTGCTTCTGTACGAAGCGAATACTATTGAGGAGCCCTGTGCGGGAAAACCGCACGCAGGGATCTGCGAGGGGACGGTCGGGTAACTGGCCGTTCTACCTCGATTGGTCTTTGAATAAAATGAAAGTAAAACCACCTGTAAATATGCATTCTGGCCCCATCAAACTTATTTTTGAAAAAATAGTTGATATTGAACCAGGTGGAGAACTTGTTCCTTTTTACCATTTCAAAATCACAAAAGAGGATGGAACTGAAGTTGGTCACATTAATTTCAAGGTCGGAGACACAAATCATATAAGGCAATGCGTTGGACATATCGGCTATGAAATCTTACCTGAATTTAGAGGCAATTCTTTCTCGTATCTTGCATGTAATGCTATCAGACCATTTGTTCGAAATTTCTATGACAAAGTTATTCTGACCTGTGATCCGGAAAATGTTTCTTCATTGAAAATAATACAAAAACTGAACGGTAAGTTTCTTAATGAAATCATGGTCCCCAAGCATGATCCTTCTTATAAAAGCGGCTCAAAGCTAAGAAGGCGTTACGAATGGGAACCATAACCTCCGGGTGAACTTGAGCGGGCAAAACGACGCGCCCGCCAAGTTACCCGCACGTTCTGTTTCTGATTATGAATGATCTCAAGTTATATAGTTTAGGTATAATAAATAAAGGGCTCCTCGCTACATCATGTGGGTAAGCCATAATTAAGTTTCCCACCGATAATGTATGCGATAGTGATAAGGTTTGGTTTGGTCCTGTATCCACGAGCCCTTGCTTTAGCGGCTTTTATGAGACTGTTCATCCCTTCAAGTAATCCGTTCGAGATGTAAGAAGAGAACCATTGGAGAACACCTTCCCAATGGCGTTTGATGGTGTAAGCAGCCTGTTTGATAGGCTCCAGCCGACTGTGCGTGGCCCAGAAGTACCATTTTTTTAAATATTGCTCTGCGTCTTGCGGTTTTTGAGTAAAGAGTTCCTGAAAATTGAGTTTAATCTGA
>NZ_KE386995.1:1237-154861 GCF_000429945.1 Desulfogranum japonicum DSM 18378 | reverse complement strand
GAGAAGCGATACATTATCTTTGATGGTCTGTAATCTATATTCATGATCGTCGCCCCAGGAACTGTGCCCGAGCATAAGCCGTATTGTTTTATGATTATTCGCCATTTCGACAAGACGATCATAATCCCAATTCAAATTTAACCGAAGTACTCCCAAAACCAATATTCTCCATAGCTCCATTCCGGGACGGCCGTTCTTCTTATCCGTATTAGGCTGGATTCGATGTTCTAATATTTCGAACACTTTCTGACGAAGATCGGCTGTGGTGTAGATGTATTGAAGCCCCAAAAGCAAGGGTGGTATGTCATCACGAGATTTGAGATCAATTTTAACTTCAGCGATAGGAGTTTCACCTATTCTTAATTGAGGATGTTTTGTTTGTCTCATGCTATGGTTCAGATTGAAGATTTTGGTACACAGCCTGTTTTTTGGCGCAGACAATCGAAATGAATTTCACACAAATTCCATATTTTCGGCATGTTAACGTAGCGCGTCGGCATTTGTCAAAATGAATATAGCTTGTAATACCAAAATCTTGGCCTGCTCACGCATGAGCTATCCAGCTGTATTTACTGTGTAAATAGGTTTTCGACCATACACTAATTACCTACACTATGCCATTGACCTCCATAAGATGACAATCAAAATCAAATAAATTACAGCGCAATAACAATTAGTTACAGACAACGCCCTACTAGCAATCTATATGCTGATTAAAAGACAATTCTGCCAGACTCCTCGTAGTGCCAATCCATGAATACACCTGTTGTCTACCAGTAACTGTTACAATGAACTTGATTCTTCAACCACAACGAGTTGCGCAGACCAACTGCACCAGTCTACTAGTGCCACCCTCTAATCCGTTACAAATACAGGAAACTTTCAAAATTCTTCGGCTCCCCTGGGATGAGTTGTGCCTGTCAATAATATTTTCGCTGCATGATTGTCATTTTTTTTTGAACAGGTTACATTCTATATCGAAAACACTTCCTTATCTCAACGTTCAATCTTTATGCCAATAGCAAAATATTCAGCTTTTTTTCTGGCAGCTCTCCTTATTATTCTTACAGAGGCAGTGAACGCTGAAACTATAGAACTCACGGCAACTGAAAAAGAATGGCTTTCTCTACATAAAACCTTACGTATGAGCGGGCCTCAGGCTTTCCCACCTTTTCAATATATGGATAAGGACGGCACCTTTAAAGGAATGGCAACAGATTATCTGCTGCATATTGCCGAAGAACTGGGCCTCAACATTGTGATGGTCGAAAAGCAGCCTTGGCCTGATATTCTTGAAAAAACAAAGAACAAAGAGATTGATATTCTGGCTTGTGTTGCAGATACTCAGGAGCGTAGAGCGTTTCTGAATTACAGTAATGCTCATCTCTCTTTTCCACTGGTTATTATCACCCAAAAAAATGCCCCTCCCATTCATGACCATTTGGGGCTCCGCAACAAAAAAGTGGCTCAAGTAAAAAACAATGCCACCCATGAATGGCTCTCCCAAAACGGCGTCACGTTTACAGGAGTCAATGTCTCTTCTCCCCTTGAAGGGCTAAAAGCGGTTTCTTTGGGCAGGGCTGATGCCATAATTGAAAACCTTGCCGCCGCATCTTACCTGATAGAAAAAGAAGGACTTACCAACCTAAAAATTGCAACTGATATTCTCCTGGACGATTATGCGCTCTATATAGGTGTGCGAAAAGATTGGCCCGAACTCGTTCCGATATTGAACAAGGCACTTGCTGCCATTTCCAAAACAACCCATGACGAAATTCGTCAGAAATGGATCCCTGTTCGATACGAATATGGGCTGCAACTGATAGATATCATTAAATGGGTTGCTCTTGTTTCCCTCATTGCACTGAGCATGTTAGGTATATTTTATAAGTGGAACCGACAACTCGCACGGGAAATCGAGGATAGAAAAAAAGCGGAACAGGAAAAAGAGCAACTGATAACCGATCTCACCTCAGCTCTGGAAGAAATAAAAACCCTGCGCGGTATTCTGCCCATATGCAGCCATTGTAAAAGAATTCGGGACGACAAGGGATATTGGACAAGAATCGAAACCTACATCGCCCAACATTCAGAGGCGGATTTCAGTCACAGCATCTGCCCTGCATGTTACAATGAGCTTTACAGCAAAGAAGAATGGTTTGGCAAAAAATCAACGGTTTCGCAGGGAGAGGGAACTGTGCCCCTTACCTAAAAATACGCGCCAGATAACGTCCCAGGTTGTCGGAATACAATTGCTGACACTGAAAATTATGCAGTAATGCGAAGGATTGCAGAGTTGCATAATCAGCATACACCCAATCAAATGGATCTGAATAAATATCCCGATAACGCATCACAAAGCTGGTTTCTCCCAAATATACATCCTCATCGCACGCTGAAGTTTCTTCCTCTTCCTGCAAAATTTCAAGGTCGGTTGAATCCACCAGAATTTGCCCTTCTTTTGCCAGAATAGTGTCCACAAATTGTAAAAAAAGATTCACTCCATCCAAAGTTCCACATATTCCGAGCCCATTCATGAGCATGAGAATGGTATCAAAACATTCTTCTTGAAGGGAAAAGACATCGCAAAGTCGGGGATTGTGTACATATTGTCTGTGCATCGCCTGCACACAGCCAGGTGAAATGTCCACAGCCAGGACATCCAAACCTTGATTTTGAAGATACAAAGAATGACAGCCGCTGCCTGCTCCTACATCCAGTATCCTGCCTGTGCAATGATGCAGTGCCAGCTGTTCGAGCTTGGGCATATCTCTGTATTTCCGAAACATAGTCGCAGCAGGCATGCGCCCCATGGCAAGTGTTGGAGATATGACCTCAATACAGGCATCGTGACCGCCATCCAGATAATCGAGCAGCATGGTTCCCAGAGGATCTTTTCTGGGATTATGAACAATAGCATTCATGTTACAGTCTACCGATATCCTATGGATACACTCAAATCAGCCTCAGTCTTTGAGTAATAACATCAATGGGGTAATCACACTTTCTGGGGAATCACCATCACCGCTGCTGTACTCATCTGCCCCTATATCGACTCCCAGTCCGGCAGGACGGCTCTGGCCATCGATATCGTTAGTGAGTCCTGAGATAGATGTCCCTGCATCCACAACCCCATTAACAGCATAAGCTAGATGCAGATTTCCAGAAGAAGCATTTACGAACCATGCTGCCTGGGCACTGGTAAAATTACTGAACACCTGTGCACTCCCGCCATCCCTGCTCGCTATAGCCTTGTTGGTAAGGTTGTTGGCAATAGTACCTCCTGTGGTACCACTGAAACGATATTCAATGGCGTTGGTGTAACTGTGCTGATGGTAGATAGTGTTGTTGTAGACCTTTGCCCCCTGGGCATTCTCAAGACCTATCCCAACATCACTATGGGCATGCCCACTGTCATGAAACAGCATATTGTTACGGATAATACCGCGATAATGGGGACTGCTTCCCAAACCAAAACCTATTCCGCGATCACAGTTGACTATGGTGTTCCCCTCGACCAATGAATCAGCAGAGGAGGACCAGAAATGAACACCGTGCTCTGATAGCCCATTCTCACACCAGAACCCCTCAATGTAATTATCACTAACTGTCCAATTCAAGGCGTGGTGTCCATCCACACCACCGGTGTAACAACTTCCGTTTATCTCCCAAACTTTCGCTCGCCCGCTATCAGTGAGTTCAATATGCGAATCACTGATAAGACCGCTCACAGCTGAATAATTCTTTCCTGCATCCTGGTTGATCTTTATGGCCTGTTGCCCAGGATCTATGATATGCACGTTCAAAATCCTGTTTCCAGTTACATCACCAGTATCAGGGAAAATATGAATGGGGTGATAGTATGCCCTTTTCAAGGTCATATCCTTGAGAGTGACATTGGAAGACACTATCTGAAAAATTTCCGTTGTCACATAGTTGCCGTCAAGGATCACATCAGCAGACTTTCCTGTTGCTCCTGCGACTGTCACGTTGTCAGCTGTAATGCGCAGATAGACACCATTCAGATTGTACGTTCCTGCTGCTATCACTATATTTGTATCGCCACCGGAGTTCGCGGCAGTAACTGCGTTTTCCAGGGCTGTAACTGAAGCCACCGTAACAGCCCAGCAGGAGGAGTAACTTAACGACAAAATGACAAAACATAGTAACGATAAACAGATATTTACTCTCTCTTTCATACTTCCTCCAATCATACTGATTTACGACTATATACGATACACCGAGGCGTTGCATATTAAGCTTTAGGGTCGCGGGAAATAATAAATATCCAAAAGTTGCGTAGGATATCGGTTTGGTGACGTCGTTGCGTCAATGGTTCCATACTGGCCGTATTGAGCCATTGACACGACGACGTTACCGAGTTGAGAGACAAGCAAGATTGGATAATGTGTTTTTTTCGTGACCCTTAACTGCTAGAGCTAAACATACTATGCTCATTCAAAATAATCGAACATAGGGTCAACACGTAGCTACACTTCCAGTCTACTATAATTCAGATGTTTTCTGCAGTTTTTCCTGCCTGTGTAACAGAAGTCCTGTGATAATAATACCGCTGGTTACCAGCAATAAGATCAAACTTGCCAGTGCATTGATCACAGGACTCACTCCAAGGCGGACACTTGAATAGACAACCATGGGCAAAGTTGTTCCACCAGGCCCGGAAACAAAACTGGCAATAACCAGATCATCAAGCGAAAGGGTGAAGGCAAGCAACCAACCTGCACTGATGGCTGGGACAATCACAGGCAGAGTAATAAGAAGAAAAACTTTCCAGGGGCGAGCCCCCAAATCCATGGCAGCCTCCTCAAGGGAAACATCCATATCGACGAGTCGGGACTGCACGATAACCGTTACATACGCGGCACTGAAGGTCACATGAGCCAGTAAAATAGTAGTCATCCCTCGTGTTTGGGGCCAGCCGAAGGTCTGCTGCATGGCTACAAACAGCAAGAGCATTGACAACCCGAGAATAACATCCGGCATAACCAGGGGAGCACCAACCATCCCAGAAAGAAACCCTCTGCCGCGAAAACGCCCAAAACGGGCCAGTGAAAATCCGGCAAATAATCCCAGTATCACTGCCAGGCAAGCATTTAAAGAAGCGATTTTAAGACTGAGCCAGGCAGCGGACAGAATCTGTTCATCATGTAACAGTTCCCGGTACCAATGGGTTGAAAAGCCACCCCATACCGTTACCAATCGGGACTTGTTAAACGAATAGACAACAAGGGAGATAATCGGGCCATAGAGAAAGGCATAACCAAAACTCAGCATGGTGAAAAGAAACCACGGTCTTCTCATAACTCATTCCTTAACCCGTTGCCGTGGTTGTCCGGCCGGTCCTGGATTCTCTGAAACAGCATCATGGGAACAACCAGTAGCAGCAACATCAGCACAGCTATGGCAGATGCAACCGGCCAATCACGATTATTAAAGAACTCTGTCCAGAGAATTTTACCTATCATGAGACTATCTGGCCCCCCCAAAAGGTCGGGGATGACAAACTCTCCCACAGCAGGAATAAAAACCAACAGACTTCCCGCAATGACTCCTGGCAGGGAAAGGGGAAAAGTTACTCGCCAGAACGCGCTGAGCGGTCTGCACCCCAAATCTTCGGCTGCTTCCAGAAGACTCTGATCAAGCTTCACCAAGGTCGCATAAAGGGGAAGAACCATAAAGGGAAGATACGAATACACAATACCGATATACAGAGCGAAATCGCTGTGCAGCAAAGGTAATGGTTTGTCAATGATTCCTATCCAGAGAAGCAGATTGTTTAATAACCCGTTGTTTTTCAATAAACCTATCCAGGCATAAACACGAATAAGAAAGCTGGTCCAGAAAGGCAGTATCACCAGCATCAACAAAACCAACCTCCAGGAGGATTGCACCCTGCTTATTCCCAAGGCCATTGGGTACCCTATGAACAGGGTAAGGAATGCGGAAATGGCAGCTACTTTGATGGAGTTTATAAGGGCGCTGAAATATAGGCTGTCTTCCAGCAGCATTAAAAAATTGCCAACA
The DNA here is from genome assembly GCF_000429945.1 of Desulfogranum japonicum DSM 18378. GTDB lineage: Bacteria > Desulfobacterota > Desulfobulbia > Desulfobulbales > Desulfobulbaceae > Desulfogranum > Desulfogranum japonicum. The sequence continues at coordinate 148,816 of NZ_KE386995.1, read as the reverse complement.
TTTAAACGAAGCTGCAGTATTCCGTCGCTGGACCAATGTAACAAGGCTGAAAATGGTGGTTGAGCCAGCAGAGATTCTGCAAAACTGATTTTAAGAACAAAAAGAAACGGAAGCAGAAAGAAGATACTGAACCACAGAATCGGAACCAATATTACAAGAGGACGCCCACGCAGACTGCGAGCGATTCCACGGACTCTTCTCCAGTTCATGAAATTGATAAGCCAGAGCCGGAATCGACCCAAAAGGGTCTGTGGAAGCACAGCTGATTGCCGTTCTCTCATGTTTCCAACACTACTCCACTTGTTGAGTGCCATGTCAGATACACCTTTTGCTCCCAGGTGGGTCCTGGATTTTCCATACGGTTACGATTGGTCAACTGCACCTGGATGAGTTTGCCTCCTGAGGTCCGGATGTGATAAATAGAGATATCTCCCAGATAGGCAATCTCCGCCACGATTCCTGAGAGGGTATTGGCAGCCGACGCGACATTGACAGGTTTTTCTGTAATGAGAACTTTTTCAGGCCGGAGGGCCACAGCGACAGAAGCGCCCATGTCCATGGGTTTTGGATGGTGAATGAGGAGTTCACAGTCGTATTCTTCACTGTAAACACTCAGGGCATCCTCGAAAAAACCCATAACCCGCCCTTCTAAAACATTTGCAGCCCCTACAAATTCGGCAATAAATCTGGTAGCTGGATACTCATAGATATACGGTGGTGTTCCAAGCTGTACAATGACCCCGTCATTCATAACCGCCATGCGGGTGGACATGGTCATGGCTTCCTCCTGATCATGGGTAACCATGATAAAGGTTATGCCGAGTTTTTCCTGGATATTCACCAGTTCAAATTGTGTGTGCTCCCGGAGTTTTTTATCCAAGGCACCAAGAGGCTCATCCAATAGCAGAATCTTTGGGCGTTTAACCAGGGCTCTGGCCAAGGCGACTCGTTGCCGCTGTCCGCCTGATAACTGGTCGGGTTTACGCCGGGAAAAGGCTTCCATTTTTACCAGTTTCAAGGCATCAGCCACACGTTCCCTGATTTCTGCCCGGGGCAATTTTTCCTGGCGCAACCCAAACCCGATATTTGCTTCCACATTCATATGCGGAAACAATGCATAGGACTGAAACATCATATTCACGGGACGATCATATGGAGGGACTGTTGTAATATCCATATCATCTATGTATATTCGCCCTTTGGTCGGCTGCTCAAATCCAGCCAGTATGCGCAAAAGGGTTGTCTTGCCACAGCCTGAAGATCCCAGCAGAGAAAAAAATTCTCCGGGATAAATATCCAGGCTGAGATCATCCACAGCGCAGATTTCGCCATAGGTCTTACTCACACCTTCGATGCGTACCAACGGGTTAGCATTGACATCCTGCCAGGGTTCATACCCTTTTTTTTCTCCGCCAGCCATAACACTCAATGTCCGGTCTTGATCCGTGTCCAGGATCTGGTCTTCAGCCGTTGAGTTTTTCTGCCGATTTCCACTGGCACAACCAGTCTTTCCATCACCTCAGGTGAAGGATAAATAGAGCCGTCTTCGCGAATTTCAGCATCCAGTAAAGGGGTGGCATCTTTATTAGCATTTGCGTATGCGACATAATTACTGATTTCAGCAATTACCTCAGGGGAAAGCAGATAGTTTATAAAGGCATGCGCTTCCCTGGAGTGTGGAGCGTCAGCCGGGATAGCCATGACATCAACCCACATGACTGCCCCCTGTTTAGGAATACTATACGCAACATGCACTCCCTGCCCTGCTTCATCGGCTCGATCACGAGCCTGAAGCACATCTCCGGAGTAGCCATGGGCCACACAGATATCTCCGTTTGCCAAATCATTGATGTACTGGGAAGAATGAAAATATCGCACATAGGGGCGAATCGTTTTGAGCAGCTCAGTTGCAGCCTCAATATCTTCGGTCCGCTCCGTGTTGGCATCTTTACCAAGGTAGAGCAGCGCAGCAGCAAAAACTTCCTGCTCGTCATCGAGCAGAGCAATACCACATTCGGCAAGCTTGGCCGCGTAATCCGGGTTAAAAAGCAACTCCCAGGAATTTACAGGCGCCTTTTCAGCCAGGACGGCTTTTACCTTGTCAACATTATAACCAATACCCGTTGTTCCCCACATATAGGGCACCAGGTGAGCATTGTCGGTATCCATTTTCTGCAGAACATGCAAAATATTGGTATCAACGTGGCTGAGGTTGGCCAATTGTTTTTTATCCAGCGGAGCATAAAGATTAGAGGCAATGTGCCTGCCCGCAAAGGGATGTGCTGACGGAAAGACCACATCATATCCGGTGTGCCCGGCAAAGAGTTTGGCCTCAAGGGTTTCATTGGCATCATACACATCATAAACAACCTTGATGCCCGTTGCCTCAGTAAAACGACTGAGGGTATCCTCGGCAATATAGTCGGACCAATTATACACATGGACAACTCCATCCTCTGCACTGGCCGTACCAACAGCAAAGCAAAGCAAAACACAGCACATTTCCAGAAACCATTTCACGGCAGCCCCTCCTTGTTTTGTAACAGAACATGATTTTCACAGTATTTTAAACATATGATCCGTGATCGGTATACACGAAAGCCCCTACACAATCCTATGGATGAAGATACAATAAAAATAAGGATTCCTATAAAAGCGTTCTTCTATACAGCACGCTCTACATTCATGTCAAATGTAAAAAAACGATAGATTCAGTGTTAGACGAAATCAAAGAACAGCTCAAAAATCAGACAATTTTGTCGTGCTGTAGCCACTGGTCAAGCAGATCTTTTGCAAGTTGAGCGCGAAAAGTGCCACGATCTCTTTTGCGCATTTTCTTCTGCAAAGGAGGAAAAAGCCCAAAATTGACATTGCTTGGCTGGAAATGACGGGGATCAGATTGTGTCAGATGATTAATCAGTGCTCCCAAAGCAGTTCCTGGAGGGGGAACTGACGGTACCTGCCCATGCAGCACCAGGCAAGCGCAGTTTATACCAGCCAGCATTCCCATGGCAATAGATTCCACATACCCTTCAACCCCTGAAAGTTGACCGGCAATGAACAGATTAGATTGTTCCTGTAATTGCAGAGATGGTTGTAACAGACTGGGTGCACAGATAAACGTATTTCTATGAATGGAGCCATAACGCAGAAACTCTGCGTGCTCCAGTCCAGGGATAGAGCTAAACACCTGTTTTTGGGCAGGGTATGTCAATTTCGTCTGGAATCCAACCAGATTATACATGGTCTCTTCCCTGTTTTCAGCGCGGAGTTGGACCACAGCAAAAGGGACTTCACCGGTTTCAGGATGGGCAAGACCAACTGGTTTCATAGGCCCAAATCGCAGGGTATCTTTTCCGCGGCTGCACATAACTTCAACAGGAAGACAGCCCTCGAAAAATTTAGCGTCTTCAAAGTCTTTCAGGGGGACAGTCTCCCCCTCCTGCAACAGGGTTATGAAGTGCTCATACTGAGCCTCTGTCATGGGACAGTTCAGGTAATCGCCTGGTCCGTCATCATCCCACCTGGACTTACGATAAATCAAAGATTTGTCCAGACTTTCTGCTGAAACAATAGGTGCAATGGCATCATAAAATGCAAGCTGCTGACCTGTGAGCCTCTGAAGATCACGGGCAAGGGAGTCAGAAGTCAGGGGACCCGTGGCAAGAATAACCGGTGAAGAATCCGGTCCAGGCAGCGAGGTCACTTCCTCCCTTCGCAGGGTAATCAACTCGTGCTGAACCATGGTCTCAGTAACTTTCTGCGAAAACAGCTTGCGGTCAACTGCCAGAGCTTTGCCAGCCGGCACCTGAGTTGCTTCAGCAACCTGCATGAGCAAAGAACCCGTGCTGCGCATTTCCTCTTTCAGCAGCCCAACCGCAGAATCGGGTGCATTGGAACGCAAAGAATTGGAACACACCAACTCTGCCAGCCCTTCTGTTTCATGAGCAGGGCTGAACATTCCTGGTTTCATTTCAAAGAGTTCGACTGGAATTCCTCGGGAAGCCAGCTGATATGCGGCTTCGCACCCGGCAAGGCCGCCACCTATGATCATTACTTTTTTCATTGCACAAACTCAACTTCAAGCCGTTGGCGGCCCCATTCAAGGGCATCACTATGGGAATCAAAATAGAGATCCAGCCGGTCTGGTCCCTTAATTGCAGAACCACGATCTGAAACTACGCCCCATCCATAACCAGGGACATACATTCGGGTGCCGAACGGATAATATTCTGTATCTGCAGCTATGGTGCCGTCGCGTTGCATCCAAAGCCATGGAAAAACTATTCGAAAAGGAATGACCCAGGGGTGGACAAGACTGTCTGAGGAAAAAAGCCCAGGATGCGGCTCCACTGGATCTGTATTGGCAGCTGTTTTACCTGTATATGGTGCACCTTTTCTTTTACCTGCACTGACATAGCGATTCCAAAAGTCGAGTTTCAGGTAACGCCAACTCCCCCTTTCCCATGAACAGCACTGCCCACAACCGCAGTAGGCTGTTGTTTCCATCATACGTGTTGTTCGGGTGGCACAGCCGGAAAAAAGAAAAAGAGTTGAGAGCAGAAGAATGAGTCCGCATATTTCGCCATACCGTGGAAATTGCACGAAAACACCTTTTTTATAGCCTCAAAAACACCTTATACAAGTTCAAGCACTCAGCAAGGTCTGGTAAAGACATGAAATGGGGATGTCCGGGTCGGTAAGCATCGACCCGGATCAACCTGTGATGCTGCTTAATATCTGTAATACTCGGGCTTAAACGGTCCTTCGACGGAAACCCCAATATAATCAGCCTGTTTCTGGCTCAATGTGGTCAATTGAGCACCAATCTTTTTCAGATGGAGCATGGCCACTCTTTCATCAAGCTTTTTGGGCAGAAAATAGACTTTTTTGTCATATTTTTCAGAATTCTTCCACAGCTCAATCTGAGCCAGAACCTGATTGGTAAAAGAGTTGCTCATCACAAAGCTGGGATGCCCTGTGGCGCAACCCAGGTTTACCAATCGCCCTTCTGCAAGAACAATGATTCGTTTACCATCTGGAAAAATTACATGATCTACCTGGGGTTTGATATTTTCCCATTCAAGTTCACGAATTGAGGCGATATCGATCTCGGAATCAAAATGACCAATATTGCAGACTATAGCCTGATCTTTCATGGCTTCCATGTGGGATCTGGTGATCACGTGCACATTCCCTGTTGCTGTGACAAAAATATCACCTACAGATGCGGCCTCCTCCATGGTTACCACTTTATACCCTTCCATAGCAGCCTGCAGAGCACAGATAGGATCGATTTCGGTCACCATTACAGAAGCACCCATTCCACGGAAAGCCTGGGCGCAACCTTTGCCCACATCTCCATACCCGGCTACCACGGCTACCTTACCGGCAACCATGACATCTGTTCCGCGTTTAATGCCATCAAGCAAAGACTCTCTGCAGCCGTACAGGTTGTCAAATTTCGATTTTGTAACCGAATCATTGACATTAAAGGCCGGAGCCAGCAATTTACCATCTCTCGCCATTTCATTCAGGCGCAGAACCCCGGTTGTGGTCTCCTCTGAAATACCACGGACATCATTCATCATCTCCGGATACTTCTGATGCATAACCAAGGTCAGATCTCCCCCGTCATCAAGCAACATATTGGGAGTCCAGCCATCGGGTCCCTTAATGGTTTGTTCTATACACCACCAAAATTCCTCTTCTGTTTCCCCTTTCCAGGCAAAGGTTGGGATACCCGCAGCAGCCACCGCCGCTGCAGCATGATCTTGGGTGGAAAAAATGTTGCATGAAGACCATCGCAACTCTGCTCCCAAAGCAACCAGGGTTTCCATGAGCACAGCCGTCTGTATGGTCATATGAAGGCAGCCCGCAATACGAGCACCCTGCAGTGGTTTTTGACCAGCATATTCTTCACGCAAAGCCATAAGGCCTGGCATTTCGGTCTCTGCTATGGCGATTTCCTTTCTACCCCAGGTGGAAAGATTGATATCAGCTACTTTATAATCAGTCATAATATACTCCTTGATTCTTCCTGCCGTCAGATTCCTGCAGCATCCTTGAGAGCCTCTACCTTATCTGTCTTTTCCCAGGTAAACTCAGGCAACTCTCTTCCGAAATGGCCATAAGCCGCTGTTTTCCCATATATTGGTCGTAACAAGTCGAGCTGTTGAATAATAGCCTTGGGGCGCAAATCAAATACCTGGCCTACAATTTTAACCAGACGGCTTTCTTCTATTATGCCGGTACCGAATGTTTTGATATTGATAGACACGGGCTGAGAAATTCCAATGGCATACGCCACCTGCACTTCAACCTCTGTGGCCAGCCCGGCAGCAACAATATTTTTAGCAACATATCTTCCCATATAGGAGGAAGAACGATCGACCTTGGAGGGATCCTTACCGGAAAAAGCTCCGCCGCCATGGGACCCTCGCCCGCCATAGGAATCTACGATAATTTTACGGCCGGTCACCCCGCAATCACCAACAGGACCACCTATAACAAACCTTCCGGTGGGATTGATAAAAAATTTGGTATTCGCGTCAAGCATCTTCTCTGGAAGTACAGGCTTGATAATTTCCTCCATGACCGCTTCCTGTAAATCCTTATATGCTATATCTGGCGAGTGTTGCGTGGAAAGAACTATGGCTTCGATACGCTTGGGAACATTATTCTCGTACTCGATAGTCACCTGGCTCTTGGCATCAGGTCGCAGCCAGGGTAGCTTACCACCCTTTCGTACTTCTGCCTGCTGCATGACAAGCCTGTGGGCGTAAGTAATGGGCATTGGCATGAGTACCTTGGTCTCAGTACAGGCATACCCAAACATCAACCCCTGGTCACCAGCCCCCTGATCAAGATCGACTCCAGAGCCTTCGTCAACCCCCATCGCAATATCAGGGGACTGCTTGTCAATGGAAGTCATAACTGCGCAGGATTGCCAGTCAAAACCCATATCAGAAGAATTATAACCAATTTCACGAATGGTATCACGAACGATTTGTGGCATGTCTACCCAGGCTGAAGTGGTTATCTCTCCGGCTATCAGCGCCATACCAGTTGTTACCAGACTTTCACAGGCAACCCGGGAGTGTTTATCCTGCTCCAGAATTGCATCCAGAATATGGTCGGATATCTGGTCTGCAACCTTATCGGGATGTCCCTCAGAAACCGACTCTGAGGTAAATAAATGACATGACATATGTGTTTTCCTCTCTTGAAATATTCGTATATCCGAGCTTCCCTTTGAATCTTGCAATCAGATTGGTGAAATTTTCAGATAAAACAACTATGCTATCTGAAAAACTTGCTGATAAAAGCGAAACTCGAATGATCTTTTGCGGGTAACAATGACGACTCCGAAGCAGATAGAAGGTAACTCCAGTTCGACATGAATAACTCGCCACAGGCCGCCCCATAACCGTGGCCAGGAAAGCATGCAGACATATACAACAGCTTACGGTGTATCACTGACAACGAACTGTTCCGGTCTGATAACGCTTTTCACTTCTCAGACCAGCGATAATACTTCTCCTCCGCGGAATATTCAAGCTAAACCCTTGGTAGCATGTCACAGTACGGACAATTTTGCATTTTAGCAATCACTCCCAGAAAAAACAGGCAAACATTTCTCTGAAAATGTTGCTGCTTTGTTTTCAGTCCCACAAAGAGTACAATGCATCAATGTACCCGCAGGAGTGAATGTAACAAAAAGAACTCATCCTACCATGAAACACATACGACAGTTTTTCTATCTCACTATTGGTTGTACTTTCCCTGGATTCTGGATGCTGCATGCCTCGGGCCTGTATGCTGGATGGTACGCCCCCCTCCAGAACCTGTTTCATACAAAAAGCAGCGGCTGGCCAAGCTTTATCACCGCTGCTTTTCTCTACGGCATAGTCATAGCCTGCTTTGAAGTTATGTACAGGCTCATCAAACATTCTCAGCCCTGAATAGCGTATCCACCGTCTACGGTAATAACCTGTCCATGAATCATCGTGGCAAGATCGCTACATAGAAACAACGCCACGTTAGCCACATCTTCTGGTGTAGTCAATCGACCGAGGGGAGTTCTGTCCAACGAGAACTGTAGTATCTGATCACGGGCAGGAAACTTTTTCAAAGCATCGGTATCAACAACCCCTGCGGAAATAGTATTAATCAAGATACCTTTAGGACCGAGCTCCACAGCAAGATGACGAACAAGAGATTCCAGTGCGGCCTTGGAAGCGCCTACAGCTGTGTAGTCAGGAAGAGCCCGGACAGAACCTAAAGATGAAATTGTTATAATACGTCCTCCCGGGTTCATAAAAGGGATGACCTGCTTGGTCAGCGAGAGCAGTGCCCGGGCATTGATGTTCATTGCCCAATCCCAATGCCTGGTTGTTAATTCCAGAGCAGGCTTTAAAACACCAGACGCTGCGTTGGAGACGACATAATCGATCTGCTGTTTCTGTTCATCAAGTACAGAGAACATCCTGGCCAGGCTCTTTTCATCGGCAATATTGGCCTTGATAGCCTGGCATTCCACGCCCTTTTCGCGAACAGCTTCAACGGTTTCCTCTGCATTACGTTTATGGCGAACGTAGTTGATGATACTGTTGACACCATGTTCTGCAAGCCGGATGGCAATGGCTCGACCAATGCCCCGTGATCCACCAGTAATAAAGGCTGTTTTACCTTGTAATTCCTTCATAAATTCCCTCTAAATCTGTAAACACTTCTGCCCGGAAACGCAAAATCACTGCACTATTCTGCAGATTTCCGCGACAAAAGAACTCTTCGTACACTGCTTCGTATAAAGCGAAATGGATTAAATCGAATCGGCATAAGTACCGATGGTACTTCAAAGTCCTTAACAATGTATCCTTGAGGTTCGCCTGTCAACCACTGAAATGGTCCAGCAGCTGTACCTTCCATTCCAAGCTCGGAAGCAGCCACCCAAAGGGGGCAACTCTGAGGGGTAATATTCAGCACACCCATGAGAACAGTATCCAATGCTACAGCATTTTGCGCAGCAGCCATCACACCTGCAGGAAAAGCAACTCCATGGACAGGGCCGGTACGATGCATAGCGATGATACCATCCATCAGGGAAACGGAAGGTGCGAGCACGGAAGGCAACTGCACCACCAATTCTGCAAACCGACCATTTTTTCCGCCATGCTGCATATGGGCCCAGGCTTTTCGCAATCCTACAACACATCCATAATAATTTTTCATGGCCAGTGTAATCCTGGCCTGGGCATGTGCTTTACACTTGGGGAGATTGACCAGCAGGTCACACTCCACTGCGGCGGCAGCCACCTTCACTTGCATTCCCCCTGGCAGGACTTTAGATACCCCACGATTAAAATTGACAATCTGCACACCAAGCGTGCGAAGTGTCGAAGCAACTTGAAGACTGTCCAAAACAGTCTCTGCAGTTCCGAAGGCGGGAGAGTCGCCAACCTGAACACGTGCACCGTTTTCGAGAAACCAACGGGCGACCGCAAGAATTACCTCTGGATGTGTGCAGGCAAGGTTCCCACCTTTGGCACTGATGAGATTTGGTTTGAGCATAACACGTTGTCCGTTGAGCCCCTTGGGGTTGACGGTATGCTCAAGAAGCGCCTTCACAGACGGATAAAAATCTGCCGAGGTGTATTCTGTAACCTTGGCGAGAAAGACTTCAGGTTGATTATAACTACTCACCGAGTTTATAACTCCTTCACAGGCTTGAGGATCGTAAAAAACAAGAACTACTCCAAAAGAGCGCTAGAGACCGGTTCATCTACCTCGTTGCATCAAGGGACTCACACTGCACATATTATGTCAATGATATGAATGAGAAGAGAGACAGGCAAGATTGGATAATTTATTTTTTCCGTGCCCCTAAGTATCACGAGTATATTTTGCAGTGGATACAAGGAACCAGGCATGCACCAGGTAACTCAATAGATGCTGCGAAGCCTGTCACCTCGCAGGCTGACTGTTGTAATCCCCCTGAAAAACGCTACTTTTCAGAAATGCCTAACAAATACTATCATTTCAAATAGTTAAATATTTATTCACAAAAGTCATGAGAAATACGGACAAAAGTCAGGAAAACAAATTTACGTCTGCGAAAAAAAAACCGGCTCAATCCACAATTGAATCGAGCCGGAAAAGGAGAGAAGAGATGAAGAATTCACCATGGATATTGCATGAAGTATGCCAATACAACCCGAAAGCAAACATTTCATTCATAAAAAAAACACCGCCAGATGCAGACAGTAAAAAAATGATTTTGAAGATAACGGTCATCACACTGATATCACTTGCAAATACACAGAATAGCATTCAGCATTCACGAAAAAAAGACGTCTGTCACAGATATTCTGGGCCCCTGAAAACAGGCAGGCATTAAGGAAATATATCTTGTGTATGTAGTATGTGAGCCCCGTTAAAGTTCAAGATTTTTAACATTATTTTACCCCACCGCACAAGGGAAACAAATTACAACATGTTTTCAGCCAGTTGCGCCGGAATATTTTTTTTACTCCCCATTATGCAATAATTTAACTGAACTGGATACTTTTTACGCACCCTGCAATGCTGCAGGAGCATGGTCGAATGTAAATTGAAACCTACAGCATCCGATGCATTAAAAATATGACGATCTCGGACATGCTTGCAGATATTCTCAGCAATCTCCACAATGACAATCCAGCTGCACTCTACTCCTGAAAGGTAATAATCCTGGAACGCAGCACGCCTTCCTGGGCACAGATTTTGGCTTTTACATCAGGCGGGACGGGACCTGCACAGTCAATAATATTATATCCCAGGGTACCATTACTTTTATTTGTATAGTTCATGATATTTATATCATGACTTCCGAGGATATTACTTACAAGGGCGATCATACCAGGCTGATCTCGGTTAATCACTGTTACCCGCGTATGCACATCAACAGTGGGAATCGTTTCGATATTTGGAAAGTTGACACTGTGGACAATATTTCCCATCTCCAGATAAGAGCGAAGTTCCTTGACCGCCATTGTTGCGCAGTTTTCTTCAGATTCGGACGTGGAAGCTCCCAGATGGGGAGTTACAATGATCTTTTTATGGTTGAGAAATTTGGTTGAAGGAAAGTCTGAGATATGTCCGCGTAATTTTCCACTGGCTAATGCAGCAAGGACAGCACCTTCATCTACAACCGGACCTCGTGCATAATTGATCAGGATTGCTCCATCCTTGACAAATTGCAGAAAGTCTTTCTGGGTTACATAGCCCCGGGTCTTATTATTCAGAGGGATGTGTACACTGATGAAATCAGCATTTTCAAGAGCTTCACGGCGTGATCGAGCCAAAGTAACTTCCGGTGACAGGTAATGAATATTATCCATAGCCGGAAAAGGGTCAAATCCTATGACCTTCATTCCATGGTGCAGACCGGCATTGGCAACACCCACACCTATTTTTCCCAATCCTATGACAGCCATGGTTTTACCAGCCATCTCTTCGCCCCTGTAGCGTTTCTTTTGAGCCTCTACTTCCCTGTTGATGGTATCGTCATCAGTCAGATTATTCAACGTCCTACAAAATGCGATACTTTTCTCAACGTTACGCAGCCAAATCCCCAATGTGGTATACACCAATTCAACTACCGCATTGGCATTGGCTCCCGGAGTATTAAAGACACAAATACCCTTTTGAGACGCCTCTTCAACCGGGATATTATTCACTCCTGCACCTGCCCTGGCTATGGCCAGAAGGTTGGGATACAACCCAAGGTCTACCTTTGTACTCCGAACCAGAATCCCCTGTGGATCTTTTTCCTCAGGGCTTACAGCATATTGGGATGTGAACAGGTCCAGCCCCTCCTGAGCAATGGCATTGATGGTCTTAATTCTATACTGTTGCATAATTATATCCTTTACATCGAGCGATTGAGTGATCTCTCTGTTTCCCCATCCACAGAAGTGCGCTCCCCCCCTTCTGCATCACTGCAAAACAGAACAACAATTCTTAACTCCATCATAAAACATACAACGCAAAACATGGCGGACCCTACAATGAATGGTTCCTCATTGTCAAGAATAAGCACGTATATGGTTAATACTCTTCAGATTCGTTGATCAAACAACACAAATTATCCCTGCTGTTTCCAGCACACTCAGGGGGGCGTAATGCACAAACAAGCAGTTTTCATTCAGCCACAAAATGATTAAGGTTGGAAAAGTTAATGTTCCTTTTCCTCCTACAGCTTATACACTCAGCCATGCGTAACCTATCTCTCCTACACCGCTCAATCGCTTACGTCATCCTTATAACAACAGTACTTCATGTACCATGGGGAGTTACAGGGGAGGCATCGCCTTTTTCTCATCAAATTGATCTGAGCTTCGACCTTTCAAAAAGTTTACTGCGCGCAACTTCCAGGATCGATGTACCTGCAGCCATGCCCCTTAGCCTTGAATTTGGCCCTTTAACAGTCACCGGAGCCATGGTCGAACCACAGGGACAAACCTTTAAAAGGCTTATCCCGCAAGCAGATAACGTTTTACGGGTTCCGGCATCCTCCAGACAACAGCAGATTCTGGTCAGCTATGAATTACACCTGCCGCCGGGTGGACAAGGTGACAATATCATCAACAAAAAGGCGATAGCCCTTGCGGGCTTCTGGCATCCAAGGAGTTCGCACAAAATGCACTATACCCTTGTTGCCCGCATCCCTGATAATTTTTCAGCCATTGCAGAATCTGAAACTATTGAATCTCACATGGAAAAATCTATCAAGGTTGTCCGTCTGGTATCGCCAACCCCACTTCAGGCCATGCATTTTATTGCCGCACCCTATCAAATTCAAACCATCAAAGTCGGAAATATTGATCTTTCAACGTATTTTTTCCATGAAGACGGTCATCTGGCCAAAGCATACCTTGAAGATGCCAAAAAATATCTCAGCATGTACCAGCAGGAAATAGGACCATATCCCTACACGCACTATGCCATTGTAGAAAATGTGTTATCAACTGGTTATGGATTTCCAGGATTCACGCTGCTTGGTCAACAGGTCATCCGCCTTCCCTTTATCCGCAGCACTTCCCTTGGCCATGAAATTCTCCACAGCTGGTTCGGAAACAGCGTTTTTGTCGATATGAATTCAGGCAACTGGGCAGAAGGGTTAACCAGTTATCTGGCTGATCACCAGTATGCTGCCCATGCCGGACAAGATAAACAATACCGTAAAAACCAGCTTCTACGCTATAATGCCTATATCCCTGAAAAAAGTAGTCTGAGGTTGAATGACTTCCGAAATACCAACCTGCAAACAGTATCAGGAGAACGAAACAGGGCTATTGGCTACAACAAAGGCACCCTCTTTTTTCATATGCTGCGTAAGGAGATCGGAGAGAAAAACTTTCAGACAGCGGTGAGACAATTATATAACGATCATATCTTTACAGACGTATCGTGGGAGACACTGAAAAAACTCTTTTCCAAGGTTTCCGGGAAAAAACTGGATACTTTTTTTGAGCAATGGCTGGATAGTGAGATAATCCCCAACCTGCATCTTCAAAATGCGCAATTTGAGCACAGCCAAACCGGTTTTACCGTAACATGCACCATACAACAGGAAATACCGTTTCAAATAACAGTTCCAATAGAAATCACAACCACCCTTGGGCCTGCAACACATATCGTATACCTGGACAAAAAGGAACAGACCTTTACGATTCCCGTCAAGGCCTTGCCACTGGCCATCGCAGTGGATCCTCATTATGATCTTGTGCGGCAACTCGAACCAGAAGAGACGCCACCTCTGTTAGCTCATATTTTTGCCTCAAACAACCTGCAGGTACTCATTGCCCCTGAAATCGAAGACAAAATTAAACCGCTGACCACTTATTTTCAAACAATCGGGACAGTCTTGAAGGGCGACCAGGTAAGCAACAGTGATCTACAGGATAACGACTGGGTTTTCATTGGTGATTCAGCACCAAGACAATCCATCTTCGGCATACCGAATGCGAGTACTGCCCCGGTCCACATTGAAACACACCAAAATCCCCTTGCACCAAGGTATCATATCATGACTGTTGATATCAGCGATGCCACAGGTATAGAACGGATAGTACGTCTGCTTTCCCATTATCAAAAATACTCAAGCCTTGATTTTATCAATGGACGTATACAGCAAAAATCCATTAAACCCAGTGAAGACGGCATTCGCGGGATTCTTCTCCCCACTCCAACTGCCCTGCCTGCAACGGCAACCTTGCCATTCAATGAATTCATTAAACAGCTTAAAGATGCCCGGGTAACGTATATAGGCGAAACCCATGATAACTATGCACACCATCTACTGCAATTGCGCATTATCCAGACCCTGCACGCACGCTACCCTGGCTTGGCCATAGGCCTTGAAATGTTTCCGGCAAGCGTGCAGCCTGTCCTTGACGCCTATATACAAGGGGACATACACGATGAAGCCGATTTTGTTGAACAGTCTGCCTATCATGAATCCTGGGGATATGATTACCGCCTGTATCGTGATATCTTTACCTATGCACGAACGAATGCGATACCGCTCATTGGCCTAAATATACCAAAAAATATTACTGAAACTGTTTTTCGCACAGGTTCCACCGATACATTACAACAAACCGATCAACACCTGTTGCCAGCATTCCGCTCATTGGTGTTACCAGGATACATAGAACGCCTGGAACCATATTTCAACATGCATCTCGCAATGAACACCAACGGCAGGCCGGGATTTCTTCAGGCACAAGCTATCTGGGATGAAACCATGGCAGAAAACATCACCAAGTATCTCAAAAAACATCCTGATAGCACCATGGTAGTCTTGGCCGGAACGGGTCATGTAAATAAAATGAATGCGATCCCCCCACGGGTTTATCAACGAATGGGTGCCATATCCCAATACGTGGTGGCGCCGCTTAGTCAGCAGCAGTCCATACAGCCGGGATGGTGTGATTTCTTCGTTGCAGTAGAACCGCTGGAACTACCGCCTGCTGGCAAATTGGGGGTTGTTCTCAACAGACAGGATAACCATGGACTCAAAATAGAACAGATCAGTCCCCATGGGAAAGCTGGTCTGGCTGATGTACAAAAAGGAGATACTATTTGCAGGATCAATGGCGTACCGATTCAGACTGTCGGTATGCTTCGTTTCCACCTCATGGATCTGCGTCCCGGAGATACGGTTCAACTCGAACTTGAAAGGCAAAATAAAAAAATCAGCACTGAAATTGAACTGACCTCAGGGGCACAGGGGATGATGCCACTGGGACATCCAAAATAAAGGACATGGGACAATCTTTCTTCCTTATTTCAAGAGCAACATCAACCATGGCAAAGGTTGGGTTTTTCCGGAATAGGTCCAGGAAACCTTATCTACCCATCCGGTATCCCCCCCTGAAGATATTGAGCCATCCTTGATGTAAGACCACCTCAGCACATGGGATCCGGAAGGTACTGTAAAAACTTTGGGTGTCCAACCGGTCAGCCCGCTGATGGATCCTGACTGCTCGGTTCCATCAATATAAAAGCGAAGATAATCATAGTTGCTTTCCGAGGATACCTTCCAATAAAAGCTGAGTGTTCCCGGACCGATAACTGTAGTTTGCAGATATGTTTTTTGATTATCTCCGATATATCCCCCCTGGGCAGCGTCACCACCATAATACGCTGTGCCTGTCTGTCCAAACCAGGCCGCATCACCTCCACTGAACCATACAAGGTCCGTAGTATCAAGAGCACTTCCCAGGGTTATATTGGCAGAACCTGTCCAGACAACCTTATCAACCCAGCCGGTATCATCGCCCGAAGAGACTGAACTGTCTTTGGTATATGCCCATTTCAAGACATGGGATCCGAAGGTCAATGTAAAAGTTTTCTGCGCCCAGCCGGTCGAACCACTTATGGATCCTGACTGTTCGGTTCCATCGATATAAAAACGAAGATAATCATACCAATTTTCAGAGGAGACCTTCCAATAAAAACTGAGCGTTCCCGGTCCGATAACTGTAGTCTGCAGATATGATTCCTCGCTGTGATCTATGTCACCACCCTGAGCAGCATCACCGCCATAATAGGTTGTACTTGGCTGACCAAACCATTCGCCGTTTCCTCCGGTCACCCACTGTAAAGATGTATTGTCAAGAGCCGCTCCCAAAGTAATGGTGGCCACATTCATAATGGTTACGTTGTGGGTATCGGTTTGGGTCACCCCGCCGCTGCTATAACTTGCACTGACAGTAACAAGTTGATTACTTGAAACAGAGGAAGCAGATAAGATCCCGGATGAACTTATGGTGGTGTAGGGAGAATTTTCACTCCAACTGGGACTGGCTGTCGTGGTACTTCCATCACTCCAGGTTGCTGTCGCGGTATAGGTTTCACTGCTATTCTCATTCATTGACGTCGGTCCGGTAATCGTCAATCCTGTCAGGGTTGCAGTTGTGGTTGCCTGCAGGTTCACGATACTGACTGAAAGCAGCTCCATACCGGAATAACTTCCGCCCCAGGTCATGGTATGATCGCTATAATCCCATGTGTCATGGAGATACACAGTATTGGAGCTGTCATCATAACCGACTCCGACAACTGTATGCCCCTCAAGATTCAACATTACCGGCCTGCCGGCATCAATCTCCACTTTAAATTGGGCAAAAGAAAAGCCACCGCTGATTTTGTTATCCGTTACCTGATTATAGCAATCAGTTACGGCATATCCCCTTGCTTCGTAGAAGAGTTTCCTACCATAAGTGCCATCAACTGAATGAATATCATAGGACACCATATCAGCACAGGTCAATCGACTCGCTGAACTGGTAAAATTATAAAATGCGGTTGAGCCATCGGTATTATTATATTCAGACTGACTTGTCTTCATGTAATCACCAATGGCGTCACTCCAGCTGTGTTCCGTCCAGTTGCCTATATAAGGGTCATTATCACTGCTATTGTATTGAACCCAGTAATCGTCAATGGATCCACGGTTTGTTCTGCCATCGACTCCATAATGGGAAGCTGCCAAAGGAAGATTGGGATATGTGCGGAAACCATCTGACCAAGTGGGCCAGGAGCTGTTGTCCAAAGGCATCACGCCGCCATTGGTAGGGCCGACGTACATATTTTCATAACCATTTCTATCATAGAATCCGGCAATCATAGCTCCGGAAACTGAAGAACATCCAAAAACCCAGTTAAAAGCAGGCACAGTAAGCGTATTCATACCAGAGGCAACATCGGCTTTAGGCAACGCCACAGATGCACGTTCAAGTTCATAACCGGTTAATGGCTCAGGGGGACCGTTGATGATGTGTTCATCCAACATTTCACCATCACTGAAAATCAGTCTTTTGGCAGTAAAATACGCACCTGTTTTCAAAAGGACCTTCTCTGTTATTTGCCTCTTCAGAGTATCGGACTCCTGTGCATGGGCAACTGTCTGGAAGGCAGGGGCGACAAAACTGAGTGATGTGCTTAAGGCGAGGAGAAAAAGAGTGATTTGAAACTGCTTACAGACACAAAAAATAATTGCTTTGTACATGTACTTCTCAACAACTTGGAAATATGCAAGCCATATACTGATCGCAGGGATACCAGATACGCTGTGAGCAGTTGCTTTTTAAAAGATACTTAGCATTCAAGCAGATGTATCTTGAAACCATGTGATGGAGCCAAATACTTCAGAATAATTATAGGCGAAGCAAAACCTGACAACAAGTTATCCGGTAAAAAAAACGTATAATATGTAATAGGCTTGTGGAAATGAGTTTCATCACCTCCTCGAAATTCTTTGTTTAACCCCACTCAACAGATCACCATTTGTATTCGCCAGATCAAGGACATACCAAGCATATAGCTATCTAGTATACGAATAAGTATCATGTATCTGATCAGGGTCGAACCGCTATGATATGCCCTTTATTTTTTGAATAAAAGACTCTCTCCAGGCCACAGCCATCTCCGACCTCCCATGCCCCTGCACTTAACTCACCTTTTTCATTTGTTAGCCAGTAGGCTCCTTCAATACTGAATTTCACATCTCCGTTATTTTTCAGGTCAAAGATCAGCAACAAATCGTGTAGTTCCTGCTTTGTGGGAAGCCTCCAGGCATCATTGCCTTCTGCTCTCAATTCGGCTAGATACTGTTGGACTTCACCAGGCGTTGTAAAAATACGGCTTCTTATCCCTGTCCATACGTTATTATTTCTTGTATTAACAATATATCCCTCTTCTGAGTATGACAAATACGCATCCTGATTTGCAGCCCTTACTATTTCAGGTGAATATCCGTAAAGAATCACCATGATACCCACGGATAATAACAATACAAAGATTGTCCAGTGTCTATTTATATTTAGCATGTCAACCTCCAACTCGTTCAGTTGATAACCACTATCCCATAGCCATGGGCCTGATACCCTGTCAGGGATACAAAAGTATTAGGAACAGGCTTCACGCCTGGGATGTAGGTATCCTTAGTAATGTTGAACAAATCAGCGGCAATTGAACATGCTTCGAATTTCACTCCATCCTGATGCAACCTTGCTATTGTTTCAGCAGCTTGTTTAAGATGCTTTTGGTCTTCTTCGGAATACGACCAAATCTCGTTTGATATAAAGCGAATGGCAGGTCCTCGTACTGTCACAACAAATTCGGGTTGAACTCCCTGGTCTTGTATGCTGTCATGGGTTTTGGCAATCACACTCAAAAAGAAAGCAAACGTTTTCGCTTCCTTGACCTGGATGTCATATACAGCTTTAACCTTGTCGAGGCCTGTTAACAATTCCCGTTCATACAAATTATTACCAGCGTTGCTGATACTATCTGTGAAAAACGACATGATGAAAAAAGTGAAAAAGCAGATAGATGTACGTATTATTGAGGACCACGACATAATGTAGTCTCCTGTGAGGGTCGCGGAAAATAATAAATATCCAAAAATTGCGTAGGATATCGGTTTGGTAACGACGTAGGGTCAATGGTTTCATACTGGCCGTATTGATCAATTGACGTGACAACGTTACCGAGTTCTTACCACTCCAGCAAAAACCACCTAAAATAATAATCACTCTCAATGAGAATGTAAAACACGATATATAGATGAGATAAATAGAAAGAGCGAGCGAGAATTCAAAAGGGAGACTGTTGTGATATTCCCAGCAGTGGTTTTGTTTTCAAGGAGAGAAAGAGCTGGGGGTGTACTTTCAGCTTGTTACGCTGTTCGGCAAACCATACTGAAAAAAAGACCAGAATTTTAAAAAGTGAGCAGCGAATTCGTCACTGCGGCCTGCATTGACAGAGTATACCGCCTATAAATAATTCTGCTCGGTCGAAGGGATGAAAGATTTTTCATACAAATGGAAGTGCGGAATGCTTTTCTGCGTATTCTTCACATGCTTCATATTCAGCACGTACAAACCGTCTTCCCAATCTCTCGACACCTTTACAATATGTATCTATTACAGAATATCTGGTACGTAAGTTCGCAAGTTTTTCCTGTTGTGGTGGAAAAAGTCGTTTATATTTCTGAAGCTTATTGCCATATATTGTTATACCCAAGGAAGCGGTAAGTAGAATTCCAAGAGCAAGATCATCTAGATGTTTGATATGAAGGGAATCAAAGTATATGGCATAAACACCGACAGCTATGCCCAAAAAGGCAGTGACGAAGAAAAAAATAAACCAAAGAACATACCTTTTCCGATGTTGAAAAATATCTTGCTCAGGCTGTTGTAACACATCTATTTTCATGCAATATCTTTCCTGCAGATGATTGTTGACACGTAACCAATCAGCAAATACAGCGAGGCTGATTCTCAAAATTGTTCCAGCATTTCCAGTGCAAGCCTGGTTTTTGCGACATCGTGCACGCGCACATAATCCACTTGCCGTTGAGCACACAGCAAAGAGACTATAGCTGTTGGCCAATCTCGTTCTTCCAAAGGAATATGAAAAAGGTGGTCAAAAAAGGACTTTCTGGAATGCCCGATAAGCAAAGGGCAGCCATGTACTCGAAAACGCTTGATATTGCGCAGTATGGCTGCATTATGTTCAGGGAGTTTTCCAAACCCCAATCCAGGATCAAGGATTATCTGTTGCAACTCAACGCCCTTGCCCTGAACTTCTGCAATCTGCTCATGGAAAAATGTATTAATTTCATCAATCACATCATTGTATTTGGGTTGTAGCTGCATATTTTGAGGAGTTCCCTGCATATGCATAAGAATGACGGGGCAGCCAGAATCAGCGGCAATGCCAGCCATATGGGGATCTCCTCTGAGAGCAGAAATATCGTTGATTATGTCTGCACCTGCATCCAAGGCTTGCCGGGCGACTTCTGCCTTGGTTGTATCGATGGAAATGGGTTTGTCGGTTAGGGAACGGACAAGTTGCACCGCAGGAATTGTCCTGCGCAATTCTTCTTCCAGTGATACTGAAGCTGCAAAAGGCCTGGTGGATTCACCACCAATATCAATACAGTCTGCCCCATCTTCAAGCAACTGAACCACCTGTTCAGCCAGATCCTCCTGGTGCACAAATTTGCCGCCATCAGAAAAAGAATCAGGTGTTACATTTACGATGCCCATGATCTTCATATTGCTGACCAAATCCTATTATCAAATGAAATTGCTTACACTTTCAGAGACTATCACCACTCATCCTCAGACACCATCATCAACATGCATAAGAGAAAAAAATCTACAGCAAACCACCCTTGTGAAAAATCGGGATCATTGACAATCTGCTCAAGAACCACGGGATAGCATATGCAATAAAAAAACCGGCTGGTAAATAGTTATCTACCAGCCGGTCAGCAAATACACCTGGAATACTCTTGCAGTATGTTTATGCAGTTGCTTCTTCCAGGATATCTTCAGCTTCCTCCGGACGCAGCTCTTTGATAATACGATCCATATCCTCTAGCATAATAGTCTCTTTTTCAAGCAACTCCAGAGCAATGGCTTTAAGAATATCCATATTATCCAGCAGCATCTTGGTTACCTTGTCATTGGCATCCAGGATAATCTGTTTAACCGCGTCGTCAATTTTCTGAGCAGTCTGCTCGCTGTAGTCACGATGCTGGGTGATCTCACGCCCGAGGAAAATCTGTTCATCCTTTTTGCCATACGCAAGGGGACCAAGTTCGTCACTCATCCCCCACTCACAAACCATTTTACGGGCAAGCTCACTGGCACGTTCGATATCGTTACCAGCACCTGTCGTAATTTCATCAAACACCAATTTTTCGGCGACCCTGCCTCCAAACAAAATGGCAATGGAGTTTAACAGAAACCCTCTGGCATGGGTATATTTTTCATCCATCGGCAACTGCATGGTTAAACCGAGAGCTCTTCCTCTGGGGATAATAGTTACCTTATGAATGGGATCAGTACCTGGAAGCAAGCGTGCCACCAGTGCATGTCCAGCCTCATGATACGCGGTGATCTCTTTTTCCTTTTCAGAAATCATCATGGATCGTCGCTCAGCGCCCATCATGACCTTATCTTTGGCACGTTCGAGATGTTCCATCCTGATGATGTCTTTATTTTCCCTTGCTGCCATCAATGCGGCTTCGTTAACAAGATTTTCCAGATCAGCACCTGAAAAACCGGGTGTTCCACGGGCAATGACAGCCATATCTATATCAGGATCGAGCTTGGTTTTTTTACCATAGATTGCAAGAATCTGCTCCCTGCCCTTCACATCCGGAACAGGTACAACAACCTGGCGATCAAAACGGCCGGGTCTCAGCAGAGCCGGATCCAGAACATCCGGTCTGTTAGTGGCAGCAATAATGATGACTCCGTCATTCCCCTCAAACCCGTCCATTTCAACCAGAAGCTGATTCAGAGTCTGCTCACGCTCATCGTGCCCACCACCGAGCCCGGCACCTCTGTGGCGTCCCACTGCATCGATCTCATCTATAAATATGATACAAGGAGCATTTTTCTTTCCCTGATTGAACAGGTCTCTGACACGTGACGCACCAACGCCAACAAACATCTCAACGAAATCAGAACCGGATATGGTAAAGAACGGTACACCAGCTTCACCTGCTATGGCTCTTGCCAACAGAGTTTTACCGGTACCCGGAGGACCAGCCAGCAGGACACCCTTGGGTATACGACCGCCGAGTTTGGTAAATTTTTGCGGGTCTCGAAGAAAATCAATGATTTCTTCAAGTTCTTCTTTGGCCTCATCAATGCCTGCCACATCCTTGAATGTGACCTTGACTTCCCCTTCACCCTGCAGTTTTGCCCTTGTTTTTCCGAAGGAAAGGGCTCCGCCTTTTCCACCCATCTGCATTTGACGCATGAAGAAAATCCATACACCGATTATCAGCAACATGGGAAACCAGGAAATAAATGCGGCATAGTACCAAGGGGTTTCTTCCGGTTCCTTTACAGAGATATCTACTTTGGACTGTCTGAGCATGGGAATAAGCTCAGTATCATCAGGGGCAACGGTGGAGAACGGCCGACCATCAGGTCCTGTGCCTGTAATTTTCTCCCCCTGAATGTTCACTTTTTCAATCGCACCGCTTTCGACATTATCCCAGAACTCGCTGTAGGTTATCGAGTTCCCGCCGGGGTGCGGTTTACTGAACAGATTAAAAAGTAAAATCATGGTCACGCCAATGACCAGCCACATACTAAAATTTTTATAGAAGGTATTCAAAAAATAGCTCCAATAGTGCTTGTCTTACCTCAGGTAAAACGATTGTTCACTGTGTTGGTGGTCAACGATTCTCAGTGTCCATCAGGAAACAGCTGTTTCACGTCTCTGCTTCACCTGAATAAAAACAGGCAAAATCTCCCAGGAGGCTGTCCGAGAATGCCCTTTACCACGGCTCAGGCTTATTTTAAAAAAATAATGCGAGTAATAGTAACGACATGACTGTGCGTATTTTTCTAAAACAGCTTGATTGAGGAAAAATACCTATTCCCAGGCAATTTCCTGGGCAAAGATTATCCGGACAGGCACCACTCATAGTAACGGTATTGTAATAGTAATACTTCTTTGCACTCAGTCAAATACTTCTTCACAGCTCTATCCCTCATTTCCGATGAGTAACCTTGCCATAGTTATATTCATAGGGCATGGCAGCTAAGCGCAACTGCCGTGCCCGCCAACAATGCCCATGGCCGGCAATTCGGTCAAGCAAACAAGTGATGTCTTTGACATGCAAACCAAATCAGCATCTTTTATAAGCATTGCAAAGTAAAGTTCCTCGGTTCAGAGGTCAACCCGTTTTTCCAAAAATTCATAAAAAATCAAGGTTATCGCTTTTGGGCGTATTCCTGTACAGTTTTGACCTGTACATCCTTGGACCGCAAAGATTCCAGTGCACGGGCCATCGCTCCACCACCAGTAATGGTAGTGGAATACGGAATATGATAATCCAACGCGGCCCTCCTAATGGTGTACGAATCCTCGGTGGTTCGATTGCCGGCCGAAGTGTTTAAGATCCACTGCACCTCACCATCTTCAATCTTATCAAGGATGTGTGGACGTCCCTGGGAAATTTTATTCACCTCAACACAAGGGATGCCTACTGATTTTAATTTTTCAGCGGTTCCCTTTGTTGCCAGGATTTTGTAACCAAGATCATGCAGTTTTCCGGCAACAGGGATGACAGAATTCTTGTCACTATGGCGAACAGACAAAAAGACAGTCCCTTCAAGTGGCAGCTTAGCGCCACCGGCCATCTGTGCCTTGACCAGTGCCTGACCCAGGTCTTCGTCCATCCCCATAACCTCACCTGTGGATTTCATCTCAGGCCCAAGCAGGGTATCAACATTTTCAAAACGATCAAAAGGAAAGATAGCTTCTTTAACTGCCCAATGATCGAGACGGACTTCTTCGGTAAAGCCTAATTCTTCAAGGGTCATCCCCATCATCACCTTGGTGGCGATTTTTGCCAGCTGTACACCTGTGGCTTTGCTTACAAAAGGCACGGTACGGGAAGCTCGAGGATTAACCTCCAATACATAAAGAACATCCCCTTTCACGGCATACTGCACATTCATCAATCCTATAACACCGAGTTCAGCAGCCATATCTTTTGTGGCCCTGGTGATTTCATCAACCATGATAGGAGACAGGGTGTGGGGTGGTAACACGCAGGCCGAGTCACCGGAATGAATACCGGCTTCCTCGATATGCTCCATAATACCGCCTATCACTGTCACTTTCCCATCGCAGACAGCATCTACGTCGACCTCAATGGCATCTTTCAGAAACTGATCAAGGAGTACAGGGAACTCACCGCCTGCCATCCCTGGTAGATTCATAAAATCGCGTATTCCTTTTTCATTATAAACGATACGCATATCACGTCCACCAAGAACATAGGACGGTCGCATAACCACAGGAAACCCAATTTTCTCAGCAACGGCCAGCGCCTCCTCCAGTGAGCGTGCAGTTCCATTGGCAGGCTGACGCAGACCCAGTTTCTGCAATAACTGCTGAAAACGTTTTCTGTCTTCAGCCCGGTCAATGGCGTCAGGAGATGTTCCTATGATGGGTACTCCTGCATTATGCAGCGGAACAGCAAGGTTAAGAGGTGTTTGCCCGCCAAATTGCACAATGACACCATCCGGTTTTTCCCGTTCGATGATATTCAGCACATCTTCTCTGGTGAGAGGTTCAAAATACAATTTATCAGAGGTGTCGTAGTCTGTGGAAACCGTTTCAGGATTGGAATTAACCATAATGGATTCCACACCTATCTCACGCAGAGCAAAGCTTGCATGTACGCAGCAATAGTCAAACTCAATCCCCTGTCCGATACGATTTGGCCCGCCACCCAGAATCATAATTTTTTTCTGGTCGCTGGTTCTGGCCTCATCTTCCTGCTCATAGGTGGAATAATAATACGGGGTATATGATTCAAACTCTGCAGCACATGTATCGACAAGTTTATATACCGGCTCAACTTTTTTATCCTGACGCAACGCCCGAATATCATTCTCGGAGGTACCGGTTATATGTGCAAGCTGCACGTCAGAAAATCCGTACTGTTTGGCCCGGTAAAGGCTTTCATGATCCAACCGACTGAAGCCGATTTCCCGAAGCTCCTTTCCTTTTTCGATAATCTGCCTGAAATTATGCAGGAACCAAGGGTCTATACTGGTCAACTCGTAAATACGCTCCAAAGACATTCCGCGGCGAAGAGCTTCGAACACATAACTGACTCGTTTGGAATTTGGCCGGTTCAACCCCTTGTCGAGGTCATCCTGATGCATGCCGCTCATGTTATCCTTGCCGTCAAAACCAAATCCCATACGTCCAATCTCCAGAGAACGCATGCCTTTCTGGAATGCCTCTTTAAAGGTACGTCCGATGGCCATGGTTTCGCCCACGGATTTCATCGCCGTACTCAGGATATCTTCCGCCTCTGGAAACTTTTCAAAGGTCCATCTCGGGATTTTGACTACGCAATAATCAATGGTAGGCTCAAAAGAAGCGTAGGTTTCCCTGGTAATATCATTTTTAATCTCATCAAGGGTATAGCCAATAGCGAGCTTAGCAGCTATCTTGGCAATGGGGAAACCTGTGGCCTTTGATGCCAGGGCTGAAGAACGTGACACCCTTGGGTTCATTTCAATGATCATCAACTCGCCGTCTTCGGGATTAACGGCAAATTGCACATTGGACCCTCCGGTTTCCACTCCGATCTCACGAATAATGGCAATGGCGGCATCACGCATTTCCTGATATTCACGATCTGTGAGTGTCTGTGCGGGGGCAACGGTAATTGAATCACCGGTGTGAACACCCATGGCGTCGACATTCTCGATGGAACAGATAATGACCACATTATCGTTTTTATCCCTCATGACCTCGAGCTCATATTCTTTCCAGCCCAGGAGGCTACGTTCGATCATGATTTCATTGGTCATGGAGAGATCCAGGCCTGCAGTGGCAAGTTCCCTAAGTTCGGTTTTGTTATAGGCAACCCCGCCACCGGTTCCCCCCAGGGTAAAGCTGGGACGTACAATGATGGGGAAACCGATATGCTCGGCCTCTGCCATGGTGTCTTCAATGGTATGCACAATGGCGGATTCAGGAACCTTTAGGCCAATTTTTCGCATGGCATCGCGAAATTCCTCTCTCCCTTCAGCCTTTTGGATAACGTCAATATTTGCAGCGAGCAATTCCACGTTATATTTTTCCAATACCCCCATCTTGGCAACTTTAATGGCTGTATTCAGGCCAGTCTGACCACCAAGTGTTGGCAGAAGCGCATCAGGACGTTCCCTTTCTATCACCTTGGCCACGCATTCAGGAGTAATAGGCTCAATATAGGTGCGGTCAGCAAGGCCGGGATCAGTCATAATGGTAGCTGGGTTGGAGTTGATCAGGACAACCTCAAACCCTTCTTCCTTAAGTGCTTTAACAGCCTGCGCTCCCGAATAATCGAACTCGCAGGCCTGGCTGATGATGATAGGCCCAGATCCTATGATAAGAATTTTCTTTATATCTGTTCGTTTTGGCATAATCGTATAACCGTGACTGTGGCTGAGGTAATCAACAAGACTCTTTCATAAGGTCAATAAAACGCTGGAAAAGATATTCTGCGTCATGGGGACCTGGAGCATACTCGGGATGATACTGGACAGAAAAGGCAGGGTACCTGGTGTGCCGCATTCCTTCAAGGCTGCCGTCATTGAGATTGATATGGGTGACTTCCACTTCAGGGGGCAGACTGTCGGGATCAACGCAAAAACCATGATTTTGGGAGGTGATCTCCACTTTTCCAGTGGTCAGGTCTTTGACGGGCTGATTGCCGCCCCTGTGGCCGAACTTCAGTTTATAGGTTGTTCCGCCGTAGGCAAGTCCGAGCATCTGATGCCCGAGGCAGATGCCGAAAATCGGTTTTTTACCTAATAACTGCTTCAGATTATTCACCACCCCTTCCACGCCAGCCGGGTCACCGGGACCGTTGGAGAGGAAAACTCCGTCCGGTTCAAGTGCCAGAACTTCCTCAGCGCTGGTGGTGGCAGGAACAACAATGACCTGACATCCATAGTCGCTGAGCAGACGTAACTGGTTGTATTTTACTCCAAAGTCAAAAGCAACAACCCGATATTTTTCAGGATCCCTATTTCCCAGTTGAACAGCTGCCGGCCCCTGGGGACTCCAAAAGTAGGGTTCTTTGCAACTCACTCTGGTAACCATATCCCGCCCGACAAGGCCGGCCCATCCCTGCGCTTTTTTGACAAGGGATTCACCATCCAGATCCTCTGTGGAGATAGCGGCTTTCATGGCTCCGGTTTTTCGAATCAGCCTGGTTATCATTCGGGTGTCAATCCCTTCTATTCCAAGCACATTATATTTTTTCAGCATATCAGCCAAGGTTGCGCTTGCCCTGAAATTGCTGGGAAATGCCTGATACTCACGTACCAAAAAGGCTCGAGGGAATACAGCTGCTGATTCCATATCCTCTTCATTAACACCATAATTGCCAATTAAGGGATAGGTCATGGTTACCAGCTGACCGGTATAGGAAGGATCAGTCAATACCTCCTGATAACCACTCATACTGGTATTAAACACAATCTCTCCCACAGCTTCACCTGGCCCGGTAAACGAGTACCCGGATATAACTGTGCCGTCCTCCAAACCTATCAATGCTTTCATAGTCTACACCATTCTATAAAAATTACCCTTTCACCTGTTGTGAAATGGACGAGTGTTGCTTGTACATCGCAGCGACCTCCTGCAGAAGAAGACCTACAACATCAACCTGCTTTTTCACCACCTCATTCCTGTGGTTCATCAGCTTTTGAGCCTGTTTACATATTTGTCTGTACATCCGGGGATCAGCCATGTGTTCTTTGAGAATTCTCAGCAAGGCATCCTTATCAACGACTCGGAAGCCACATCCTGCATTTTCAGCCAGCGAAGCGGCCTCCATGAAATCTTCCATACTGGAGCCATAATACACAGGAAGCTGCCACCTGATTGCCTCCATAATATTGTGCCCTCCACATGGTACAAGGCTGCCTCCGCAAAATATGAAATCACCGGCGCTGTATATCTTTGCCAGATCACCCATGGTATCAAGCAGAATAACGGAGCTGGTGCGTTGTTCATTGGTAAGTTCGCTATACTTTTGGCAGGCAAAGTTGTAACGGGCTATTGTTTTTTCCACATCGTCCAGTCTTTGCAGATGACGGGGAGCAAGAATAAGGACAAGGTCATGCTGCAGGTGCAATTGATTGAAAACCTGCAACAGCTGTTCCTCTTCATTTCCATGGGTGGAGCCGCAAATCAAAACACGTTCAGTTTGTATCTGCAGATACCGCCGATGGTTTTCGCGCACAGTTGTGGGCTCATTGGTTTCAGAGGAAGCATTTTTTATATTTCCACAGACACTGAGACGGTTTTCATTGACGCCGAGCTTGAGGTATCTGTCAGCATCGTCTGCAGATATAGTGGCAATGCGCTGAACTCCACCGAGGATACTGGCAAAGACCTTTCGACACTTGAGATAGCTTCGAAAAGAGCGCTCAGAGATGCGTCCATTCAATATGCCGGTAACCACACCTTTTTTTTGGGCCTCTTTAAGCATGGCGGGCCAAAGTTCAGTTTCAAGGCAAATATAGATATCCGGAACCAATGCGTGAAGAGCCTTGCGGACAATAACCGGTACATCCAAAGGAGCCAGGAGACATGTGACCCCATGGGGCATTTTTTTCTGCGCATGCGCACAGCCCTGCACAGTAGTGGTGGTGAGAATATATTCAATACCACTATAAGCTTGAGACAGTGCATCGACAAGTGTGGCTGCTGCCTGCACTTCACCAACCGATGATGCGTGCAGCCAGATCCTGACAGAGGTTTGCCCACTTTTGCCCAAATCTTCTGTATAAATCCCAAGCCGTTGATCAAGGGCAGAGAAATATCGCCCTCCAAGTGGCAGGAGTAAAGGTAGCAGCAGGCGAAGGATGCAATACCCTGTGGTTCCGATGAAACCATACGCCCAGTATATCATTTTTTCCACAGTAGCGTCGGTGTTTTGTGACTTCGATAAAAACTCTCTATTAAACCAACTTACACAAAGAGAGTCAATAACGTTTCCACTCAATACGGAAATAATGGCCCTTTTTTTTACTTTCAGTAGATATAGCGACTCCCGACCGAACACAGGAATCATTTCGTCTCAATTTTCATTGACATCTTTATCCATGATTTGTTAGCAACCTCGCATTCATCTCGGTTTTCCTGTATATACTCTGTGTACTTGTATTAGTATACTGTTGATTCTGAGTGAATACACGCCAAATACTTATTAATTTTATCTACTCAAACAAGGAGATTGTTATGAGGAAACTGCTGAGCATACTGCTCGTCCTTCTGTGTTGTATCTATGCAGGGCAGACACTCTCCGCAGCAGAGGAAAAGGAAATGAAAGACGGTTTATATGCAAAAATCAATACATCAAAGGGCGACATACTGCTTGAGCTGTATTACGACAAAACACCACTCACTGTTATCAATTTTATTGGCCTGGCAGAAGGTACCCTGCACCTCGGTGGTTCAGAGAAGCCCTTGGGTAAACCATTCTACGATGGACTCACCTTTCACCGGGTCATCAACAATTTCATGATCCAGGGTGGATGTCCACTGGGAACAGGGACAGGTGGCCCGGGATATACTTTCCCAGATGAAATTCGTTCATCCCTCAAACACGACAGCCCAGGTATTCTCAGCATGGCTAACGCAGGGCCCGGAACCAACGGCAGCCAATTCTTCATTACCCATCTCCCCACTCCCCACCTGGATGGAAAACATACTGTTTTTGGTAAAGTTGTTGAAGGGCAGGATGTTGTTAACGCAATTCAGCAGGGAGATAAAATTCAGCACATAGAAATCATCCGCGTTGGCAAAGAAGCGGAGGCGTTTAAAACTGATCAGGAGGCCTTTGACAAGGCACTGTCTGAAATTAGCGATAAAGAAAAAGAAAGCCAGCAAAAGGAACTTGAACAACTCAAAAAGAAAATACAGCAAAAATGGCCTGAAGCACGCAGAACCCGTTCAGGCATGTACTACCAGGTTGAAAAAGAAGGCAACGGCCCCAAACCGTCCAAGGGAGATATAGTCAGTGTGCACTACACCGGTAGACTCCTTGCCAACTATCGTAAGTTTGACAGTTCCTATCAGCGTAAGGAACCCATTGAATTTCCTGTAGGAACAGGCAGGGTTATTCCGGGATGGGACGAGGCGCTCCTGGATATGCACAAAGGTGAAGAGCGGACCATTATCCTTCCTCCAGATCTTGCCTATGGCGAGCGCGGTGCAGGCAATGGCATCATTCCACCGAATGCATGGCTTGTATTCTATGTGGAACTGGTTGATGTAAAGCAGTAAGCCGGAAACGTTTTTAGAAAAATTTCTGGCCTGGATCTCTCACGAGTATATTTTGCAGTAGATGCGAGGCACCACACGTCTAGCCCGAGTAAACCTCGGAGTCTATACGCTTCACTGCAAATGGCAGGCAACCAAACCGGCACGCGGATGGAGCATACACCACCCGCGTGTCGGTGATCAAAGAAGACAACCGTCAATACTTCAGCCCCATCCGATCCCTGGCCAGATCCAGCGTCACAGAGGCTTTCTCCCGTGCCTTTTCAGCTCCTTTAGCTAAAACCTGACGCAGATAGTCACGATTATCCAACAGTTCTTTTTTTCTGGCACGCGCACTTTTAAAATACTCGTTAATCAATTCAAACAAGTCCTGCTTCAAATACCCGTAGGCCGCGCCACCATTAACGTACAGGCCATGTACTTCTTCCATCTTTTCCGGAGAAGCAAACAGTTTAAGAAGCGCATACAGATTGCATGTATCGGGATCCTTGGGCTCATCAACAGGAGTTGCATCTGTCTGGATAGACATGATCACCTTGCGCAACGGTTTTTCATCCATAAATATGGGAATAGTATTGCCATATGATTTAGACATTTTCTGGCCATCAAGCCCTGGAACGATAGCTGTTGACTCACTTATAGCCGGCTCAGGCACGACAAAGGTTTCCCCAAATGCATTGTTGAATTTGATAGCAATATCCCTGGCAACTTCGAGATGCTGCTTTTGGTCTTTTCCAACTGGAACAACCTCTGCCTGGTAAAGCAGGATATCAGCTGCCATCAGCACAGGATAAGAGAACAGCCCGTGGCTGGCTGGAATATTTTTTGCAATCTTATCTTTATACGAATGGCAACGCTCCAAAAGGCCCATAGGGGTCAGAGTGGACAACATCCAGGTTAGCTCACAGACTTCAGGCACATCAGACTGTACCCAAAAAATGCATTTGTCAGGATCCAGCCCAAGAGCCAGAAAATCTGCAGCTGCTTCTAGAGTACCTTCTCGTAACCTGTCCCTATCATGTACAGAGGTGAGTGCATGCAGATCTACTATAAAAACATACAGATCCGAAGAATCCATATGGCGAATCATAGCCTGCATCATTCCAAAATAATTACCAATATGTAGCTTACCTGAAGGCTGAATGCCTGATAGTATTCGTTTCATCTGTATTGCGTAAATGTTGAAGTTAACGGTGCATATTCTTCCGGATTTCTCACAAGCATTTTTTACAGTAGACGCAAAGCACCGGACATGCAACTGTAGTGAACAACCGGAGTCCAAGCTTACCTACAAATGTTCGGTAACAAAAGAGGTAGTGAAAATCTGCTCGCCCCGTAGGGTAACATTTTCACATTTGCCTGAAAAACACTCTGCTTTACAGGCAGTTAAACATGTATCCAAAAAGAGCCATGGGAAATGCGGGGTATTTGAGTTCAATGTATAGCGCAAAATCAAAAAAAATGGGAGTGCAGAAAACTGCACTCCCATGATCCGACAAACAATGTCAAAGATAAAATATCTTATTTTACCTCTTCAAAATCAGCGTCTACAACATCATCATCGTCGTTACCGCCTTTTTTGGCACCACCTGCAGCACCGGCTCCGCCCGCTCCTGCACCAGGACCGCCGGCACCACCCTTATCTTGTGATGCCTGGGCATACATCAGTTCAGCAAGTTTATGGGAAGCTTGAGTCAAGGCCTCGGTTGCAGACTTAATAGCCTCAACGTCATCACCTTCCATGGCTTTTTTGAGATTTTCAATTTCGCGCTCAACATTGGCCTTTGTCTCAGCATCAACTTTATCACCCAACTCTGTCAGGCTCTTCTGAGTCATGTGCACCATGGAGTCAGCATTATTTTTTGCTTCGACCAGTTCTTTGCGTTTTTTGTCCTCTTCTGCATGCAGTTCAGCATCCTTTTTCATCCTTTCAATCTCTTCTTCGGACAATCCTGAAGAGGCTGTAATACGAATGGACTGCTCTTTATTGGTTCCGAGGTCCTTCGCAGATACATGCAGAATACCGTTGGCATCAAGATCAAAGGCTACTTCGATCTGAGGAACACCTCGCGGCGCCGGAGGAATATCAGCCAATTCGAATCGGCCAATGGTTTTATTATCCTGGGCCATCTCACGTTCACCCTGGAGCACATGGATGGAAACTGCAGGCTGGTTATCGGCAGCTGTGGAGAAAACCTGGCTCTTTTTGGTGGGAACCGTGGTGTTTTTCTCAATAAGTTTGGTCATTACACCACCCAGCGTCTCAATTCCCAGAGACAATGGGGTGACGTCAAGCAGGAGAACATCCTTTACATCACCCTGTAGTACACCACCCTGAATAGCAGCGCCAATGGCAACCACTTCATCCGGGTTTACGCCTTTATGAGGCTCTTTGCCAAAAATAGCTTTGACCTTCTCCTGCACTTTTGGCATACGGGTCATACCACCCACAAGGATAACCTCATCAATGTCGGAAGCACTTAACCCTGCATCTTTTAAAGCTGTCATACAAGGACCGGCTGTACGCTCGATGAGATCTTCAACCAGTGCCTCAAGTTTAGCACGACTCAGCTTGATGTTCAGGTGTTTGGGTCCTGAAGCATCTGCGGTGATAAACGGCAGGTTTATATCGGTCTCCATGGCAGAGGAAAGCTCTTTTTTAGCCTTTTCCGCTTCCTCTTTCAGGCGCTGCAACGCCATTTTGTCATTGCGCAGATCAACACCCTGCTCACGCTTGAATTCATCTGCAAGCCAGTTAACAATGCGCATATCAAAGTCTTCACCACCGAGAAAGGTATCGCCATTGGTGGATTTCACTTCAAAAACACCATCACCAATCTCCAGGATGGACACATCAAAGGTACCGCCACCCAAGTCATACACAGCTATTTTTTCTTCGCCTTTCTTGTCCAGACCGTAAGCAAGAGATGCAGCTGTCGGCTCATTGATGATGCGCTGTACATTCAGTCCGGCGATTTTACCAGCGTCTTTAGTTGCCTGGCGCTGCGCATCATTAAAATAAGCGGGCACTGTGACAACAGCTTCGGTCACCGGCTCACCGAGATACTCCTCAGCAGTCTGTTTCATTTTACCAAGGATCATGGCTGAAACTTCCGCAGCGGTGTATGTTTTACCTTCTACCTCAACGACGGCATCACCACCAGGGCCCTCAATGATCTTAAACGGACTTACGTCAACAGATTTCCTCACTTCAGCATCGGTAAACTTTCTTCCGATCAGTCGCTTGATTGCAAAAAGTGTCCTGGTAGGATTGGTTACAGCCTGGCGCTTTGCCACCTGACCAACCAACCTCTCACCATTATCAGTGAAAGCAACGATGGATGGAGTAGTTCTGTTGCCTTCGCTATTTTCGATGACTTTGGGATCACCACCCTCCATGATGGATACACAAGAGTTGGTTGTACCCAAGTCAATTCCTATGATTTTTGCCATAATTCGTTCTCCTGTCTCCTATATAATAAAATCTAACGATATATATATTAATGATGTGTCCACACCGCGACCACTTACCTGAAAGGTCCCTGGTAAAGCAGCAGATGAAATGTATTTTTAGGCTGCCGGACCGCTCGATACTACAACTTGTGCGTGGCGCAGCACGCGATCCTTGAATCGGTATCCTTTTGCATATTCCCGAACCACGTGGTTCGCTGGGATTGTGTCATGAGCTTCCATGGTCAGGGCATCCTGCTCATCCGGATTAAAAGGTTGCCCTACGGAATCCAATGCTTCAACACCAAATTTTTCCAGAGCTGCCACCAACCCTTTTTGGGTGAGATCAAGTCCCTCAAGCATGGATTGAAGCTTCGCTGTATCATCACCGGCATCAGCCTGTCCCTGCTCTATGGCACGATCAAGATTATCAAGCGTTGTAAGCAACTCCCGTAAGATATTTTCTCCGGCATACTTAATGAGTTTAGCCTGTTCCCGCTCCATCCGCTTTTTGAAATTTTCAAACTCGGCTGCAACCCTAAGCAGTTTATCCTGTGTTTCGTCAAGCTTCTGTTTCAAATCCTCGCCAGAAGGTTCAACTGCCTCCTCTGCAGCACCGTTCACGTCGTCCGAGTCTTCAGAAACACGCGTTGCTCCTTCCTCTTCCACAGGTTGTTGTTCTTTATGCTCCTCTACCACCTCTATCTCCCTTTTCTACAAACTCACAACTCAATTGAATATTTGTCTTCCATGAACACTCAGCCCTGCTGTCGATTCACTCGTGAGTTCTCAAATAACAAGGCCGGGTCAAATCTGCTGGCAACATTAAGTATGGTAAAAAGAGGTGTCAAGGGGAGCAAAAACCCTTTTACCAAGGAAAAACCCTCTGCAACTCCAGATAAATAGCTCCTCATTATTCCGTCGGAACCTACTCTTCAGGCAGAATTTGTTTTCTTCATGCCCACAGCCGGTTATTCGCTTTTCAGGAACGATAAAGGTAGCACTGAAAGATGACCAGGAAAAGGGCAAGCCTGTTAAGCATTACAATGAAAAAAACTTGCAGGCACATTTACAGCACCTGCCGCACTACCAGGGTCAGATACGGCTTTATTCCGGGCAAACGGCAGATGCAACAGAATATGCTTATAAGAACGCAAGATTAAGCAGATTCCAGATATCTTTGAATACATTCACTTATCGTCTCGAAGATTTTCCTGAATTTTTCCTCACAGGGCTCAAGCAGTGTTATACGGAAGCCATGCAGTTCAGTGGCAAATGAAGATAAGGGGACGACACAGATGCCTGTAGAGGCAAGAAGGTAATATACAAATCGTTTATCGGGCTCCACGCCTGGACCGGACACAAGGGTTTCCACCAGTTCACGAGCATCTTTGTTATCAATGGGCAGAAACTGCTGACTGTTGAGAATTCCCTCTTCAAAAACAGCACTCATGTAAAAAGCTCCATTTGTTTTGTTGACCAAAAGACCTTTTACATTTTTTAAAATATCGTATGCAATGTTGGAATGTTTCTCATAACGTTCAATTCGCTCTTGCAGATACGAATGATACAGAGGGTGCTCCTTGATCCTGGGCAGCACAATCTGTGGCAATGTTGTGGAGCAGACCTCCAGCATTTTTGCATTCAGGATAGACTGTACATACATATCAAACATGGGATCTTTGTGGCTGTTATACACTTCTATCCATCCACAACGGGCACCAGGCCAGGGCATTTCCTTGGAAATACCACGCATGCAAAGCGCCGGGACCTTCTCCCCTATTACCGTACATAGTGGGGCTGCCACCGTACCGTTATAGGTCATGTTTTGATAGATCTCGTCACAAATAATGAAAAGATCATTTTTCTCACAAATTTCAACAATCGAGCGAATCACTTCTGCCGGATATACGGCACCGGTTGGATTATCTGGATTGATAATCAGAATTCCCGCCACTGCAGGATTATATTTGATATGATTTTCAATATCTTCCAGATCCGGGTACCAGTTATGGTTCGGGTCCAGGATATAGGTCACTGGTTCAGCACCTGCATGGGCAGCTTCAGCGGAAGAATGGGTTGTATAACTGGGCGTTGGAACAACTACCCTTGCGGTTCTTTTCAGAAAACCAAAGACCTTTGAAATGGCATCACCAAGCCCATTAAAGAAAATGACATCATCCGCATCAATCTGTACGCCGCCTTTGCTATTGGTCCCTTCAGCTATGTACTGACGCGTTGCCAACATTCCTTTTGTCGGGCTATATGCATAGGCAGCATCCTCCTGGACGGCTTCACTGACAAGATTTTTCATCCAGGCTGGAACTGTTTCGCCTTTGGTTACCGGGTCGCCGATATTTTCCCAGTTGATTTCCACGCCCATTTTCTGGAGGCGTTCACAAACTTGAACGATATTACGGATTTCGTAGTTGAGCTCTCCAGCTCCGATATGAACTATATTGGTTCGCATACTAGCCTGATGTAGAAAAATTGAAATAAAAGGAATACAAACACGACCAGGCCCTGCCACAGATCATTGCAATACTGTAAACCGACCTTACAGGATTCGTGTCCAGATCAATGCACATAGACGTGTGCTCTTACCACAACCTCTGGACAGAGTCAACTGAGCATAAAAAAGATGGCAACGTACGTGAGCTACATCAGTCCCATATATACAATCAGTCAAAGGGAATTTCCCGCGCACAGCCTCCACTTTCCTCCATGGTTTTGTATCAAACACCTTGTTTCAATAACGCATGCAGAACCTTATCACGGGTCACAGGTTGAGAATAATACATTCCCTGTGCCTGGTCACACCCATTGCTGATGGCAAGATTATGTTGTTGTCGGTTGCTTACGCCCTGCGCAACAACTTTCCTGTCAAGCTTATGGGCAAGTGTTGTTATGGTCTCTATCAGGTGCACATCACCATGATCCGCATGACGGATTTCAAGCAGATGAGGATGTAGTTTCAATCCATGCAGGGGGATTTGCTGCAACCGTTGCAACGAAATCTCGCCGAGACCAAAATTATCTACAACCAACCGTACGCCAGCCGCAGTCAGTTCTCGAAGTTCAGCAAGACAGGGCGATTGTTTATCCACAAGAAGCTGTTCCTGGAATTCCAGTTCCAATGCGCCCTTAAGAACTGAAAACTCCTCTGTTTTTTGTTTGACCTTTGCGGCAAACGCTGGATGATGCAGGCTTTCAAGTGTGACATTCAAACTTACAGACATCTGCTTACAGACACCTTGCTCCTGCCAATACTGTAAAGCATGAGCAATGCTGTCCAGGCCTAAACACTCCAGCTCCATTAAAAGATCACTTCCCTGGGCCAGCGGAAAAAACTCTTCAGGCATGAGCAGGCCCCGTTCAGGGTGCATCCAGCATAATAACCCTTCATACCCGACTACTGTAGCCTGCGGCAAATCATGTAACGCTTGAAAAAGCATACAGAATTGATTTTCCTGCAGCGCCTGCCGCAACAATGTAGTTTCCAACTGACGCTGTTCAAGTCGCTGTGAACCCGTCTGCCCTGCATAAAAGCGATAGGCATTTCTCCCGGATTCTTTTGCCTCATACAAGGCGACATCTGCACACTTGACCACTTCGTCTTTATTCTGCGAATCATCGGGGTACAGACTTATGCCGATACTGGTGGACACAGCAAGAGTATGGGAGTTGAGTTCAAAAGGACGGGTTATGGATGCAATTATTTTTCGGGCAACAGTGGCAGCACCATCTTTATTGATGATATCCTCCAGAATAAAAACAAACTCATCACCTCCCAGCCTGGCAACGGTGTCCGCAATCCGGCACAGGTTCTGTAATCTCCGGGCAACCTCGATCAGCAGTTCATCACCAACATCGTGCCCCAGCGTATCGTTTATGGTTTTGAATCGATCCAGGTCCAGAAAAAGAACTGCAACCTTACCCGAGTTGCGTTTTGCTTTATCAATGGAATGATTCAAACGGTCTTTGAAGAGCAATCTGTTGGGCAACCCGGTCAAGGTATCATGGTGGGCAAGTCGATACAGGCGGGATTGGCTTTCCCTGAGTTCCTCCTCCACCCGCAATCTGTCGGTAACATCCCGTGCGACCTCTATGACTCCATACAATTGGCCCTGGCGATCAAGCAGAGGAGATACATCCAGTTCAAAGGTATTGTTCACTCCGTTGCCATGATACTGATTATGGAGCAATTTAATCTGTATGCCATGCTGCCCCATGGCTTGTATCGGACAGGGGTAAGCATCGTTGGTACAGGGCTGCTTTCTTCCACATAGCAGTTCATAACATTTTCTTCCCTGCATACTGCTGGCCGGTATGGCCTTCTGCGCCAGTTTGGCGGCTGCCTGATTGGCAAGCAATACGTTATAGCTGGTATCTATGGCAATAACAGGATCTCCCGCACTATCAATCACTGTCTGCAGGAAGGTACGTTCATTGCTTACGGCATCATGCAGTTGCTGCTGTATGGATGCCATGGCCTGTTCCCTTCTTTTCTGCAAAGTAATATTCTGGTGAGTACCAGTCATGCGGACGGGCTGCCCTTTTTCATCCCGTTCAACCACCCTGCCTCGATCCAAAAACCATTCCCATTCACCACTATCACTTTTCACTCTGTATTCAATGCGATACTCTTCAGAGTTCCCTTCAAGGTGATCATTGAGGATGGAGAGTACCCTCTCCCTGTCATCCGGGTGAATAAACCTCTGCTCAGCTACCGTACCACCTGACAGCCTGCCGTTTTCATTTCGATAGTCCAGGTGACGTTTATGATTCGGACTGGTATACATCTCTCCGGTTTTTATATTCCAATCCCACAGCCCTGCCTGGGAGGCGTAGAGAGCGAGTTCATAGCGTTCTTCCATGAGGAACAGATGCTCTTCACGTTGCCGGGCGGCTTCTTCTGAAACCAATTTTCTTAGAGCGCTCCCCAGAGCTTCTCCAATTTCCCTGTAAAGAGTGAAAACATGTTCATCCACCACAGTAACTGTGGGCTGTATAATAAAAAAACCGTTCAAGGTTTCGTTACAGTGTATGGACACACAAATACTCGCTTCCTCATGTGGCGGCATCATGCTGCAAAAACGACAACCTTCTTTCTGACACTGGAGAGACATGGAATCCAACTTGCCAAAAATCTGACTCCCGCACCATGGCAATTCCCCTGCTTTCAGTGCCTCCATAATGGAAGGAAAATGTTCCTGCAGTCCACATTCGGCGGTAACCATGCCTCCTGATTCAAAATCAACAAGAACAACCAGGGCCCAGAGATGCTGATTGTCAGACACAAAACGATCACAAACCCCCTGCAGCAGGGAGGGGAGATCCCTCTCAGATATCAAGAATCTGCAGATATCGTAAGATATACGCAGGATGTCACTGGAAGAACACGTTGTAATTTCGTTTTGAGCCATGATCCTCAACAGACAAAAAGAGATTTTTTTCAAGTAAATACAAAATATAGCCAGCTACGACACCTGCTGTTCAGAGAACATGGATACGACCAGATACGCAATAAACCTGCCCCTGTGCAGAAATGATCTTTCCGGATTCTCATTCTTTGCCTGCCTAAAAGTGGGTAAAACCCAAAAGTTCTGGACAAGCCACTATGTAATATCATAGCTTTTCAACTTATTTAACAGCGTCTTTCTGGTTATCTGCAGACGCCGTGCAGTTTCACTGCGGTTACCGCCGGTTTCTTCCAGGGTTTTAAGAATGAGTGCCTTTTCAGCTTCTTTCAATGTTGCTGGGCGTTCCACCTCTTGCGGCTCGTTGGTCCCAGCCCACCTTTGAATAGCTTCAGGGAGGCCTGCGGTCTCCAGATATTCACCACGCATGAGAATCACCCCACGTTCCAGGGAATTTTCCAATTCACGAACATTTCCCGGCCAGGGATATCGGTTAAGCACATCCATGCATTCTGGCGTTACGCCACTCACCTGTCGACCATTCTTTGCGGCGAATTTATGCAAAAAATATTCCGTCAACAAGGGAATATCTCCGTGTCGTTCCCTTAGTGGAGGTACTTTCAACACGACTACATTCAGACGATAGTACAAATCTTCACGAAATCTGCCGGCTGCAACTTCATCTTCCAGTCTTCTGTTGGTTGCCGTTATAATTCGGACATCCACATTCACGGTCTCCTGACCACCGACTCGCTGCAGCTCATGTTCCTGCAAAACACGTAACAATTTAACCTGCATGGCCTGGGAAGTTTCTCCAATTTCATCCAGGAACAAAGAGCCGCCCTGGGCCTGTATAAAACGCCCCTCCCTTCTTCTATCAGCACCGGTAAAAGCACCACGCTCATGGCCAAACAGTTCTGATTCCAACAATGTTTCAGCCAAAGCTGCGCAGTTAACCTTGACCAGAGGTCCAGTGTTACGCAGACTGTTATGATGCAGGGCCGCAGCCACAAGTTCCTTTCCAGTTCCGGACTCGCCATGTATAAGCACAGTGGCTTCTGTGGGCGCAACCTGCATAATCATTGTCCACAAATCCTGCATAACCTGGGAGCGCCCGATAATCCTGCTGTTTTCTTCTCCAAAGGGATGTCCCACAGCCGTGTCTTCCTCAACCTGCTGCCTGTGCCCCATGGCGATTTCGAGAGTTCGACGTAATTTATCAAAATCCAAGGGTTTGGTCAGGTAATCATGGGCACCCTCTTTCATGGCAGCCACAGCAGAATCAATGGAGGAAAAGGCAGTCATAATAACCACAGGAATGGCCGGATTAATCGTGTGAATGCGCTTCAAAGCCTCCATACCGTCCATATTGGTCATGCGCACATCCATCAAAATAGCATCAAAAGGCCCCTCCTCAACAGCTGCCACAGCTGTAATTCCGTCATCAGCCTCTTCACTCTCCCAGCCCCAGTCTTTGAAAAGGGAGGTAAGCATGAAACGGTGTACCTGTTCATCATCAACAACCAGCACTTTAACCTTTGGTTCTACAGCCTGACTCATGGTATGTTTTTTCTTTTCCTTTCCCCTCTCTAACCTGTTAAACAGGCTGAGAGAAAGAATTCAGTAGAGGATGCACATGGAATATCACATCAAGATAGAAAAAATTATAACAGGTGGCAAAGGTTTAGGCTACCTTAAGGACGGTATGGTAGCCATGGTCCCCCATGTTTTGCCCGGTGAACAGGTACATATCCGGGAAACAAAACGATTCCGGGGACACATAACAGCAGACCCCATCTCCATCAGCCATCCTTCGCCATTACGAAAAGAGCCGCCCTGCCCTTATTTCACAATCTGCGGGGGATGCAGTCTACAGCATGCGGAATATAACGAGCAACTACGGATCAAACGAGAAATTCTCCTGGAAAGCCTGACACGGGCGGGTATCCAGACGACCGCTATAACTGTACACCCGACACTTCCATCTCCTTTACCATACGGATATCGTAATAAAATACGCCTGCATTGCAGCCAACAGGGTGATATAGGGTTCCACCGCTGTTCCAGCAACCGGATTGTTCCCATTACCGCCTGCCCGCTGGCACCATCTGGTATCAACCAGGCACTGGATAAACTCCTGCACAACGGAGAATGCAGGCAGGTTCTCTCTACATGCAGAGCAGTTGAAATCATACAGTCCCCCGAAAATGGCGACATCTGCATGGTTGTTGATTTTGGCCGGGAAATAACAGCAAGGAAACAACTCCATTCACTGCAGACAATCACCGATCATGTCTTCTCCAAAAAACGGCCCAAGGATGGAGACATTCACAAAGGCGCCCTGCGAATGGGGCAGAAATTTCGTCTTGATACTCTCAGCTACACCCTTTACTGGGACCACAACTGTTTTTTCCAGGTTAACGCATCCCAGAATGAGCACATGGTTAACCTGATTGTCAATATTCTCCGTCAAAAACAGCCAGGTACCCTTCTGGACCTCTTTTGCGGCACAGGAAATTTTTCCATCCCCCTTACCCTTGCCGGCTGCAACGTGCACGGTGTGGAGCATAACAGGCATAGTACAGGGTGGGCCCAGACCAATGCCCAGCTTATGCAGTGCGATGAATCATGTAAATTTACAGCCAAAAATGTTGTCAGTTTTTTACAGACAAAACAACACACCAACTATGACGCAATTGTCTTGGATCCTCCAAGACAAGGGCTTGGCAAAGAAAATGCGCACACATTGGCACAAGGCAATGCTGCTTGCATAATCTACATTTCATGTGATCCGGCCACACTTTCAAGGGACCTGGCGGTACTCACGACATCCGGGTATCATTGCAGGGACATTTTTCCGGTGGACATGTTTCCTCAGACCCACCATATCGAATCGGTGGCAGTTCTGGAAAAAAATTGACATCTGCCTGTTGACGCACTATGTATACTGCTTTTTATATACTCCATACATATTCCCAACGATCCACTATTTTATTCTGATGGAAAAAACAAGTAACCTGCTCAAACAACGACGAGAAAAAGCAGAAACACTTGCAGAAGCAGGCGTTAAGCTTTTCAGCAACAGTTTTACAAATCCCCATCATATTGCTGCAATACTGCCGCAAGGGGAGCACCTGAGCCCTGAGGCCCACGACGAAAGCGGTAAAACCTATCGTCTGGCCGGCCGCATCATGTCCATGCGAAAGTTTGGCAAGGCAGCCTTCTTTCATCTCCAGGACAGCTCAGGACGCATACAGATATATGCCCGCAAAGACCTGCTGGGAGACGAAAACTTTGCCCTGTTTAAGAAATGGGACGTGGGCGATATCGTAGGGGTTGTGGGCAAACTGTTCAAAACCAAAACTGGCGAGACTTCCATTGAAGCCCGCGAACTGGCCATGATTACCAAATCCCTGCGGCCTCTGCCTGAAAAGTTTCATGGTCTCACAGATGTGGAGACCAGATATCGTCAGCGCTATCTGGATCTGATCGTGAATCCCGAAACCAGGGAAACCTTTCAAAAACGTGTTGAAATCATTCGGCTGGTTCGTGAATTTCTCAATAATCGCGGTTTCATGGAAGTGGAAACACCAATGATGCAACCCATCCCCGGAGGTGCGACCGCCAAGCCGTTTAAAACACATCACAATGCCCTGGATATGGATCTCTATCTGCGCATTGCACCTGAGCTGTATTTGAAAAGGCTTCTGGTTGGTGGTTTTGAACGTGTTTTCGAAATTAATAGAAACTTTCGAAACGAGGGACTCTCAACCCGGCATAATCCCGAGTTTACCATGCTGGAATTCTATCAGGCCTACGCCACCTACCATGACCTCATGGACCTGACCGAGGAAATGGTTTCCTGGTTGTCTGCTGAGGTTACCGGCTCCATGGAAATTACTTATCAGGGGACAGCAGTCAACCTCGCCCCACCCTGGAAACGGTTGACAATGGATCAGGCACTGGTTGAAATAGGTAAAGTGGATCCGGCCATCCTTGCCGATGATGCGAAGGTTTTTGAACTGGTTAAAGAAAAAGGCATCGAACTGCAGCCTGAAGCAGGCATTGGTAAAGCAAAAACCGAGCTTTTTGAGCTACTTGTTGAAGAGAAGCTGATCGATCCCACCTTCATCACCTCTTACCCCACTGAAGTATCGCCTTTGGCCAGAAGAAATGAAGAAGACCCCAGTGTCACTGACCGTTTTGAGCTGTTTATCACCGGAAGGGAGATAGCAAACGCATTCAGCGAATTGAACGACCCTGTGGATCAGTTCCAACGTTTTGAAAAGCAAATCAACGAACGTGGTGATGATGAAGAAATTCATCCTGTTCTTGACCGCGATTATGTTCGGGCTCTCGAGTATGGCATGCCTTCAGCTGCTGGCGAGGGTATAGGCATCGATCGCCTGGTAATGCTTCTCACCGATGCACCTTCTATTCGCGACGTCATTCTTTTTCCACATCTCAAACCGGAAGCTCGAGACTAAGCCGCATTTCAAAACCGAGCCAGGAGGCCTCCGAGAATTGGCATTGCTTCTGAAAAGAACACCAATGATGAAAAAACTTCTCCGACAGACTCCAAGTCCTTTGGGACAATACACACATTACGAGTGTATTGTCCCTTCCATTTACAATACAGCAGATATAAAGTTCACAAAACACGTTCTCCGAAGCATGTGTTTTTAAAGATCACTTCCTCCTTCCAGGGCAGCAATAATGGCCTCTTTTGAATGGTTTGTCAGCAGGCGGTATCTGCGGGCCAAAAGAAAACAAAAATTCATCTCTCTGATCACTGTCATATCCGTTCTTGGCGTTGCAGTGGGAGTACTGGCGCTGATAGTTGTTCTCAGCGTCTATACCGGCTTTACAGAGGGACTGCGTGATCAGATAATCGGCCTCAATGCCCATGTGTTGGTTCAATCCTATCATGGTACCATTGCAGAGCCGGAAAAGGCCATCAGTACCATTGAAAAAACAGACGGAGTTATTGCCGCCACACCCTATGTCTACGGGCAGGTTTTGGTCAATTCCCAGGCAGGTTCCAGTGGAATGGTGTTGCGTGGTATCGATCCCGCCTCAGCAGTCAACGTCATTACCATTGACCAGGTCATGAAGCATGGTCATCTAAAAGACCTTGATAAAAATCTGGACTTTCCCGCAATCATCATTGGCAAAGAATTAGCCCGCAGACTGCGCGTGATGCCCGGAGACAAGCTACGCCTTATTTCGCCCAATGGTCCGTTGTCTCCCATGGGGGTGCTCCCAAAGATAAAGACCTGTCTGATTACCGGAATTTTCGAAACAGGCATGTTTGAATATGACTCCACCATGGGATTTACCAATATTACCACAGCCCGCACCCTGGCAGGCATTGACAATGGAGCCCATGGCATCGAGGTCAAGGTCCGTGACGTTGACCGAGCCGACCAGACTGCAGCAGCCATTGGATCTGCTCTGGGAGCCAGTTATAGTGTACGGGACTGGATGCGTATAAACCAGAATCTGTTTGCTGCTCTTAAATTAGAAAAGGCTGGCATCTTCATTGCGTTAGATTTGATCATCCTGGTTGCCGCACTCAATATCATCAGCGCATTGATTATGGTGGTCATGGAAAAGAATCG
This sequence comes from Desulfogranum japonicum DSM 18378, assembly GCF_000429945.1. GTDB lineage: Bacteria > Desulfobacterota > Desulfobulbia > Desulfobulbales > Desulfobulbaceae > Desulfogranum > Desulfogranum japonicum. The sequence goes on along the minus strand of NZ_KE386995.1, from coordinate 103,929 downwards.
CGATATTGCCATCCTTAAATCCATGGGAGCAACAACCCGCTCCATTATGCGTATTTTCTTTTATCAGGGCATGGTGATCGGCATTTGCGGTACAACTCTTGGGGTATTGAGCGGCCTGGGCCTGTGTGCTCTTCTCAAGCGATATAAGTTCATTGAACTACCCAGCAATGTGTATCCCATGTCTACTCTGCCTATAAAGGTTGTTCCCTTTGACGTGAGCCTGATAGCCCTATCCGCCATGCTGATCACCTTGCTGGCGACTCTTTATCCTTCCTGGAAAGCATCGCAGGTACGCCCTGCAGAGGCATTGACCTATGAATAGCAACACACTCCTTCAGGCCACAGAGGTTTCTAAATCATACCGCAACGGTGACAACATCATCACGGTACTCAATGGAGTAAACCTCACGCTTCTGAAACGTGAAATGGTTGCCATTGTCGGCGCTTCGGGGTCAGGCAAAACCACTTTGCTGCAAATCCTGGGAACCCTTGATACAGCAGATCACGGAAGTATACTGTTTAAAGGGCAGGAACTCCATCAGCAACCAGAGGCGTCTCTGGCAGCACATCGCAACAGCAACATCGGCTTCATCTTCCAGTTTCATCACCTTTTGCCCGAATTCACAGCGCTTGAAAATATCATGATGCCGGGGCTTATCCAGGGACAGAATAAAGCGATTCTCAGAGATAGAGCAATGGAACTTTTGCAAAGGATACAACTGGCAAAAAGGGCTGATCATCGAAGTGGAGAACTCTCTGGCGGAGAGCAGCAACGCATAGCACTGGCCAGGGCTCTCATCCTCCAGCCGGCATTACTCCTGGCTGATGAACCCACCGGTAACCTGGATGCAGGCAGTGGACAGATGGTTTTTGAACTCCTCCAGGAACTCTCAGACAGCTTTGACCTATCCGTGCTGATGGTAACCCACAACATGGAATTGGCCCAGGCCCTTGACCGTACGCTCACCCTGGAGAGTGGTCATCTTGTTTAACAGTAGCTGCTCACAGCGCGCCTGATCTTTCCACGATCGACCGGGCTTACCTATAATAATCCAATACGCTGTACCTACCTGCTTGTGATAACTTCAGGTACCCTGTAACCAATTCACTGTGGAGTTTCAAGCTGATCCGACTCCCCTATGAATTGTTACGTTCAAATCCTACATACAGCTGCAAGAATTTTTGTATCCCATGTTCCTTGAAACGCTCCACATCCCATGGCCTGTGATCGATTATATGGGTGAAATCCTCGTGCACCACGTATACTTCCGCGGGCTCCACATATCCACCTTCTGACATAACCATCCTGGTCTGCCGTTGATAATACTCGCCCTCAAAGACATCCAGGCGCTGTAAATCCTCTTCACCAACATCTCTATACAGCACCCCTTGTACTAACGACCAGGTATCATCAACAGGATGAATGACGGGATATTCTTCTCCTTTGACACATTTTCGCTCAAAACCTCTCAATGCTACCCGTTGGGCATTGTACCTTCCCTGTACCACACGATTCCAGACCTGGGGGAACATCAAAGAACCGTATGTAAAGACATGACTCATTGGCTACTCTTTGTTTATAGTGTACATAGTTACGTGAGTAACTACCCAGAGGAGAAGCGGCTAGACTTGACAATTTCCCTGTAATTAAAACGTATTATAGGGTGTTTGAAGTTTGCGCAAGCAGGCTGGCGTAAGCGTATGGGATCATACATAAGCCAAGATGACTACAGAGCAGATGCACTCGGGGTAATTACATTGCATATTCTTTTGTTAAGGGACACGGAAAAAATAAAGTATCCAATCTTGCTTGTCTCTCAACTCGGTAACGCCGTAGCGTCAATGGCTCAATACGGCCAGTATGGGACCATTGAAGCTACGACGTTACCAAACCGATATCCTGCGCAATTTTTGGATATGTATTATTTTCCGCGACCCTACAATGCTTCTTTGTATTTACCAGTAAGTCATACTTTCATAAAGAACATTTTCTTTTGTCCCGACATGCCTTTCTATTGCTTTTTCTGTATAACCTTCCAGTAACAGATCAATCGGCAAATAGCCACTACGTAAAATGTACACATATTAACGCATATGAATATTAGGTTATGAATGAATCTTCACACAATTACCTTAATATGATAGCATGGGAAAAACAGCTTGTTTTTCACTGAACCTCATCCATAATGGGATCACCGGAGAGAAACTATGGATCGTAGCAGTGTAGTTGCAAAGCCCCTGAAACCCGATCAGACAAAAGCTGTAGATGACCCTCTCCCCTTCTCGGCTGAACAGTTACTGCAAACTCTTCCTGTTCCAGCTCTTATTCTTGAGCCGAACCTGCATATTCGCCTCATCAACAATCAGGCTGCTGTTCTGCTTCATTTTTCACCAGGACTAAGCTGCTATTTCCCTGACTATCTGCACCACGACTACCGCCTCAGTGCAGAAAACCATATCAGACAACATGCTGATTCTGAAAGTACTCAAGAACTGGACTTTGTAAGCAAACTTGCCAACGGTACCATGCTTAACCTTTGCCTTTCGCAACCTCATACCAAGGTTATATTGCTTGTGCTACAGCAGGAAAATCGCCCCATGGAATGCCTTACCGGCTGCAGGGAATATCATCTTCTCCAAGCGCAGTACCACCATAACCCTGCGGGTATACTCCTGGTAAACGAAAAAATGGAAATGCTGTCGTTCAACCGGCAATTTCTTACAATGTGGTCCATACCCGAACAGATTGTTCAGAACAAAAATAATGAAGAGAGTCTACAGCTGATTCTCGAACAGGTACAAAAACCTGATGAGTTTCTCGAAACCGTACAGAGACTGTACCGTGAGCACAATGTTGTCAGCACAGATGAAATCTATCTGCAGGATGGAAGGGTCTTTTACCGCCACACCTATCCTGTTCGCAGTGGGGGAAAATATCTTGGCAGAGTCTGGTATTTTTTAGATATCAGTCTGCTCAAACAGGCTGAGCAGGAGGTAATGTATCAGCAGAAAGTACAGGAAGCTGTTCTGGACAATATCACAGATGGTATTATTGCCTGTGATGCTGCAGGGAACCTGACGCTGTTCAACCGGGCTGCCCAGGAAATGCATAGATGTACGCTAAAAAATATCCCACTTGAGCAATGGGCCCATCACTATCGTCTACTCCATCCTGATGCCAAGAGGCTGCTCACCGCCAAAGAACTTCCGCTTTATCGTGCGCTTGAGGGACAAACCGTACGAAATCAGGAAATACTGCTAATAAATGAAGATGGAACCAGCAGATCTCTACGAGCCAGCGGATGCCCCATGCAGACCAACCATGGAGAAAATCTTGGTGCAGTAATTTCTCTGCACGATATCACTGACCTCCAGGATATACGCCAGGAACTGGAACACCTGGCACATCATGACTGCCTTACAGGGTTACCCAACCGGCATTTATTCCACAATCTCCTTGAGCAGTGTTTTCGGCGGGCGAAGCGGGAAAACGCTCTTGTCGGCATTCTGTTTCTGGATCTGGATAACTTTAAAAATGTCAACGACCAATTCGGCCATGAAATGGGAGATCAGGTTTTAAGAGTTGTCAGCCTGACCTTGGTTCATTGCCTGCGTGACTCGGACCTTATATGTCGTTGGGGAGGAGATGAGTTTGTTATCGCGCTGCCTGCCATGAAATGGGAGGAAGATGCCACAAGTGTTGCTGACAAAATATGTTATACACTGCAACAGCGAATGCAGGAACTGCAACTGTCAGTGGAGGTAAGTGTCAGCATAGGAATTTCAATTTTTCCCTCGGATGGCACCATGGCAGATCAGCTAATCAGGCAGGCAGACCAGGCGATGTTTCAAGCCAAACAGGATGGAAAAAACAGATATATCAGCTACATGAAAGGGCCTAAACCCTAAGAGTCTTTCGGAGAAAGCACTTTTCCGACAGACTCCTAGCGTGTGTATATCTAGTCGAAAGGTTTGTTTTTATGAAACTTCGTACCCCCCTGTTCCCTATATTGAACGAAAAGAAAACAGGGGGAAAACAACTGCTAAATATCAATCAAGGTATTCGAGAACTATTTTCAACATCCTTCGCAGAGGTTCTGCAGCTCCCCAGAGAAGCTGGTCTCCAACACTAAAGGCGGAAAGATAGGAATTTCCCATACTCATTTTACGGACCCTGCCCACAGGGATATCCAATGTTCCGGTTACCCTTGCCGGTGTCAGATCTTTGAGCGTTGCTTCTTTATTGTTGCTGACCAAAAAAGACCACTGATTGTGGCTGTCAAGCGCTTGCTCGATATCAGCAAGAGGGATGTCCTGTTTGAGTTTGATAGTAAATGCCTGGCTGTGGCAGCGCATTGCTCCAATACGAACGCAGTTTCCATCTACTGGAATGGGTTGTCCAGGAGTGGCGAGGATCTTATTTGCTTCACTCATTCCTTTCCACTCTTCTCTGGTCTGCCCATTTTCCATGGGAATGTCGATCCATGGAATCAAACTGCCTGCGAGTGATGCTCCAAATTGAGAGGTTGGGAAAATAGGTGACCGCAGGGTGTCGGTCACATTGCGATCAATATCCAATATGGCTGTGGCAGGTTCATCTAAAAGATATGAAGCGTTTTCGCCAATTGTTCGCATCTGCTCAACCAGCTCACGCATATTTTTCGCACCAGCACCTGAAGCAGCCTGGTAAGTCTGTGAGCTTATCCATTCCACCCAACCCTGTTCAAAAAGACCGCCAAGAGCCATCAGCATGAGAGAAACAGTGCAGTTGCCACCGATATAATCCTTTATGCCGCCAGCCAACCCCTGTTGAATGACTTTGCTGTTGACCGGATCGAGAACAATGATGGAGTCTTTTTCCATGCGCAGTTTTGAAGCAGCATCAATCCAATAGCCCTGCCATCCTTTTGCACGAAGCTGGGGATAGACTTCAGCAGTGTAATCTCCTCCCTGACAGGAAACAATTACATCCAGATCATGTAACAGATCAACATTCCGGGCATCCAGCAGCTCATAGGTGGTTCCATTTACTGTGGGGCCGGCCTGACCTGCCTGAGAAGTTGAAAAAAAACGGGCTTCATACCCCTGAAAATCATCTTCTGCACGCATACGCTCCATGAGTACGGAACCTACCATGCCTCGCCAGCCAACAATACCAACTTTTTTCATTACTTTTCTATCCTTTTGCAATTATTTCTTTATTCGCAGATAGGATCTGAGTTCTTCGGCAATAAGAGGAGCTACCGAGTAGACCTGCCGCAGATCATCTGTATGAGTTTCCGGGTACGTATCAGCTCCAATGATGCAGTGAATTCCCTTTTCCTTAAACCGCTCTCTGGAGTTCCCTGCCAGAACCAGGTGGGTGGCCATGATAGCCACCCCCACAGCACCTGCTTCCATACAACGTTCAACTGTCTGCAGCATGGAGCCTCCGGTCCGTATCATGTCGTCGCAGATAATGGCTGTTTTTCCTTTTACTGCACTGGAAAGCTGTCCCACGATAGTTTTATCCACATCATAGCGATCCTTATTGGCTGCAGTATGGGGGCAGTCCAAAATACCTGCCAACCTCGCCACCCGCTTGCTGAAACCATAATCCGGGGAAACCAGGACATAATCCTGCAGCTTAAGCTCCCTGATCTTTTCTGCGGCGTACTGCTCAGTCCACAGATGCTGGGTACTTATCTCACCCGCATGGGCATGGAGGACTGCCTCTGAGTGCAGGTCAATAAAGGCTACATAATCTGGGCGGGTACGAAAAATCTGCCGGGTGCGAGTTATCCCTTTCGGGATTTCCCCTGAACCGGGTTTAGCACGTTCCATGGTTGAGTAGCCAAGAAAAGGAATAACCACATTCACAGACAAAGCGTTCCAATATCTGGCACCGGCTATCAGGTCCATCAATTCCTGGTGAGCTGCATCATTAGGAGTGGAACCGATAATGACAATATGCTTCCCGGCAATCTCTTTCGGAAAGGCGTGGTGTACCTCTCCGTCAGCAAACGTTTTGGTAAGCATTTCCGTAAACGGAATACCAAGCTGAGTTGCAACCTTTCTTGCCAAAGGCTCCGAACAGTGGTTGCTGATAAGTATGATATTCTTTTTACTTGCCATGTGTGCCTCTTATTAAATGGCCTGGGCTATGGCATCACCCATTACAACTGTGGAAACAGGTTGCACATCTTGAGTAGCAATATCTTCGGTCATGATACCTTTCTCCAGTGCAGCGGAGACTGCCTGTTCGATGGCATCAGCAGGCTCTTCAAGTCCGAAGCTGTAGCGCAGCATCATTGCGGCAGAGAGGATCTGAGCGATGGGATTGGCCTTCCCCTGCCCGGCTATATCCGGCGCCGAGCCACCAGCAGGCTCAAAAAGCCCAAATTTATCGGCATTCAGACTTGCAGAGGCCAGCATCCCCATGGAACCGGTAATCATGGCAGCCTCATCGGAGATGATGTCACCGAACATATTGCCGCACAACATCACATCAAACTGCTGCGGCCATTTGACCAGCTGCATGGTCGCGTTGTCCACATAGATATGGTTCAATTCGACCTCAGGATATTCCTTGGCAATCTGGTTAACCACCTCGCGCCAGAGCACCATGACAGTGAGCACGTTAGCCTTATCCACAGAAGTTACCTTTTTGTTACGGACCATGGCAGCTTCAAATGCCATACGGGTTATACGCTCAATCTCTGCCCGCGTGTAGACCATGGTATCCCACGCTTTTTCTTCAGGACCACTCCCTTCTCTACCTTTGGGACGACCAAAATAAATGCCTGAGGTCAATTCCCGTACCACCAGGATATCAAAACCATCTCCAACAATATCTTGACGTAACGGACAGGCAGCCGCCAGCGGAGCAAAAACTTTTGCAGGTCGCAGGTTACAGAAAAGATCAAAATGCTTACGCAATGGCAGTAAGGCAGCTCGCTCTGGTTGCTGCTCTGGCGGAAGATTCTCCCATTTGGGGCCACCGACCGATCCAAACAGGATAGCATCGCTCTCTTCACAGGTTTTCAGGGTTGATGCAGGTAAGGCTTCTCCGTGGTTATCAATGGCAATACCCCCAACATCGGCTTGGGTATAGGTGAGACTAAACCCGAATTTCTTTTGCGCAGCATCCAGCACCTTTATGGCCTCAGCCATAATTTCCGGACCAATACCATCCCCTGCCAGTACAGCTATGTTTTTTTCCATGTTTTCCTCTATATGCTATCGTAATTCGCACCGGTTTCCTGTAACTGAACGACTCAGGACAATTTTCTAGGAAAGAGAAACCGACGCAAAACTTTTTTCTTACCAAATATAACGGAAAGTTACCAGTCTGAATTGACACGATTCCGATGGATAAGCTCAACATTCCTGAACCGGGACATGAAGAATATGCGTTAGGGTCGCGAAAAATAATACATGTCCAAAAATTTCGCAGGATATCGATTTGGTAACGTTGTCGCGTCAATGGTTCCATACTGGCCGTATTGAGTCATTGACCCGACGCCGTTACCGAGTTGAAAGACAAGCAAGGTTGGATAATTTATTTTTTCCGTGGCCCTTAACTCAGGTGCAGCAGATCGCCCTCCATGTCACCGGAATAGTTACTTCTGCCATTTCAACAAGGTGCTGATACAGACTGTACCATTAGAGAGAAGCACGTACCAATGCAAGAATTCGCTGAGCACCGCTCAGAGGTAACTGCAGTCGGACGGTCCTTACTACAGAAAAACGGTTCTGCTGATCAGCAAGTTCATTGTAGCGCTCTTCCCTGGCCATCATAACAACAGCCTGACACCCTGTATGCATGAGCGGTTCAACCATCTCCAGAAACTCAAGGGGGGGAGCTACTGCCCTGCTGGTCACATGGGTGACATGCGCGCCCTGAATCTCAGGCACCTGTTCCAGCCGTTTGCCATATACCTGCACATTTTCAAGCTGCAGGGTACGAATAATATGCCGCAGGAACACCACCCTCTTCTGCCTAGGTTCAACCAGTGTGAACTTTGCCTGAGGACAGGAAACTGCAAGAACAAGACCCGGGAAACCACCACCAGTGCCCACATCAAGCAGGTTGGTGTCAGAAGATTGGAAATCGACAAGGGAAAGCAGGGAAAGGGAATCAAGGAAATGGTGTTCAACAATCTGTTGATCACTGCTCTCCCGTGCAATCAAGTTAATTCGTTGACCCCATTTTTTGAGTTCCCGGATATAGATGAGTAACCCGGGAACAGCCTTTTCCAATTCTTTCAGGCCAAGTTGCTCTATCCCCCTGACCAGCAGGGATTCAACCTTTTGCGACACGGATGGCCACCGACTGTCCATGGGCTGTCAGCCCTTCCAGAGCAGCCAAACGCTGGATATGATCAGCATCATCGAGCAACGCCTGCCGACTGTATGAAATAATTGAACTCTTTTTCAGAAAGGTTTCAACACCCAGCGCCGATGAGATACGGGCGGTACCCATGGTAGGCAGCACATGGTTTGGACCAGCCACATAATCTCCTGCTGCCTCTGGTGTATAATTGCCAAGAAAAACAGCTCCGGCATGTCTGATACGGGGCAAAACAAGCCAGGGATCTTCAACCTGCAGTTCCAGATGCTCAATGGCGATCTCATTGGCAAGTTCTATAGCCTGGTCAAGGTCATCGGCAATCATGATTAATCCATGGTTATCAAGAGCCTGGCGGGCAATATCTTTTCTGGGCAGCTTCTGAAGCTGTTTCTCAAGTTCCTCTGCAACCAGAGATCCCAGTTTTTTTGAAGTGGTTACCAGAAGCGCGGAAGCCTGGGAGTCATGCTCGGCCTGGGCAAGCATATCAGCAGCAATAAAGGCGGGATCACCGCTTTCATCCGCCACAATGAGCACCTCGCTGGGGCCGGCAATCATGTCTATGCGTACCCGCCCCATAACCTGACGTTTCGCTTCAGTGACATACTGATTGCCTGGGCCGACAATAACATCCACCCTTGGTATGGATTCCGTGCCATAGGCCAAGGCAGCGATCGCCCATGCGGAACCTGTCTTGTATACTTCTGTAATACCGATCTCTTTTGCAGCCACCAGCAAAGCTGCATTGATACTTCCATCCCTGCCTGGCGGGGTCACCAATATCCGGTGTTCCACACCTGCTATGGCAGAAGGAATACCATTCATCAATACAGAAGAAACCAGCGGTGTCGTTCCCCCTTGTCCGCCTGGCACATAGAGCCCGGCAGAATCAACAGGACGCACCATGCGACCGGTAATGGCTCCATCCTCTCGGGTAAGCATCCAGGAGTCTTCCATTTCCCGCTCATGAAATGTTGTAATCCGCTGAATAGCCAGATGCAAAGTTTCCATGAATTCATCAGAAACCTCTGCTGCAGCACGATCAAATTCCTCTTCAGTGACTTTCATCTGCTCAAGCTGGAGTTCTGGAGCATCAAATTGTCGGGTATACTCCAACACAGCCTTATTTCCCCTGGTACGTACCGCATGGATAATATCCGCGACGATTTTACTGCATTCCGGATCTGCCTCAACAAAACGTTGCAGGAGTTTTTGTCTCCATTGTTTTCCCTGTTCGCTGGATGCTTTTATACCTTCAAGCATGTCCACTTTCCTCCACATGGCTCCTGGCCATGTCTACTATTGATTAAAAAAACTGCTCACAGCGCGCCTGATTTTTCCGCGACCAGGCAGGCTCAGGTATAATCCGATACGCTGCACCAGCCTGCCATAACCTCAAGTACGCTGTAATCAGTTACAAAGAAGGGAGACTTTCAAACTTATCCGTCTCCTCTGTGAGTAGTTACGATTACAAACCGTCCCTATACGGCATTCGCCGCACTTGCGACTAATGGACGGAAAAAAAGATATAAATGAAAAATTATACCTTTCCCTGTGCTATCCGACTACCTAATTATATTCGTAACTGTTCATAGGACTATGAAAAAAACAGGCACAATCCGATAACTGTAACCGTTTATCCAGTATTCCAGGTTCGTTCAACCCGGTCTTCTCGCCATAGCTGGTCAAGGAGTAAAGCCTGATCGTACGATAGTGGATGCTGGTAACGGTGAAATACATTCAGCCGCCATGCCTGTGAAACCATTTTTCAATATCGGCTGCGGAAAAAACCTTCATCACCGGTCGGCCATGGGGGCAATGGGAAAAAAATTCACTTTGCTCCATCCGACTCAGCAGTTCAACAATTTCTCTGGGCGAGAGGCTGTCACCAGCTTTTATAGCCGCCCTACAGGCCATGGACGCCAGTTTTGCGTCCAGCCCGGCAGGAATATGCCCCCGCTGTGGCCCGCTATCTCTCAGTCCATCGAGTATATCGGTAAGCACAGTCACCGGCTCAAGAATACTTACTAAAGCTGGAACAGATGTAATTACCCAGGTGGTATCACCAAAATATTTCACCTCCAGCCCCAAACGTTCTACTTCCGCCTGATACTTTTCCATCATTTCCATCTGGTCTGGACCTAACTCAACAGTCACTGGAAACAGCAGTGACTGTTGGGGAACATCTTTGCTGAGATACGCCTCAAGAAACTGGCCGTAAAGGATGCGTTCATGGGCAGCATGCTGATCTATAACGACCAATTCACCATTCCGTTCACAAAGGATATAAAGCGAAAACAACTGACCGATTACCCTGAGCCCCTGATAACATTCTGATTCGACTCTTTCAGATGAGCCTGATCCTCTACTCTCTGTTTCAATTTCGGCTTTCTGCAGTTGCGGACTCTTTTCCCTGCATGCATTTGTGCCTGTTTCTGTATCTGCAGAAGACATCTTGTGCACAGGTCCGCCTGGCCGGGATGTCAATGATTCTCGTTTTCGCGTATCTGCTCCGGTATGCTCGGGCCAACGCAATAATTGTGGCCGCATTTCAGGAACCTGCTCAGCAACAGTAAATTCTCTTCTGTCTGTTTGATCTGCACGCTCCGTCTGGTCGGGTACGGAAAAAAGTTGTTTGCGGGTCTGCTCCTGGTACTTTGCCAGACTTTTTGCCACCACCAAAGTAATCTGCTTGCGTACATCCTGAGCCTGACGAAAACGAATTTCCCGTTTAGCCGGGTGGACGTTAACATCTACCTGATCCGGTGATAGAGTAAGGGTCACCACACCTGCCGGTTGGTAACCCTTCATGAGGAATCCCTGTAATCCCTCAGAAACTGCATGCCGTATCATACTGTCCTGAACCGGGCGTCCATTGACCAGTATGCGGAGCCGCGCCTTGCTGGAAGGAGTCGACTCAGGCAACAAGATGTAGCCTCCTACAACAACCTGACTATTCCCTGCAGAGGCCCCTGTATGCTCAAGGGATAACAGTGGCGCATCATAGGAAAAAACATCGCGAAGACGAGATTCCAGATCTCCGCCTTCGGGATACTCAAACACGGTTCGCCCATCATGCAGCAGGGAAAAACCGATATGAGGGCAGGCAAGCGCCTGATTTTTCACAGCCTCTTCCACATGAAAACTTTCTGTACGGGCTGATTTGAGAAATTTTTTACGAGCAGGCATGTTACCAAACAGATGGCGGACTTCGACGGTGGTTCCTTTCTGGCATCCTTCTTCATGTACATGGTGCAAAGTTCCGTAACGAATTTCGGCCCTGGTTCCCGTGTCCCGATCATGGGTGCGGCTGATGATGGTCATTCGTGAAACCGAACCTATGCTCGGGATAGCCTCCCCACGGAAGCCAAGCGTGGCTATGGCGGATAACTGGTTTTCCTCCTGCAGTTTTGAAGTCGCATGCCGCTCCAGTGACAACAAAACATCATCCTCCATCATGCCACATCCATCGTCAATCACGCGAATCAGTCGCACACCGCTCCCTTCTATGTTCACATCGATACGATTTGCACCTGAATCAACGCTGTTTTCAAGTAATTCCTTTACCACAGAAGCCGGGCGTTCCACCACCTCACCTGCTGCGATCTGGTTTGCTAACTGCTCAGAAAGAATTCGAATTCGGGCCACGGTGACATCACACTCCGCATATGCAAGCTTTGCAGATGCGCAAAAAAAAGGTTCATGGTAAATACATCTGACAGACTATTACGAAAAAACCACAACACTACAATTTCTCTAATCCGTTGTCTACCAAACGCCCTCGAAAAAAAAAACAGTTTCCAAAAAATTGCAACCATGTGCAGATCAACGGTTTTCTGCTCATCATGGCACTACTCGCGACAACACTTATAGGCAGCGGACTGGCATGGTTTATACTGCTGGACATTCCTGATGTCCGTTCAGCCTACGATTATCGTCCCAAAGTAGCCACAATCATCCTTGATCGCAAGGGCCGACAGATCGATATGATGGGATCAATGAACAGAATCAAGATTCCATTGACGAAAATGCCGGCGCTTCTCCCAAAAGCCTTTGTGTCAGCAGAAGACAGTCGTTTTTATCACCACTCCGGGTTGGATATGTGGTCCATCGCCAGGGCAGCGATAAATAACCTGCGCTCAGGAAAACGCAGCCAGGGTGGTTCTACCATCACCCAGCAAGTAACCAGAGCCCTGATGTTAAGCAGGGAAAAAACGTTTTTCCGTAAGTTCACGGAATCCGTCCTTGCCTACAGGCTTGATACGATGCTGAGCAAGGATGAAATCCTCTACATTTATCTGAATGAAATTTATCTCGGTCAGGGTGCCTATGGTGTGGAAGCTGCAGCACGAACATATTTTGGGAAAAAGGCCGCACAATTAAACCTCAGTGAAATAGCCATGCTGGCGGGATTGCCCCAGTCGCCCAGCCGTTACTCTCCGTTAAAAAACCCGGAAGCTGCAAAAGCCCGGCAGAGATACGTACTCAATCGAATGGCTGAAGACGGTTTAATCAGCCCGGAGATGGCACGGCAGGCCTATGCGCAAAATATAACCTATGCCAATGCGGTTGCGTCACAGTCGAACAACGGATACTTCACACAATATATCCGAGAACTTCTGGCAACAAAATACTCTTCAAGACAACTGTATGAAGAAGGAATGACAGTGATGACCACCCTGGACAGTCAGATGCAGCTGGCTGCGGCAGCAGCCCTTCGCCAGGGAGTAAGTCGTATAAAAAAACGCCATCCGGAAAAATCCAGGCCTCAAGGTGCGCTGGTTGCCCTTGAAGGAAGGACTGGACGCATTCGGGCCATGGCCGGAGGAACTGATTTTAACCAAAGCCAGTACAATCGTGCCCTGCGAGCTAACAGACAGCCAGGATCGGTCTTTAAACCGTTCGTCTTTGCTGCTGCTTTTGAACATGGCATGCGACCGGGAGATACAATCAATGATTCTCCCTTTTCCATTCGTAATAGCAACGGCACTACCTGGAGCCCTAAAAATTACGATAACCGGTATCTCGGGCCAACAACTCTTGCAAACGCACTCGTTCACTCACGCAATATCGTTGCCATCAAGCTGCTGCAAAAGGTTGGAGTCCAGCGAGTAATTCAACTGGCCCAACGTTCTGGAATCAGCTCCGAACTACTTCCTGAACTAACCCTGGCTCTTGGAGCTTCGCCGGTTTCCCTCCTCGAAATGACAGCAAGTTATACCGTATTTGCCAACAACGGTTCCTATATAGCACCGGTGGGAATAACATCCATTCGAACTCACAAGGGGCAACATATACCCTGGCCGCAACCGCACCCTGTCAGAATCCTGCAACCCCGTACAGCAAAAACGATAAACTCCATTCTGACGCAGGTTATTACTCAAGGTACAGGTACCCTCGCAAAAGGCATCAGACATGCCTCCGGTAAAACAGGAACCTCTGATAGAAATACCGATGCCTGGTTCATAGGGTATACACCATATATGTTGGCAGGGGTCTGGCTTGGCCACGACCGAAACGATACACTCGGCAACAAAGAAACCGGAGGCCAAGCTGCTGCCCCTGTGTGGAAAGCATTCATGCAGCAGACCTCTGGGCACTAAACTATGGCCAATAAAAAACAACAATCCCTTTTCTGGGAAAATGAATCCCTCAGTCTTCCCCAGAAATACGCTCGTGCGATTTCGTTGTTTCAGGAATACGGACCAGTTCTACAACAGCAAGCAACCATATCCCCCTTACTTACATCCCTTATTCAGGAAACCTCCGACCTGGCCCAATACATGGAAAAACAGCAGTTGGGGCTGATATGCACCATGTGTGCTGGTAAGCCCGGAGGAAGTTGCTGCAGCATGTTTATGGGGAACAATACAGATATTCTGCAACTTATCTCCAATATGCTCATTGGTTGTATGCCGACGATGCATGAAACCGATGCAGACAGTTGCCCATACCTTGGTCCATGTGGTTGCGAGTTCAAAGTAAAACCTATTTTCTGCCTGAACTACAACTGCCTGCACATAGCCCATCACCTTGGCAATAGTAGACTCGAGGAACTGACATGTGCATCCGGAAAAGTGCTACAAATACAATTGCGGTTGGAGGAAGAATTACTCAAACATCTGAGTAGCTAGGATTGTCAAGGCTGGCAGACCTAACACAGAGTGGTGCTGGTGAAAATTTCTCTAAAACCGTGGGGTGCCAGATAATCGAGCTCAACCCTGTGACATTATAGTTGAAAATGAGTATAGTATTTTATATGCCCACACTTCATGGGATATGACTTTTCCGCAACCACACCTAAAGGGATAAATTCATGATCCACACCTTACTGACATCTCCCATTGGAACTCTGGCTATTGGTGTGGAAGGCCATCGCATTCGTTTTGTGACTCTGGTCGATGCCAATGATGCCCACGCCAACAAATTCATACAACAAAGCAGGCAAGTCTTTGCTGAAGAACAACCTCAACTCATGCAGGCAGTTCGCCAACTTACTGAATATTTTAAAGGAAAACGTAAAGAGTTCTCTCTACCCATTCACTATCGGGGTACAGCCTTCCAGAAAAAAGTCTGGGACCAACTTTTACGTATTCCATACGGACAGACAAAAAGCTATGGGCAGCTTGCCGCGTCACTAGGAGGAAAAAACAAAGCCAGAGCCGTGGGTGGAGCTGCACATAACAACCCATTGCTTATCCTCATTCCCTGCCATCGCCTCATTGGCAGTGACGGCAGTCTCACAGGTTTTGGAGCAGGCATTGATGCAAAACAAAAGCTTCTTGCTCTGGAGGGGTGGAAGCCGTTACCCCAGGGGCAATCAAACAGTAACCAAGAAGCACTTGAAGAAGAACCGCAGAAAGAATAAACTATCCTAACCTGTTGCCTTCCAGCTCTTTCTCATGACTGTTTCAATGGGGCAATGCAGCTTAAAATCTAGCCGTAGCACTCTTGATACGGTATACATTGTCTGACCTTGTTCGCATACACAACATATTTACTTCTATAGTGTGCAGACCAAGGCAGATTGCGTTATTCTCTGCAAAAGATGCACGCCCTGAAAAGCAGAGACACATTATTTTTTGGCATTGAATATGCATTAACTACGTATAAAAGATTACCCTTCAACATGCAATCTCAGGCCAAGTGATAAGTAAGAGAGACAATAGCCCCGGGAGGATTCCATGGTCGACATTATCATAGGCGAAGTACAGCCGGTGGGTACGCCTGTCAACAAACCCACGTCCAGCGCAACAATGCTGGAAGCTGAAATACTCGATATACGTCAGCCTCGTAAAACAATCAGTGGTCCTTCAGGAAAGGAAAGACGGAAACAATTTCGTCAAGATCCTCACAACGGACGGGTTTTGACAATCCTAATTCCAAACGGCATGCATTTGCCTAAAGATCTAGATGTTAGAAAATATAAGATAATGTTACGGTTCATGAAGAAATAAAAAAAGCCCTTCCCGTTAACGGGAAGGGCTTTTCAACCATCTCAGCAACCGGTACTAAAAGGGTTGCATCACCCAGATGCCGCAAGGACATGTATCAGCACAAAAGCCGCAGGCGATACACTTATTGTCATCTGAGACATATTCATAATTTACACCGTCTGCACCGGTAACTTTCTCCTGTCTGGAGATCGCGTTGGTAGGACAGATGGTTTCACAAAGATGACAATCGCGACACGAGCCGCAGCTCAGACAGCGAGCTGCCTGTTGGGCCTCAGTGACACCTCGATCTCTCTCAGGATCATAATGGGCTGTGGTCAATGATTCATATTGAATCAAGCGTTTATTAAACGGCAGCCAGTCTTCGCCGCTGATCGTTGCTACAATATATTCAGCTGTCCGTTTTCCAGCACCCAGAGCATTGGTTGCCAATCCTGGCTTTTCAACATCACCGACTGCAAGTATCCTGTCGTCGCTGGTGCGTCCGGCATCATCGGTTTTGATCCATGATCCGCCGGCAACATCAACGACTTCCACACTTTCCGGAAGAAATGGCATCGTGGGCACATCGCCAATGGAAATAATGACAGTCTGTGCAGGTAACAGGCTGTCATCATCAAGCCATACCCCTTCATCGGTAACTTCACGAGTCATGACTGGCCATTTAAAGACACCGCCTAAAGACTCAACTATATCTCGTTCTTTACCAAAGGCGCTTGGTTTCTGGATATCGATCAAAGTAACCTGATCTGCTCCCAAACGATATGCCTCGGCAGCAACGTCACAGCCAACGTTTCCAGCACCGATAACCACTACCTGTTTTCCTGTGACCATCGGCGTATCACTTTTCGCAGCTTTAAGGTAGTCTAACGCAGGAATAACCTTCTCATGACCGGGGAAAGAAATGGTTCGAGGTTGATGGGCTCCAACAGCGATAACCACGTAATCGAAATCTTTCTTGAGCTCTTCCACTTTATCCTTGGACAAAGTAACACCGAGATTTACATGGATGTTATCGTTCTTAACAAACCTGTCAATTTCCATCTCCCAAACAGCTTTGGAAAGTCTTTCCCATGGGATAGTCTGGGCAAGCTTACCTCCGAGCACATTGGAACGCTCAAAAATGTGAGCCTCCACTCCGTGTAAAGCGAGATGCCATGCCACTGCCATACCGCCGGGTCCACCACCGATTATTGCGACCTTCTTCCCAGTGTCCGGCTCATGCTCGGGAGGATCCACCAAACGAACGGCACGCCCAAGAACTGATACATCAATACTGTAGTCTATCTTTTCACGGGAGCAGTTCTGTATACAGAGGTTTGGACAGATGGTTCCACACACAGATGCTGGAAAAGGCGTGTAACGTAGTAACATTTCATATGCTTCTTCGTTTCGTCCTTCCCGAATCATGCGCAGACGGTCTATGGTTGGAATGTGAATAGGACAGTAGAATGTACAGGGAGCGGCAGAGTCTCTATTTGCCCAATACGGTTTTTTACGACGAAACTCTCCACTCTCGACAACGCCAATCACCTCTCTTTCAAGACCTGGGGCAAGATCACGTAAAGGGTCTCCCCCACCAAAGCCTTGATCCCATATCCTGCGACGAAATTCTTCCATGGGCATGGGCCCGGAGAACATCAATGCACGCTCTTGTGGCGTAATGGCTTCTAATACATTCCACTCTTCGCGTACACTGAGGGTTTCGAGTAATTCTGACCGACCAATGGCTTCCAGATACTCGGGCATATTATCCATCAACCATTGCCAGTCTTCATCTGAAGGAGGGCTCAGCTTGGCATTGGTTTTGGAATAGGAATCATCGGTTTTCCCGCGGAAATAGATTTTGCCACCAACCATGCCAACACATGGCCTGTAGCCAAGCACGTTGTCAGCATTTTTGGGCTCGATACCGCAGACTACTCCCAAACCACCACAGTTGAATTCTGCAAAGGTATCACCAACGGATCCCAACACCCACATCTGGGGACGTGCATATTCAGGATTCCACTTGGTCATGGTTAAACCGCGCGCACCAATCGAACCACCAATCATAACACGCCCGGCAGCCATAGCGTTGCAGACACCATTGGTTGCATCACCTTTAACAATGATGTCAGCACCGATATTCAGGTATCCCACGTCATCGGAGGCTGCACCTTCGCAGACAATGGTTGCTCCCGGCATACCCATGCAGCCAAGGCGCTGTCCAACAGGCCCTCGGACGGTAATATGAATCGGGCGTTCCAATGAGCCGAGTCGCATTCCGACATTATGCTGACCAAAAGACTCAAGGATGAGGCGATCACAGGATTCAGCTGCACCACGTACTTCTTCCTCGAAGATTTTGGAGCTCAGTCTTCGGTTGCGCTCGTCTTTTCCGAGGACGGTAATCGTTTTTGAATTTGCTTCACTCATAATCTTCGCGATCAACAGATATAGTTAATTTTAAGCCGTTCAGCAGCATCGGCATCATCTATTCCAAGAGCGTCAGACATTCCAATGGGCAGACTCTGTGATCTTCCCAACGGGGCCATAATTTTCTTGGTCTCGGTACGGATCATCATGAATGTATCAACAACGCGTTGAGCCACATCATCGGGATCAAGACGTCTGAACAGTTTTTCATTCTGACTGGTTATACCCTTTGGACAGATGCCCACGTTACAGACATTACACCGTCCCATCTCGTTGCCGAGACAACCCGCAGCAGACTGCATGATATATTTACCTATATGCACTCCGGATGCTCCGAGCATAATCATAGCCAGACCATTCTGGGTAACATTGCCGTTTTTGCCTATTCCGCCAGCTGCAAACAGTGGAATCTCATTCTGCCTGCCCTGGGCAACGAGATCGAGATAACACTCCCTTAGATTTGAAGCTATCGGATGGCCTGTTGCCTCCATACTCACATCATAGGCCGCACCAGTGCCACCGTCGATTCCGTCAATAAGCAAGCCACCGGCATACGGATTGCGGACCAGATTGTTCAGCACCGCTTTAGCAGAAGTAGACCCTGAGATTTTCGGATAAACAGGCACTCTGAAACCAAAGGCCATTGACATGGTTTGAATCATCTTCATGACACTCTCCTCAATCGAGTAAAGCGTCTGATGAACTGGAGGAGATGGCAGGTCAACACCTTCGGGTACCCCCCGAAGTCTGGCAATCAGTTTACTGACCTTAAACCACATTAGCAATCCGCCATCACCGGGTTTTGCACCTTGCCCGTATTTGATTTCAATGGCTGCCGGGTCGCACTGCATCTCGGGAATAGCCCGGATAATCTCATCCCAGCCAAAGTAACCGGAAGCAATCTGCAAGATGATATACTTCAAAAATGGGCTTTTGAGGATCCACGGCGGACACCCGCCCTCACCTGTGGCCATGACAACTGGTATGCCAAGTACCTCATTACAGTAGGCAACACCCTGAAGAAGCCCAAGCCACATGTTCGGAGACAGTGCACCAAAAGACATGGAACCGATGATGAAAGGGAAAATCTCCCGCGTAGGCGGAATCCATTCTCCGGAGGCCTTACGTTTCAGATACTCTTCAGGAGGCAGTATTCGACCGAGAATCGTATTGTAGTTAAACTCATGACGCCCTGCATCCAGTGCAGGATCTGTCAGCATGGAAATACGATCAAAAGAAATACGATCCAGAATGGTTTTACCTGGAGCATTTCTACGACCGCCACGCTTAAAGGCGTCACCTTTCTGACTGCGAACAAAGGCTGAGCGGTTTTCATTGGTATTTGGATGTGGTCCAATGGCCTCATTGGGACAAACCATGGAGCACATTCCACAACCTATACAACGTTTGCTGACGTCTGTCTGTTGCCTGATGCCTACAAAATGCCGATACTCATTGCCACGTTGCTTTTTGAGTACATCCAATTTTGGCACTCGCTGCCTGCGATAGGTCAGATAAATTGCACCTACAGGGCAAACAGCTGTACATTGACCACACAGCGTGCAGCGATCTTCCCTGTGCGTAATAATCCAAGGAAGATCATGATAGGTTAAGCTGCTTGGGGTATTGTAAATGGATCGAACTGAGACCATATCTTAAGTTCCTTTCTTTCTGGTGGAATAATAACTGTATGTTCCCGCATAGGTTGGAAGTCAAGGGCAGGATCGCGATCTGGGACTAACGCATCAACACCGCACATCTCGGAAGCTATTGCCCATGCACCAGGACGTCCACCAACAGTTGCAGGGCGAAGTTTTTTCTGATCCATTACCAGCATGCAGGTTTCATCCGGCAGGGTACCGATAATTGCATTGGGACCGTCAATGATCAGACGTCTGCATGCTGTTCTCAGTCCTTTAAGAAAATCCCCTTGAGGATGATGATCCAATTCCTCTGTTTTTAACGGCGTAATAACGTGCTTGTATGCCTCCAGAGGAAGCTTGAGTACCTTGGTTGTATAGTGCAAAATATGGGTAAACACCTCTGAGTCACTGTGATACCCGAGATATCCTGGAATATGACGACCAAGCAGGTACTCCTTGATAGGAATAAACGCTGTATTCTCACCATTGGTCATAGTGGAAATCCCTTGAATGAAAAAGGGATGGCAGGCATACAGATTGATACCGTAATTGGTATTCTGGCGGCCCTGGGCCATTACGACACGGGCCTTGATACGATCATCATCCAGGCCGAGGCCATCACCGATCTGCAGAGGCCAGCCGACCTCTTTAATCATGATGACATCAAACCATAGAGAAAATATTGTTAAATCACCGCCGTGATCCTCTCCGTTTTTACGCAAGGCCAGCCTGGTTTCAGTAAGTCTCAGCTCCTGCTCATCCTGAGTCAGGTTACTCCAGTCGGGCGTCTTATAGACACGCACCACATATTTAAAGCGTTTTCGATTTCGAGTCTCGATAATGCCGGGTCGCATATCGAACTCATGCTGATATTTTAATTCATATCCACTTTCTCCCATGAAATCGGCCATACGCTGCAGAGCGTTTTCTGTATGGGCGATTCCTGAGAGAATGACGTGATTGGGCTTCAATTTGAAGTCGTCAAACTCGATGCCGCGCAGTAATAAACCAAGCCCGCTCCCATCATACCCTTCCTGCATGGCTTCCATAGCCATGAGCATTTCGTATGGAGAAAATGGTTCATCTGCGCTTTTTAGAGCTAATCGGCACATGCGTTACTCCTGAAAAGTCTTTCTTTGTGATGCGGATTTCTTTCACCCAGGACAACTGGAGAAAATCAATACAAGCAGGCGTAATTCCGTGACTGGCGGACGTCACTCGAAACGTATCTGGATTGCAAGGGAAGAAAATTACAGAACAAGTGGCAAGTTGTCAAGAACAAAGGGAAATTTGCCCTCAAAACAACCAGATACCAGATGTCGGGTAATTATGACCCCAAACACGGAGAAAAAAAAAGGACGCACTATGTAGGCGTCCTTGGTCAATCTATGGAGTATTTTAGTGAGAATATTGGAAATTCAACAAAATACCCAGGTCACCTTAACACATTTGTAATTTTTCTGGCTTTTTCCACAGTTCCACGTATTTCAGTAACCTCTTTGACACCGGGCAAGCTGTTTTTTACATCCCGTCCTGCCTCTTCTACGTCATGCAAACCGCGCTTGAAACTCCCGATGGCTTTTCCCAGCCCAGAACCAAGCTCTGGAAGTTTTTTACCACCAAAGACGAGAAAAGCTATAGCAAATATGATAAGTAATTCTGGTGTTCCCAGTCCAAACATTATATCCCTCCAGAAGGAATTCTGTCCTGCCACGCCAAAAAGGCGCTATGGCTGTTCAGCCATCAGGCCTGCTTGTCGGAATCGTTATCTATGGATTTCGGCTCTTCGTCCTGTTTGGTCGCATCTTTAAAATTTTTAATGCCTTT
This sequence comes from Desulfogranum japonicum DSM 18378, assembly GCF_000429945.1. Classification (GTDB taxonomy): domain Bacteria; phylum Desulfobacterota; class Desulfobulbia; order Desulfobulbales; family Desulfobulbaceae; genus Desulfogranum; species Desulfogranum japonicum. The sequence goes on along the minus strand of NZ_KE386995.1, from coordinate 82,258 downwards.
GCCGATACCACTTCCGATTTCAGGAAGTTTCCCGGCTCCAAAAATAATTACAATAATCACCAGAATAATAATTAACTCCGGCATACCAAGTCCGAACATGGGGGACACCTCTACGAAAAAATTAACGTAACTCCACTAAAGGAAGGTAATAATAGCATCAGGAAACAATTGCTGTCAACCGGCTTTACGCAGCTTTCTGATCTCTCGGCCCATAAGTTGCATCTTTTCCAGTAGTTCTCTCTCATCAAGGGTCTGAACTTTTCGGTTTTCCATAACCACCTTTCCCTGAATAACAGAATGCAGCACATCCGATCCCCGTGCTGCATATACGAGATGCGATATCGGTGAGTACAGAGGAGTCAGATGAGGCTGGTTAAGATCCAGGATAATACAGTCTGCCTGCTTTCCCTTCTCCAAACTGCCGATAGCACGGTCAGCATGAAGAGCTTTCGCGCCACCCATGGTTGCGGCATAAAGAGTGGTGTAAGCATCCATGGCTGTGGGATCTAACCTTGCCATTTTATGTATTTTGGCCACGGTGTTCATCTCTCCGAACATATCCACATCATTATTTGAAGCAGCACCATCAGTTCCGATACCGACGGTCAGACCGTTCTCGATCATATCACCGACCGGTGCAAACCCGGATGCTAATTTCATATTGGATTCCGGGCAGTGGGCAACAGCAACGCCTTTTTCAGCCATACGTGCTATTTCACTCGGGGTTACTTTGACACAGTGGGCAGCCAGTACATTACCCTGTAGAAGACCGAGCTTTTCCAAATGCTCCACAGGGGAGCAACCATATCGTTCCTTACAGGTGCGTACCTCGTCATCGTTTTCAGAAAGATGTATATTGTACAGAGCATCGTTCTTCTCAGCCAGCTTCCCCAGCCGCCTGAGTAGATCAGGAGAACAGGTATATACCGAATGAGGATCAATGGTAACAGTGATCAGGTCATGCCCACTGTATTGTTGAAGCAGTTCATCGGTATAGATAAATCCATTTTCCAAGTCTCCGTAGTTGGGAGAAGGAAAATCATATAACACCTCGCCTATCCAGGAGCGCATCCCCGCTTTCTCAGCAGCACGGCCGACTTCACCGGCAAACAGATACATATCACAAAACGAAGTGGTACCTGACTTGATCATTTCACACATGGAGAGCAGACTGGATGTATAGACCATATTACCGGTCAGGGCAGCTTCCACGGGGAAAATATAGTCCTGCAGCCATTCCATCAACGGCAGGTCGTCAGCCAATCCGCGGAAACAGGCCATGGCTGCGTGGGTATGAACATTTACCAGCCCCGGCATGATCAGGCCGTGCTCTTCCTTCAGCAGTCTCGTTGCCTGATACTGCAGCAACAGTTCTTCACGCTTGCCAAGGTCAATGATTTTCCCTTGGTCAATAACCAGCGCCGCATTTTCTATCACCGTTGCCTGCGCATCCATAGTCAAAAGGTAGCGTCCGGTAACTATAAGATCCACAGACTGTGAAGCCATGTCTATATTTCCTCAAGTAATGCAACAATCAGCTGCTTCAATCGTTCACCGGCATCTTGCGCCGCCTGAACAATATCTTCCAGCAGAATGGGTTGAAAATTATCAGGATCATTGACATTGGAAACAACGGAAAGGCCCATTACCTCCATGCCAGCCTGGTTGGCTACGATGACTTCCGGAACAGAAGACATTCCCACGGCATCTGCACCTATCATCCTGAGATAACGCGTTTCAGCTGGTGTTTCCAGACTGGGTCCAGGAATACAGACATAGGTTCCAACAGCTGTATCGGCAAGCTCGATCTTTGTTATAACCTGCTCTGCCAGTTTAAGAAGTCGCGGAGAATATGCCTGAGAAAGATCGGGGAAACGATCTCCCCATTGTTCTATATGGGGGCCGCGCAGGGGATTTTCAGGGAGCAGGTTGATATGATCCTGCATGATCATGATCGTGCCGGGATTAAACCTGACGTCAAGCCCGCCACTGGCGTTGGTGATAATCGCCTTGCCAACTCCAAGCTGCGAAAGGACACGGATGGGAAAAGTGACTTCACGGGTGGAGTAGCCCTCATAGTAGTGAAAGCGTCCCTGAAGAACAGCTACATCAAAACTTCCCAGACGCCCGCAGATCAGGTTTCCTTTGTGACTTTCCACCGTTGACAAAGGAAAATGTGGAATTTCTCCATAGGGAATGACCTGCGGATTCTGCAGCACTTCTCCAAAACCACCCAATCCTGTGCCAAGCTGTATCACAACAGCAGGGGTAAGCTCCAGTTTACCGCGTAAAAAGGCCACAGCCTCTTCAACATGTTGACGATACTGCTCCATATGAATCATTGGATAGCGTTTGCCTCAATATAGGAACGTATGGATGCCTCGTCAGCTTCCATTACCGAACACCTGCTCTCCTTCTCCGCAAGCCCTTTCAGAGCCACAGGCAACTCAGGCTCTTTGCCAATAGCCTGGAGAACGGCCTGACCAAATTTTGCAGGATGGGCTGTTGCCAGACAAACCACCGGGCGATCTGCATCTCTGCAATCCCAGGCAGCTTTCACGCCCACGGCGGTATGGGGGTCGAGGAGATATTTTTCCTGTTCATAAAAAGAACGAATAGTCTCCACCGTCTGTTCTTCGCTAACCGAAGTAGATCGAAAATCACCTGCAACACGCTCTGTTAGCCCTGAAAGATCAAGAGTACCTGTGGCTGTAAACTGTTCCATGTCAGCCTTTACCCTGGAGCCGTCCTCATCCCGGAGATAATACAGATAGCGTTCAAAGTTGGATGCTATCTGAATATCCATGGAAGGGCTGGATGTGGCCTGAACGGTTCCCTTTGAATAGTCGCCGTGCAGAACAAACCGCGTTAACAGATCATTGGCATTGGTGGCCAGTATAAGTGTATGAATACACCCCTGGGGCAACATTTTTCGAGCCACATAACCGGCAAATATATCCCCGAAGTTTCCTGTGGGTACTGAGTAATCGACGTGTTTATGTCCCAGTTTGCGGAGCTTGAGATAACTGTAAACATAATAGACAACCTGTGCCAGCACCCGTGCCCAGTTGATTGAGTTGATCGCCCCAAGATGATAGGCATCCTTAAACGGTAGATCACTAAACAGAGATTTGACTATGGACTGCGCATCGTCAAAAGTTCCTTTTACCGCAACATTGAACACATTGGGATCCAGAACCGTGGTCATCTGCAGGGCCTGTATCGGGCTGGTTCTGCCATGGGGGTGAAGAATAAAGATGTTTATACCTTTTTTCCCTCGAACGCCATAAATTGCAGCACTTCCTGTATCCCCCGATGTCGCGCCGAGGATATTCATAAATCCGCCTTTCTGCGCGAGCTGGTACTCAAACAGATTGCCGAGAAGCTGCAGGGCAACATCTTTAAATGCCAGAGTGGGTCCATGGAAAAGTTCAAGAATATACAACCCTCCCTTTTCCGTCATGGGAGTTACATGGGGATGGTCAAAAGAGGCATAAGATCGCTCCACCATGTCCTCAAGGATATGTTTGGGTATATCATCATTAAAAAGATCAAGGATCTCCGTAGCCAACTGCTGGTATGTCAGTCGTTGCCAGGTATCCAGCAATGTTTCGCTGATCTGGGGAATGGCACTAGGGAGAAGCAATCCTCCATCTCTGGCCAACCCCATCATTACAGCATCACAGAACCCTATGGGCTCGATTTCACCTCGAGTGCTGATATATTTCATCTGCCAGTCTCGTTTATTGTAGTGGTTTTGATACCCTTATAAGTGATCTCGTATTAACGTTTCCGGGTCCAGCCTGGGAGCATCATGCCAGAGCCCCTCAAGATCATAAAACTGCCTGCTTTCATGATAAAAAATATGCACAACGATATCACTGAAATCAAGCAGGACCCATTTCCCTTCCCGCATTCCTTCACTATGCTTACTGCTCACCCGTTTGGACCGCAGTTCCTGTTCAATGGCTTCAGCAAGCCCCTGAACGTGCCGGGTGGAACGTCCATTCATAACGACGAAAAAATCTGTAAAGGAAGCAATACCCCGAACATCCATTACAACCAGATCTTCTGCCTTGGTGTCCAACGCAACCTGAGTTGCAAGAGCGGCAAGCTCCAGACCGCTTTTTTCTCTATGTTCTTTTTTTAACTGTCTCATATGCTCTCTGATAAATTCCTGCGGTCAGCCATCTGCGTGTTTTGCATCACGCCTTATTCTCAGCCTTCTTTTGAGCAGGTTTCTTTTTACCTCTTGGAGGAAACTCAAAACTTATTTTGCCCTTCTTGTCCAGCAAAAGAAAGGCGTCAAAAGGTTTTTTCCTTTTGGATATGAATCCATTTATAAGCTCAGTTTTACCTTTACTGAGCAGTTGTTCGATGTGTTCCCGATCAATTCTCCTGCCAAGGATTACTTTTGAAATTCTCAATCCCTTTTCCTTATCGCCGTTAAGAGCCGATTCAGAAAGAAAACCAACCGGTGTTTCATAAACCTTTGTCTGATCAGCGGGCGAGGTTCCCAAAGAACCCTGTTTTTTAATTTCCTCTATATCGAGATCTTCAGTTGAATCTGCAAATAAAAATTCGACTTTTGAATTATTAACTCTTACCGCGGCAGTAAATGGTTTGCCCTTTTTAGAACGAAAATCATCATACGGCCCCAGGGTTTCCCCCTGTATAAGCCTGACAACCTCATCCTCGCTCATAATGCGGCCCCCAAGCACTTTACGAATCATCAATTTTTTATCTTCAGACTCGAAGGCGGTTGCTGTTTCAAAAAATTTGCGCCCATCAACCGGCGAAAACGCTGCTTCGTGTTTGCTCCCCTCTTCCCCACTTTTAACTTTTTCCACAATACCGGCTGTCATTTTGCGGATTTCAGCCATGAATTGTTCACGGGTCATGCTTCCCTTTAAAATCTGATTGAGTTTATACTCCCACTCTCCAGTAAGTTCAGGGGAGGCCAAAACGTCTATACTTCTGGCAGTGAGAAGAGAGAGAAGTTCGAAAGCCTTTCCCGTGGGAACCAACTCGCGCTGTTCTCGAACAATGTACTTTTCATTCAACAGTTTTTCGATTATGGCTGCCCTGGTAGCGGGTGTTCCCAGACCTCGCTCTTTCATTGCTTCTGCGAGATCCTCATCATCAACCAATTTACCGGAATGTTCCATGGCCGAAAGCAGAGTTGCCTCATTAAACCTCGGTGGAGCCTTGGTTTCATGCTCCTGCATATCTATCTCGCTGCAAACAATTGGTCTGCCGTCCGGAAGAGGCTGAAGTGCTTTATCTTCACCATCTCCACCTGTACTGCCGTAGACTTTTTTCCAGCCAGGCTCTACCAGAATTTTGCCCTCTGTGAGAAATGTTTCCTTTTCTACCAGAGATAGCCTCCTGGTGTTATGAAAAACGGCCGGGGGAAAAAAAACAGCCAAAAATCGCTGTACAACCATCTGATAAATCTTGCTTTCCGGTTCAGACAGGGTCGCAGGCAGATTTGAAGTTGGGATAATAGCAAAGTGATCGCTGATTTTTTTATCGTTAAAAATGCGTTTATCCTTTTTCAGATACTTCTGCTGTAAAATTTCGCCGGCAAAAATTCCAAACTGCCATTTACACTGTTGCCCAAGGACTTCTTTGACAGTTGGGAGGTAATCTTCCGGTAAACAGCGGCTGTCTGTACGGGGATAGGTGATCAGCTTATGCTTTTCATACAGTGCCTGTGCAAGCCCCAGCGTATTCTTAGCAGAAAAGCCAAAACGACTGTTCGCCTCGCGCTGCATCAACGTCAGATCATAGAGAGGCGGTGCTCCCTGCGTTGATTTCTTCTTCGTTTCCTGTATGGCTGCCGGCTTTCCCTTACACAGGGAAAAAATATCTTCAGCCCTGCCCTTTTCCCATATCCGATTCTGTCGACCATGGGGTTCCGCTTCATTTTTTTTGAATTCAGGATCAATCCATACACCCTGGTAGGTAATATCGTCACAGGAAAAAGTAGCATGTAACTCCCAATACGGAGTCGGTTTAAAAATTCTTCGTTCTTCTTCCCGTTTCACCAACATGGATAGCGTTGGCGTCTGCACCCTGCCGCAAGGGGTTTTGCGAAATCCACCAAAACGAGAGTTATAACAGGTTAATGCACGGGTTGCATTAATGCCTATCAGCCAGTCAGCTTCGGAACGACATAATGCCGTATCCTCCAAAGGCTGCATCTCTTCATCATCTCGTAAATCCTGTAATCCCTGACGTATGGCATCCTGGGTCATGGATTGAAGCCATAACCTCTGAATCTGTTTTCCAGTGATCGATCGAGTTGCAGCCTGTTTTAAAATATATTTAAAAATCAACTCACCCTCTCTCCCGGCATCACATCCATTTATAATGACGTCCACGTCGCGTCGCCGAATTAACTTACTGAGGGCATTGTACTGCGCCTTGGTTCCCGGAAGAACTTTCAAAGGAAACTGTTCCGGTAAAATCGGCAGGTTATCCAACGTCCATTTCTGAAAATCAGGGTTGATTTCTTCTGGATAAGCAATGGATACCAGATGGCCAACAGCATAGGATACAATATGGTCATCGCTTTCAAAATGAGTCTTGCTCCTGGTAAATTTACCAGGCAATGCTTTAACGATATCTCCTGCCACACTGGGCTTCTCAGCGATGATGAGTGTTTTTCCCATGAATACTGTCCGTTCTTTTTTTCTTACTGTTTACACAAAAATTTTTTCAACTCTGCATGCCACTTATCTGGTTGATCCAGATAACACGGATGGGGTGCATTTACAAAAAAGATGCGCTCGGAATTAACTATTTCTTTCAGCAAAATATCGCTCATTGCAGGAGAAGATACCTGGTCCTGCTCACCCCAGAGAATAAGTACAGCTTGCTGTATCTTATGAAGTTCCTGACGATTCTCTTCTACCCCTACAGCCCCTACAAGTACCAGTCTGTCAATCAGTCTGCCATGCTGCAGAGTAAACTCCAAAGCGATACGCCCTCCCATGGAAGGCCCTATCAAGGTGACAGTTGGCAAATCAAGGGCCTGTATATATTCTGCAAGAACCTCCACGGGTACCTGATCACACGCCGGACTTTTACCAAAACCTGGCATATCCACAGCCAGAACCTTCAGCCCCAGACCTGCAAGATACTCCAAGGTTCCTAGTTGCTGCCACGTTTCAGCTTTGAACTTCATACCGTGTAATAGAACAACCACAGGGCCATCTGCAGGACCTGCAGAAAGATAATGAATTTCACAATGCTGTAACTTTATAGTATTTTCATGTATCTTAGTCATTCCCGCCTCCTATCAGAGTTGGTTATTCACTGCTCCAAGCGAATAAAGTTGACACAGAAGTAAGCGACACGCTTAACTTTGTCAATGACTGGAAAGCTGCCAACTTCGCTTTCCATCGTTTACCCCTGCATTTTTACCACCACTTTAGCACGCAAAATCAATACGTTCAGACATACTTCATCAATCTCAAAAACTCCATTCAAAAGGGTGCATTCAAAAAAAATCGTCTCTGAAGACAAACCAGGCTAACGAGTGTCTGTCAAGGAATGAGTTTTTTTTCACAAATCCAAGTAAGTACAGACCCCGAATATACGATAAATTAGACTGCATACATATGGTTGTGTAACTGCCCACAGGTGCTGCATATTTTAACAAGCGCGATTTTTCGCAGATAAGCGCAGACTCCATAAGCCTATCTATGGGTGAAATCGCGATCGTTCAGAGAGATAAGTGACTAGCAGGAGACTTCGTGGAGTGTCTGTGATCAGTCACAAGAGATAGCTTCACGGATGGCATTCCACCGATTATGAGGCAAAATACCCACACGAAATATGTACTTTGGAAGGATAAAATAGACAAACAGGAGCATAGTTGCTCCTGTTTGTCTGTATTCTATTGGGAAAAAATCTCCCGCATAATTTCGGACAGGCTGTTTGACTACTCCTGAAGAGGAGTCTGATTAAGCTGGTCCTCCAAGTCGGCAAGTTTCTTGTTTTTGAGAGTCAGCTCCTTTACCAATTCAAGATTTTCCTGTTCCTGCTCTTGAAGAATATCCTGTTGATCTGAAATTTTGCCTAAGAGAACATCCATATTGATCTTAATTCTATCCAGTTCTCTACTGGTTTCTGCAAGGGCTGCATTTTTCTCTTCAACAATTTTTTCCAGTCCGATAATCTGAGCCTGGGCTGTTTCATAGTCAATGGCCAATCTGCTCAACCGTTCTCTGCCGCTGTCCCCGCAGGCATCTGACTGTTCTTCGTTTGCAGCCAAGTTTTCCTGCGCTACTGCAAGTTGTTGCTTCAACTCGGTTACCTGACTCGCCTGCTGGGCCTGTTTGTCCCTGGTTTCCGCAAGCGCGGTGGCACAGGCTGTCAGTTTTTGATTCAGTTGCTCCACCATAGTTTCAGTACTGCTGTCTTTTTCAGACTCAGCTTTCAACGCTTCTTCAAGTTTGCCGATCAAGGCTTCCTTTTGAGTTATAACTGCTGCATGGCGTTGAGATGCCTTACGGAGAGCCACTAATTCTTCACGGGCTTTCTGCATCTGCTTTACCGCATGGTGCATTTTCTTCAATTCGCTGTGCAGTTTTTCATTCTCTTGTTTAAGTTGTTCCAGGGCTTCTTTAGTCAGAGACGAGCCGACCTTATCAACTTCGACGACAGGCGCAGCAGGTTTCGTCTCTGCCTGAAGTGCGGCAATCTCCTGATGGGCTGCCTCTAGTTCAAGCTTATAAGTTTTCGCGTTTCGACTGTTCACACCACCCCAGATTGACCAAATTACCAGCAAGACAATCAGGGCTCCAATCTTCAGATTTCGGTTTTTCTCCATTGTGTGCTCACTCCTTAATTAATAGCTCTCGTCAATGTAGCTTTACTCACCGGATAAAGGACTTTCATCTGCTGCCACAGGTTGTTTCTGTACCTCATTATCGAGGTAGATATCTCCACCGACGGTTGTCGGCATATTGAGAAGGGTCGGATCGATACTTTGAATCTCCTGCTCCACACTCTGCAGATGTCGCTTAACCTTGTCAGACAGCCCGGCTTGTGGATATTTTATCAGAATATCCTGCAGCAATTTTCTTGATGTGAAAAGCAGCTTTTTCTTACTCTCGACATCGTTGGTTCGCTTGGCCCGGACAAAAAGATCAGAAGCTCTGCGACGATCAGCTTCTGCGGCCAGTTTTGCTGCTTCATCGACCTTGGCAGTGGCTTTTTCACCATATGAAGTTGTTCGCAGGGCTGTAAATTTTTCTATGGCCTGATCGTAGTTTCTGGTTTCCAACAGGCCCATCGCATCATTCCATTGTTCCTGGAGTTCCTGTTCCTCGACAAGCCGGCTGGTTTCCACGGCAATGGATTCTGCAGTTATCAGTTGCTCGCTCTTACGACGTATGGACTCCTGCTTATCGGGAGGGATGATATTTCTGGGGACTCTTTCCAGTAACAGTTGGGATTCCTGATATTTTCCCTGCTTGGCCAGGGAATCTGCTTTTTTCAAAACCTGATTCAACCATTTGTCAGCCTCAAGCTGAGCCATTGCCAATAATTGATCAGCACTTGATGCCACAGGAGAATAGGGATGTTTTTCCAGATAGCTCTGAGCCTGCTGCACAACTACATACCCATCACGTTCCGGATTATAAGCAAGAAAATTTTTCAACAGTGCCGCATAGTCACTGACTTCATCACTCTGACGACTCGATAACTCTAGTGCATTCAGTTGCTGTTCAGCCCAATTATTTTTACTCTCCAGATCTTTATAGGTTTTTTGAATCTCACGATATCTTTCCCTTGCCTGAACATACGACCCTAAACCAAATTCCAGATCACCTATCAATTGCTCGAGACGGAACTCCCATAAGGCCTGGTCCTGCCTCCGAATGGTTTCCAGCAGTTCAATGAACACTTCCCTGGCTTTATTTTCCTGTCTGGTCTTCAATAAGGCCTGTCCATATAAATACGTCGCATCAAAGGACGGCTTTTGACCATCATCCAAGGGAAGATCCTGGTACGATGTAACGACCAGCTCATAATCGCCTGCTGCAAATGACTCTTTTAACTGTATTTCCTCTCTATGCAGATTGCGCAATACGGGTTGACTCATTCCCTGTGGTGTCATTTCCGAAGGGCTGACCATCAGTGACTTACAGTCACTTTCCAGAAATGCGATATCTCTCTCGCTGATTCTCAGTAAAGATTCTCCAGCAATAAGTTGAGCAGCCTCTAATTCGGTCTTTTGAAGAAGACGTTGATTCAAAGCATTGTACTCAACCAGAATATCCTTTAGAGACCTGCCGCAACTATCAAGCTGATCAAGAGTATCCTGAGAAACATCTTTCTCTGACAAGCTGCTCTTCAGAGCATTCAAGGCATCAAGTTTTTGTTCATACTCATAAATTCGATCATTTATAAGCTTCATCGTCGGCATCAAAACGTCCTTGATTTTCTCGGCTGACGCAGTTTCCTCATTTTGTTGTTTTGTCTTTATACGGTACTGCTGCTCCAGACCTGCATTTTGCAGAGCAGCTTCTCGCTGCTGCCTGGCCTCATATGGCTGCACCGAACTTTTCTGGGCAACACAACCATTCAAGAGCAGAGAAAAACAAGCGAAAAAGACTATATAACGAACAGTTACAAGAATAGGCATGGCAGATAGTATCTTCTAGTCAACGATTTCTTTGATCAGGTTTCCAGTAGACGACAGCAATCCAATCTCAATACTGGTATTGATTCAGCTTATCAGATCACTATGCAAAACAAAATACAGGAAAAAAAGGAATTACAGCGTCAGCCCACAGGACAGCAGTGAGCCTACAATCTCCACGTACTAACCATTCACGACAATGGAACTAGTCTGAAAATTTGCGAAAGGATATCAGATAATACAAGGAGGGACAATCGCTTTCTGTAAGAAAATACCGAAAAAGCAGCACAGTTCCCGCGGAAGGACCAATGCATAGCAGCTAAGAAACTACGCTACCTGACCGCTTTGGGACAACAGCCACGCAACAAGACCAGAAGGGATGCCTCCAAGCTGACAGCCAGTGAAAGCCGATAGAAAACAACAACTCGCACCGGCTGGCTCAATTTTCCTCGGGATGCTCCCTGCATAGATGAAGAACTATGGCTTTACCCATTAAACAAACTTAATTCAGCTGCATCGAGTTTACCATCCCTGTTGGCATCAAGAACTGCAAACTGCTCTATCAATTCCGGCATAACCTCCGCCTCGTGAGCTGTGACATATCCGTCTTTATCAATATCCAAAGCTGAGTGCAAATCCCCAGCCACGACACTGCCACCCGTGATAAAGAGCAATCCAAAACAACAGCTAAAAAATACTCGTATCATGACAAACTCCTCTTACATTGTTGGTTCATACAACCGGTTGTATCCGTATTTCTCATAGCAATCTGCATTCCAGAGAAACACAACCATACAATTTCAAAGAGTTAGATCAACGTCTTGATATTCTACCTCCCAACATGCCCTTGCTTGTCCCCTTCCTGCGCCAAAAAAAACCGCGTTGAAGATACTTTCCTTTATTTCCAGCGCGTTCAAACGTCGCTCGTCACCAACACCCACAACATCAAATCACGGAGTATTTTTCCAATAAGGAAGAAAGAATCGTTTTGGCTCAAAATGTCCGTCAAGGGTAGCATGACCATATGCCAAACAGCTTGGAACCTGTGGAGCAAGATTCCCTTGAAAAGGTGATGCTCCGTCAACGGGCTTTCCGCCAGCGTCAGGATCAACTACCACAAACACCTGGCCGGAATTGGAATACTGAAGGTTCAATCCATTAAAAGAAAGGTCTATGGGATCGACTTTATCACCTGTCGCCTCTATCTGCAACACAGCATCAGCTATGGCAGACCAGGCAGGAAGAGCACCCTGCGAGCCACTGATTCGGTTATTTTTGCGAACCATTGAGGCATTTTCATCGTAGCCGATATACACTCCTATGGTATATCCCTCATCCACAGTCAAATGAGAACTGTTCGCACCGGTAAGCACAGGAACACCACCCAGAAAGGCAGCATTGCGGTACCTGTTGGCGGTACCGGTTTTTCCCAGCAGGGGAACAGGTACGTCCAGAGCTTCCAACTCCTGTTCTCTGTCAATGTTATCACTGTGCAGGCGAACATGATCACTTGCATACCTGCCAGTGCCATAACGCACAGTATTGTACAAAATATCGGTTATGCCCATAGCAACCTTTTCATCAAAAACCGACCTACTTTCTCCATTATAGGCATAAATAACCTCGCCGTCAGGAGCTTCAATACGCTCAATTATCGCCTTTCCCGGCGCACTTCCACTTTCTCCGGCCAGCTGTTCGGTCATCTCGGCTGCAGCTCCGACCTGATAGCGCTTTCCAGTAATAATGGTTTCGTACATCCGCGTGGCTTCAAAAAGTGTGATTACATTGGAGCCCAGCGGAAAAGATAGGACGGGTTCCAGTTCGCTCTCTATTCCGGACTGTCGCGCGAGGCTGATAAGATAACGGAGCCCGAGCATAACCCTGTAGTCACGAACCTCACTCAAAACTTCCAGGGAATATGCGCGTTTATTACGCAATGCGCTCTCTTCAACAGCTATTTGATTGGTAAACTGAACCAGACTCTCATAGGTGACACTCTCTTCAAGCTGTATCCTCTGCCAAAACCTTTCCTGCTGTTGTCTATCCAGAGAGCCGACATATTCCACTATCCTATCAATGGAAACAATATTCCAATCATCAGGCAAAGGAGAGCGCAACGTATAATGAACTCTACCCGAGCCATCTCTGACCAAAAAACCTTCAGGACGGGAAGGAAGAGGCTGGGAATAGTCAGGAAGAAAAGAATCATGCAGGCGGATCTTTGCTTCTATAAAACTTCTATACTGCTCAAGCCGTATTCTCACCTGGTCAAGAGAAGCATAATTTAAATGCAAAAGCCCCAGCCTTAACGACAACTCTGCTCGTTCTGAAGCGCCTGCCCTCTTTCTCCCCATTGCAGTACGCAAGGACTCCTGATACTGACCAAAGCTGACGCCATCGTGTATCCGAAGTAATCTCTGATAATCTTCAATGCGGCCGTCGAAATAGAAATCAGCACGCAGGGATCTCTTGGCCTTCTCAAAGGCAGCCCTGTAGAACGTATCATTATTCATGACTATACCGTAATGATCGCGGATACGATTGCGAAACTGCTCGTAAGATTCGCTCTTGCCATCTTGAATTCGAGGAGCCATGTCAAGGTGCTGAGCCATTTCCCGCAGTCCCGGCAGGCTCACATGATCAAGCAAATGATATACAAGCCAGACAGCAGCGACATTTTCCGATTTTACCCCTGCCCAGCTCATACTGACAAAGTCATGATCGCTGTGATGATCTGGGCGGGGAAAATATGGCCTGTCCATGAAAACAAACACATCTCTTCTATTATCCAGCAGATCCACTGAACTCCAGCCCAACTGCATGGCAGCTGCAAATAGAAAAGGTTTGAATGTGGAGCCCATCAACCTTTTGGCATCAACAGCTCTGTTAAAATACTGATCGGTCATTCCGCCGGCCATGGCTCGAATCATCCCCTTCTGCAAGACCATGGCACCACCTTCTACAGAGGGATACTTTTCAAGGTCCACCAGCCATGTACCGTCATCGTTCTGCTCTCGCAACCGCACATAAATGCTGTCTCCTGCTACGAGTTGGCCGATCAGTTGTTTTCTATCCCGTGCCGTCGCTTTTTGCCAGCGACCACGGACATGCATAACATAAGCATCTAGAGCTTCATCCAGTCCACTCTGATCGAGCAGAGCACGCTCATCATCGGATAAGGACACCCAGACGACACCATCATCAGGGAGAGGGGCGTCAACGATTTCTCCAAACATGAAAGCGCCTGGCAAAAATTCTTTGTCACCTGAATATTTAAGCTCTTCATATTCGGTTTGCACCGATGTGCGATCATACCCCTCAAGACGTATTCCCAGGTATGATAGCTGCTGTCTTAAGGCTTCCAGTGCTTTTTGATTAAGAGCTTTATCCAAACTGGTATAAACACGGATGCCAGAAGTGGAAACATTTGAGATTCCATGCTGCCTTAAGGCTTGTGTTACCACTGAAGAGCTCAGCCCGTCCTTTACCAGATCCATGGCAGTGTTGACTCGAAACCGCATTTTCCCCTTATTAAATGCCACATCTGTGGCTATGACCCGGTCATAAGCTTCACGGGTTATGGTTCCATTTTCCAACATCTGCCCAAGTACGTAACGCACACGCTTGTCGACTTTTTTGCGAGCCTCTTCAGGATGAGCCTGGTTGTGTTTTGTAAAAGGATTATAATAATTTGGGCGTTGAACGCTTCCTGCAATAAAAGCGCACTCCAGCAGGTTAAGTTCAGAAACATCCTTGTCAAAATAATATCGCGCGGCCACGCCAAGACCATGGCCATTGCCACTTACAAAAAACTGGTTGCAATAAAATTCCAGGATTTTTTCTTTGCTGTATCGGTGTTCCAGGCGCAAGGCGTAGAGAAGTTCCTTAAGTTTTGCCCGGTAACTTCTTGATTCTCTTTTGAAAAGATTTTTAGCTGCCTGCTGCGTCAAGGTGCTTCCGCCCTGAACCACACGACCAGCCTTTATATTGGCAAGCATGGCCCTGCCGATCCCTGTGATATCGATACCGTAATGGGAAAAAAAGTGTCCATCCTCGGCAGCAACAATAGCATAAACAAAATCTTTAGGAATAGAGTCAAATGGGACGTACTGCCGATGGTAATCTTCAAACAGAACTCCAATTTTTGTTTCTCCGTCCCTGTAAAACACAGGGCTTTCTCTTCCTAAAATACTGTTAATGTATTCTTCTTCTATTTCCGGACCGGGTTCTACCACCACAAGGTAATAGAGACCACCGGCGGCTGTGATTGCCGCCAGCAGAAAAAGGATGAAAAAAAACCACAATGTATATTTAAAAAATTTTCGCATTATTCCTGTATTGATTAAGGCACTCTGCTTCAGAATAAAACAGGGGGTTACACGTCGTTCCTCGTAACTTCACTCTGTCTTCTTGTATAACCACTTCCTATGGGGGTGTGTATACGATCTTCTTATACCAGATACAGTATCAGCTTAGAAGGGCAACACAAAAAAGACTTGATAACATCACAATTTTCCTTGAAAAACCACTACGATAAATGGTAATAGAAGCGGAATTATAATTAATTGGCGCAATATCATACTGCTGATTACGAAAAAAACAATACGATTTCAACCTACTAGCCGTTTATTCCCGCCTTCGGATTTTTATGACCATATATGCACGTTTTTGCCTTCAAGCCGTCGTAGTTGTCTGCCTAGCCACCCTTACGGCCTGTTCAGGCCATGCTCCCAACTATCAACCCTGTGCAGGCAAAGACAACCAAACTCTTCAGGAAGAAGAATCCAGCCCTACTGTGGATGAACTGTCCTACCTTACCATGGAGTCAGAGCCATCACTGACTGAAGAATTGCAGGAACTGGATAAAACAGGTTCATGGGATGCTCCTGCCGCAGGAAAGTCAGCAGGAGAAATCACCTATGACTTTCCCGTTATCGTCAACAAGCAGGTCCAGTTTTATATTAACCAGTTCCAGGGCCGCCAGCGTAAAACTTTTGCACACTGGCTTGCCCGTTCAAAACAATACCAGACATTCATAGAAGGTGAACTGGAGAAAGCAGGCCTCCCCAAAGACCTGGTTTTTCTGGCTATGATCGAATCAGGATACAATCCCACCGCATACTCCAGAGCCCACGCTGCAGGGCTATGGCAGTTTATCCCCGGCACTGGGAAACTTTATGGTTTGCGTATAAACAAATGGGTAGATGAACGAAGAGAACCTAACAAAGCGACCCTTGCTGCCATAAAGTACCTCTCCTGTTTATATGATGAATTTGGAGACTGGTATCTTGCCGTTGCAGCATATAATGCCGGAGAAGGGCGCATAGGTAAAGCCATACGCAAATACAATACCAAGGACTTCTGGGAAATTGCCAGCCACAATCACCTTTCCCTTGAAACAAAACGCTATGTTCCCAAACTGCTTGCTGCAATTATTGTTGGAAGAAACCCAGAAAAGTACGGATTTAACGACATAGAGTACAAGAAACCCCAGAAATACGACCTGATAACGATCCCGCCAGGTACTGATCTGGAAGCAATTGCAGTGTCAGCATCCACCACAGTAAAAAAGTTACGAACACTGAATACAGAGCTTCGAAAAAACCAGACTCCACCCGGAAACGAGTCATATGCGATGCGAATCCCGCATGGCACCCATAATCTTGTTGCCAAAAACCTCAAACGTCTTCATCCCGTGGTGACAACAGATTATACAACACACACCGTCTACTCTGGCGATACACTTAGCAGCATTTGTAGAAAATACCGTATCAATAAAACCACATTACTCAAAGCGAACAAACTGCGAACCGCATCTCTGAAAAAAGGACAGCGTCTGCGCATACCCTATAGAGCGACAAAATATATCCTTCTAAAAAAGGGGGAGACACCGGAAAGCAGATTCGCAAAGGCTGGAAGAGAAGGTCAAATGCTTCTGCATGAACTCAAACCAGGGGAAACGCTATCCGGACTCGCAAAAAAATACGATGTTCCTGTCCGCATCATTCAGCAATGGAACAACATCAGAAATGTAAAAAAAATACGGGCTGGTGATCATATAGCATTGTATCTCTCAAATTCCTCTCCAGTTGCTCCGCAAGTGCAGATGGCTGAGTCAGCTTCTCCAGAGTCGCAAGTGGCAGACCTCTCCCAGGCTATAATTGTTCTCCAGGGATCAAAAAAGAAGAATCCACATTCTTCGGAGAAGAACAGTGATGACATACTCCCTGATACGGCTGTTCAACTGGTGTATCAAGTCCAAAATGGAGACTCTCTCTGGACGATTGCCAAAAAATTTCAAGTTTCTGCCTCCCAAATCAGAGAGTGGAATAACCTGGGTAACAACATGATACACCCCGGCACTAAACTGGTTATAAAAAAAGGTTAGGAGGCTGTCTGAAAGATTTTTTTCACAGGTCAAGACAGATTAGAAAAATAAACACGGCCATCCACTCAATAGTGCGAGCACGCTTTTTCCTAAGAAACACCTATCAGGGGAAAAGGGTAATCTCGAACAGCCTTCCTGGAGCATGTCCGTGAATAACTTTTTTTCTCCGATCAATGTATACTTCAAATCGTAACTCCCCATAGTGTAAGTGACTACATCTGGAACCCTTCCTGTATTTGTAACTGCTTTCAGGGTACCTGAGGTTTTCGCCAGCAGGCTGGCGTAATGTATTGTCCCATACATAAACCAGTCTGGTCGCGGAAGGATCAGGGGCACTGTAAGCAGTCACTCCAAATCTTACTTCAGGTATATACCTGATATTCCCAGTATAAAATTTTAGACATACTACAGAAATACAATGCAAAGATCATGTACATGCAAACACTCCGTCGCCACTGCTACACATCTTGCTTTAGCGTCTTTGCTGTGACTATACCCCTGTAAAATTTTTCGTTCTGAAGTGTTGTTTGTACTTTCCGAAAAATCAAGCGTGTCCTGTGATGCCTTGCATATTTCTCACAAACACCAGCCACTCTCTACGACTTGCTTTATTACCAATTCACGCCTATATTCTTGCGGACGTATCCTGTTTTCACTTCTCCATAGAGACGAATATATATAGGCCTGCCACTGACGCATGTATAAGAAAAACATTCTTCCTAACGTAAAGAGGAATCTTGCCCTAGAGACACGGAAAAAATAAATTATCCAATCTTACTTGTCTCTCAATTTGGTAAGGTCGTCGTGCCAAGGGCTCAATAGGGCCAGTATGGAACCATTGACGCGACGACGTTATCAAACCGATATCTTACGTTTTTTTGGATATGTATTATTTTCCGCGACCCTTAACTTTCGCAAATGATCATTTATTAAAAAGTAGAATATGACGCACGAACCTCAACACCATAACGACTATCCACAAGACGTCACCTGCCATGATATCGACGGGAAAACTATACTTCTCGTTGGTACGGCACATATTTCCCAGCAGTCAGCGGATTTGGTAGCGTCCATTATTGAGCATGAACAACCTGATCGAGTATGTATTGAGCTGGATGAAAAACGATACACGGCACTTTCTGAAAGCAAAAGCTGGAAGAATCTGGATCTGAAACAAATTATCCGCAATAAGCAACTGGCAACCTTATTTGTAAATCTTGTGCTTTCCGCATACCAGAAAAAACTCGGCAGTCAGATCGGCATAGCACCAGGCACGGAACTTCTTACTGCCGCCCGGGCAGCAGAGACATTTTCCATCCCTGTGGATCTATGTGATCGCGATGTGAGGGTAACCCTGAGAAGAGCTTGGAGAGAAACAGGATTATGGAAAAAAATGTATCTCCTCTCAACCATGGTTGCAAGTCTCTTTGACAGTACCACGATTGATGAAGAAAAACTCTGTGAGTTACGCCAGAAGGATGTTCTCTCCGAGCTCATGGAAGAACTTGGCCAAACTTTTCCGGACACAAAACGTGTTCTCATTGATGAACGTGACATATATATGGCGGAAAAAATCAAGTCTGCCGAGGGGTCACGTATTGTTGCCGTCGTAGGGGCCGGACATGTAGCTGGTATCTCACGACGGCTCCATGAAAACAATGAAGAGCGAATGGCAGAGATCAACACCATTCCCCCTGTCTCTCGCAAGTGGAAAGTTGCAGGCTGGTCCATTCCACTACTCATTATTACCTCTATTCTACTCATAGGTTTAAAACAGGGTGCGACTGAAGCGGGATCCAATGCACTTTACTGGATACTGGCAAATGGTATCCCCAGTTCCATTGGCGCTATCTTTGCTTTAGCCCATCCTGCAACGATATTTTCAGCCTTTGCAGCAGCTCCTATCACCAGCTTAACCCCTGTCATCGGTGCTGGCTACGTCTGTGCTTTTGTACAGATTCTCACCCAGCCGCCAGTGGTCAGGGAATTTGAAGAAGTGGGACAGGATATCTCCAAATTCTCGGGTTGGTGGAAAAACAAACTGTTGCGGGTTTTCCTGGTGTTTTTTCTCACAGGTCTAGGTTCAAGTATCGGCACATGGGTTGGAGGTTATCGCATCGTCAGTAATCTTTTCGGTTAGGGTCCCTGAAAATACTACATGTCCAAAAATTGCGTAGGATATCGATTTGGTAATCGTCGTCGCGTAAATGGTTCCATACTGACCGTATTGAGCCATTTACGCGACGACGTTACCAAGTTGAGAGACAAGCAAGATTGAATAATGTATTTTTTCAGTGCCCCTTAATCCGGATTTTTCCACAGTGTACCTGTGGGAAGTTCCTTACTATAAAAAGTTTTAACATACCTACATTCAGATGGATAACGCATTAAAAAATAGTCATGACGACTCTACCGCAGCCCAAAATCCTCCAGATACCCGACTCTCAAGTCAGCAAAGGAGATCACTTCGCAGCCTGGGCCATCATCTTGTTCCGGCAGTGTATATAGGTCGTGAAGGAATCACAGCTCCTGTAATCAGATCTGTTTCCACATCACTGGATGCCCATGAGTTGATAAAAGTAAAAATAGGACAGAATTGTCCCATAGGAAAAAAAGAAGCAGCTGAAAGCCTGGCAATGGATACCAGCAGTGAGCTGGTCCAGTTAATTGGCAAAATGGTGCTGTTATACAGAGCCAACCCAAAACTTAAGGCTGACAAAAGAATTGCCGTTTAACCTATAGTTCCCATGATTTTTCAGAATGCCAAAATCGGTACGCATCCATGGCTTTTCTTGAGCAATCATGAAACATACTTCTCAGGGCAATTCGCAAAGGTCACTCACCTGGACCAAAGTAAAAAAGTCATCCCGGAACATCATTCCAGGATGACTTTATAACGCGTCTGATCTACAAATTGCCGAAGGAAATTTTACAAATCTCCCCTGTCGAAAAGATCTCTACGATCTTCGACAAACCAATTGATCCATCGTTCCAGGCCATTTTGCAGGAACCTGTCGAAATCCCAAGGGTCACCAGAAAGAAGTTTGCGATACTCTGGCTTGATGGCATAGGCGTAGGCATCGA
Organism: Desulfogranum japonicum DSM 18378; assembly: GCF_000429945.1. Classification (GTDB taxonomy): domain Bacteria; phylum Desulfobacterota; class Desulfobulbia; order Desulfobulbales; family Desulfobulbaceae; genus Desulfogranum; species Desulfogranum japonicum. The sequence goes on along the minus strand of NZ_KE386995.1, from coordinate 62,126 downwards.
TCACCTCACCTCCAGCGACAGTTACCTTTACCGGAACCCTTTCATATTTATCCCCTTCGAAAGCGTCCAACTTGGCAATGGCATCCTCATCAAGATCCCAGTACATCTTACCGTTGACGGAAGACCCTTCTTCAGCCGTAATTGCAGGGTATTCAGTTTTTTTAATGCGATACCGTGCAAAACCGTGCAAAACTGCTTCCTTGCCAGAAAAAGCAGCCCCAACGACTGCCTTCATGACCATGGGTGACTGCAGGGTGCCATAACAAAAAAGTGATTGTACTCCCATAGCGCTCCTTACCCTTTTACTGTTCCAGCTTTCAAACTCTTCACCTGCTCTCAATCTGCTCATACCCCTTAACATCTTTCCAAGGAGTAGAGAAAACTTGCCAAATGAAGACCATTCTGATTGATTACGCTTCCTGCATTGTCCCGAATAAATCCGACATCTGCTTTGTACATTCAGCCAAGCAAACTCCCGGGTACCACATATTACCTCTCCCCTAAGAACAAAAAGCAACTCAACCTGGGATATCTAACATAACGCAAGTTGCTGTTTTTTCCAACCCCGGAAAAGAAAAAAGCATTCCATACGACATAAAAGGGCTAAGAAAATAAATACCTAAGGGAGCACTTTTCACGTCCTGAAAAGAAGAAATAGCAGTTTGGCAGCCCGTATGAAATCAGCTCTCATTATCAAGCGTGTAACCAGGAGCACTTCACATTGCAATACCAGCCCTGCACCAGCGTTGTTGCTTACCTGTGCTTGAGTCTGCCCATATCCGAAATTTGCAGTTCAAATGCATGGCGGGCAGAAGAATATACAGCAGACATATGGTTGACATCAGAGCCTTTTACCAGCCGCCATAACGTATAGGGACCGCGGAGTTGAGAAACAGTATCTCAAAAACAGGCGCCAACCAGAAGCGGCAGCATTTCATCAGTCTACAGCGCTCCAGCACTTTTAATTTCCAAATAGGTATTGACCAGAGCCGGAGGTAATCTATCGGGTGTGACATCCAGTGCATGACACCCGAGCTGCTGCAGTTGAAGTTTGAGCAATTTTCGGGTATTTTTATACTGAACCAAGGCCTGTAAACGTAATGCGTCCTGCAGGCTGAAAACGGGATGAACCAGGCACTTATCCAACTCCTTTTCATACAGATCAGCCACCACAACCAGATGCTGACGCCGCAGTTGCCTGACCATGGCATGTACGTCGTCATGTTCCTCCGCACGACTATTGGTGACAACAACCATAAGAGCCCTTCTATGCTGCCGGGAGAGCAGATCGCTGGTTGCTTTACGGTAATCTGCCGAATCTGCGGTTGTATATAGATCGTACATGGCTAACAGGAGAGAGCGTACTGCATCTTCTCGTTTTTGAGGAGGATACCAGGTCGTCTGCCGGCCAAAAGCAAAAAGGCCGACGCTATCTCCCTGCCGAATAGCTACATGTGCCAGCAGAAGAATACTGTTCAAAGCGTAATCAAAATGACTTCTCCCCTGCTCTTTGTGGCGCATACGACGGCCACAATCCAGGACAAAAACAATCTGTTGATCTCGTTCATCCTGATATTCCTTGGAAATAGGTTTTCGGTATCTGGATGTGGCTTTCCAATCTATCTGCTGCAATGAATCGCCAACACGATATTCTCGCAGTTGATGAAATTCATTGCCTTGACCACGACGTACCAGCTTTCTGATACCCATCTGGCTTAATTGATGGTGAGTGGCCAACAGCGAATATCTGCCGAGTTCACGAAAATTTGGAAACACACGCACCTTATCCAGACAGGAAAAATGCCGCCTTTTTCTCCACAACCCAAAAGGCGAATCAATCAAGGTATCAATGCCTGGCACACTATACTCTCCCCTTTGCTGAGGTTCCAGCGAGTACGTGACAATAACCTTTTGTCCCTGATGCAGGATCAGGGCAGGAACTGTTTCTGCAACAAAAACCTGGGGCCAGCGATCTTTACACTGTATCGTCAACGATCTCCGGTCGTTATTGGTTAACTCCAGTTCCACCTTTGTTTTTCCGGAAACCGAAAGACTATGACGCACATGTCTCTGTACACCCAAGTCTGCAGGTTGCCACCCCTTCCATGCATCAAGGAGCACTAAACCACTGCCAAAAGCGGCACAAACAGCCCAGAAATTTGCAACTGCAGGCCAGAAATCAGCCAGGCATGCTCCAGATAGAAGGAAAACGAGTATAACAGCGAGTCGTCTGGTTGGAAAAAACATCAGATACGTGGCGTTTCTATGGAATCAAGAAGTTCAATAAGAATCTGATCAGGCGTATAGCCCTCTATTTCAACATCTGCGGAGAGTTTCACCCTATGGCGGAGAACTGGCAGCGACATCTCCTTCACATCATCCGGAGTGACAAAATGACGACCATTCAACAAAGCACACCCCCTGGCTGCCCGCAAGAGATTGATCCCTCCCCTTGGTCCTGCGCCATATTCAATACCATTCCATTTTCTGGTGGCACGCACAATGCGAACTATATAGTCAAGCACCTGTTGATCAATGGTCATCCGGCTGAGGCAGTTCTGCAGTTCAAGTAAGGTGGAAGAATTGAGAAGGGGTTTGGCTTCTTCTGTCTGCAGCCCATCCCCACGAACACCAAAAGTTGCAAGTTGCACAATGTCCTTTTCATCTTCAACCTCAGGATAATGAATATAAATTTTAAAAATAAAGCGGTCGATCTGTGCCTGCGGTAAAGGATAGGTGCCTTCCTGTTCGATTGGATTCTGCGTGGCCATTACCAAAAAGGGTTGCTGGAGGGCAAAGGTGTTCCCTTCTATGGTGACCTGCTGCTCTTGCATGGCTTCAAGCAAGGCTGCCTGAGTCTTTGCAGGTGCACGATTAATTTCATCAGCAACAACCACATGGCTGAAAATCGGTCCTTTGCGGATGGTAAAACGATTGTTCTGCACATCAAACAGGCTATGCCCAGTAATATCACCGGGCATAAGGTCCGGTGTAAACTGGATACGTCTGAACTTTGCCCCCAGAATGGTGGCCATAACTCTGGCGAGTAAAGTTTTTCCCAATCCTGGTACTCCTTCCACCAGGATATGGCCTGATGCCAATACACCTATGAGCATTTCACGGACAACCCTGTTTTGGCCAACCACATGTCTGCATATTTCTTTTTCAACTTGGGCAATGATGGGAATGTGCTGTTGGATTTGAACCTCCAACGGCTCCTGACTCTGTGTCATACTTTTCGTTCTCCCTGCAACAAAATAACAAGCTTCTGCTGGGCCTGTGACGCTGCAACAAGCTCCTGTTCGCTTTGAATATCAGTATAAAGAGCCAACTCGATTTCCGCCTGGCCCATTGTTGTCTTCTGCATAATCCAACTGTATAATTTTTCCCGCTGATGTTTGCTGTCACCGTTAAGACCTGCTCTCCTGGTAATGCCAGCCAGCAGTTCCGCTCTATTTTCCTGTAACATTTCTGCTGCGTGGTCTGCCTTCCACAGAAATTGCCCTACTGCTTCAATATGTTGTAAAACACTTCGCTGCTCATTCGTTACAAGTTCTCTGGGCAGACCAACACGCTGTTGTACACTCCACAAAACAACCAACAGAAGAAGAGCTGCACAGATAATGGTACGTGGAATTTTTCTCCATACAATGACCATGAAATTATCGCTGCTGTTTGCATATAACAGCCAGATTTTTCCTTGTTTTTCGGTTAGTACTGAAAGAAGAAAAGCATTATCAAAGGCATCAAGGGAGGAATTTGTAAACAAAGCTGTCTCGGCCATCACCGTGATTTTACCTGCCCCGACCGAATATTGAAGCAGCCAGGATCCGTCACGATTCTTTGTGGTAACAACAGTCTCTTCATCTCCATGTGCAACCAGACGCCGTTCGTAAGAAGATCCTATTTTGAAACTGGCATTTCCCGCAATGTCTTGCAAACGCCTGGTACTCCGCAATGAAAGTTCTATTGGATATTCTTTCAGACTGGTTACCAAGACGTTTTCCACATCATGATCATAGGTAATCTCCGGGGTATCCTCTTCATCTTCATCTTCATCTTCATCTTCTGAACAATCACAATCATTTTCATCTTCAATGATATCAACGCCCACCATTTGTAATAACGTATTTACCTGTCCTTCTGCACTACTGGAAAAATCGGGTACAAAAATCAAATGCCCACCGGCCTCGACCCAGTGATAAATCTGATCGGCAATGGTTCCACTGATTCCCCGTGGCAATGTACGAACAAGAATAACATCACCGGCCGGAGGAAGTTTGGTCAATAAATCGCGTCCTGCATAACTTTCCACATCACAGCCTGAGGCCCCCAAATATCTTTCTGCGGCAAGAAAGGGATTAATACGGGCAGCCATCGAAAGGCCAGTCTCTTCTTTGAATTTCTTCTTTTCAAAGTTATGAAAAAACCAATACAATGCTCCACAGCAAAATAATGATACCAGCACACCGGTCCATAGGGCTGGATGCGAGAGAAAACGAGCACGCGAAGACTTCATATTTTCAGGTCTCCGTAGTATTGCTTCCAGCCAGTCAGCAAAGTATGGTAGATCTCGGGTTCAAACACCTGATGACCATAGGCTGTACGGATCCAATGTTCTGTAAGGGTTTGAAAATATGCTGCTTCAGCATCAGGACGCCCCAAAGACACCATGGCTTCACATTCTTTTTCAGTCATAGAGCCTTCGAGTACCATATTCTGCCTGTGTACCATCCAGGAAAGACTGCTGCGGTAGAGCAACCCGATAGCTTGCCGAAACTCTTTTTTTTCCAACATCTTTCTGCAAACGGCTACAATATCATCCGGTAAGCTTTCAGGTCGAACATCCAGTCCAAAAAGCATCTCCGGAGTTGAAACCACTCTCCTTTGGCTTCCATGCCATCTATCCAGCGGTATGAGATGACGATATCGATACCCCAGATAGCCTAGTCCAAGGCCGAAAAGTATGCAGACCAATAGTTTAAACAACCGAGCCAATGAAAAATGATATTCACTGATTCCAGTAAATAGCTTGCGTACTTTTTCACCAAGCCACTCGAAGAACCTGTCCCAGCTCGAATCTTTCTCCAGCTTCTTTTCCTTTTCTATGGGAACCCAGCGTGTGACTTCTTTGGTCGTTCCAAAATCATCATCGGCAAAGACATCCTCTACAAGGACAGCAGCCTCTTGAGGAGTATGGACATTTGCTGCACAGAATCCTGAAAGAGTAGCAATAAATACAAAAGAACAGACAAAGGTAAGGAGATATGGACACAGCTTCATACCGCCTCCTTGTGGAGTCGATCATTGAGAGCCTTGAATCCGATTTCTATATCCCAGGCTTCAAGCTCTACTCTTCTGGAAATATACAGCATAAATCCCATGCAGACATAAAAAGGAGCAACAAGAAGAGTCGCAACAACAAAAAGAACAACAAGAAACCAACTTACCAGCACATACGCGGCTTCCCCCGTGGTGAACCATCTTATCTCCTCAGGAATAAGAGTCACACCGAGTATAAACAACGAACAGGCTATTAAAAGCTCCAGTGCAAAACAGCATAGGGTGAGCACCAGACTTCCGTCCTGATTCTGACAGAGTTGCTGTAAGCGCTGTTTACGAGGCTTTCCTCTCAACTGCTCCAATTGCAGTACTGCATAATTAAAAGATCGCATGGGATTAAAACGACCGAAAAGAATGGCTGCTATCTGAAGAATGGAAACACCCTGACGCCATCGTTTGAGCGTGGTAAAAAAAGAAGGGGGAGTCCCGAACAGTGCAGGGCCGATCCAGCTAATCATCACTGGTTCGCTGATGGGGTGGAGAATCCAAAAACATACAAAAGCATTGGTTAAAATTTTTCCAGGCAGAAGCCAACCCAAGATAAAAGAGAGGATCAGTAAAGGGAGTGCAGCAGCAAGCCATAAGCCTACAAGCTGGAGAAACCATCTTTTAGCCATAAGAACCCCCAGGTCCATGGCCTGATAGGGGGTACGAGGGCGAATCTGAATCACAATCTCATGGAGTTTCATTTCACTCTCCGCCCTGCCAAAGCTAGATAACACGATACAACGATCCAGTTACAGGCGGAAACCCAATATTTCACCACAACAGGCATACCACTGGATGACCAGAATGCTTCTACAATTGCTGCAACAATCAACAAAATCATTGCCCCCATGACAAGGGTTAAACTTCTGGGAGCAATTCGCTTTAAGGAATCGAGACGCCGATACTCACCGGGAAAAAGCAGACCAGCCCCCACCATCAGGCCGGCTGCACCACTTATAATAATGGCAGTCAACTCAAAAGCACCATGGCCACTTACAAAGGGCCAGAACAGAGATGCGAACGGTGCATGGGATAGATGGCCAGCTGTTCCCCCTATCATTATCCCATTAAACACCAAAAAGAATACAGTCCCTACACCATATATTATGCCCCCGGCAAACGTACGAAACCCTATGGAAACATTGTTAAAAATATAATAGCCGAACATGGTGAAATCATCTTCAGCGTCACGTTGCTTTCCGTGCGGTCCCTGATGATTTGCCGGGTCATACATTTCTTCTATGGATGCCACCTGAGACTCGCCCATAATGCTGTAGGTAGCCTCAGGATAGATGTAGCACATTGTTCCGGCCATTGCCCCGGGAACAAGAAACAACAATAACGCAATCCAAAAATAACCTACGGAATTGCGAAACGTTGAAGGAAAAGAGATCCAGAAAAAATGCACCAGACGACCAACGCCAGCACCTCTTTTTTTATACAGCTGCCGGTGTCCACGTAAAACCAGGAGATGCAGGCGATCAACCAGTGCCGGACTGTAATGCCTTGCAGCTGCAAGACCATACTGGCTGCACATCTGACGATACAATGCCGGAAAGCTATTTTTTTCCGCAGCAGTAATCTCCGATTTTGGTGACTCAAGCTTCGTCAACAATTCGGCAAATTCAGTCCAATTCTGTTTGTACAATAGTTCAAAATACGATTGATTCACCGGCCAGCCCTCCCGCGGGTAAACCAGTTGCCATAGCTATATAGCTCATCAACCGGCTTAGACGTTTGGAGAAGTTCGGGAAGAAGACGTGCCAACTCCACGGTTCGGGCTCTTGAAAGCTGCCCACTCCGTTCACAAAAATTAAGAATAAGACGTTGCTCATCTACACGCAAAGGCAGTGGTGTGGGTTTGGAAGAACGTTCAGGGATGACAAAAGATGCCTGTTCTTTCTGCCGGTACATCACCAAGGTGCCGGCGGCAAGATCACCAAGACGCTGAAAACGGGAACTGGCAACAATACAAATAACACCGAAAAAATTACATAAAGGCAAAAAATCAACGCAACGCATCAAATTGCGGATAAGCGCTCCAGTCCAACCCACCGGGGTCCCGTTCTCCATAACAACCTGTAACCCCATAACCTTCTTACCTGGTGTTGCCCCTTGCACAGCTTCAAAAATCACAGGGTAAAACCATTCAATCAAAAATATACCAATAAACCACATTCCCCGGCCAACGCCTCCGAAAAAGCCAAGAACTACTCCGGCAAGAATATATGCTCCCACCCGAATCAACAGGTCAATTCCCCAGGCGCAGGCACGTACAACAGGGCCTGCGAGTACAAGCTCCAGTTCGACACCTTCAGGTGTCTGATAGAAATATAAGGTATCAGTGGAATGTGTAGGCGAAACCATAGTGTATTCAGCTCAAGTGCAGTTACCGGCCCCTGTCGGATGCTCATGCTCTTTGGAAGAGTTTTCCAAAAGACTTACTTGAAAATTGCTCTGTATGTTCAGGTTTGATCATATTCAGAAAGTTCAACACAGCATATAGATGATATTGCGAGCATTGATTTCCTGAAAACAACAATAAGTATGGGAAAAAAGAGCTTTCTCCGACAGACTCCTAGTCACGATAAAAAATATCTTTATATGATGTATAAACAGATAGAATCACGATCGCCGTACATGGTAAGCCGAATAGAACCCATAATAGCATCATGATACCGATAAGCACAATATTGGGCCCCATGGCCGATGACTGCAGACCCGTCGCAATGAGTCCAATGACTAAAGATATCACAAATCCACCGAGAAAAACCGCTATGATCCCGCATATCCCGTAAACCAGAAATGGAAGCCAGTTTTTCATTGTTGCCCGAAAACTTGCTGCCAGACTACTTCCGGCTGAACAACCAGCCAGCCCAACCAGGCAGGTACTAAACCAGTAAGCTGCAAAAAAGAAGCACATTGCAATAAAAAATATAACCATGCAAATGATGAAGCCCGTAATACTCACATCTGTCATTTGTGGCTCAACACCTGCCAGGATATTTCGCAGAAATCCACCACCTACTATAAAGAAAGAAACAACACCCAATGAGACAAAAAACAAGATTTGGTAGAGGCCCAGCATCAGGAGCTGATTTCTCTGTTGGCGAAATCCGGCGAAAACGGTCCAGGTTCCCGGAGACTCACCCTGATCCTGTTTATCAGCTGCTATCATCAATCCTGCGCCAAGAACAGGTGAGATGAGATAAAGAACCAGTTGGCCAAGAACAGGAATAAAGGCAAGAGGTATGTTGATAATACCAATCACCAATATCATACGAACCCAAAGCCAAAATTCCTGATGAAACATGCTTATAGCTTCCAGTATCCATGACCATCCCCTGGAAGCGGAAACCTTCCCTGGGATTGTGTTCCAAGAACCGCTGTTATCTTTTTCCCGGGCCAGTTCAGCCTTAGGTGTAGCATAGGGATTTGCTGGATCTTTTACCTTCTGAGAAAGGGGAGCCCGATGTGTTTGTCTCGTTTGCTTCTGGGGAGAAACCTGTGCTGGTGGCTGCTCACGTTCGACGGTTTGTTTTGACCGAACCGATTGCTCTATCGCTTGAGTCTCTTTAGTTGGTACCTCTCCTGCAGGACGCATTTTGGCATCAATCCCCAACTTCGCCAGAGCCTGGCAATATTTTTCTGCAATCTCCGGGGTTATGTTCCTCTTCACAACAGTTGACTTGCCAGAAGTCAACAAGCCTTGCACCTTACTTTCGTCCAGCCCGGTCATAGCTTTCATTTTTTCGACGGCTATCGCCATATCAGCCTGATCCAACAGTCTACCAGTCAGAACAACTTCTACATGCTCCAAAGCAACTCTCCTTTTTTAAACACCCTCACATTGACCTATCTGTATTTTCTCTGATCCTGACAGGAGTTCTCACCTGCCAGGTGCGCACCGGTCCACCAATACCAATCAGAAAGAAGTCTCCTCGTCGCTGATTGGTCAGATCGCATATCGGGTGTGCAAACACCGTTCATATTCACGCAGAAAAGCAATACAGATACGCATGTGAAAAAAATTCTGATAAATACACCCTGAACGCCATTGATGCAACCTGTCAGGGGCTTTCCGGTTGGCCTGCCCCATTGCCAGGAAAACAATACACCTTAGAAAACAAAAATATATCAATACGATTACACCAAGTACAGTGTTGCATAAGAAGCTCTTTGCAAAGACTGCAAGTGGCATTGAGACAATATTACATTTTTTAACTTTACGGAAATTAACACAAGCCTGCAAGGAGATAATGATGCACAAGAGCGACATGACTGATAACCCCTGTGTCACAAGGATTTTTTTTTACAATCATTGATCAGTGCCTCATGTACCTTCCCGCCACTGCTCGTCTCTGCCTGCAAGTGCCAACACAGTCAGGTCATATTTCCTATCCATACAGACACAGGCATTCTCTATACACATAAAAAGTACACACCATGGACGCAATTTGTACAAAGTCAACAATCATCACCTCCTCTTAAAAAGGGGCAAACATAAAATAAACGATGCTTTTTCAAGCATATAAACCAGAAAATAGCAACAGGCATGCATTGTGCTTTATTCCTGCAAACACAAAAGGAGACAATACATGCACACACATGAAAAAATACAGTTCAGCAGGCAATGCAGGATCGCATTGTTTGTCAGTACGATCGCCTTCCTTGCTGGATGCAATCATATGACGCCGAACAACCTTACCACAAAAAGCACAGACAACCAGCCAAATCAGGTAAGCGTCATTGTGCTACATGGCTTAGGCAGAAGTCATCGCTCCATGAACACCATATCCAAAGCCCTATCAAGGGAAGGCTATGCGGTCTACAACCTCTCTTACCCTTCAAGGAAACTACCAGTAGAGCAGTTGGTCGATTTACACCTTGCCCCGCGTATTGCTCAACTGCATACGCAGAATACAAAAGTCTACCTGGTAACCCATTCCATGGGGGGGATCCTTGCACGGGCCTACCTGGAAAAATATCCAAATGATCCGGTGGACCGTATTGTCATGCTCGCGCCACCAAATCAGGGCAGTGAGATAATTGACGCACTGGGCCAGTATTCATTCTTTCGCACCCTGTTTGGCCCTGCTGCATTGCAGCTTTCCACCTCTACAAATGCGCTGGTGCGAAAACTGTCTGTACCGTCAGTTCCCACAGGGATAATCGCTGGAACAAAATCATATAATCCAATCACCTCTCTCATGATTCCGGGTGAGGATGACGGCAAAGTATCTGTTAAAAGCACATTGTGTAACGGCGTTGTACCTCAAAAGGACACATTCATCAAAGTACCCTGTGCGCACACATTCATCATGAATGATGCGTATGTCATAGAGCAAACCCTGGCATTTCTTCGCCAGGGATCATTCAGCCTGTAACAAAATCTTTACCTCAATATGTACAATCCCCGCACAGGAAGGAAAGTGTTATGAACCAAATAATCGCAAGACAAACAGCAACACATGTTACCAGAAAAACCTTTTTCGCCATGGCGGCAACATACTGCCTTGGTGTATTTAACGATAACTACTTCAAGCAGGCGGCTATGCTATTGGCCGTTACCGCAGGCCTCAGCCACCTTCAAGGCTGGGCAACCATGCTTTTTGCAGCGCCTTTTATTCTCTTTGCCTCCCTGGGCGGCTGGTGCGCTGATCGTTTCAGTAAAAAAAGGGTTGTCATTGCAGCAAAAGCGGTGGAGGTGGTAGCCATGCTGGTTGGTGCCTTCGGTATGATCACAGGACAGTGGCAATGCATTATGGCCATGGTGTTTATGATGGGAGCTCAGTCAACGCTCTTTTCACCATCTCTTAATGGAACCATCCCTGAACTGTTTCCTGCAGAGCAGGTTCCCAAGGCAAATGCAGCCCTGAAACTGGGATCAACATTGGCAATTCTGCTGGGGGTTGCCCTGGCCGGATGCACCCTGGATTTCCACGCCATGGCATCACGTGGAATTACCGCCCAGCATCTGGTTTCAGGGATTGTTCTCTGTTGCTCTCTGATCGGATTTGCAGCCAGTCTGGCCGTTAAAAGTGGTCCGGCTGCAGTTGCATCCCGATCTTTTCCATGGCTGGGACCATTGAATTCTGTTCAGGATCTGATCAGCACGACTAAAGACCGACAACTATTTGTGGCAATTCTTGCTAACACTTATTTTTATTTCACAGCCTCCTTTACAATTCTATTGATCAACACCATGGCCATAGAAGAATTTCAATTTTCCCAGACCCGTACCAGCATGCTATCCATGGTGTTGATGCTTGGCGTATGTTGCGGTTCATTTCTGGCTGCCAAATCCTCACCAAGCAAAAAGTGGACCCACTGGCTCGCTCCGGGAGCTTTAGGAATGGGTGCCGGCCTTTACGCTGCTACTCTCACCAAATTTGCACAAGCCCCCATGCAGTGGTATACAATGGCAGCTTCCCTGCTTCTTTCTGGGATCGCCGGAGGATTGTTTCTCATACCTGTCACGAGTTTTTTGCAGATTCGTCCCCCCAGAGAAGAAAAAGGACGAACATTAGCTACCGCGAGTTTTTGCTCTTTTGTGGCTATTCTCCTGTCCGGTCTCCTGTTTAATATGTTACAGCAACAATTTACTCCCAGCACAACCATGCTGTTGCTGGCAATATTGAATGGCTGTAGTGCGATACTGTTTCTATGCATACCTGGAGTAAAAAAAATGATTACCTCTTTGATACTATTTCTACTCAGACTCATACTGAAAACAAGATACAGCATAACTGTCAAGGGATTGGAGGAACTCAAGGTAGACAACAGGAAGCCTGTGCTTTTTCTTCCAAACCACCCTGCCCTGATTGATCCGGTAATCGTTCTTACTACTCTTTACAGAAGGTTCCGCCCAAGTCCGCTGGCCGCAGCAGAACAGGTTGAAAGGCCAATTATCAGACACATTGCTCACATGCTGAACACTATTGCTCTCCGCAGGCCAGGCTACGGTGGCCAGGCTGATATGAACCACGTGCATGCAACTCTGCAGGAAGTTGTTGATACGATGAAAAAAGGTGGAAACATTCTTCTCTATCCCGGCGGAAAACTTATGCGCAGTTCGCAGGAATCTCTGGGAGGTAATTCTGCTGTGGAGTACATCCTTAAGCAAGTACCTGAAACGCAAGTGGTTCTACTCAGAACCAGTGGCTTATGGGGAAGCAGTTTCAGTCGGGCATCTGGCGTCGCTCCCGAACCGGAAAAACATATAGGAATGTATCTAAAAAGTCTTTTGAGCAGCGGTCTATTCTTTATGCCTCGCAGGGCTGTCACCATTGAATGCTATGCAGATCTCGAGGTTACAAAATTGCATGGTCGTCAGGAAATCAACAGATATCTCGAAGCCTTTTATAATGCCACCCCCCAATCAAATACCTTTGTTCCCTATTATTGGTGGCAAGGGAGACTGCCGCAGAATCTCCCGGAACCTGAATTGGCTGAAAAGCATACGATGGAAACGCATATAAATGACTCCGTCACCACTTTGGTGATAGAAAAGATCCAGCAGGTAACAGGTACAATGGTAACCAGGCATCAGTCTCTTACCCGGGATCTGGCCTTAGACAGTCTCTCCATTATGGAATTGGTCTCCTGGATGGAACTGGAATTTGCCATTTCCATTCCTGACCCAGCTCAACTTGAAACAGTAACCGACTGTATACGGGTAGCAGCAGGAATACCAATGGCTGAAAGCAGCATACCTGCAGTTTCAGCTCCTGCAAAATGGAAACATACAGATCAAGGGGAACTGCATGTTCCTGCCGGTGAAACTCTCACAAAACTGTTACTGCATCAGGCTGAAAAGCAACCAGACTCCATGATCATGGCAGATCAGATGTCCGGCCCCCTGACGTATCGTCAACTCATTACTGGGATATTTGCCCTTTTGCCCCGTATACAACACATGCAAGGAGATTGTGTAGGTATCATGCTGCCTCCGTCTGTCGCCTGTGTGCTGGCATATTACACGGTTGTATTCAGTGGTAAGACTCCAGTTATGCTCAACTGGACTACAGGATATGCCAATGTTTCCCATGCTGTGAAAACAACGGGCATCCAACATGTGATCTCTGCGAAGCCCATGCTGGAAAAAATAGGTTCACAACAAAACACAGACTACGAAAAATTACCTGTTAGATGGTTGTTTATGGAGCAGTTTCAACGCTCACTCAGCAAAATGGAAAAAATACGCGCGTATTGCAGTGCACGTTTCTTTCCTCAAAAACTTGCAGAAATAACACCTGCCAAAACAGCAGCAATCCTCTTTACCAGTGGTTCTGAATCACGACCCAAAGCAGTTCCGTTAAGCCATGGCAATTTTTTGAGTAACCTGCGGGATATGGCTGCACTTATCCGTTTTCAACGCAAGGACTGCCTGCTGGGCATGCTTCCTCCTTTTCATTCACTCGGCCTGGCTGGAACAGTTATCATGCCCCTGTCCCTGGGATTGCGGACAGTGTATTCTCCAAATCCAACCGAACCATCATTGCTGTCCCAGACCATTAAGGAATTCAACGTATCCACCTTGATCACAACCCCAACCTTTTTGCAGGGAATTCTAGGCGCTTGCAAAGATAACCAATTACATTCTGTACAGCGCATATTTACAGGAGCAGAAAAATGTCCGGAACAGGTACTTGAACAGCTCAGAATGCATAATCCCGATGCCATACTTTGCGAGGGTTACGGAATTACAGAATGTTCACCACTTGTAAGCCTTAACACTCCGGCTGCTCATCAATGGGGCACCATTGGCCAGGTATTACCTTCTGTGGAATATGTTCTGGTAAACGATGCGCTTACAGCTTGCGTTCCTCAGGAGAGTAAAGGCATCCTCCTGGTGCGAGGTCCGTCCATATTTTCAGGCTATCTCAACAGCGAAGCAAAGAGTCCTTTTTGTCACTTTGCAGGAAAAAACTGGTACAATACGGGAGATTATGTACAGGAAAATGAGCAGGGATACCTGCGGTTCTGTGGTCGAAAAAAGCGGTTCGTAAAAATAGGCGGGGAAATGATTTCCCTGCCTGCCATCGAGGAAACACTCCTGGCAGTACAACGGGGAAGTTCAGACACCCCCAGCCTGGCTGTGGAGACTGCGGAAGAAGATGGGCGCCCGGAACTGGTTCTGTTTACCACAACGCCTCTTTCAAGGGAAATGGCCAACAAGAGATTGCGGGAAGCTGGCTTATCGGGTCTGCACAACATTCGCAGGGTGGTGCAGCTGGAACAGATTCCTCTTCTTGGCACAGGAAAAACGGATTACCAGCAGTTACGCAAGCTCGCTGCATAGATTAAAACACTGAAACAACTAATTCCGGGGCACTGCTTATATACAGTGTGCCCCGGACATATGCTGAACGGTATTGAAGTCGTTATTTTGCCCTTCCAGCACTCCCCAATACCAGTTCGTTTTTTTCTTTAACCATTCTAATCAACTCATCCCGAGCTGGACCCAAATATTTTCTGGGATCGAATTCACTGGGCTTTTGAGTCAGAATCTCACGAATGATGGCTGTCATTGCGAGACGCCCATCGCTATCTATATTGATTTTACAGACAGCAGAGGCAGCTGCTCTACGTAATTGCTCCTCAGAGTTACCCACCGCATCCTCCATTTTACCACCGAATTTGTTGATCATTTCAACATATTTGGGAATAACAGCAGATGCCCCATGTAGTACTATAGGGTACCCGGGAAGAAGTTGCTCGATTTCCTCAAGGATATCAAATCGCAACGGCGGCACCTCTTCACCTGGCTTGACCTTGAATTTATAGGCACCGTGGGATGTACCAATACTTATCGCAAGACTATCCACACCTGTACGACTGACAAATTCCTCCACTTCCTCAGGGCGGGTATAATGAGACGTCTCATGGGAAACCTCATCTTCCACTCCGGCTAAAACTCCAAGCTCCCCTTCAACTGTCACATCACGTTCATGGGCATATTCCACAACCTGCCTGGTCAGCTCGACATTCTTATCAAAAGAGTGATGGGAACCATCAAGCATGATTGAAGAAAAGCCGTTATCGATGCAGGATTGAGCCAATTCAAAACTATCACCATGATCAAGGTGCAGGGCAATGGGAATAGTACTCCCTTCAGCCCTGGCCATTTCAACAGCACCAGCCACCATATGTCTGAGCATAATCGGATTGGCATATTTTCTTGCACTTCCAGAAACCTGCAAAATCACGGGTGATTTCGACTGAACACACCCAAGGACAATAGCCTGTAACTGCTCCATATTGTTGAAATTATATGCTGGCACAGCGTATTTTCCCGCCATGGCACTGGCAAACATTTCTTTAGTATTCACAAGACCTAGTTCACTATATTTCACAGGTGTAGTCATAACACTCCTTCTTAAGGTATACTGAATTATTGGAGTCCCGAGCAGCGATTAGCCTGCAGTTTCCTCTGCACAAAACTGCCCAGAAACATATACATTTATGTCATAATGCATGGTAAAGGCGGATCCTGCATTCTGACAGGAAACATAAAACTGCATTAGAGTTTTGATTATTTTTAGCTATACCGCGTTCCCCATAACTCTTTGTACTGTATATTTAACAACGCAACAATGTATTGAGCCCATCGAGAAATGCGGCTTTTACATATACAGGATGTTCCCTAATCATTTAAGGGTTGCCTGTAAATAGGCAGTAAACCTCTGCCAGGATTTTTGATCAGCATCCTTCCTGTACCGATCAGACCCAAAAACAGTAAATGCATGGGGAGCACCACTGTAAGTAGTCATTTCGTGACGAATTCCTTGAGCCTCGAGATGCTCGGCCAAATCAGCAAATTCCTCCATGGCCACTGCTTTGTCAGCAGTGCCGTGGAAAACCAGAATCTCACCCTGTACATCCGAATAATCCTGATTATCAGGAGTTGAAAGACCACCATGAAAAGACACAAAACCTTTCAATGGGACTCCCGAACGTGCCAGTTCCAGGACAGCAGCACCACCAAAACAGTAGCCTGCAATCACGGCATTATCTACGTTTCCACCCTCCTGCCTGGCTGCTGTCAGGACACCAGTGAGCCGCTGCCGCATTAATGCCCTGTCGGCATACAGGGATTGGGTCAACGCTCTTTTCTCTGTCGTCTCCGTGGGACGAACACCTTTACCAAACAGATCACCTACAAAGACAGCATAACCGAGGGCATCCAACATATTTGCTCTTTGAATTTCATAATCTGTCAGGCCGTCCCAATCATGAATCAGGATAACCAACGGACGCCCCTCCAACAGAGCAGTGCGATACCCCTCAAATTCCTTATCACCCACCAAGTAGGTTACCGATGTCCCCTGTGCAAAACAGTAACTGGAAAACAACAGGAAAAAAAGTGTGATACAAGTACGCATAACAAGCCTCCTTGAGTAACGAAGTGTCTGACACCGTTCTTGTTGATACGAACCACTATGAGTTGCGGAAATACAGAGAAGAGACGTTAAAAAAATAGTGCAGCTTTATAAGAAATCAATGCCTGCTGTTCATTATAACCACCTCAGATGTAAGGTCAAACATTTCACATTGACAACAAATAACCGTAAAAGTAGCTCTTGGAGGGATAAGGCAATTTTATTCTGTGCATTTGACAGCAGTTTGGTTAATATATAGGATTGTTCCTGAGTCAGGGATATGCTACTGTTCGGGCGAATCACCTCTCATTCTATTTCACGTAAGCCATCACAACTAATGTGACCATGCGGTCTTATCATTTTTAATCTTTTAGCCTGCATGACAATATACGGCCAGTGCAATCAGTTATAACTTGCGTCAATTCACCGAATACCTCTCAATACTCCCTGTTGAGACAGAGATAATCAAGGAGAAAGTATATGGAATTTTTAAAAAATCAGGATCCGGAAATCTTTGCCCTGATCCAAAACGAGGAAAAACGCCAGGCAGAAAAAATCCGTCTGATCGCATCTGAAAATTATGTCTCAGCTGCAGTCATGGAAGCTACAGGTTCGGTGTTGACCAACAAATACTCTGAAGGATACGCTGGAAAAAGATATTACGAAGGACAACAGTACATCGACCAGATTGAAAATCTGGCCATTGAACGGGCAAAAGCATTATTTGGCGCAGAACATGCCAATGTTCAGCCATACTCCGGTTCTCCGGCGAACCTTGCAGTATATCTTGCCTTTCTTAAACCTGGCGACACTATCTTGGGCATGGCGCTGCCCCACGGTGGCCACTTAACCCACGGCGCCAAAGTTTCCATATCGGGAAAATATTTCAACGCAGTATCCTACAGCCTTAATCCTGAAACAGGCATCCTGGATTATGATGCTATCCGGGCACAGGCCAAGGAATGCTCTCCAAAGGTCATCATCGCCGGACACTCTGCTTATCCACGTATTCTTGACTTTGCAAAATTCAGAGAAATTGCCGATGAAGTGGGAGCGATCCTGCTGGTAGATATGGCACACTTCAGCGGCCTGGTTGCCGGCGGTGCGCACCCAAGTCCATTTCCATATGCAGATGTGGTAACCACCACCACTCACAAGTCTCTGCGAGGCCCCCGTGGTGCCATGATTCTCTGCAAACAGGAACACGCACAAGCCATTGACAAGGCAGTTTTTCCAGGCTTGCAGGGCGGACCACACAACAGTACCACCGCCGCCATTGCTGTAGCTTTAAAAGAGGCATCGACCGAAGAATTCAAAGCCTATGCAGCGCAAATTGTAGCCAATTCCAAAACCCTGGCTGAAACGCTGAATGGACACGGATTCGATCTGGTTACCGGAGGCACAGACAACCACTTGATGCTCGTAGACCTGACCAATAAAGATGTAACCGGTAAAATTGCAGCCAAAGCTCTTGATGCGGCCGGAATCGTTCTTAACTACAACGCCGTGCCAAACGATAAACGCAAACCATTTGATCCAAGTGGGATTCGTCTGGGCTCCTGTGCAGTAACATCTCGTGGTTTCAAGGAGCGGGAGATGCGACAGATAGGCGACTGGATGAATGCTGTTATTGCTGATCCGGAAAATACTGCTCTTCAAACTGATATAGCTACTCAGGTACGTGATCTGTGCGCTAAGTTTCCTGCGCCTGGCCTGGAAGATATAAGCAATACGTAACATGGAGTAATGGTGAGTACTGGTCCGGCCTGTACTCACCATTGCAGGTAAACGCAGGTTTGGGCCAGGAAGTCCAATGTCCGGCAATACTATTTCGGATTGCCAGGATGCGTTCTGTGTAACTAAATGGTTGCCTTCTCATGTTCCGGACGTCCAAGGCTTTCCTTTTTTCCATATTAAGGACTGCCAAGTGACCATTGCATATAATCACCTGAAATTCCAAAGTATTTTTCATCGCCTGCTTGACCAATTCTTCCCCCGATACATCCGGCATTATCTGATCAGTTACAACCATATCAAGCGAGCAGGGCTCACCCGATAAAGATCAAAGGCTTCTGTTTCCAAAGAAACAGCATGCAGTGCTTTGAAACACTCTTCAGATTCTTTCAGCAGGATTTGGCGATGGGCTTATTACTGATTCTGCTTTTGTAAAGTGGCTTTTCTTTGGGGATTGGCAAGTACCTGGCCATAAATAGCCTGTTTGCTCAATTTTTGCGTTATGCTCAAAATCTTACCCTCAAAGGTAAACGCAGACTCCGATATCAGCTATACGTCTGTGATAAAATTTATCGCACGCCTCAAACTTGAACAAAAATCTCCATTATGGACAGACTCCTAGCGAAGATATCTCATGATATCGTTTGAACAAACAAGTAACTCTTTGCAGTAATAACATTTGCCCAAGGCTAGAAAAACAGAGTGTTTTTCTGGGAAATAAAAAAAGGCTTCCCGTTGGGAAGCCTTTTTAAATACATCTATGCGATTCACATCACATGATACTTTGGACCAACGAACCAGCAAAGTTGACGAATTTTGAAGGTAATGTACCCATCAAAATAATCATAACAACCAGAACAAGACCGGTTATGCGGGTCATAGGTGGTACCAGTATTGCGGGCTGTTCGTCATTGGAATCAGTTGTATATGCGGCTTTAACCACTGATAGATAATAATAAATAGCAATCGCGGTATTAATGGCGGCTAGAATGACTATTATCAAGTGATCTTGTTGCAATGTGGAAGTAAGCAGGAAAAATTTCCCCATAAAACCTACAAATGGTGGAATGCCTGCAAGTGCAAACAGACTGACGCTCAAAATAAAAGCCAGTACCGGCTGCCTTTTATACAATCCATTAAAATCATCAATCTGAAGATTTTCACCTCGTTGGGATAAAGCGCTGATAACCAGGAAGCAGGCAAGATTCATAATCACATAACCTGCAATGTAATAAATAGCTAATCCGTATCCTTCAGCTCGAAGGCTTAAAAGCCCTAACACGACAAAACCGGCATGGGAAATACCTGAATACCCAAGCATACGCTTAATGTCTTTTTGAACCAAAGCGCAAAGGTTGCCGTAGAACATGGAACACACAGCGACTCCACCAAGAAATTGTACTAAAAATTCAGGTTGTCCGCTGGGAAGCGTCATCAAACGAATTAACAAAGCGACAGCACCAAGCTTAGGCACAGTTGCAATAAAGCCTGTGGTCTCGTTACTTGCTCCTTCATATACATCAGGTACCCAAAAATGCATGGGAAACACAGCGAGTTTATAAAAGAAGCCAGCAAGGATCATGATAACCGAAACAACGACAGCAGGCTGTCCACCTAGCCCCTGGAGGGCAGGAATAATGTCCTGCAAATAGGTTGAACCTGTCAAACCGAAAAGATAACTCATGCCAAAAAGCATGAATCCGGTGGCCATAACGCCAAAAAGAACATACTTGATGCCGGCCTCCATCTGCGTTCTTGTCCCGGTACTATCATCTCTCATGGGTACCATAACATAAAGGGCAAACGAAGAGAGTTCGAGACTGATAAAAATTGCTATCAGTTCAACGGAACTGACAAGCATCATGAGGCCGAGCACGCTTAGATAAAGGAACATACTGTACTCAGCACGCACGCTGTTTTCGATTCCTCTGAGCTCAACGCCGAAAATCATAACCACAGCCAGGGCAAAACCTATCAGCACCTTGAACATCTGCGTGTAGTTATCAACAACGTAAGCGTTATGAAAAAGTGTGCTCTCCTGACCATATGTGAGGCAGGCAGAGGCGAAAACCAGCAGTCCAATGAAAATGCTGCTGCCACGCAGCAACCTGACACCAGGCGAAGGTAGCAGACTGACGATAAAATAGAAGGTTGCTCCACACAGCAACACCAGTTCAGGAAGTATAGCCATCATAGATATGCCCTACTCGATATTCTTCAATATTGCAGAAATTATATTTGTGTACAGAAAACATTATTCACTGTACAACTTTCATGGCAAAAGCAGCGTAGCAACATGCTGATGCTGCTGCCACTGCCCAAGCTGATCAACGAGTTGCTGCACAGAGGCATCCATTAAATTCATGAATGGCTCCGGCCCCAGTCCAATCCAAAATACAAACAGGAGAAATGGAGCAAGCGTAACTATTTCTCGTATATTCAGATCAGTAAGATAACTTTGATCTGGATTGTCGGTTCCACCCCAAACGATTTTCTGCAGCATACGCAACATGTAGGCAGCAGCTAATACGGCGCCTGGAATTGCAGCTAAAGCCAGGATTTCATTCTCACGAAAAGTACCGGCGAGAACCAAAAATTCACCGATAAAAGAATTGGTTCCCGGGAAACCGAACGAGGACAGACAAAAAAAGACGAGGAAAGTTACATACCAAGGCATGAATTTTCCCACACCTGTAGCCAACCGTAATTCACGGCTATGTGTTCTCTCATAAATCATGCCCACGCAAAGGAACAGCGCACCAGTGGTTACACCATGGTTGATCATTTGCATGATAGCTCCCTGTATACCCTGAGCATTAAAAACAAAAATACCCAAAGTCACAAACCCCATATGGCCAACAGAGGAATATGCTATCAATTTTTTCATATCATGCTGGGCCAGAGCGGTAAAACCACCATAAATTATACCGGCAATGGAAAGCCAGAGAATGTATGGTGCGAGCAACAGAGAAGCATCTGGAGTGATTGGCAGGCAAAAACGCAGCATGCCATATGTACCCATTTTTAACAAAATAGAAGCCAGAATCACAGAGCCTGCAGTGGGTGCTTCAACATGTGCGGCAGGTAACCATGTATGGACAGGAAACATGGGCACCTTGATGGCAAAAGCAAGAAAGAATGCCAGGAACACAAGAACCTGAAAAACCATTGAATACTCATTCCACATCATGTCCGGAATAAAAAAGCTTCCGTTTTTCATGTACAGGGCAATAATTGCCACTAACAGCAGTACAGATCCGGCTAAAGTGTAGAGAAAGAACTTTATGGAAGCATACACCTTGCGCGGGCCACCCCAAATTGCAATCAGCAAATACATTGGGATAAGCATGAACTCCCACAGGACATAAAACAAGATGAAATCCAGGGCAACAAACACACCAACCATGGATGTCTCCATAATCAGCAGACAGAACATAAAGGCTGTCACCCTCTTGGAAATATACTTCCACGAAGCAAGTACGCAAAACGGCATGATAAAAGTGGTTAGAATAACCAGAAGTATGGATATGCCATCAACACCTACAACATAGTTGATATTGAATTGCGGTATCCATGTATGCAACTCTGCAAACTGATATTTGGTTGATGTGCGATCAAAACCAAACAGAAGTCCCAAAGACATGAGGGCCGTAATAATGGTTACAGCCAGGGTCCAATATTTTGCAAATGTTTCCTTGGGGTAGACAAAAAGCACCAGGCTTCCTGCAAGTGGGAAAAATATAAGGAAACTGAGCAGGGGAAATCCC
Organism: Desulfogranum japonicum DSM 18378; assembly: GCF_000429945.1. Lineage (GTDB taxonomy): Bacteria > Desulfobacterota > Desulfobulbia > Desulfobulbales > Desulfobulbaceae > Desulfogranum > Desulfogranum japonicum. The sequence continues at coordinate 39,910 of NZ_KE386995.1, read as the reverse complement.
CCATTAAGATTCGCTAAGACGTCCATTTCCTCCTTCCCCTTATGAAATATGGTAAACAATCAAAGTAATCAAAACAATCGCAGCAAGGCTTGAAGCATAAAACATCACATATTGAACCTGTCCGCTCTGCACAACACGCAGCTTACCGCCGATGGCACGGACAGTACGTGCTATACCATCAACGATAAGATCAATAACATTCCAATCAAACCAACTCCAGAATCGACTGGCTGACATAAGAGAATGTAGCCCAACGACACGGTAAGCCTCACCCCAGACGGTATCGAACCACTGAATCGGGTATCGAACCAGCCACATAAAAATCCCGCCAATATTTCGATACAACCAATCTATATCGACTGTAACCCGATCCTTCGGTTCCATGAAGCGCTTCAACAAAAAGAAAGCAAGTGCGGCAAACCCCATAAGTTGCAGCGTTTCCATCAAATGATACACTGTGAACGGGCTATAATGCTTCACTGGATATGGCAACATGGAGTACAAAAACTCTGGGGCTGAGCCAACTATTACACAGAGCGCGGATCCAAAGATCATGGCAAGCATCATATTCCATGTCGGATCTCCGGCCTTTTCCCAGGTAGCGTCACTACAGTTGTTTTTGCCAAAAAAGAGGAAATACGGAAGTTTTAATCCATTATAGAGAAACGTTCCGGTTGCACCGAACATCAATAACCACGCCGGCCAGTAAAGATGCTCCTCAAAACCGGCAGTAATAATCATGGATTTAGACGCATAGGCAGCAAAAAATGGAGCAGCACTGATCGACAGACAACCAACCACTGTAAAGATGAAAGTGGCAGGCATTTTTTTATACAAACCGCCAAGTTCGGTAAACTTGCTTTTTCCGGTCATGTAGAGGACAGAACCTGTTCCCATGAACAGCAGACTCTTATAGAGAATATGTGCCACAGCGTGAGCAGCAGCACCGTTCACGGCCATATCACTGCCGATACCAACACCGGCAACCATGTATCCGACCTGAGAGACAATGGACCATGCAAGAAGTTTTCTGATGTCGTTTTCTAAAATGGCATAGATCACACCATAAAGCGCCATAATTACCCCAAGCACGATGAGTATATCCATGCCAGCGCAGGCCCTTGCTAAAGTGTAGACAGCGGTTTTGGTTGTACAGGCACAAAGAAAGATAGCACCATTGAATGAAGCCTCCGAGTAGGCTTCAGGCAGCCAAGAGTGTAAAGGCACAACCGCCGCATTCAAGGCAAAACCGATCATGATCAGATAAGTGTATGGCTCAGGATGAGCAATATCCATCAGGTCAAAATCGATATTCCCCACCGCCTGATAGCGGAGCATAATTCCAGCAAGAAGAATTATACCGCCAATGGCATGTATAAGGAGGTAACGATATCCGACGGCGAGACTCTGCTTTCTTCTCCGAAACCATATCAGGAAAACCGAGGCAAACGCCATCATCTCCCAGAAGAAAAAGAGGCTGATATAGTCACCGCAGTAAATGGTTCCAAGGGAACCGGCAACATAAAACCATGCAGCCATATGTTCACCGGCCCTGTCCACATGCAGGCCATACAATGTTCCTATTACTGCAATCACCGCCATAATAACGGCAAAAACAGAGGAAAGTTTGTCTACCCGACCAAAGACAAGCTGCCAATCCAAAAACTGGAAAACGGCAAAATTGTCGGCCAGTGTACAATTCATGGCTACAGCTATCAGTGCCAGCATGGGAACGGCAATGAGATATGCCTTTCTTAGCGGGCCCCTGACAACAGGTAAAATAAGAGCTCCGATGATCAGGAGCAGTGAGGGGTGAATAAAACTATTCATTGCTCTTCCTCTTCGCCTTTTATGACTGATCGCTCATAAAAATCTTCAGAAACCTGAAGCCCGGCTTTTGCCGCTAAATGAGAGACAAAAATTATAATCGCTGCAGCAATGAAACCAAACAACGACCAGTATGCCGGAATATGCTGTTCAACCCAGGAATGGGCATGACTTGTATCAATACTCACAGAAAACAGCGCTATACCCAGTAACGTACCGAGGCAACACCAAATAACAACTTTGAGGTGAGCCTGGAGAAATTCGATTATATTGGTCATCCTGTCACCATTTGAACAAATTGCATCATAAAGCCGGGAAAAATACCTATTATGACGGAAATGGTTACTGCAATCAGTATTGGTATCAGCATACTCAATGGTGCTTCCTTAATTCCAGTCTCTGGTTCGCCCTCGGGCCGTTTACCAAAAAAGGCCTTATAGGTTACCGGAGCGAAATAGCCGACATTCAGCACCGTTGAGGCAATGAGAATAAGCAAGATACCAACCTGATGAGCTTCCATTGATCCTACCAGCAGATTCCATTTTGTTACAAATCCTGCCACGGGTGGGGCACCGATCATAGAAAGAGAAGCAATGGCAAAAGCTCCAAAGGTGAATGGCATGGTCCGACCGAGCCCACTCATTTCAGAAATATACTTTTTATGTGCTGCGATATAGATAGCGCCTGCACAGAAGAACAACGTTATTTTGGAAAACGCATGATTGACGATATGAATAAGTCCGCCGTCAATGGCGTGCGGAGTGAGTAGAGCAACACCCATGATAATGTAGGACAATTGACTGACAGTCGAATAGGCAAGCCGCGCCTTCAAATTATCTTTGGATAAGGCGATAATAGATGCGGCAATGATTGTAAAACCTACAAAATACGCCGTTGGAATACCCAGATTTAAAGCATTCATAGTGTCCAGCCCAAAGACGTAGAGCATGGTTCTTGTGGTACAGAAGACACCTACCTTAACCACAGCAACAGCGTGTAATAACGCGGACACAGGAGTTGGCGCGACCATTGCCCCAGGCAACCAATGGTGAAAAGGCATGACACCATTTTTAGCAAAACCGAAAATACAGAACACATACAGCAAAATCACGACCCAAGACTTGGCATCAGATGGAATTATACCAGTAAGAATGTTATGTGGAAAATCCAGGGTCCCTGTAAGTACATAGATGAGCACTATTGCAGGCAGCAGGAAAAATTTGGCGGTGCTCGTCAGATAAATGATATATTTCCTTGCTCCGGAATAGGACTCTTCATCCTGATGATGTGCCACCAATGGATATGTGCAAACAGATACAATCTCATAAAACAGATACATGGTAAAAAGATTGTCTGATAAAGCGACACCAATTGCCCCGAAGATGGCGAGGGCAAAACACGCATTGAAGCGGGTCTGGCAAGGTTCGTCATGTGCCCGCATGTAGCCCATGGAGTAGAATACGGCTATGGTCCACAGGGATGACGCAACCAAGGCAAAAATCATTGAAAACCCATCTGCCCTCAAGGTGACAGACAAGCCGGGTAGAAGACTGAAAACTTCATACTGCAGGATTTTGCCTTCTTTGAGACTGGGAATAAAAGAAAGGACAATGATAAAAAGTAGAATAGACGAACATGAAGAGACAAACTCTCGTAAATTCGGATTATTCTTCAGGTTCATGACCACCAGACTGCCGAACAGGGGAATAAGCACAGCCAGCAGCAGGTTGACGTTCTCGACAATGTTAGGATTGGAAACGGCTTCCATGGTGTGTATCTCCGATTAACCGTGTAGATCGCCGAGATCTTCGACATCAATGGATTTATAATTTCGATAAACAGCGACCACAATACTGACTGCAATGGCGGCTTCGGCTGCTGCTATGGCCATGATAAACAATGTAAAAATCTGGCCCATTGCAGGTTCAGGGGCAAGAAATCGACTAAAAGCCATAAAGTTTACCGAAGCGGCAGCAAGGACAAACTCTGCACAAATCAGCATACCAATCACTGTTCGATGTACCATCAAGCCATAGATCCCGAACCCAAACAGCATGGCTCCAATGATGAGGTAGGTGGACATACAATTATACAGATTCAATATTTCAAGGACCATCTGCATGGTTTAATTCCTCCCTCTTCTTGCCAAAACAAGTGCACCGATTATGGCGAGCAGAAGCACGATTGAGATAAGCTCAAATACCATTGAGTGCGTGGTAAGCAGCGTCATGCCGACGGCCTTGATTGACCCGTCGGCAGCGGCGTGTTCCGGAAACACCTGCCAGTCGGTCTTCACTGCAAGCAAGGAAAAGCCAGCAAAAAATAATGCTCCGACAGAGCCGGCAAGCGGTCCGATCAGTTTAGAGAGATATTTGTTGTCCGGGGTAATCTTATCTTCAGGAGTAGCCATCATAATACCAAAGGCAATGAGAATGGATACCGCACCGACGTAGATGAGCATCTGCATCATGGCCACAAAAGGGCTGAGCAGAAAATAATATACCCCGGCAAGGCCGGTAAAGCAGACTGCAAGGCCAGCTACGGCGCGAACAAGCCTTTTGGAGACTACAGCAATGACAGCACCGCTGATTACCAGAAACACAGTCAACAGGAAAATAATACCGGCAAATCCCTCCGCAGAAAACAGAGATGGTAGGGTTCCCGACGGGCAGACTAGCGGCTGCATCAGTTTTGATCCTCCAGACGTTTGACCAAATCAATAATAAAGTCGTCTTTGTTAAAGCTGCATAAGTTATACTCTTTAGAAAACTGCAGAGCATTAAAATTGCATGCTTCCACACATGAACCACAGAGACTGCACTTAGTGAAATCAAGCTGGTATTGGGTCAGTGATTTTTTCTTTTCACCCTCCTTTTTCTCACCAGCAAGAGTTATACAGTCCGATGGGCACGCTCTTTGACAGGCCATACAAACAATACAGTTAGGAGCGCCTGTTTCCTCATTGGCAATGAGTTCCACATGTCCTCTGAAGAGCGGGGTCATTTCCGGCACATCATAAGGATATTGCTCCGTTACCACAGGCTTGAAAAATTCGCGTGCAGTGATCATCAGCCCGGTCACCAGACTTTTACTGCCAACCAGGATATCGTTCCAGTAACCACTCATAATCAAAATACCTTGATGAAGAAGGCTGTTAACAGCACATTGACAAGTGAAAAGGGGATGAGAATTTTCCAGGAGAGGTTCAGCAATTTGTAAATCTGCGTTCTAGGGTAGGTCCAGCGTATCCAGATAAATGTAAAAATCAGGATATAAATTTTAATAATGAACCACCACACGCCGGGAAACATACCAAACGGACAGTCCCAACCGCCGAGAAACAGTGTCGTTGTAAGGCAAGCCCCAACTACAATGTTAAGATATTCCCCCATCATGAACAGGCCAAAACCCATGGAACTGTACTCGGTCATGAAACCGGCAACCAGTTCACTCTCAGCTTCAGCCATATCAAAGGGAGCGCGGTTGGTTTCTGCAATGGAACATATGAAAAAGATAATGAACGCTACCCACATGTACAGGAAGTGGAAATTGTCCAATCGAAATATATTCCAGTGCCAAAATCCACCCTGCTGATCCATGGCTATATCACGAAGATTCATGGAACCTGAGATCATGACGATACAGATCACAGTTAGAAGCATGGGAATTTCATACGCCAGATTCTGTGACACCGCACGTGCAGCTGAAATGACGGAATATTTATTTCCAGAGGCCCAGCCGCCAAGCAGTACTGCCATCATGGCGATGGAGGCAATGGCAAAGAGCAACAAAACCGAGAGTTCCATGGCTCTTGCCTGGATATTTTCAGAAAACGGTATAACAACCAGTGAGGTAATCGCTGGAATCATAGCTAAAACAGGAGCAACCCGAAATAGAATTCCATCGGCACCGCTGGGAACCAGGAGTTGCTTTGTGAGCAGTTTAATACCGTCTGCAAGGGGCTGGAGCAGCCCTTCGTAACCGGCCTCCATGGGGCCTGTTCTACGTTGAATTCTGCCGGCTCCTTTACGTTCACACCAACCTAAATAGGCTGCGTTCAGGCCTGCAAAAACCATTATGCCGATGAGATATAAAATCGGGCGCCAAATACTTGTGTCCATAGGTAGCTCTTCTCGCTTACTTATCGATCAATCTCAGGGATAACCAGATCCAGACTACCCATAAAAGCCAAGGCATCTGCCAGTAACATTCCCTCTGCAACTTCACCATACAAACTCAGGTTACTGAATGTCGGCGAGCGCAATTTGAGTTTATATGGATTTTTATCACCGTTACAGACCAGCATGTGCCCAAGGGAACCTCTGGCTGTTTCAACAGCAGAATAGTGGTATCCTAGTCCAGGCTTGAGTATTTTTGGTACTTTTTTAGCCATTACAGGGCCATCTGGCAATTTATCGAGAGCCTGTTCAATAATACGAAGAGACTGTTCGATTTCATCCATACGTACCATATACCTGGCCATGGAATCACATTCCGAATATACTGGCACATCGAAATCAAATTCCTGGTAGACAGAGTACGGTTCATTCTTACGCACGTCGTAATTAATTCCGGAACCACGTGCCACCGGCCCGGTAGCGCCGTATCGTCTACATTGCTCCTCACTGATAAACCCGATATCCTTAATTCTTTTGATCAAGATTATATTATGGGTTACAAGGTCATGGTACATCCGAGGCATACGACTACGCAGACGTGTAATGAAATCACGGGTACCGGTGATAAATTCATCATCGATATCATTGTACACTCCACCAAAACGCATGTAACAGTAGGTAAGCCTTGATCCTGTTACACGCTCGAGCAGGTCTATTATCTGTTCGCGGTCATCAAAGGCGTAGAGCAATGGAGTAAAACCGCCGAGATCGAGAAGAAAGGCGGCCCACCAGAGAAGATGACTGGCAATACGATTCAACTCAACAGTGATGACCCTGATATATTCAGCTCGTTCAGGAACTTCGATACCTGCAGCTTTCTCAACTGCAAGAGCATACCCGTGATTGAAGGCCAGCGCATGAAGGTAATCCATCCGCGCCGTGTTTGGCATAAACTGCGGATAGGTACCTGCTTCAGCAAGTTTTTCATGCATTCGGTGTATATAGCCAAGTACAGGTTCGGCCTTGACTATATACTCTCCATCCATGGTCAATTTAACTCGAAGCACACCATGAGTCGCGGGATGCTGAGGGCCAAGATTGAGAACAAACGTCTCATCGTGGCGTAAATGAACTGGAAGTGTCATGGCATATAATCCTTACGCAGAGGGTAAAAATCTGCATCTTCAGGAAGAAGAATACGAATGAGGTTTGGATGATCAGTGAACTCGACGCCATAAAAGTCATACGTTTCACGTTCGTGCCAATCAGCCCCGGAAAAGACTTTGGATATGGTTGGCACCTTAGGTTCGGATCTTGGTACACGGAGTCGAACCATCACCCTGACATCAGAATCTTGAAAGTGACTGAACGTGTATACCACTTCAATCTGATCTTCTTTCGGCCAGTCCACCCCGGCAATGGATTCTATAAATAACTGCTCACCATCAAGAGCATGGGCAACATCAAGGATTTGCTCAGCAGTACAAAGTACATCCAGACTGCACCCTGTCTTAGCGAAATCAACTTCCTTCGCGCCAGCGCTGTGTACAACCTGATCAGGTTGCTGCTCTTCACCCTCCCCTGCTGGATCAGCGGGGATTACCGTCTCTGAAAACGGCACAACTTTCTCGATAGCGGCTTTCACGCTTTCAATCACACTCATGAAAAACACCTGATTGGACGTTTAAACTCTAGGCCAACGACGTGTCCCGGTAATCTTTTCTTCCAACGTCATTATGCCTTCCAGAAGGGCTTCAGGCCTGGGAGGACATCCCGGTATATAGACATCCACGGGAAAAAGCTTATCTGCGCCTTCAACCACATTATAATTTTCCTTGACCTTAAAAGGCCCGCCAGAGATGGCGCAGTTTCCCATGGCAATTACCCATTTGGGTTCGGGCATCTGATCATATAAAGTCTTCACAGCCAACTCAAGCTTCTTATTGATGGTACCCGCGACGATCATCACATCGCTCTGTCGGGGAGAAGGTCGAAACACCTCTGCCCCAAACCGGGAAATATCATACCTTGAACCGCCTGTGCACATCATCTCAATGGCACAGCAGGCAAGCCCGAATGTCATGGGCCATAAAGAATTTGCACGGCCAAGACTAAGGAGTTTATCCAACTGCGCAAATTGAACTATTGATGACGGTACGTTTTCCGATTCCACTTAAATACCCCCTTGACCCAAGCATATACTACGGCCAGTGATAAAATACCTACGAAAAGAACAACCTCACCCAGACCCCATAACCCTACTTCAGGGCTATTATAGACAGCTGCCACAGGAAAAAGAAACAAGACGTCTACGTCAAAGGCGAGAAAGATAAGAGCATAAAGGTAATAAATAATACCGAACCTGATCCATGCGCTACCGATGGGCTCCATACCGCATTCGATAAACTGATCGGTCTTGCCGGCTACCTGTCGAGTGTGGGAAGACGGGCTCAACAGCTTTACAATAATTATTGGCCCAAAGCCGAAGGCAAGCGCTCCTATCAAAAAAATAGTTACATAAACAATATTTGTTAGTACAATCTGATCCATTTGCCCCTCCCCGAGGCTCTATTTTGCATCAGCTAAACTGATATTTTCCATCAGCACATCTTAAGATGTATACTGCTATTTTCAGCCTCTGTCAACTCAAATTCGCGTAACTTATTGACTTGGTACTCCTTTGTGGTGCTCAAATATCGCCACATTCTGCTAAAAATCATTGACCAATTCCATTAAAGTGGTAGGGTAGAACCTGAGTTCAATTACAATCATACTTGCGTTCAATCGCATTGATACCGGGTTATACAATGGCGATCACTTTTAGACAATTAGAAATTTTTATCGCTGTCGCCGAAACGCAGCAGGTAACAAGAGCAAGCAAAAAGCTGTTTCTCACCCAGTCAGCTGTCAGTATGGCATTAGGTGAATTAGAGAACCAGCTTGGAGGCCCATTATTTGATCGTCATGGTCGCAGCCTGTTGCTGAATGACCGGGGACGGTATCTTCTCCCCCTGGCTAAAAATATCCTTAATCAGGTTGCCAACGTGGAATCCATGCTCACAGAGCAAAGTGACTCTGTAGCCGGAGTACTGGAAATAGTGGCCAGTTCGACTATTGGAAATTATGTGCTTCCATATCTTATCGGTGCATTCATGCGTCTTCATCCTGAAGCCCATATAAATATGTTGGTGGTCAATACCATGGCAGCTGAGCATCTTGTTGCCAAAGGAGAAGCTGATCTGGGATTTGTGGAAGGTGAAATCAACGTGGACTCTCTCGTGGCCACCAATTGGTTCGAAGATGAACTGGGGATAATTGTTAACCCTCATCATAAACTTGCAAACAGGGAAACTTTTAAAATTCCCGACGATTTAAAAGAAACAAGTTGGGTCATGCGGGAAGAAGGATCCGGAACAGCTGAGATTTTCACCAAAAAACTTGGCAGGCACGCATCATTATTGAAAGTAATGACAAAAACAGGCCATACCGAAGCCATCAAAAAAGCTGTTGAATCGGGAACCGGAGCCGCGTGCCTCTCAATGCTCACGGTATGTAAGGAGATCGAGCACGGCTGGCTGAACATACTGCCCATTGAAGGCATTGACATGCGACGTCAGCTGCGAATCATACAACACAAAGACAAAATCATGACCAAACTCATGGCTGAATTTCTCAGTTTTTGTGAAGTCGTTGCGCAAAGCTTCAATGGCAAGGAGTGCCTTACATTTCCCTCAAAATTACAATCTCTTCTAACCACCTATAAAAGCGAGAAAAAAAACTGATATCCTAAAGCATATTTCCCAGAATGTTCTTGAAAAAGCGGAAGATTGCTACCCTTATCGGCCAAATGCAGAAAAATTCAGCTAGCCTGGCTGCTCCAGATAAATCGAGTATGCCAGGTATAATGGTTCCCGCATAAGGGCTGAACATTAAAGGCCCCAGCATTTTCAAAACCTTACCAGAGACATATGCAGCTTTCTACGTTCCGGCTATCTCTTCTAAAAGGTCATGGAAAGAAACTTGAAGAGGACAGCGCTAATCGGGTTTGCTAACGAGTACCTGGCCACACATGGCCCTTGTTGCCTGACAGCCCTGTTATCTTTAAAAGTTTATCCTCAAAATATCAACTATATGCCTATTGTAACAATTTGAACATGCCTTACCATCGAGCGTAACATCTCCTTTATGGACAGATACTGCCCAATACTTGAGCTGCTTCCTCTATTCTGTACTTTCCCAAAAGACATGTTCTTATCCCAGACAGTTCGCCTGCTCTATTACAGAATCTCGACAGTTACTGTAGAAATACGGAAAAGCTTTATCAAAAAATACCAGACAACGCACAGTCTGCTAAGCAATAGTACTGCAAGAAACAGAGAGACTAGATGACACACCCACACTTACCCTTAGGGGCTATATAGCCGAATCAGTATAGAAAAACAAGGGAATAGAGGAAAAAAGAAATTTTACACAGGTACGTATGAGGAAGCCGGGAAGGTACCCCTCCCGGCTTCGGTAATCGCAGGTTGACGTCACATTCAACCAATGAAGATCACTTTAATTCTTCAAGGGCTTTTGTAACTCTCTCCATGCCTTCATGGATAATTTCCATGGAAGTGGCAAAAGAAAATCGGATAAACTCATCAGATCCAAATGCTGCACCAGGGACTGTTGCTACCAGAGCCTCATCAAGAAGATAGTCGGCCAGAGAAACTGAACCGGTTATTTCACCGTTTTTACTCTTTTTACCATAGTAGCTGGAAAAGTTAGGAAAAACATAAAAAGCGCCGGCAGGCTCGACACAACTGACTCCTTTCATTGCCTGGAAACTATCGACAATAAACCGTCTTCTTGGCCTGAATGATTTCATCATCATTTTTGTAAAATCCTGGGGTCCGGTCAAAGCAGCCAATGCTGCATATTGAGAGGGTGCCGCCGGATTTGAAGTAGACTGACTCTGAATCTTATTCATCGCTTTGATAAGATGGAGAGGGCCGGCAGAATAGCCAATACGCCAGCCAGTCATGGAAAATGATTTGGAAACTCCGTTCAGAATCAAGGTTTGTTCTTTTAAGTCGGGAGCAATATCAAGGATATGAGGCAACTTACCTTCCATAAAAATAAGAGTCTCATACATATCATCTGAAATCACAAGCAATTTGTGTTTGCGAATGATTTCAGCAACTGCTGCCAAGGCTTCCGCTGAGAAAACCGCACCCGTCGGATTAGAAGGACTATTCAAGACAATGGCGCGCGTCTTATCAGTTACATAACTTGCCAGCGTATCAGGGTTAAGATCAAAGTCTCTTTTCTCATCCAAGGGCACAATCACAGGAGTTCCTCCTGCAAGTTGTACCATGGGAGGGTACGATACCCAGTATGGTGCAGGAATCAACACTTCATCGCCAGGGTTGAGCAGAGCCTGAAAGGAAGTGTATAACCCGTGTTTTCCCCCACAACATACCTGAATCTGATCCGGCTCATAATCCCAGCCGTGATCTGCCTTGAAGCGAGCACAAATTGCCTCACGCAACTCAAGAACGCCTGGAACAGGGGTGTATCGTGTATGACCATCATCTATGGCCTGTTTTCCTGCATCACAAACATGATCAGGGGTTTGAAAATCAGGCTCACCTACACTGAAATTTAAGACATCAGCACCTGCAGCTTTCAGAGCTTTGGCCTTTGCATTGACCGCAAGCGTTGGGGAAGGTGCGACCTGCAGAACTCTATCTGCAAGCTGTATAATTTCTGAAGACATGCTGTTTCTCCTTCTGGGAATATTATGGAGTAAAAGATGTTGTGCTCATGTAATTTTGTACTGACGACACAACCATTCAATCAATTACTCCTGACAAATTAAGGTTCCTCGTATACAGGACATGGTTTTTTCCAATCATAATTTCTGTATGCCGGGTCCTCATACGAAGCGTGGCATTCCAGGCATAAACCAACCCGCAAAATGCGATGCAGCTCTTCCTGATTAAACGGACGAAGATTTTCTCGTGATCCGTATTGCAGAGGTTTTCCCTCAATGGTCACAAAATTATCAAATCCCACAGTTCGTCCTTTCAGGGTATCGGCTCCGCGATCAACTGGATGAAATTCCCACTTCCCATTCCGTTTAGTAACGGTGCCCTCACCAAGTCCTACGGTCTTGGAGGAAGCATGGCACTCCTTGCACCCTCTTCCGGCAGCCTGGGTAGTGTGCGGATTAATTGCAGCCATGGTAAACCTGTTCATCCCTCCTTCCACTTTTCCTTTGTCATCAATGAGTGTCACAATATCCTGGCACCCAGGAGTAACGATGACAACCTCATCCCCCCATACAGCAAGCATAGGTTTTTCATAACGGATGTAGCTTCTACCTTCCTCCCACCAACCGGTGGTTTCCTCTAAACTCAGCTTATCCAGATGCTTTTCTCGAGCATCTCTTTTGGCATGGCAACCGTAGCATTGCGGCACCCAGGTTGAATGACAGGCTTCACAGGTTACCCTGTCATGTCCCGGGTAAAGACAGACCTCTTTTTTAGGCTGTTTTAATGGACGTTCTCGTCCATCAATTTTTCCATAAAGAAAGGAAGCTTTCCCTTTCTCTAAAACATTAACAAGGGACTTTCCTTTTCGGGTTGTCCCCGGCGTTGGACTGTGACATGATTGACAACTGATTTCCAGCTGCTGTTCATAGTGCGCATACCGAGTACCGTCACCCATAATTTCATCCCTTGTGTGGCAATCGATACACACCATACCACGAACATGATGAATGTCAGCAGCAAGTTCGAGGTAAAAACGGTCACCCGGCAGCTTATTGCCGGAGGCTTGTCCCTTTTCATAGGGTGTACCATATCCTTCTGCCTCAAAAACACCGATATACGACAAACCGATACGACCTGAGCGATTATGGCAGCGGATACAATTTTCCTCAGGCACCTTGGCTATTATCTGCGGGTGCGGCTTTTTCTGCTTTTCACCTTCTGTACCAGCTCCAGCTCCAGATTCAAAGTCTGTCACCGTGGATCGTTGTTCCCCCTTTCCAGGAATGTAATGGCAAGCTGAACACCCTCCACCTTTTTCATTAAAAAATGCAGGCGCTCCGGGAAGATCATTTTTCTGTTTCCACAAATGACAGGTTGCACAAAGTTTTCTGAAATAATCCAGTGCCGGTGAAGTCTTATCACTCTCCATTAATTGCTCTATGGAAAGATCGAGATCCTGGGTATCTGTTTCTCCCCAGTAATACAATAAAGTCGCTAAAATCCCTCGATTGGTAGCCATGAGAGAATTTTTTACCTTATGTACATCTGCAGAATGACAGCCTTCAACACTGCAGGTTTGTGTAACTACCCGCAAATCACCGGGATTAATTACCATACCTGTGTGTGCTTTTTCCTTATCCACGGCCAAGGCATTTCCCAGATGACAGGGCGAACACCCGACAACTGTCCTGTCATGGGCAGTATCAAGCTTCTCATCTTTATGACAGCTAAGACACATTTCCACATGTCCTGCTGTGGTGACAGTCAACTGCTCAGGACGCTCAATATTCCGCTCTCTATACACAAGATAACCAGTGAGCAAAAATACGACCGGTAAAAACACTAGCAGTGAAAGTATCTGGCGAGATGGACGATTCATGGTATGGCTGTATTCAACGTATTTTTCTCTGAATAAAAATGGTAAAAAATACGTTTACCACATGCGATGCTCCACAGGAAGTTTAGTGCCTGTCTACAAGAAAATTGAGTATCAGTAAAAATCCCGGCACCTGGACCTCATTACTGCGCCTTACCCAACTCAACACTCCATTTATAAACAAGCACTACCTGTTTGCTTATTACTGCAGATATTATTCTCGAAAACCCTGCACAACAGGATATCGGCGCCCAGGCCCGAAAGCCTTGCTGGTCACTTTAATCCCAAGAGGAGCCTGTTTTCGTTTATACTCATTCAACTGTATCCGGCGTACAATGTCACGCACTACCTTAACATCAAACCCCTGCTTCACAATTTCTTCAACACTTTTTTGTTCTTCCAGGTATGCACACAGGATAGGATCAAGTACTTCATAAGCTGGAAGATCATCCTGATCGCACTGATCGGGTTTGAGTTCGGCAGTCGGTGGCCGGGTGATTATCCGCTCTGGAATCATCTCCCGCTCCCTGTTGAAAAAATGCGCCAGCCTGTATACCATAACTTTGGGCACATCGGCAAGTACTGCAAGGCCTCCGCTCATATCTCCGTAAAGTGTACAGTATCCCACAGCCATTTCTGATTTATTTCCCGTGGACAACAATAATGATCCACGTTTATTGGAAATGGCCATGAGCAGGTTACCACGTATTCTCGCCTGGATATTTTGTTCAGTGACATCTTCATCGGTACCTGCGAAAAGCCCCTCAAGGGTTTTGGAATAGGTTTCCATAATGCCTTCAATGGCAAGCAGCTCAAAATCGCACCCAAAATTTTCTGTCAATTGTCTTGCATCATCTATGGACGCCTGAGAGGTATATGGAGACGGCATGGCCACACAAAGAACATTTTCTGGTCCGAGAGCCGTGCAGGCAATAGCCGCTGTAATCGCAGAATCTATCCCTCCGGAAAGGCCAATCACAGCCTTATGAAACCCAGTCTTGTGCAGATAATCGCGCACGCCGAGGCAAAGGGCATCGGCAACGTGCTCCAGGCAGTCATCTACAACGACTGAAGCAGTATCCTCTGACCAGCACGTGCTGTCAACAATCAGCATTTCTTCGGTAAAACCTTTACCAGCTGAAACGATTTCTCCTTTTGCATTCATCACCAGGGAGTGACCATCAAAAATCAATCCGTCCTGACCACCAGTCTGATTGACATATACAAGGGGAAGTTTGTGCCGAAGGCACAATTCACTGAAAATCTGGTTACGTTCACGCAACTTGCCATGATAATAAGGAGAAGCAGAGATATTAATAAGGCAATCAGGCATAACAGGCCCGAGGTGAAAATTTTCAATGGGGTTTGAGGCATAGTGCTGCTGATGCCACCAGATATCTTCGCATACCGTCAATCCCAAAGTCAGTCCCTGAAAAGGAATAACCGTTGACTCTTTTCCCGCTTCAAAATATCGGGTTTCATCGAACACATCATAGGTGGGAAGCAACTGCTTTCTTGCCCGGTATTGTACTTTTCGCTCGGACAGGACAAAGGCTGAGTTGTACAGGCTTTTCCCTGGGGCTGTTCTGCGCTCCAGGACGCCTACTATACAGGTAATTCCCTCCGTTGCATCAATCAGCTTTTCGAGAGCACGGTCGTGGGCAACAAGGAAAGACTCCCTTTCCAAATAATCTTGTGGGGGATATCCGCACAGGGTAAGCTCTGGAAAGATGACGAGGTCACATCCGGCCTGTTTGGCTTTTTCCATCCAGGAAAGGACTGCCTGCAAATTGTTATCAAATGCGCCAATAATAGGATTGGTCTGAACAAGGGCTATTTTCACGGCTTCATGTACTGTAATAAAATTGATACTACACAGGCAATCTCATATACCTGCCTGCAAACTCATGTCCCGCATACCACAAAAAAAAGAAGGCAGCTACTGAATATATCAGCAGCTGCCTTGCTTCTGTCTGTCGTCCGGTTGCCCCCCCCAGACACCCCTCCGGACGACTTGCACATGTACTATTGTTTCAGCACATTTGCTGCGGCAGGACCTTTCGGTCCATCAACTATTTCAAATTCGACCTTGTCTCCTTCGTTCAATGTCCTGAAACCGCTTCCAGTAATAGCCGAATAATGGACAAATACATCTCTACCCTCTTCCTGCTCAATAAACCCAAACCCCTTAGACTCGTTAAACCACTTCACAGTTCCTTTCAACATTGCCCTTTCTTTCTCCTTAATTAAGGCTACATGTTTTATCCCACGACCACTCAAACCACAGTACCCTTTAGAAAATGTATCCACCTCCAATCTATACTGACCTGCAGTGGCTCATGGTCTACTGAATGGCCCGACATTAACATCATTAAAATCAAAAACAAAGCGATTATTAGGTTATTTAGGTCTTTTTCTATTTTTTTGATACTTCAATACAGCCCTGTTATGAGCTTTTAGGGTGGTTGAAAATTCGTGGGTTCCGTCATTCCTGGAGACAAAATACAACGCCTCGGATTCGGCTGGATGAAGTATTGCCGACAACGCCTCTTTACCGGGATTACAGATAGGTCCGGCGGGTAAGCCACTCACTACATAGGTGTTGTAAGGAGTGGATTCTCGCAGGTCTGCACGGGTCAAATCACCGGTAAAATTTTCCATGCCATAAATGACTGTGGGGTCGGATTGCAGCCTCATTCCCTTTTCAAGTCTATTGATGAAAACTCTGGCAATACGAGGCCTCTCCAGCGCAGAACCAGTCTCTTTTTCCACAATCGAGGCAAGAATCACAACCTCGTGTCGGCCAAATGCGAATCCGGACGGTACACTCAAGCTGTTCCAAACCTTATGAAACCGGTGAACCATCATTGTCAGGATTTCACGTTCGTCCATCTCACCACGAACAAGATGATAGGTATCAGGAAAAAGATACCCTTCAAGGGAGCCCTGTTCTATTCCCAGTGAACGGCAAAACACTTCTGAGTTGGCAAAGGAAACAAATTTCTCGCCACTTCCCCATCCCTGGCTGGCAAAAAGAGCGACAATATCTTCAAGGTTCGTCCCTTCGGGGATGGTCAGAGAATGATAATACATTTTCCCCTGCTCGAGATGGTGTAAAACCTGCAATGGGGTCCAGCCATAATGAAGCTCAAATTCTCCAGCCCGCAAATGGGAGGCACTGCCGGTCAGGCGAACAAGCATGAGGTAACGAATATCGTTTTTTAAAATATGCTTTTCCTCCAGCAATTCTCCAATACGGCGAACACCAGCCCCTTGAGGAATCTCAACCACGACAGTACCACTGCCTGGAGAGGGTTTGCTGGCATAGGCGTACAGCCAAATCCCTGCACCCGCAGCACATATAACCATTGAACTTATGAGAAGTAGAACACAAAAGACAAGACGTCGCATATACTGGTACCAGATTATATATATGGGAATTCATACCCCATGACATCAAATCAGGGGCAGTTTAACGTACTTTTACAAGAAAACGCTGTAATCTACAAGAGTTGCACACTTGCAAATTGGATGCTCACAGCAAGACAAATTCATTTTATCCATTTGCTTGTCAGGGACCCTCAAACATCGCCTGTCTATTCACGCTCGGCAGGTAAGAATAAAAAAAGCCTGACAGGGATACTCCTGCCAGGCTTTAACGGCTTTAAAAAAACAGTAGATTATTTATTCTTAGTGGAACTGACCTTCTTCTTTTTACCTGCTGTCACAGTCTCAGAGCCGAGGGTGAGGCGAATAACTTCATCCATATGCTTTACGGGATAAAAAGTTATCTTTTTCCTCAGTTCCTCGGGAATTTCTACAAGATCTTTCTTATTCTCATCTGGAATAATTATTTTGGACAACCCGGCACGTAAGGCAGCAAGAGCTTTGTCTTTCAAGCCACCGATGGGCAAAACCCTTCCCCGCAATGTGACTTCCCCGGTCATGGTAAAATTCTTGCTGACCGATTTGCCCAGAATCGCAGAGAATAACGCAGTGGTCATGGTAATACCGGCGGAAGGCCCATCTTTGGGAATCGCACCGGCAGGCACATGGATATGAATATCAATCTCATCAAAATATTTGGGTTCCACACGCAAATCTGTATTACGACTCCGACAATAGCTGAGTGCAGCCTGTGCGGACTCCTTCATTACATCACCAAGCTGTCCGGTAAGAATTAATTTTCCCTTACCAGGTAAAATGGAGGTTTCAATATGAAGCAGTTCGCCTCCTACTTCGGTCCATGCCAAGCCAATGGCAACACCCGGTTGTCCAACAGCATCAACTTCATTTTCAGGCAGATATTTCGGAGGTCCAAGGTATCGTATAAGCGTATTGGCAGAAACGGCATATGGCCCCTTTCCACCTTCAGCCACCTTTCGTGCTATCTTTCGACAAACCTTGCCCAGGGCACGTTCGAGATTACGAACCCCAGCCTCCCGGGTATAACTCCGGATAATATCTTCCAAAATAGCATCATTCAGGCGTATATGACTGTTCCTGATACCATTTTCAGCTATCTGCCGCGGCAATAGATACCTTTTGGCAATTGCCATTTTCTCTTCCAGAGTATAACCACTGAGCTGAATAACTTCCATCCTGTCCAGTAGCGGGCCGGGGATGGTATCTGTCCGGTTGGCAGTTGTAATGAACATAACCTTTGAAAGATCAAAGGGCAGGTTCATGTAATGATCTGAAAAACTACTGTTTTGTTCCGGATCGAGAACTTCCAGCAAGGCCGATGACGGATCTCCTCTGTAATCGTCACCAATTTTATCTATCTCATCCATCATAAAGACGGGGTTATTCGCCTTTACGTTTTTGAGTCCCTGCAGGATCCGACCGGGCATGGAACCGATATATGTCCGGCGATGCCCCCGAATCTCAGCTTCATCGCGCATTCCTCCCAGGGAAAGACGATAAAATTTACGATTCATGGCTTTTGCAATCGCCTGACCAAGGGAAGTTTTACCAACACCAGGGGGACCGGCAAAACAAATAATTGGTCCTTTGGTCTTGTCATTCAGTTTACGAACAGCAAGATACTCAAGAATTCTTTCCTTAATTTTGTCCAGCCCGTAGTGATCCTTGTCCAGGACTTCTGCCGCGACCTTGAGGTCAAGGCAATCTTTCGTGGAGTCTTTCCAGGGCAGATCCAGAAACCAGTCAATGTAGGTGCGGACAATTGTGGCTTCAGATGCATCAGGATGCATCATCTCCAGACGCTTAAGCTGTTTTTTAGCCTCCTTTTTGGCATATTTGGGCATCTTTTTCTTTTTCAGGCTTGCCCGCAGATCTTCTATCTCCTGAGAGTAACTGTCCTCATCACCCAATTCACGCTTCAGGGCCTGCATCTGTTCCCGCAGAAAATACTCTCGTTGGGTTTTGGACATTTCCTCCTTGGCATCAGATTGGATTTTCGCCTGTACAGTGGAAACCTCCAACTCCTTATTGAGCAGGTCAGCCACCAGCCTGAGCCGCGCAATAGGATCAATGGTCTCAAGAATCTTCTGGGACTCGCTGATTTTCAAGCGTAGATTAGAGCCCACCAAGTCGGCTAACCGACCCGGTTCTTCGATATTGTTGATGATCATCATGAGATCGGAAGAAAGAATTCCGCGCAACGACATTATCTTTTCTGTCTGTTCACGGACTGTCCGCATCAGGGCTTCTATTTCAACGCTGATCTCCTCTACTTCAGGTTCTTCTACAAGATCAATTTCTACCTGATAGTATGGTTCTTTTTGGAGAACTTTTTTTATCTCCGCCTTTGACAGAGCCTGAACAAGCACCTTTAATCGGCCATCTGGCAGCTTCAGGGTTCGCATGATCATGGACACCATGCCCACCTTGTAAAGATCATCCGGTTCAGGTACATCTTTAGTCGCATCTTTTTGCGTCACTAGCATTAACAGTTTATTACCGTTAATGGCTTCATTTACGGCTTCAACTGACCCAGGACGACCTACAAAAAGCGGAATAATCATGTAGTTGAATACAACTACATCTCGTACCGCCATCATAGGAACCGATTCTGGTATCTCCAGATCTTTTGGATTTTCACCGAAATCGTCCATGCTATTTGACAAAGTATCGTCAAATTCCACTCTTTTTCTCCTCCTTGGCGTCTATTCAGAAACGAGGTATAGCAAAATCTCTCAGTCGGCCAGCTCAACAGTCAGGCTAGGGTAAAACACAGAATTCCGGATAGAACCAGGCCCGAAATGCATCACCATGACCTGCCTGAGAAATGTTTTCTTACTCAGTTGTGGTGTAAAAACACTACATCACCACTATGTAACACCCAACTTAACCATTTAAAATACAGTAAAAATTCAATATTTCCCCGTCACAATGTTGAGTCTAAGCTGGCCACGCATGCTATGCGTCAGACTCTAAAATACCGTTTCTGGATGAGCACTGCTTAGGCACCAGAGGATTATTTTCTGGTGCGGATAATTTTTCCAAACCACAGTAAACATGACAACAAATGAAGTCAAGCAGTGGCCGAGTGCATAATCTGCATAGAATTAACTTGAACATTTGGCCGGTGACCAATTATACAGGACTCACTGTATATATAGTCTATCACTCATTCTGCAAACAGGATACAGATATGCTTAACCCGGAATCTTTTTTTGACCTCAGCGAATTCAGCCAGCGAGAAATTTTCAACGACTGTACCTATGTATGGGATGTCCTGAAAAAACTCAAAAGTTATACACAAGAAAAAGCAAGCCCTTTTCTCATACATAGGTGCCTTTCCGATGGGGTCCCCCTGACAAGTCCTTTCATCGTACACAACGGCAGATTGCGTAATGCCAGGGAATGCACCATCACCTATGGCGATGCCACCAAAGGCACCCTTCATGTCTGCGAAAACGGACAGATCCTTGAGGGTGCATCAATCATCATGGCAGGAGCCACCCTGATTGGTCAAAATATCAACATTGGCCGAGGCGTACTCATTGAATCAGGTGCCTACATCAAGGGCCCGACTATAATTGATGATCAGGCTGAAATACGCCAGGGTGCATATATACGTGGCCACTGCATTATCGGCAAACGTTGCGTCGTAGGGCATGCCACAGAAGTTAAGCATTCCATATTCCTCAACGACGCCAAAGCCGGTCATTTTGCTTACCTTGGTGATACCATTCTTGGCAACCAGGTAAATCTCGGCGCCGGAACAAAATGTGCCAATTTCCGTTTTATTCCAGGAAATGTGGAGATCAAAACCAGCAATGGCACGATAAAGACCGATCTGCGGAAATTCGGTGCCATCATGGGTGATGAATGTCAGACCGGGTGCAACTCAGTAACCAGCCCCGGTGCCGTATTCGGTCCGTCCTGTATCCTGATGCCGACAACTACTGCGGCTTCCGGCCACTATCAGGCAAGAACCGTGATACGTCCGTAGTATCATCCTTGGCTTCCAGAGGACCTTTTCCAGGAGCAGCATACTCATAGAGTGCGAAGAAAAAAGCAAACAGAATCCCCAAGGTAAAAAATATACGTAGAATTCTATCCCAGGGGATTCTTTTCTTACCTGAAAATTTTCGAAAAACAATAACCAGGATATACGTAAAACCAACAGCGTATGGAGCTGTCAACAACATCTGGTATAATGTATGATATAGTGTGGAAGCAAGGTCCGCTCCCAAACGAAGATGGAAGAGCAGGTATGCACCTGCTGTAAGTATAAACGTAATTTTTTCCCGTAAGGTCGTCATGACAGTTGAATCAGCCTGTATTTTTCCTCAAACAGTTGTAAATGAAAATTTCCTGGGCCACCTTCTACAGGTTTTCCCCGCTCTTGTCTACCTCAAGCCGACAGAAAACGTTAACTCCCCCTGTGAAAAATCCACACCGTTCGTTTCAGAACTCCTTTCCGGAAAACGTTTGCAGTTTATTGTTCCAGCTCCCCTTGGTCCTTTAGGGGAACGCTTCAATGCCCTGCTGCGCGACATTGAAAACAACCGAGAAAATTTTGTCAATCAGCTTGCTCACATGGGCGGAGACCAACTCACTGCCGGAAAGACAGAATCGCTGAGCAGTATTAAAACAAATCTATCACGCACCCGGACCCTTGACCGACACGAAGAAAAACTCACCGAAATGCTTTGGCAGGCAAGACTCATACTAAAAATTGCAGAAATACAAGAGCGTGAAGAGGCAGAAATTAGAAACGAATTACAGACAATTTACGAAAAACAGCACGATCTTTTCCATGAGCTGCGCGAAGAAACAGAAAACACGTTTATCACAGCGTCCATGCAACATGCCAATTTACGAGCTGACACTCCTGGATTCAAGCATCGTCTCAAGGCATGGACCCGCCTCATGTGCCTTGGAGAAAATCCCCCCTCAAAATGCAGAATTTTCGTAACACAATCCGTTGACGCAGCTGACATGCTTGTAGAAAAAGCCCGGCAAGAAGGACACCTCGACATCAATGCATCCTGCAGAATCCCCCTTCCCTTGCCCGTCAACCGGGAAAAAACAACCCTCGAAGTTATACCAGAACTGCATTCTCTCTGGCTAAACGCTATCAACAAAAAGGCGCACGCGGAAGCAGGATCAACGCCTCTTCCTCTGCCAGGAGGATTGACCGCAGAACAGGACAATACCACTTCACAGGCTCAACTCTTCGTGTATCCCGTACAAGGGGTCTCCCCGGCCACCCTTTTTACACGAGCATTTACCCCGGATACTCCCCCGTCAGATCAAACTAATGAGGTTGAACATCGCTGGCTCGTAGCCTTGTTTTTACCTGCATGATTTTTTCAACAAACACAGTACAACCTTCATCCATACGTCTAGGCTGTACTGTGTTTTCCCCAAGCACCTTCTTCAAACCGAGTCTATAGCAAGTAATACCTATCCAAAATTGCTCAGGATTTCGGCTTAGGGTCGCGAAAAATAATAAATATCCAAAAATTGTGTAGGATATCTGTTTGGCAACGTCGTCGCGTCAATGGTTCCATACTGGCCGTATTGAGCTATTGACGCGACGACATTACCGAGTTGAGAGACAAGCAAGATTGTTCCGTGACCCTTATACGCCTGTGGTTATTACATCCTGAAAATGCCTTGGAGACTCCCCCTTGCCTGCTCTCCAATGAACGTCTGCATGTACGGCCGGGCACTTACCAAGAGGCTGTCCAAGAATGTTATTTCCGCCCATATCTTCGTTAAACCTGAAAAATATCCTCGGAATATCATATATATACCTGTGGTATTTTTTTAGGTTTGCCTCGAGCTGAACGAAAATTCCTATTCTCGGACAACCTCCTAGGGCATCACGGTTTCTTAACTCTGGATCCTTGCCTCAAAAATACTTTTTCAGGGATTCAGAAAATTATCAATTATTTTTGTTTTTCTTCACATTCCGTCCTGTACGGATTGATGGTCATAACCGGACAACATGCTGTTTTCACGACTTTGTCTGCCACACTACCAAACATAATACGCTCAAGTCCCTTGTAACCATGTGTCCCCATGACAATGAGATGGATATCATTTTTTTTCGCATAGTCAAGGATTTCTTCAGCCACGTCGCCAGAGAGGACTTCACTGGTAACTCCCTGGACTTCATAATTTTCAAAAGTACTCTTGTTCTCTTCGGTAAAAGTTACCATGCGCTGCTTGGCAGACTCAAACAGTTCAGCTTCCAGATTGGGAAGGTTAACGGGAGGAACAAAGAAGCCGCTGTAATCCTCAAAATTCTGCGCCACAAAAATCAAATGTAATTCGGCTTTGAAGGTTCCAGCTATATATGCCGCAGCACTGGCTATTTTTTCAGCGTTATCTGAAAAATCAATAGGGGTGAGCACTTTTTTAATTTCCTGCATACAGTATCTCCTTGGTTGATGTCTTAAAATCCAATGATACAATCACTACTTCTGCCAATCACTGTGTAAAACTGAGAAGAATCTTCCCTCAAAGGCAGCAAAGGGTCAAAAGCACACATGCATCAGAGACATTTCATTTTGTACACATACTTTCCACATACCGACTTTTAAATAAAAGTAATTATTCAAACCACTTTTAACAAGTAGCTGCAAAAAACAAGTACACATCACAGCATCCCTCACAGCTTTTCCGCCATCGCAACTTGCCATCATGAAAATCAGGAGTACAACTCATTCTATCGACTCTATAATATTTTGGCATATCATACGCTTCTCGACAAGCCCAGGGGTAATAATTCAGCGCCAGGAATGAAAAAATCTCTACCGGTTGACATAATATTGATGAGTTGCGCGTGAATTAGGACTGCAAATCGAAAATGTCTCTGGTCACGGAAGTGATTATCTCTGGTAAGAAAACAAGCTCATCCGCTGTTGAGCAGCTTCACATGCTTCACAAAAGAAGTTGACCGTCAAGAGCCCAGTCTATATAGTCCTAGCTCGACTTCTTTACTTTGAATTTATGGAGAAACCTATGGATTTTGTCCCAAAATGGATTGCCTGGGAAATAACCAGACGTTGTAACCTCAGCTGTGTCCACTGCCGCTCATCCTCAGAAATTGATGTTATTAATCATCCGGATTTTAGCCTGGATGAAGCCAAAGCAATCATGGAAGACATACATGGATACGCTGATCCGGTAATGGTACTATCCGGTGGTGAGCCGCTTCTCCGTGAAGATGTTTTCGACATTGCCCAATATGGCACAGACCTGGGCATGCGGATGTGCCTGGCAACTAACGGGACACTGGTAAATGCGCAGACATGCTCCTCAATCAAAGAATCCGGCATCAAAATGGTTTCATTGAGTCTGGACGGAGCCACAGCAGATGTTCATGACAATTTCCGCAATCAGCCAGGTGCTTTTGAAGGCACGATGAACGCCATTCGTCTATTCCGTGAACACAATATTGATTTTCTGGTAAATTCCAGTTTCACCAAACGCAACAAAAGCGAAGTGCCTCGAATTTATGAGCTGGTAAAAAAACTGGGAGCCAAGGCGTGGTATCTCTTCATGATCGTTCCCACTGGTCGGGGAGAGGAAATCATGGAAGAACTCATCCCTGCAACGGAGTATGAAGACATCCTTGAATGGCATTATGCCATGGAAAAAGAGGAAACAGACCTGCTTGTACGTCCGACCTGTGCTCCCCAGTACTACCGAATCGTCTTACAGAAAGCCAAAGAAGAAGGCAGTAAATTCAAACGGCGTTCACTGCAATTTTCCACCGGTGGATCCAAAGGGTGTCTGGCCGGTCAGCTGATCTGCCTTATTGATGTGGATAAAAATATTTTGCCATGCAGCTATTTCCCCCTGCCAGCAGGAAATCTTGCCCAGCAGTCATTTAAAGAAATTTGGGAGACCTCACCTCTTTTACTGGATATGCGTGACTTTGAAAAATACAAAGGTACCTGTGGACGCTGTGAATATATTCAGGTGTGTGGAGGCTGTCGGGCTCGAGCCTATGCGGTTAGCGGGGACTATTTGGCTCAAGAACCTTTTTGTGCCTATCAGCCGGGAATAAAACCAGCAAAATGATGCAGACGACAAAGAAAATCAATCCCTGAAATGTACTTTCCTGAAACACAAAGTACAATCAGTAATAACAAGCCCGTCACAACATTACAAACAACATAACAGAACAGTACGACGTATCATACTCTTTGAAGATACCTGAATTATACTCTTGTATGGCTGTTCATTAGCCCCAAAAAGGAATAAGCGACCTTGGAATTTTCTACAAATCTCCTGCAATCGCTTACCATAACACCTACTAAGGAATTCTATGAACGATACCTTTCTCAAGGCGTGCAAAGGCGAACAAACGGAATACACACCAGTTTGGTTTATGAGACAGGCAGGACGATATCTCCCTGAATACCAGAAAGTTCGGGGTAAAGTATCGTTTCTGGAACTCTGCAAATCCCCTGAATTGTGCACAGAAGTTACGCTACAGCCAATTGATATCTTTGGATTTGATGCCGCGATTCTGTTTTCGGATATTCTTATCCCCATGGAAGCCATGAACCTCAAACTTGAGTTTCACGAGGGCGCTGGACCCGTTTTTCCCAACCCTATCAGGAACAAGGACGACGTAAACAAACTCCACGTTCCTGACCCGGAGGAATCCATGCCCTTTGTCCTGGAAACAATACGCCTTCTTCGCAAAGAACTCAATGTCCCTCTTATTGGTTTTTCCGGTGCACCTTTTACCCTTGCGACCTATCTGATTGAAGGCGGATCTTCCAAAGTTTTTCTAAAAACCAAAAGGATGATGTTCCAGGATCCAACGCTCTACAGCTCCCTACTGGATAAAATAACAGACTGCACCAGTAAATATCTCCGGGCGCAGGCAAAGGCAGGAGCACAGGCTTTGCAAATTTTCGACTCCTGGGCAGGTATTCTCGCACCTGTCGATTATCTCAGATTTGCTCTTCCTTATGTACAGCGCATTATTGCGGATTTGCGAGAAGTCACAGACGTTCCGATCATTTACTTTGCAAACAACGGTGCTACCTTACTCCCCCATACGACAACGGCCGGAGCTGATGTACTCGGGCTGGACTGGCGCATAAACATCAAGGATGCCATTGCCGGCGTAGGCAATCATGCCGTGCAGGGTAACCTTGACCCCATCGCTCTTTTTCTCCCTCAAAAGGAATTGGAAAAACGAATAGCCACATTGCTTGATGATGCAAAAGACGCTAAAGGCCATATTTTCAACCTCGGACACGGTATCCAGCCCCAGACCCCACCTGATCAGGCAAGAATTGCCGTTGATGCGGTCCACCGCCTGAGTGGTAAACCATGAATTAAGAGAGGAGAAGAAAGGTGCGCATTCCTGATCAAGCAGAGTGCTATAAGCTGATGGAACAACATGGCATGCTGGACAATATCCGGGCACACTCTTTAACCGTTGCCCGCCTGTCTGAAGAAATTCTCACTGAATTACAGGCAAACCCTGCCATACCGCGGCCGTTGCCAGACCAAAGGCTTGTTATTGCCGGTGCCCTGCTCCATGATATTGCCAAAACCCTATGTCTGGACGAATCCTGCAACCATGCTCTGTTGGGTGCTGAAATGTGCAGAGACAGCGGCTACCCGGAAGTAGCAGACATTGTCGAAGAACACGTACTTCTCCCTTCATATGATTCCAAACGATATTCCCAGGGATACTTCACAGCTAGAGAAATCGTTTATTATGCAGACAAACGCGTTCGCCACGATGAGGTGGTAACTCTGGATAAACGGCTGGAATACATCCTGACACGCTACGGAAAAAACGACCCGAAACGGCATGCTCTTATCTGTTCAAATTTCAATAAATGTCTGCAGCTGGAGGAACATCTTTTTTCCTGGCTTTCCATTACCCCTGAAAAGCTGGGCTGCTGTGATGTAGAACAATTGCACGGATAATATTTCTAAATTGCTCCTTGTCCTCAGGGACATACACTACCTACCCATCAACGCCAAGGAGGCCCGACCATGTCTCAAACACGCACAATGGCTCCCATGTTCTGGAGAACTTTGCTGATTGTTACCGCCATCTGTTTCCTGTTCTCGCAGCAGACTCTAGCGGCTGAGGATCTGCAAGCATTTAAGCCGCAGAATACTGACGTACTTCGCATGGCGGACAATTTTTTCATTTTATACGACCCTTCAACAACCATGGATGTTCCATACAGGGACACCGGGCTTACCAGGCTTCAGGCGCAGAAACAAATTATCCGTACAAGCAACGGCACGCTTCCCGATCTCGGATGGCAAACAGGACTCTACCCCTACTGGAAGGGAGGCCTCTGGCTCCATGGATCTCCAGGCGGTTTCGTCCCCTACTACAGACTGAGCAGGTACGAAAAACAATCCTTTGCAGAGGCTATTGAGCAACTCCCTGAAATCCCACAAGGTCCGCCCATGTTACAGATCGGGCTGATGAAACTGGAACACTTACTGGGGATTCCCGGCCGAACCGAAGTCTTTCTCTTCAGCGATGGCAAGGATTCCACTTTTACAGAGCTTGAACCTCAGCCAATGGAACAGGCTCGCAAACTGGCAGAGCAATTTGACGTCTGTTTCACCATCATCAGCAGTGCCACAGATGAAGATGCCAAAGCACTGCTGAATCAAATAGGATCTGTCAACAGCTGTTCCCAGGTTATTGATTTTGATACTGTCTACAACCACCCGGAACACCTGTTGGGCAAACTGTTCATGGATACCGGAAGTTCCAATTTCAACACGGTTCTTTTTAATTTTGACCGCTCCAATATTCGACCAGAATACCTCAAACCGCTCAATACCCTGGGCAGGACACTGCAAAAACAACCAGAAAGCTACCTGGTTCTTTCTGGATTTACGGATAATATCGGAACCAAAGAATACAACATTGAACTGTCAAAAAGACGCGCGGAACGGATTCAGAACTACCTGCAAACCAATTTTCAGATAGATAAAAGCAGGCTGCTGACATATTGGTACGGCTTTGCCGATCCTGTTGCTTCCAATGACACTGAGGCCGGCCGGAAACTTAACCGCCGGGTGACAATAACCATACGTAATAAATAGGTATTTCAACAATGCAACTTGAATTTCACGGGGCAGCCAGAAACGTAACCGGGTCCTGCCATTATCTTGAACATAACGGAACCCGGATACTCATCGATTGCGGCATGTATCAGGGAAAAAGAGAACTGGAAGAAGAAAACAGGAATGATTTCGGATTTGATCCCGTCTCCATTGATTTCCTGCTGCTGACCCATGCCCACCTTGATCATTGTGGCCGTATTCCTTTACTGGTCAAGCATGGGTTCAAAGGAAAAATAATTACCACGGCAGCCACCAGGGAACTGGCTCGACTCGTTATGCTGGACTCCGCACGCATACAGGAGGAGGAAGCTAAATACAGAGCATATAAAAAGAACAAGCGCAATAAAACCGACCTCTCCTTTCAACCTCTCTACACCACCGTGGATGCCCTCAGAAGCCTGGACTTTTTCGTAGACATTGCCGATTTTGAAGTGGCGGTTCCTCTGGCACCAGGTATAACCGCAACTTTTTACGATGCCGGCCATATTCTCGGCTCTGCTTCGATTCTGGTTGAACACACTCATAATGGATCCACCAAAAGAATTCTGTTCTCCGGCGACCTGGGTTACAATGAGCGTGCTATCATCCCGGACCCGGCAACACCACCTGATTGCGACATAGTGGTAATGGAATCCACCTATGGCGACCGTCTCCATAAGAGCCTCGAGCCTTCCATTGATGAACTCTATCAGGCTATCAATTCAACCATTGCCAGAAACGGAAATGTCCTGATCCCCAGTTTTGCGTTAGAGCGCAGCCAGGAAATTCTCTATTATCTGCGGGAGGGAGTAGAACAAAGGTTGCTCCCTGGAGATCTTGAAGTATTTCTGGATTCCCCCATGGCGATTTCAGCCACGGAAATTTTTCGCAGGCATCCGGAATGTTTTGACGAGGAAACGTGGGAAGTCCTGGATAAGGGAAACGATCCCTTTGAAATTCCCGGTTTGAATTTCTCCAGGGAAACCGCCGACTCCATGGCCCTGAAGCAGATGCGAGGTGTTGTGATCATTGCAGGGTCCGGCATGTGCACAGCGGGTAGAATTCGCCACCACCTGAGACATAATCTCTGGCGCAAAGAAGCAGCGGTGGTCTTTGTCGGTTATGCTGGAACAGGCACGCTTGCACGTACTATCATTGATGGTGCTGAAACTGTAAACATTTTTCGAGAAGAAATAGATGTCAATGCAAGCCTGTATACCATCGGTGGTTTTTCTGCTCATGCTGATCAGCGTGAACTGGTGACCTGGCATAAAAAAACGGGAAAACCTGGACGAACCTTTCTGGTTCATGGCGAAGAGAAATCCCAGGAAACACTTGGCAGTCTGCTCGAGGATACAGAGGTTGAGATCCCTACCCTCCACCAAAGTTACTCGGTCTAACCGACATTTCTCATGACTTACATGCTAATTGGGTTAGAACGATGAAGTTTATCGAGTAATCCTGAAAAACATTGTTTTTTTTAAATTCGAAAAAATCCCCCTGCAGAACGAGCAGATTTTACAAATTCTGCCTGGTTAGTGTCTGTTCATAACTGAGGAGTTTTGTTCAAGTTCAGGTAAAATTGCAAACTCCGAAAAGACCATTTATGGACAGGCACTTAGTACCGGACAGTTGCCGTAGATCACTACGAGTCCCTGCCCGGTAACTGTCATACAGTAACGTCTCTTCTCTTTTTATACATGGATGTTTTCAAACAAAGCATCACGTTGCTTATTTTACGCCAAGAGCAATGGGAGTTGAGGTTACTTACGAGTGCCTGCTTTACATACGGCCGGAAGACAGGCCATGCGAAACTGCGTGCCAAGTTAGTTGTTATTCTGTTCAGCGGCCTCGCCGGCATCCTCTCCAGGAACGGTTGGCGCCTCGGGAGACTCAGGCATACTTACCTCCGGCTCTTCAGGAGGAGTTACTCCACTTGCAGCTTCAGGTGAGTCTGAAAATTTCTCTTTCCCTTTATCCCACAGCTCTTTACTCTTTTCCTTGGTCTTTGACCAGGCTTCCTGAGAAGCTTCGCCGGCTTCCTCGGCAAATTCACCTGTTTCCTCCTTAACTTTTCCCCAGGCCTCTCCACTTACGTCCTTGGTCTTTTGCCATGATTCACCGCTGACCTCTTTAGTTTTTTCCCAGGACTTGGAACTTACTTCCTTGGTTTTTTCCCAGGTTTTTCCAGCGCTGTCTTTGGTTGCATCAGATACAGCTCCTGCGGCCTCTTTGATTTCCTGGCCTGCCTTCTCCCATTTGCCCTGCTCGGGCACAGGTGCAGCTACAGGTTCTTCCTGGGCCCAGACTATGCTTCCCAGAGACAATACCGCCAGTACCAGTAAAGCGCTCAATATCCGTTTCAACATTCCCTGCATTTGTGCCATATTTCCTCCTTATTGATTTTCAAAGTGACGAGGAAAAATAATAGTCACTTCAAAAAGTAAGACAAGATCCCTATCTGCTTTTTCTTGGGTACACAGGCGTGGCCAGGCCTTCCCGACCCTTCAATCTGTTGCCGGTATGTTACTTTTATCGACAGCATTTTCTGGCCTCGCAAAGAAGAAGATTCCAGAAAAACGGTAGACTTTGATCACTATTTTTCTTATACTTTTTCACAGTATATGGCTCTGTGGATAGTTTCAGTGTAACGATGCTACATATCTATTTCAGCAGGGACGTGGTATCTCTATATTGCTGCACCAGCTGTCCCTCGGCTCCCTTTCAGACATACACTGCAGTACCCTCCGTTACCCCTTACGTTGCAGGTAAAAATATGGTCAGACTGTACGCATCGTTTCTTTTCATCCTTCTTGCTTGCCTGCCGGCAACTCTGCAGGCCGCCGGTACAGAATCGCAACATAAAGCATGGACGATTCAGGAAGCTGTTGGTTTTGCGCACACGCATAGCCCGGATGCACAAGCTGCTATGCAGAGAATCGCCAACGCCGAAGCTTTTGTTCAAAAATCCCAGGCTGCCTTTTATCCTCAAGTCACCCTTCAGGCAGAGTATGCTCGTACTAATAACCCCATGTACTCTTTTGGCAATATTCTCAACCAGGGAGCTTTTAACAATTCCATCGATTTCAATGATCCCGGTGAAACCGACGATCTCCAACTGAAGACAGCTATACACTATTCCCTTTACAATGGAGGAGAAGATCAAGCTGGACTTGCCATGGCCAAACTCAACACTCAGGCCCGGACATTGGAGCATCAGGCAATTCTTGCAACGTTGGATTTTCATATTATTCAGGCGTTTTATACGATAGTACAGGCCCAGGAAACTGTGCTTGCCAGGGAGTCGTCAGTGGAAGCCCTTGGCGCTTCACTGCAAGTTGCCCAGGCCCGTTACGAGGAGGGAGACCTTCTCAAGCAGGAAGTTCTCAACCTTGAGGTTCAGCAATCTCTTGCCAGGGAAAATCTTATACAGACTCAGCACGGCCTGGAAATATCCAAAAGAAACTTTCTTAACCTGCTAGGCCTCACAGGGGACAACCCATTACTTGATCTGGCAGGAAGCATAGACCAACAACCCCCCTCAGCTGATCAATCATGGAAAAGGCCTGAACTCAAGGCTATGGAAATAACACTCCAATCCCTTGAGGCAGGTATACGCAAGGCCCAATCCGGGTATTATCCCAAAGCCGGAGCCTATGGCTCATATCAGGTCGATCAGGGATTTGAACTTGATGAAAATGGAGACTCCTGGTTTGCCGGTATTCGGCTTGATTATACCCTGTTTAACGGAAAGCGGACTGCTTCTGAAGTCGAATCAGCACGAACCCGCCTGGCCGAGGCTAGAGAACAGTTACGCAAGCTCCAACTTGCCATTAACCTTGAGCAGGAAAAAGCTGCACTCAGTCTGCAACAGGCGGAAAAGAGGCTACAGGTAACCGGAATAATGGTCGAGTCAGCCAGTGAAAGTGCGCGTTTATCCCGTGCGCGATTTAAAGAGGGAGTAATTCTTTCATCCGACATTATTGACACAGAAAACCGGCTCACCGATGCCCAGGTTCGCCGTGCCCTGGCCATGGCCGCAAAAAGAATTGCCATAGCCGACCTACGAAGGGCCTATGGCGCCGATCAATTCAGCAACAAGTAGACGTTGGTACAGACTATGAAATACATCACCTGCATGCTTTGCCTGTTATCGGCAATGTTCATTGCCCTCCCGATCATAGCAGCTGAAAGTCATCTGCCTGAGGGTCAACCGATTACAGTCTCAACCGCTTTTGTTACTGAACAGCACGTCCCTGCCCTTGTGGAAGTGGTTGGAACCCTCGAAGCGGTTGAAAGGGCCACCATAGCTGCCAAAATATCCGGAACGATTTCTGAAATTCCGGTTGTTCTTGGCTCACGAGTGGAAAAGGGAGACCTTCTGGTTCAAATCAGTGCCAGGGAACTCGGAGCCAAACTCAAACAGGCTGAAGCACAACTGAGCCAGGCAAAAAGAAATCTTGAGCGTGAACAGAAACTTCTGACAAAACATGCCACCACTCCAGAAACAGTCAAATCCATGCAGGATCAATATAATCTCGCCCAGGCAACGTATATCGAAGTGGATACCATGCTTGGCTACACCAGCATTACAGCACCATTTACAGGTGTAGTCACAAAAAAACAAGCCTATGTTGGGGATCTGGCCACCCCCGGCCAGGGGCTTCTACGCATCGAAAACAATACCCACTTGCAGGTGCGGACCGCTGTTCCGGAAAGTCTTGTGCTCACCATTGATCCGGGAGACAAACTGCAGGTCACCATCCCGGCTGCGGGGGTCACCACACAGGCAACAGTGGCCGAAGTGGCGCCGGCAGCAGACCCTGCATCCCGAACAGCTCCAGTGACTTTGGATCTGCCTCTTCAGGAAAAACTGCGCAGTGGACAATTTGCCAGGGTATTGCTCCCCGGCGCCGTACAGACAGGTTACTATATACCGGAAAGTGCGATTGATGCTTCAGGCCAGCTTGACAGGGTATTTGTGGTCCAGAACAATCAGGTATATCTTCGCCTGATCCGAAAAGGCATGCAGGTTAAAGGACTGGTTGAGGTTCTCAGTGGCCTTGAACCGGGTGAGGAAGTCGTCATCGACAAGCCCCATCCTCTGATCAATGGGCAAGAGGTTCGCAGAGCACAATGAATACTGAACAGATAGAGCACCCGGGATTTGCAGGCCGCCTTGCTGCTGCTTTTGTTGATTCCAAACTCACAGTAATTGGAATAGCGGCCTCACTGCTTCTAGGCCTGCTTGCCCTGGCTTTACTGCCAAGGGAGGAAGAACCGCAGATAAAAGTTCCCATGA
Source organism: Desulfogranum japonicum DSM 18378 (assembly GCF_000429945.1). Classification (GTDB taxonomy): domain Bacteria; phylum Desulfobacterota; class Desulfobulbia; order Desulfobulbales; family Desulfobulbaceae; genus Desulfogranum; species Desulfogranum japonicum. Next base: position 6,487 of record NZ_KE386995.1, on the reverse strand, counting down.
TTGATGTTCTGGTTTCCATGCCAGGAGCCACAGCAAAAGAAGTGGAACAGCGTGTTTCTATCCCCATGGAAAAGCTGCTTTACGAATTACCAGGAGTTGAATATATCTACTCCACATCAATGCCGGGGCAATCCATGCTGGTGGTACGCTTCTATGTTGGACGCGACCTGGAGGAATCCATAGTCCGACTCAACCAAAAACTGCAGACCAACTTTGACCGCATTCCCCATGGGGTTTCCCCGCCTCTGATAAAACCCCACACCATAGATGATGTTCCAATCCTGGCACTGACCTTTCACTCCTCAAAATATGACCATTACACCCTCCGTCGCCTGGTCGCTGAAGTGGATGATTCTGTAAAAAATATCTTTGAAGTCGCAGAAACGAAAATTATCGGCGGCACCAGACGACAGGTCCGTATCCAGTTTGACCCACTCCGCCTTGCCGCACGTGATCTGAGCCCGGAACAACTTGTCGACAGCCTTACAGAAGCCAATCGCCAATCGTTTTCCGGTGTTCTCCAGGCTAAGAATCAGGAAATTCTTGTTCAGACAGGTACATTCCTTCAATCTGCCAGGGATATAGGTAGAGTTGTTATCGGTGTCTATGGTGGTAAACCTGTGTACCTTGATGAAGTGGCCACTATCCTGGACGGCCCTGAGGAACCACAAACATACGTCTTCCACGGCAGCGCCGGTACTCCTGAGATGGAACCAGCTATAACCCTGTCCGTAGCGAAACGACCGGGTGCCAATGCTGTACATGTGGTAGAAACGGTGCTCCATAAAGTCGATACTCTTAAGGGTACCCTTATTCCCGACGAAGTCACTGTAACAGTTACCAGAGACTATGGAGAAACAGCTGCTGAAAAATCCAATGAACTACTGTTCCATATGGGAATTGCAGTATTCGGGGTGGCGGTTCTGATCCTCTTTTTCCTGGGCTGGCGTGAATCGATGATCGTCCTCCTTGCCATCCCCTCCACCCTGTCACTGACCCTGCTGCTCTTTTACCTGTACGGATATACCTTAAATCGTATTACCCTGTTTGCACTTATCTTTTCCATCGGCATCCTGGTTGATGATGCTATTGTGGTGGTGGAAAACATTGTCCGGCACATGCGACTGCCATCCAACCAGCGTAAATCCTTAAAAACAATAGCAGTAGAAGCTGTCATAGAAGTTGGCAACCCCACAATTCTGGCAACCTGGGCTGTTATTGCGGCCATTCTGCCCATGGCCTTTGTTGGTGGTCTCATGGGACCGTATATGCGCCCGATTCCTGTGGGCGCCTCCGCTGCCATGATTTTCTCACTGGTTATTGCCTTCACAGTTACCCCCTGGGCCTCCATTCATATCCTTAAAAGAAAAAAAGGCGCAGCAGAGAGCGCTGGAGACGACCATGATCATGCTCCAAATGATTTTTTCACCCGTCTCTACCATAAGGTGATGGACCCACTACTTGCCTCCACCAAATGGCGCCTTACTTTTTTTCTAGTTATTATTTGCCTGCTGCTAGGTTCCGCATCCATGGTCTATTTCGGCCTGGTGCAGGTCAAAATGCTTCCCTTTGACAATAAATCAGAATTTCAGATCATCCTCGACATGCCCGAAGGAGGAACACTGGAGCAAACTACCAGGGTTGCCAAAGAAATGGTCGAACAGCTTGCCAACGTGGAAGAGGTGGTTCACTATCAGATTTATGCAGGTACAGCTTCGCCGTACAATTTCAATGGTCTGGTCAGGCACTATTTCATGCGTTCCGGCCCATCAGTGGCAGATATACAGGTAAATCTCAAACCCAAAGGCGACCGGGACAGGCAAAGCCATGACATTGCAAAAACTGTTCGACCTGCAATTGCTGCAATCGCTGCAAAATACCATGCTGCCGTTGCTGTAGCCGAAGTACCTCCAGGCCCTCCTGTTCTTCAGACCCTGGTAGCAGAAATATACGGCCCCACTGACACGGACAGGGAACGGCTTGCAAACAAGGTAAAGGATATTTTTGCCCATACAGATGGTGTCGTGGATATTGACTGGTATAGAGAAAACCCGAGGATGAAAACCGTCATTACGGTGGATAAGGAAAAGGCGGCCCTCAACGGAATCAGTGAAGGGACCGTTACCAGGGCTGTACAAACAGGTCTCTCAGGCCTCTCCATCGACCTGTACCACCAACCTCGCGACAAAGAAGAAATCAACATTATCCTTCAACTTCCCCGTGAACAGCGTGCACGTGTGGACAGTTTATTAGGCATAGGCCTGAGGTCTGCAAGCAGCCCTCAGGCTCCCCTGGTTCCCCTCCGGGAACTGGTTCGAGTCACTGAGCAGCCGGTTGATCAACCTATCTACCGGAAAAACCTTCGCCCTGTAATCTACGTAACAGGTGATGTTGCCGGTGCTGCGGAAAGCCCGGCTTATCCTATTCTGAAAATGAACAAACAACTCAAACAGCTCTCAGGATCAGAATATGGCGGACAGGACCAGCCCATCCGCATCTATAATCTTTCACAACCTTTTATCGAATCAGAACCTTCCATGAAATGGGATGGCGAGTGGCACATTACTCTGGAAGTTTTCAGAGATCTGGGGATGGCATTCTGCGTAGTTATGGTGCTTATCTATATGCTGATGGTAGGCTGGTTTAAAGATTACATCACTCCTTTGGTGGTCATGGCTGCCATACCGTTCTCCCTCATTGGTATTCTGCCGGCTCACTGGGGATTACATGCCTTTTTCACAGCCACCTCCATGATCGGTTTTATGGCCGGTGCAGGAATTGTGGTGCGAAATTCCATAATCCTGGTGGATTTCATTGAACTTCGCATCAGCCACGGTTTATCCCTGAAAGATGCTGTGGTTGAAGCAGGGGCAATTCGTTTCCGCCCCATGTTGCTAACTGCTCTTGCCGTTGTAGTGGGCGCCTCGGTCATACTGGCAGATCCCATATTTCAGGGACTGGCCATTTCTCTTATGTTTGGTGAGATAGCATCGCTACTCATCAGCCGCATGGCTGTGCCTGTGCTGTATTACATGGTGAAAGCGAAAACCTTATGACAAATATTTTCTCCCCATTCATCAGAATGGTTGTTCAAAGATAGGAGGTTTTTATCAGAGCACAACACAGAGAAAAACAAGCACTGCCATATACGTATCTTGCATGCATAATTTTTCGACGATGCTACCGAACTATCACATCTATATACCTAGAAAAGCTACAGGTTAAACAACACCAATGATTGACAACACAGGATGGATGCTGGAAAAATGGTTGAACAAGCTGTAAATACCATTGGTTAACAAAAAAAGCCTCTATTATGGACTGAAGCTCCTACCAAGAGTATTCAATTCACAACGGAGGCTTTATGCACCACAAGAATATCAAGCTCGTTATCCGCATACACCAGAAAAATAAATATCCGAACTGGAATCTCCTCACGAAGAAGACCCTAAAAAAAGGAAATCGCACCAAAGGTTCTTATTGAAGTTACGGCTGAATACGATTTCCGTAAGGACCTATTAAGCTTACCTGAAGAACTTCGATGTATTCATAAACTGCTTGATAACACAATAATCTATCATATGTTGTCCTCTGACGGCTATCCCCAGGATATATGTTTAATTTTCCTTAATAATTTATATCCAGCCGAACTGCTCAAAACGATAAGAACATGATTGACCATACTCAGCTCAGTACTTTTCGCCGTTCACTCTCCTTTGACCAGCAAGTACAGGTCTCATGCAGTTAAAAAGCGACTTCATAATATGCAATAGATGCCTGTTATCGAGCACGATAAGTTTATAAATTGACAAAGCTTGAGGCAAGTTGTTTTATAGAGTTAGTTCGTTAACTGGTCGATTACACGCAGAGTTTCAAATTAGTTGTATCGAGGGTAATTCCGAAGCACGTGCTAGCGCTTGCACGTAGGCCGAAATTGCCGGCCTGTGAATAGGTGTGTGTTATCGAGAAACTTCATAATTACTTGTTAAGCATCAAAAAAAGGAACTAACTTGAAAACAATCACCTTGTTTATCTCACTATTTTTGTGCGCCTTTCTTGCCAATACCTGTTTTGCCAATACTGGCGTGTTCTATGGTTCTGGCAATCAAGTAATCCCAATAAAAAACAATCAAATTCGATTGGTTAGAGAAAGAGTAGATATCAAATTATCAGTAGATGAAAACAGCGGGCGGTTTGGTGTCCCATTCATTCCCTGGGCAAATGTAACAGCAAAATTTTATTTAAAGAACACAACCAAAGACATTGTATCTCTCCAGATGGGCTTTCCCTTCCTTGATCTTCAGGGATTTGGAGACGAAAAATATGTTTTGGATAACCTCCATTTCAAAGTTGTGAGTGGCGGAACCGAAATTAAGACAGAACTAAAAGAAGGTCTTATTGAAAAAGAATTTGATCCTAAAGGATTATTCAAAAAGGTATTTGCATGGCAAAACAAGTTTGATCCTGACGAGTCAAAAGAGGTTGTTGTCACCTACAGAATGTTAATGGGCGTAGGTTCGGCGAATTCAGTGTTCAGAGATTTTGATGAACAGGGAAGAAAATTCAGAGCCATAGATAAACTGTTTCCAGCTTTAAGCTACAACTTCGGGTACATCACTAAAACAGCATATACTTGGGCCGGTTCTGTTGACGAAGCAGTATTTCAGCTAGACGCATCGGCTTTTTACAAGGAGCTAGAGAAAAATAATTTTCTCGAGGGAGCGGATGACAAATTCCCCAAATTCACGAGGCCAACATTTTGGGAAGCAATATATCCCGAGTCAGCGACAAAGGATGATGGGAAGCACAAATGGACATTCAAGGGGACCGTGCCAGAGGACGGTTTGTCAGTAAATTTTATAGTTTTATACATCCCATCCCTTCCTAAAGAAGTGGGAGAATACTTTTCTGAAAGTCTGCCAAAACTTGAGGAGACAAAACCGGCGGAATTCAAAACTGTTCTTAAGTCTTTCTATCAAAATATTGCCTTTGGCAAACAGCCATCTGACTCATTTGCAGAAAGTTACTTCAAGCAGGTTCGTTTGGTAAAAATGCCTAAAACCTTTCTTACCGAGAAAGACAGAAAGAATATTGAAGAAATAGCTCGTAATTTCGATGAATTGATAAAAGAATAGGGCTTAATCGGGTAGCCGGGGGAATCTCTCCCCCAGCCCCCACACCACCTAGCATGCGGGTCCGCACTAGGCGGTTCCCATGAGCTACCGAGCCGTAGCCGGGTAATGGATGTTT
>NZ_KE386995.1:0-442 GCF_000429945.1 Desulfogranum japonicum DSM 18378 | reverse complement strand
ATAGCCCATCCAGCCGCGCAGATACTCGGCCAACTTGAACATTCGGTACTCCATGGAGACGCCCCAGCTCCGTCCGGTCAGCTCCTTGATGCGCTGTTTGAAACGCACAAAGGCCTTGTCCGACCAGCGGATCTTGGCACCGGTAAAGGAAAAACCGAGGAAGGTGATCTCGTTGGTGTGAGCCACCTCGAAGTCTCCGCTTATCTGCTCTTCTCCTGGTTGACTTTGAGCTTGAGCTTCTTTTCCAGGAACCTGGTGATGCTGGCCATGACCCGTTCGCCTGCCCGCCGACTCTTCACCAGAATGACGAAGTCATCGGCATAGCGGGCGAACCGGTGGCTTCGTCCCTCCAGCTCCTTATCAAGCTCATCCAGGAGGATGTTACTGAGCAGTGGCGAAAGCGGACCACCTTGGGGAACACCCTTGCGGGTATCATAAAGGC
>NZ_KE386994.1:54393-186615 GCF_000429945.1 Desulfogranum japonicum DSM 18378 | reverse complement strand
GGGGGGATGTGGTATAGATAGTATTTTAGCGAATATTATCACCTCAACCCACCCCTCTTATCATGTCCAAAATATTTGAAAACGACCAGTTCAGCAAGCAAGAATTACCCATTCGCTGTCCTCAATGCGCCATGAGGGTCACGATCCGCAATGGCAGCTATAAAAGGGCACACCCTGAAGAAAATTGCCAAATCCGTATTCAGCGTTATCTCTGTAAATATCAACGCTGTCCCAGGAAAACATTTTCTGTCCAGCCGTATCCTTTGCTTCCCGTTCTTCGTCATTTTTACGAGACGGTACTCCTCTGCCATAAGCTCTTCACCAGGCAACAGATGACCCTGGCTTCCATGGCCAGGCATCTTAATGTCACCCCCGGCAGAGCAAAACGTCTCGGTACGTTCTGTCATCAATTTTTCCATTGGCTCAGCCATGAACAAAAAGTGGCGGATTGGGGGGCTGCTTTGCAAGACAACGCCGCCGAGCACTGGGTAGATTTCACCCGAGATTTTTCGCGGAGATTTTACCCAAACAGATGGCCGAAGGCTTTACCAACACAATACAAACCTATCTAATTTCAAGGAGATGTGGTGTTATGTCCTGGATTTTAACTTAACATCAGGAGGTAACATGATATCACCGGACAAAACAGAACTTGCCGTTTGGCGTTACGGCATTATCAGCCGCCTTCTTCATCGAAATGATGATGACGGGCCCCTGGATAATGAACTTCAGCAACTGGCAAGCAGACGCCAACTTCTTTTACAACTGAACAGGTGCCGATGCGAGAGAAACTTGTTAGCTTCTTGGGTGAGAATCTACACGCATATTGAATATAGATGTCGCAGTTCTTTTTTTGGAGGAGATCATCAAACAGGCTGAATCAGAAGAACTCCTTTCTGAGGAGCATTTTACCGTTGATGGCACCTTGATTGAAGCCTGAGCTTCAATAAAAAGTTTTCGACCAAAAGATAGTTGTAGCGACTTGCAAATATAACACCCAGGACTTGCAAACAGAGTCAATCTCGACTCGAATTATTTGCCAATAAGAAAGGGGCCGGGCTAACATTAACTGCTAATAGGCTCGAATTAAATGCCAACGGACCTGCAAACAAGGAGCCCGGCTCAAATTAAACGCCAATAAGAATGGTTATTGGAACAAAGCAAAAAGACTGTCTATCCTGCAGGATCAGGTCGACGAGATATAGGAGAAATCTTAACTTTGGGTTGCTTGAAAAATTCCTAATGTCCCCAACGCCAATGTTAATCTTGTAAAATCTTTGGCTTGTCATTCCACGTGGCATGCTTGATGATGTGATGACTATGGGATAGACTCTCCTTGGCTAGTCGATTGTTTCCCCTCAGGAAAATCTGAACATATCTTCCAATTTGAATCATTCACTTTTTCCATAGAAATAGAGAACTGAGAGAGATTGCCTCTAACCTTGCTGACTGATTCCAAAATTAATCGGATCACTAACATAAAACAGATGATCTTTAACACCACTTTTAATGACACTAGTTACCATGATGCAGTGCGCTTCTTTCTTAATCTCTGGTATAATTTCCTCCTCAAAGCTATATTGGACTTCTGAGTCAGTGGATGATCAGGTACTTGCTCAGATGGTAGCATTTATTGCCCATGAACAGAAGGTGACTGTTGTTGAACTGGTGGTAGCTGTATATTTTAACAACAAGATTGTAGTGTTTTTAAAAGTTATACTGTTGATGAAGATAAGTGTGGTGTTTTAAAAGATATAACTATGGTCTATTTGCAATATACATAAAACCATATGGTTAATTGCAATGATGTAAAATTGCAATGTGTGGCAAATTATTTTTTCTTTTTTGATTATCCTTTGAAATGGCATTGATATGTTTTATATTTTTATTTTTTTATTTTATTTACCTTTCCTATTTGTAGTTATTATTGCTTTGGACAGACTAGGTGTAAGATGGAAAGGAAAGGTTATTTTTTCAATATTTATTATTTGTATCCCATTTTGGGATGTGTTTGTACTTAAGGCGATTTTTTTATACTATTCTGTATTAAATACTCCTTTGCAGAACATTGAAGAAGTTGTGGAGAATCCTGATTCTGTATATTGGGACGATCAGGTGTGGCCTGGTTTTGACAGCAGTTCCCGCTATGCTCCTAATTGATTGTTTTTTCGTGATAGTGATTTTTAGCTTTCGTAAACATTCTGCTGCATATGCGGCATAACAAGTTAAATTTATAACAAAATATTGAAAATATACCTTGACATGACCTGAAAGGCGTGAATTTTGATGTTCTATGTAACAACAATTATTTACATAGGATATCGTCATGACTAAGTCAAAGGTTTACCATACTATTGCTGTCCACTTACCAACCAGACAACCAAAACGAACCGTGCGCAAAAATCTTAACGCAGATGCCCTGATTGCTTTGGCCCGGGAGGAATTCTCCAGGATTAAGGATCACAGAGCAAAAAACAGCCAAATAGAACTTACTGATGTTATGATGTCGGCTTTGGCCATGTTCCATCTTAAGGACCCGTCTCTCCTGGCTTTTGAAAAGCGAAGACAGGAAGAGCCGGAAAACCTGCACTTTATATATGGCGTCGGTCGTATACCGTGCGACAGCCAAATGCGTTCCGCACTTGATGATATAGCTCCAAACGTATTGCGCCCAGCTTTCCGAACTGTTTTCAAGCATCTTCAACGAGGCAAAGCCCTTGAGAATATGACTTTTCTGGACGGTCATTATCTGATCAGCGGCGATGGTACAGGCTACTACTCCTCATCCAAGGTGTCGTCGGATTACTGCCTGAAGAAAGTTACTCGTAACGGTGAAACCAAATATTACCTACAAATGTATGCAGCTGCCATTGTTCACCCTGACCGCAAAGAGGTTGTCCCTCTTTACCCGGAGATGATTACCAAACAGGACGGGAGTACCAAAAACGACTGTGAAAGGAATGCTTCCGGTCGCTTCTGGGATGCTGTGCGAGAGGATCATCCACACCTGAAAATCATTGCCCTGGAGGATGGTCTCAGTAGTAACAGTCCACATATTCGCCACCTGCAAAGCCATAATATCCGTTTTATCCTTGGCGCCAAAGAAGGGGATCATGAGCATTTGTTTGCCCATGTGGACAAGGCTGCCGAGCGTGGAGAAGTGACTGATTTGACATTGGAGGATCCTGAAAACAGCGACATTATTCACTGTTTCCGGTTTATCAATCAGGTTCCACTGAACGCCTCTAACGAGGATCTTCTCGTTAATTTCATGGAACATTGGGAGGTTGACAAGGAAGGTAATGTTATAAACAGGTTCGCCTGGGTGACTGACCTGGAAATAACCACTGACAATGCCATGGATATCATGCGAGCCGGTCGCTCAAGGTGGCGAATTGAAAATGAGACTTTTAATACTCTGAAAAATCAAGGGTACAACCTTGGCCACAATTATGGGCTGGGAAAAAAACATCTCAGCGGCGTCTTTACGACCCTGATGATGCTGGCTTTCCTGATTGACCAGGCCTGTCAGATAAGTTGTTGGCTTTATCAGGAGGCCTTGAGGAATTGCGGGTCAAAACGTGATTTGTGGGAAAAGGTGCGGGGCGTTTTCCATATGTTTACGGTGGATTCCATGGAAACTATATACCGGGCCATTGCCTTTGGATATGAAAAAGTGAAGCTGGTCAACCCACTGACCGACTGACGAACTATTTCTAAAAACAGAATATGTCAAAGAGCATTCCTTGGCGGATACCCGCGAAGGCAACGGAGTCGTATACTCAAAAAACAGATCTTTTGGGTTCAATCCACTGGATTTTTAAGCTTAAAAGCTTCAGTTGCTGTGAAACGGTGAAAATAATGGCTCAACCGAGAAGTTTACCCCAAAAAAATCAAATTTCGCACAGGCTTTGCGCTCAGACGCTGCCATAGCGGGAATTGCTGTGGTTTTGACAGTCATGGCGCATACTTGATGGTCAGAAATTATCTTGATGGTGTTCATCTTAAAGTTCTTGGCCTGAAAGGAGAAGATGGGGATATTTATGTTTACCGTGCTTCTCCTGAAGATTTTCAGAAAAGTGAAGAAATTCGACCAGAAGTGGAGCGTCAGCAAAAAGAGATAGCTGAATTAAGTGCACAAGCTTTCCAGTTGCCTGATTTAGGTAAAGATAATACGGCACTCTGGAAGAGAATACGGGAAGAGTTGGAGCCAGTCGCTAAACCGCTTAAGGAGCAATATGAGAAGCTGAGGGAAGAAGAAATTCAGAAAATCATAAGCCGGGCTGAAAAATATTCCTCTAGATCTTTGTTACCACAATTTAATTACATGGTTTCTTTACAACGTGTCAGATTATCGAGTTTTTCTGAAAGATTTGTCTGGTGCGATGAAATTCGTGTTTGGGACAATAGGAAGGAAAAAGAGATCGCCCGTTCTAGGCGTTTCCTTGGCTACAGTACAATGGTGGGGGTTCGGTCCTTGGGAGGTAGCCCCTTTGAGGGGGGAGGAGGGCTTGGTGACTTAAGAGTTTATAGATTCGACGACAGGGTCCTTTTTAGCTATGCGAAGGTCAACACAGTAGAAACTGACAGAAATTTGTTTAGAAGAGAAATGTATCGATTAGGAAGTATGTATTGGAGAAAAAAGAATAAATCAATGGTGATTCAAGATGCAAAGTAATTCAGACGAAATTGAAGTATGTGGACTTTTAGTGAAGTACAGTTTTGACAATAATTTAATGGCGGATACAACTCTAAAAGAATTGATACTAAGATGTTTTGCTACTGACCTGTATTAAGGCTGATTGTTTCGGATTTAGGGGAGCCCTGTCCAGGAGGTTGTCGGGAGAAGATTTTCGCCTACACAAAATCAAGAAGTTACAGGTGATGTATATCCCGCTACTGACTTCTTTGACGTTGGAAAGGGAAATTTTGGACGCTTTAACCAGCTGTTTTTGAGTTGTTTTATTTACCACCCCTAAATCCGAAATAATCAGGTAGATTGCAATTTATTAAACATCGTTAAAAAGGCGCTTTAGCACAGTTGTGGAGGAGGCGAGGCCTCCTCCACAACTGTGTATTTTCAACAATCCTTATGACGTTTAACGTGACAAAAAATTGTCTTTTCACAATACACGATGTCGTATCATTTCCCTGTCAAATATATGCCTCTCTTTAAAAAACCGCCTAGGAGTCTGCCGGAGAGCTGCTTTTTTTTCACAGTTTAAGGTATTTACAGGAAATCAAGGACAGCCATATTAGTCGATGTTGTGATCATTAATTTTCTAAAAATACCACAAATATGGGGAAAGAACTCTCTCCGACAGACTTCTAGGAATCTGTGATTTCAACTTTAGAGTCGCAGAAAATAGTAAATATCCAAAAATTGCGCAGGATATCGGTTTGGTAACGTCGTCGCGTTAATGGTTCCATACTGGCCGTATTGAGCCATTGACGCTACGACGTTAGTAAGTTGAGAGACAGGCAAGGTTCGATAATGTATTTTTTCCGTTGCCCTTAAACTAAACGTAACAATTGAATATTGTACTACATCGGACGTATAACATCGTAGACTCATGCGATACGGGAACTTTCATGGTGCAATATTTGCATCATAAAGATAAACGGGTGAATCACACCATACATGATTCCCAGCTACTCGTTACGTTTTGTTACAGGACAATGAATATACAAGAAACGAAACAGGCATCCAGCAGACAAGTCATTAAAGGGCAAACCAGCAATCCAGCAGGGTCCTTTGACAAAGTACTTTCCAGTACGTTTGCGTTACAGAAGAAGGCTTCAGGGCAGCAACAGAAGCTTCCGGCTCAGATTGAAATCGGAACCATCACCAAACAAACTCCAACTGTTTCCCAGCTGTTGCTTCAAAATAGAGACTTCAAAGACATTGCCTGGAAAATTCTTGGCAACAGCAGCAACCAAGACAAAGACTATACGGCAATCTCTCCGGGTACCCGAATTTTTCTTAATCCAGAGTCACGTGAGCTGTCTTGGGGAGAAGCAGAGCAAGAGCAAACCCTCCCTGTACATAATTCCACCGGTTTAGCTGCAGGCGTTAATACGGAATCTGCAGCAGAAGTAACCGCGACCTCCAAAGCAGAGAAAACTATCAGCCTGGGTTTTATTACTGATTCCACACCCACTGTCTCTCATCTTTTGCATCGCGATACTCGCTTCAGCGGGCAAACCTGGAAAATCTTAGGTCAAGAGGTAAACGGGAACAAACCTTTTCATAGCGTACAAAAGGGCTCTGAAATTTTTCTCAATCCGGTAACTTTAGAAGTTTCATGGCATAATACCACACGCACAACTCCTGCAGAGGTCACGACACAGAAGACTACATATCCAATACATAACTCAACGAGCAGAAAAATTACGACTGACTCTGTACCAGCCGCAGACCTCAGCCAGGCAGTACAACCATATTTAGGAACATCGTATAAAGAAATCAACTGTTACGAACTTCTTGTCAATGGATTGAAAAAACTGGATATCCCCTATGGTGGCCCCAATGGCCTCTACTCAAAACTAACAAGTATGGCGCTTGACCGGGGAATGGCTGCCAATGCCTATCTTAATGGCGAGGGCATTGTTGAGGTAGCCGGATCAACGGTTTTATCTAAAAAATATACAAACAATACGAACTGGCACAATAATGCTTCAGAGTTATACAGAGAGCTGAAACCACTTCTACATAACGGCCAGATACTTTCCTTCTCAACCCAGACAAAAGGACACACAGGTATAATATCCAGCCAGAAAGATCGTTGGACCTTCATAAACTCAGGCAGACTGGATAATGCCGTAAACAAGCCAGGCCTAACCAGAGGTGTGGGCGAAGAAGTTCTTGAGGATGAAATTCGCAACTGGTTTAAACTAGCCCATAGAAACGGAGAATCCCTCCGGATAACACTCGGCGAGCTGAACCAGAATAAACTTCGTGCTGTTGCCAATATTGAGCGATTACCAGATAATCAGATTTAGCACGTATTTCTTCCTCATGTATATTGTGTAGTAGCTGCAAGGGATGGAGGTAAAGGGATTCTGAGCTTCAACCAATGTCCGGCAGGACAATCAACAAATGCATCGCCTGACCAAATAGTGTCGTTAACCTGACGAATATCATAAAATCATGTTTTTCTAGCTAAAAACCAACAGCTCCATAACATAAACAGGGCATAAGTTAGGCCGGTAAATGGTTACAACTTAACTTGTGCCTGTCCATAAAAGGTCTTTTCGGAGTTTCGTTCCTCGATTACCTACCTATTTTTTGCGTATGCTCAAAATTGTACCCTCGAAGGTAAGCGTAGATTCCGATATCAAGTATATGTCTGCGGTAAAATGTATTGCATGCCTTAAACTTGATCAAAAAATCCTCATTAATGGGCAGACATCATCTTTCCTTTTCCCATACTATTACAGGGTGCCCAAAATGAATCACTTAAAAATAGCTGCCCCAATGGCTGCTGCTCTTTTAATGACTGTAACGATGACTAACAGCTCTCATGCACAAAATACCCCACTGGTACGTTTTGGTATTATCACCGACATGCATCACACAAACAAGCCAGATACAGCAACAAGAAAATATTCTGCATCTCTGGATAAGGGACATATATTCATTAAGACAATGGAGGCAGACAAGGCAAAATTCATTGTCGAGTTGGGAGATTTTGTGGACACCCTGGCTGAGCAGAAAGATCCGCAACAAAATCTGCAGGAACTTGAGAAACAATTCACATCCTTCAGTGGTCCAGCTTATCATGTATTGGGGAACCATGAATTTGACAATGTTACCCGTGAACTTTTTCTTTCTTCCATCACCAATCAAGGCATAGACAAGGGGCAAACCTACTACTCCTGGGATGCAGGCGGAGTTCATTTTATCGTACTTGATGCAGGGTATACAAATACTGCTCCTCATCGGGCTTTTGACATGAATACCCCTGAAGATACATTCTGGACCTGGAAGGATGCCTTTATTCCTGAACAGGAGACGGAATGGCTCAAAAACGATTTAAAAGCTAGCAACCTGCCAACAATTGTCTTTACCCACCAAACCATGGATAGGGTTGATGAACAGGATCACAACATAAAAAACGCTTCTCAAATCCGAAAAATTTTCGAGGATGACGGCCAAGTGCTGGCGGTATTCTCCGGCCATGATCACCAGGGAGGTTATTCCAATATTAAAGGCATTCATTATATAGTGCTGCACGGCAATGTTGGAGTGAGCGATACCCGTAGCTGGCTGGAAACCAGTTCCTCAGACGGCTATGATAAAAAAGCTGACAACCAATTTTCGTTGATTGAAGTAAGCAATGGCAATCCATCTCAATATACTGTCACAATACATGGATATGGTCGACAGCCCTCTTATGAACTGCACTGTAGCCTGTAAAAAAAATCTGTGGCAAATCACTTTTCCCCCTTACTCTGAGTCCTTCCCCTCTGGGAATCTCACAGACTTAGAATACATCAAAAGCGCCCCCCAATGCAGGTTACCCTGCTTCTGGGGGGGAGATAAGGGTTTGTTTTTTGTCTTCCAGATTTTATACTTGCGAATAAAAGACAATAAGGAAACTCCAGGGAGGGAACAGGCGGACAATTACGACCAATGGATCAGGAACAAATCACAACGCGCACTTAATATAAAAAAAATATATGGAACACATCAATTTTTTTCTTGCTTTTCCTTGGCAGATCTGACATTATCTATATCAGGATAATTGATCGAAATCGACAAAAATCCTAAACAAAGGTGAACCTTTCTTCCTTCCCCCCCCAATATTGGAAGAATTCTTCACAGTTCTGTCATGCCCCGCCAATTACCATCCTCTCCCTTCCACCTCTTTTGGCGGGGCACCCTCTCAGGGTTGCCCCTATCAGACTATATAAAAAATCGAACAAACTCTGTTTTCTCAAGCTATTACCTGTCCCCTATCCCGATGGCGACCAAAATATACATCAACACGCCAATAAATCAATAAAACTGAACAGTATAATAACAAATCCTGAACAAACACCGGGTATTCTGTATACATCCTGAGTCCTGCAGGATACGTACTCCCTGTACAGTGCTCCGCCAGCCCCCCCTTCCTATCCCCTTCACTGGCGGAGCACCCCTCCTCTCCAGCTCCAAGCAAAAATATAAATTAACATTTTGCTAACATCCAACTAACGAGATAAATATAGATGTGCCAATGACCCTACTGCATTTGGAGAGAGGTATTTCAAGATATACACATGAGCAGATCACTTCAGAAAGAATTAGCTGAAATCATAGAACATCAGCAAATAACAGTTACGTTCCAGCCAATTGTTCATCTGCAACAAAGAAATATATATGGATACGAAGGTCTTATCCGAGGACCGGTTGGAACCCTTTTTCATTCACCGACACGCTTGTTTGAAATTGCTCAGCATTCTGGAATGTTGTCAGACATTTACAACCTCACCCGTCAACTGGTGTTTGAACAGTTTTCAAACATGCTTTTACCTGGCTTTCTTTTTCTCAATACCCATCCGGCCACCATACTCAACAGGGAATCCGAAAAAAAAACAACGCTTGACGCGGCACGTGAAGCAGGACTTGATCCCAGTCGCATTATCATCGAACTTACCGCAACGTATCCCATTGACGATGTAATGCTTATCAGACAGACCATGGAACATTATCGCCGAAGTGGATTTGCTATAGCACTGGATGATCTGGGTGATGGATATTCTCAAGCATTACTCTGGTCTGAAACGCGGCCTGATATTGTTAAAATTGATAGAGACGTTATTGCAGGAATCGATGAAGATCGTCAAAAACAACGATTCATATCAACAGTTCTAAAACATACCCATGACCTGGGTATACGAGTTATCATAGAAGGTGTTGAAGGCCTGGAAGAATACAAAACTATTCGAAAAATCGGTGCAGAAATGGCACAGGGATATTATTTCTGTCGTCCAGCCAGAGTTCCACCCAAATCCATTGCTCCAAAAATTTTCCGCCGGGACAGACGCACTGCTGGTTCATTCGAAAAAATGACCATTGAAGAACTAGCTAAACCGGCGTTTCCTGTTCAGGCCACTGTTAATGTATATTCAGTGGGAGATATCTTTACCGGTGCACCTGAATTGGAATCTGTTGTTATCCTGCAAAACAATGATGTGCTCGGCATGGTTCTTCGCAGTGACTTCATGAACATATATGCCAGTATGTACGGAAAAGATCTGTATGGCAAACAACCCATTGCCAAGTTTATCAATCGAAACACCCTTCAGGTCGAAAAACACCTTCCCCTTGAAGAGGTTAGTTACCGCCTGACAACAGCTCTGAACACATACACAGATGAATTCATCATTTTGGACAACGGCAAACTCCTTGGCAAAGGCAAATTAATAGACCTTTTACACGAAATTACCAAATTACGAATCATACAGGCACGTTATGCAAATCCCCTTACTCTTTTGCCGGGAAATGTGCCGATTCAGGAACATTTGCAATATATTTCCAACAAGAACGAGCCATATGTAGTCTGTTATTTTGACCTGGATAATTTCAAACCATTTAACGATTTTTTCGGATTTGCCAGGGGTGACAAAGTGATACGATTTGTTTCCGATCTTCTGGTGTCGAATAGCGATGAAAAAATTGACTTTGTCGGCCATGTGGGTGGTGACGATTTTATACTTATCTTCCGGTCAGTTGACTGGCGATCAAAAGTAGAAAATATTCTCACTCTTTTTGACAAATCTATTTCAAGCTATTACGAGGGGCATCAAGGAGACACATTGGACGCATGCGATCGAAACGGCAAGAGACAACAATACGCCATTATGTCTCTTTCCGTCGGTGCGGTTGTAGTGCCGCAAAGCCTTGATTATTACTCCATCGACCTCCCGGGAGAAGCATCTCTGGCAAAACATGAAGCAAAAAAGAAGGCTGGCAGCAGTATGCATATCCGTTATCTTAAAGCCCCCACAGGAATTGAAAAAGAACTTTGACAGGCTCCTTCCACCTTTGATCCTCAAAGGTAAACTCAGACTCCGCTGTCAGCCATATGCCTGTGGTAATATTTTAATCTGCTTCGGAGTTTTCGCACACCCGCTTTGAGCGGAAATCTTCATTTAGGGTCACGCAAAAATACATTATCCAACCTTGCTTGTCTCTCAACTCGGTAACGTCAAAGCGTCAATGGCTCAAGACGGCCAGTATGGAACCATTGACGCGACGATGTTACCAAACCGATATCCTGCGCAATTCTTTGATATTTATCATTTCCCGCGCCCCTTATAGAAAGACACGGACTAATCAGTTCTTAATTAAAACCAAAATAACTCCTAAAGCAGAAAGTCTAATATTGCTCAGTTCCTGAGGCAGCATATTTTTTCTTACAACATAAACAAGAGATAACAATGAAACGTTTGAACAAAATTTCGGGCTTATTGCTGGCCGCAGTCCTGATCACCTCACCTGCTTATGCAGCAAAACCAAAATATGTTTTTTACATGGTCGGTGATGGTCTGGGCGCAGCTCAACGTCAATTCAGCGAATTTTTTTTGAAAGAAAAGGACCGTAAAACTGACGAGAAACTATTAATGGATACTTTTCCAGTTTCCGGCCTCAATTCGACCTATGCTACCAATACCCTGATCACCGATTCAGCTGCTGCTGCAACAGCCCTGGCAACCGGACACAAAACAAACAAAGGGTATATCGGTCAAGACCCCAACGGCAAAGATCTGGAAACCCTTATTGAAGAAGCAGAAAAGCACGGAATGTCAACCGGATTGATCACAACAACCAGGATTACCCATGCTACCCCTGCCGCTTTCGCTGCACATACCCCTGACCGAAACGACGAAAATGGCATAGCCGAAGATTATCTGGACAGCGGTGTTGATTTCTTTGCAGGCGGGGGTATTCGCCACTTCATTCCTAAAGATGTAAAAATTGCAAATGGTGACGCTGTCGGCCACACAATTAAATCCAAAAGAAAAGATGACAAAGATCTTGTAAAGGAGTTCAGCGCCAAAGGTTACGATACTTTTATCGGCAAAGAAGGTGTTAAAAAGTTCAATGCTACTGATTTTAACAAGGTGGAGAAAGTACTGGCACTTTTCACCTATACCCATATGCCGTACGAGATTGATCGTGAAAACAAATTCCAGGACTGTCCTTCCATTGCAGACATGACCCAGGCTGCCATTGATGTTCTCTCAAAAAACAAGGATGGGTTTTTCATGATGATCGAAGGTGGTCGTATAGATCACGCCGCACATGCCAACGATCCGACAGGAGTGATTTATGACACCATTGCTTTTGATAAGGCAATCGACAAAGCTTACAATTTCTATAAACAGCACCCTGAAGAAACACTGATAGTTGTTGTCGCCGACCATGAAACCGGCGGCATGGGACTGGGATTCGATTCTCAAGGCTACAAATTGGACATGGGACAATTGCTGGATGTTAAAGCTTCCATTGAAGACAATATCTTTAACGGTGCTGGCTTAGAATACAAGCAAGGCAAAAGAGAAGCATTCCTTACCATGCTCAACACTACATATGGACTCGACAATCTGACTGCTGAAGAAAAAGCAATGCTTGAAAAAGGGATGGATGAGTCTGATGCAGGAAAAACTTTCGGCTATTATAAATATGATCCTGCTGCAATTGCTGCAACTCATATTCTTTCCCAGCGGGCAAACATTTCCTGGACCACCACCATTCACACAGCTTCCATGGTGCCTATGTCTGCCATAGGTGTCGACGCCCAACAGTTCGGCGGTTACAAAGACAATACAGAGGTAGCCAAAGCCATGGCAAAGGTGCTCGGCTTCAGTATCTGATTTCGTATTTCACGCGTTCCCTGCAAATATAACCAGCCTGTTCCCCTTGAGCCGCATTCAGGTAAAGGGGGGAGCAGGCTTTTTCTATCAAATGTATCTGCAAAATATCCGACCTTACTAGCAGCCATGTTCCAGAATTTTTTCTCCTACACGCTTTTGCTCCTCCTGACTCTTGCAGGAATTTTCGGCTACTATCACTACACAGACACAATCAGCGCACAAAAAGACGCTGGGATTCTCGAGGTAAAAGCCAAAGTAATTTCAATAGATAACTCCGATGTGCGGGTTTCCAGTTTGTCCAGCTTGGGCACGCAGGAACTGGAAGTTCAAATTCTGGAAGGCCGGTTCAAAAACAGAACATTGACCGCAACGTATAATCTTATTGGTCAGATGGACCTGGAAAACAACTTTAAGGCGGACGATACAATTATTGTAGCCATCATAACAGATAGCGGCAAGATCACACATGTCAAAGCAGTTGAGCTCTACCGGCAGGATGTACTTATATATCTGTTTGCCATATTTGTGCTTGCCCTTCTTCTCTATGCAGGAACCATTGGCATAAAAGCATTGATATCTTTCGTGCTGACGGTATTCATCCTCTGGGAGTTCCTGATCAAGCTCATTCTTGCAGGCCATGATCCGATTCAGATCACCAGCTATACGCTCATGCTGCTTTCCGGTGTGATTATTTTTCTTGTTGCCGGATTTAACCGAAAAGGTACTTCTGCTTTCCTGGGAACTCTCGGTGGACTGTTTATAACCCTCGGAGTTACCTTTATTTTTGGTGACAAGGTCGGATTGCATGGCCTCACCCAACCCTATGTCACTGTGCTTCTGTTCAGTGGATACAGCAATCTAAATATTCAGGAAATTCTCTATTCAGCAATTCTGCTGGGCGCATCCGGCGCTGCCATGGATATTGCCATGGATATTGCAGCATCCATGGACGAAATCTACAGGAAAAAGCCTGAGATCAAACCGATTGAACTCATGCAATCAGGATTCACAGTGGGACGCCATGTCATCGGCACCATGGCAACAACTCTTCTATTAGCCTATTCCGGTGGCTATTTCACCTTGCTCATGGTGTTCAGAATCAAGGAACCGAGCATAATGCGTATGATAAACCTCAAAATCGTGGCCGCAGAAATCGTTCGCACCCTGATAGGAAGCATTGGCCTCGTACTGGTTGCCCCTCTGACAGCCATCATTGGTGCTGTTATTATTACCGGTGTACTCAAACCGCTATGGCGACTGAAAAAACCAGTATTGCCCATAAAAAATCAGAGGGCATCCAACACAGCCATATTTTGCGCTGATCCCAAAGAATAACTGCCCGCCGGTAACAGCCATGTAACCTGAACAAAACGGATAAACCTTTTTTAGACCGACTAACAACCATATAACCTGCGCATAATATGCTTGCATGCCTGCATGGGGTATGGTATTTTCCGGGCCTTTTTCCCCAAATTACCTTTGCCTCCATGATTCATTTAAACAATATACACAAACAGTACGGTTCTCATATCCTGTTTCAGGGTGCCAGCCTGCAGGTTCTCCCCAATAGTCGTAACGGTCTGGTCGGTCCAAATGGTGCTGGAAAGACTTCTGTTTTTCGCCTTATTATGGGCGAAGAAGAAGTGGACAAAGGAGATATTTCCTGTTCCCAGAAGACCGTTATCGGCTATTTTTCACAAGATGTCGGCGAGATGTCCGGACGGACAGTCCTTGAGGAAGTAATGTCTGCGGCTGGTGAGGTCGTTGAGCTCGGCCAGCGGATGCGCCAACTGGAAACACAGATGAGCCAGCCCATGGACGATGATGCTCTCGCTGGGCTGTTGGAAGAATACGGCTCTGTGACCGATATGTTCGAACACCGTGGCGGCTACGATCTTGAATCACGCGCCAAGGCAATCCTGGGCGGTCTTGGTTTCTCAGAAGCAGATTTTCTACTCCCGGTGGAAACCTACAGTGGCGGATGGAAAATGCGCATTGCCCTGGCAAAGATACTTGTAATAAACCCTGATGTATTGCTGTTGGATGAACCAACAAACCATCTTGACATCGAATCCATCCTCTGGCTAGAGGAATGGCTGGCAAACGATTACAAGGGGTCACTGTTAATGACCTGTCATGACAGGGAATTCATGAATCGAATCGTTTCCCGGGTTATTGAAATCGCCAATGGTCAGGCCACCACGTATAATGGGGATTACGACTTCTACCTGCGTGAACGTGAAATCCGCCGGGAACAGTTGCAGGCCAGTTACCGAAGACAACAGGAGATGCTGGCCAAGGAGGAGGAGTTTATCGCCAAGTTTGCCGCCCGAGTATCCCATGCCGCACAGGTCCAGTCCCGAATAAAAAAATTAGAGAAAATTGAACGAATAGTTTTACCCCCTGAGCAGAAAGTCATGAAGTTCAATTTTCCGGTTCCACCGAGAAGCGGTGAAGATGTACTGCACCTGAAAAATCTAGGCAAAGAATGGCAAACGGTTAACGGGTCTGCAAAACCAGTTTTCAGTGGCCTCAGTGGAACCGTCAGAAGACTCGAGAAAATCGCACTGGTGGGAGTAAATGGCGCCGGAAAATCCACACTGTTAAAGGTCATCACAGGTCGTACCGAGCCCTCTGCAGGTGAGGTCATTACAGGGACCGGTGTTACCACAGGATATTTCAGCCAGCATGCGATGGATTCCCTCAACGCAGAGCATACTGTTTTTGAAGCTGTTCAAGAGGTGCTGCCTTTAGAAAATATCGGCGTCATCCGCAACCTCTGTGCTGCTTTTCTGTTTCAGGGCGACGATGTGGACAAACGTATTGCCAGCCTTTCAGGTGGAGAAAAAAGCAGGGTTGTTCTGGCCAGACTCCTGGCCAGGCCACTAAACTTTCTGGTTCTTGACGAACCTACCAACCATCTCGATATTCTTTCCCGGGAAGTATTGCTTGATGCGCTCAAGGCATTTGAAGGCACCATCCTTCTGGTAAGCCATGATCGTCACTTTCTGAGATCACTGGTGACCAGGGTTTTTGAAATTGATCATGGTGAGATGCGCATATATGAAGGAGATTATGAGTATTACCTTGAACAGGTAACCGAGCAGTAGTCCCCGGAACACGTAACAGATATAGCCCTGTTTTCCCTTGCCGCCGGTGCAAATCCGGAACACGTTTTTTTTAATGAGATAATAATGATAGAAGCTTCCAAAATTTTCCTTTCTTACGGCAAACGTATAATTTTTAAAGATGTTAACATCAAATTCACCCCAGGTAACAGTTACGGCCTTATTGGCGCTAACGGCACCGGTAAATCCACCTTTCTGAAAATTCTTTCAGGTGCTCTCAGCCCTGACAAGGGAGAAGTGTTTGTCGACGGCAAGAAACGAATCGCCGTGTTGAATCAGGATCAGTTTGCCTTTGACGAGTATAAGGTTGCCGAAACCGTTCTCATGGCACACACCCGCCTTCATGAAGTGATGGCCGAACGTGATGCTCTTTACGCAAAAACTGAATTTACCGAGGAAGATGGCATACGCAGCAGTGAACTCGAAACTGAGTTTGCCGAAATGAACGGTTACGAGGTGGAATCTGAGGCGGCTGTTTTGCTGAGTGGGCTTGGGATCGGAGAAGAACTCCGTGATAAAAGAATGAAGGAACTTGAAGGTGGTGAAAAAGTCAGAGTACTTCTGGCACAGGCTCTTTTTGGCAATCCTGACATCCTGCTTCTGGACGAACCAACCAACAATCTTGACCGCAAATCAATCACCTGGCTGGAAGGGTTTCTTGAGCGCTTCCAGAATACCGTTATTATCGTATCCCATGACCGGCATTTTCTGAACCAGGTGTGCACCCACATGGCAGATATCGATTACGGCCAGATAAAGATATACACCGGTAATTACGATTTCTGGTATCAGTGCAGCGAATTAGTGAAACAACAACGCCAGGATGCAGGCCGTAAGGCTGATGCCAAGGCAAAAGAGCTCAAAGAGTTCATTGCTCGCTTTTCATCCAATGCCTCCAAGGCCAGGCAGGCAACATCAAGAAAAAAACTTCTCGATAAACTCGAACTTGAAGACCTGCCAGCATCATCAAGAAGGTACCCTTTCGTGCTATTCAAAGCTGGGCGATCATGTGGCGACGTTATCCTGGAGATTACAAACCTTACTAAAGATATAGAAGGAACCAGGGTTCTGGATAATTTCTCCCTGCAAGCCAATAAAGGCGATAAAATCGGTTTTGTTGGCACTAACAGCCTGGCCATAACCACTCTTTTTCAAATCCTTGTTGAAGAACTGGAACCGGACAGCGGTAGTTTCAGGTGGGGGCAGACCATGTCCACATCCTATTTCCCCAAAGAAAATAGCGCCTTCTTTGCTGATGATGTAAGCCTGGTTGATTGGTTGAGCGAATATACCCCGCCATCAGAAGGTGAAAGCTATGCCCGAGGATTTCTCGGAAAAATGCTTTTCTCCGGAGAAGAAGCCCTGAAAAAAACCAGTGTACTCTCTGGTGGTGAAAAAGTACGATGCATGCTCTCAAAAATGATGCTGAGCGATGCCAATGCTCTCATTCTTGATGAACCGACAAACCATCTTGACCTTGAATCAATCACTTCACTCAACAATGGGATGAAAGCATTCAAGGAGATCATCCTATTTTCTTCACACGACCATGAACTGATGGCTACCGTGGCAAACAGAATCGTTGAGATTACCCCCAATGGGGTGATAGACAAGATGCTGTCCTACAACGATTATCTGATTGACCCTGATGTTCAACGGCAAAGGGAACAGTACTCACTCTCATGATAACCGTGTTTTCATTCCGCTCCCATTTAGTTGAATGTTTGGTTGGAAATGTAATACGTAAAAGATATCTGAATAGAAATGACAAAAAATACTAAATGCGGGCATCACATGACGCAAAAAAAGAAGCCCACTTCGTACACGGTTAAGACGGAGGACACGCTTCTGGCAAACCTCTTGACCAACTTGCCCCAGAAAAAACGTAAACTGATCAAGGCTGTTCTCAGAGACAGGCAGGTCTCAGTTGATGGAGAAATCATCACCCAATTTGATCATTCACTGACTCCCGGGCAACGTATCGAAATACTGTGGGATAAAATCGTACAAGAGAAGCATCCACGTGAACTCAACATTGTCTATATGGACGATGACCTTATTGTCATCAACAAGCCATCGGGTTTATTGACAGTTGCCACCAACAAAAAGGAAACAAAGACGGCTTATGCAATGTTGCACAAGTACCTCAGGGCTGAAAACCCTGAGAATAAACTATTTGTTATCCACAGGCTTGACCGGGAAACCTCCGGTCTACTCGTGTTTGCCAGAAGTGAATCTGTCAGAAATGCTCTTCAGGAAACATGGAACAGCACCATCGGGCAACGGGATTATGTAGGAGTGGTGCAAGGAGAGGTTGAGCCGGCGCAGGGAACTCTCTCTTCATGGTTAAATGAAAGTAAAGCATTTACAGTTTATTCATCGCAAAAGCAGAATGGCGGGAAAAAAGCTGTCACTCATTATACAACCATTCAGGGAAACAGCGAATTTTCACTTCTACAGCTTAACGTGGAAACCAACCTTAAGCATCAGGTTCGAGTACATATGCAGGATATACAACATCCAATACTTGGAGATAAAAAATACGGCTCAACAGCCGATCCAATTGGACGAATGTGCCTACATGCCAAAGTACTTGTTTTTACTCATCCAACTACTGGAAAAACATGCCGCTTTGATACAGGAGTCCCTACCCCGTTTCTGAAATTTTTTACTATTGAAAATGGCAATCTCCATTGTCCAAAGAGTGCAGGGAAATAACAAAAAAAGCTGCAAACAGCCACTTGCTGATTGCAGCTTGTCATTTTGCTCGAACAACCATTCTTGCCCTTTCAGCAAATCGACAAACACACGTGTAACTAGTTGAAATATCTGTATCGTTAACCCCGCGATCAGTTACGTTTCCCCAAAAAGATCAGAATGGTAGCTCCATTAAATCTGTTCGCATCAAATCCTAGTTTGGGTCAAAACGTATTATTATATCTTCATATGCAGCTCTTTTCTAAAAAGAAATTATTATTGCTTGTGTAGCTTCAATCGATTGATTATTTTTTTAATCCCTTCACCTTTGTGGTGCGTATAGAAAAAAGAATCATATGCACAGTTGGAGTAACAATCAATATTACATGTTTGTACTTTTTCTTTCAGTGCAAACCGCAATTTGCTAATTTTTTTGGGATCTAAATCAAGAAAGTGTAAATCAAGCTCATCCATTTTTTTTGTACAGCTTCTAATGTACCCTGATGGCGCGACATTGATCCATCCATATCGAGTGGGATAGTTACAGTTCCAAAATTTTTCACGACGAATAAACCTAAAAATATTTTCAAAATAAGAATCAGGATCTAAAATAGGGTAGCCTGATTTTTTCTTTTCTAGAATACCGGAAACAATATCATTTAAAATCGGCACATCGCCAGTCGAAAAATAGATGTCATCATTAGTCCTGTTTTCTGGATGTAATGGAGGTACAATGAATCCAAGTGATATTTGAATATCCCATCTTTTAGAGAATTCAATCAGTTTCAGTATTTCCTCAAAGTTATTTTTATAGATCACCGAGTTTATCCTGGTATGCATATGGTATTTTTTTCGTGCTTCTTTCAAAGCTTCCATCAATCCAGGTTGAAAAATAGAATTTTTGCTGGTTACTTTAGTAGACTGAACTCCATCAACAGAAATATTAAGGTAATCAAGGCCGCACTTCCCCAGACTTTCAATCGAAGATTCAGTTAGAAGAGTTCCATTTGTGGTCAAATCTGTCATCACATTCCGTTCAGTACAAAGCGCAAGTGCTTCATTGAGAGATTGCCAGATCATTGGTTCTCCGCCTAGAAAAGTCATTAACCCTACTTTGAGTTCTTTAGCTTTATCAAGATAAGCGCAGAAGGAGTTGATGGACATGTCAGTAGCGTTATTGTCGCGTTGCCAGCAATACGTACAATGCAAGTTACATCGGTCAGTCGGAAGCATCCTTACGAATGCGGCGGTGCCATGCCGATAACTGGACAGGTAAGCCTTGCTTAAGTTCTCAAATTTTGCAATTCGCTGAAGTCTTCGTTTCATTTCTATATACCTGACGGGTTAATAATAACTGATGCAAATAGAGCATAGCGCAATTTACATCCAGATTATTTGCTTTATAAAAAGGTCACCTCAATATTTTTTGGTAAATCACAGAGATGGCCCAAAGCCTGTTAAGCAACGGTTAACATTGCCACTACTCTTTTGCGTTCTGGGAGCTTTTTTCTAACAGCCCAAGGTGCGTAAGTGTGAGTCCAATGCTCCCCCATGAAAGAATGAATTTTCATCATCCTGCAAGGTTAATAGCAATTAAGATGCCAGGCGTACACAATACATATATGTCAATGATTTTACATATCATTTACCACTTTCTTGAAACGATCTCATGCCTTAGGCGGTATATATATTGCACAAAATGTACAGGCTTTATTCATTAATAGTCAGGTATGTACTGAGAAAACTCGCAGAAGAGTTGCTCGAATCAAAACACATCTGTTTGGGGTGAAACAGCGTAATGTTTAACTGTATTATAGGGTTGTCTATAATTTGTCGCGCCGCTAACGGTTTAACCAGAGTGTAAAATGGGTATGATTTCATAGTAAGGGGTCACGAAAAAATAAATAATCCAATAATCCGATCTTGCTTGTCTCTCAACTTGGTAACGTCATCGCGTCAATGGCTCAATACGGCCAGTATGGAACCATTGACGCGACGACGTTACCGACCCCATACCCTACGCAATTTTTGGATATTTCTTATTTTCAGCGACCATAAATACATACGAAAAGATGAGTAGGGGTGGGACCTTTAACATTTTTTGCAAAGTAGTTCATAAGCAAGATCAAGTTGAAATACTTTACAAACGCTAAAACAAAAAAGGCCGCGTGAAACGCGGCCTTGAGAGGTATTTTTTACGTTTTGGTCTCTGATGATTCTCAGAATGGGACATCCTCACCCATATCTGAGGGACCTGAATAGGATGGACCGGGATCGCCATAATCCCCACCAAAACTACTGCCTGCTCCACCACCGCCGCCGCCTTTAGGTGTGAGCATTTTCATCTCCCTGGCAACAATTTCTGTGGTATAGCGGTCATTGCCGTTCTGGTCCTGCCATTTTCGTGTCTGCAATTTACCTTCTATATAGACCCTTGAGCCTTTTGAAAGATATTCTCCACAAATTTCAGCAAGGCGTTGCCATGCCACAATTCGGTGCCATTCTGTCTGTTCCTGCATCTGGCCATCCTGACCTTTCCATCTTTCTGTAGTGGCAATATTGAATGTTGCCACAGCAGTACCGCTCTGGGTGTATCGAATCTCAGGGTCTGCCCCAAGATTACCTATTAAGATTACCTTATTAATCATTGTTTAAATCCTCGGCGTTGTTCTTTTCTTTAAAAGCGCACACTATACTGGGATAGATGTAAAAATCTACCACTATTAACATGGAGCAAGCCCAACTGCTCTGTCGAGCATGGCTGGAATACCTCCTTTCTCCTCTGGCACAAAGCCAAACACCTCCTGCCAGATCTCATCGTTTTCCATACAAAAATACACACAGGTGGAGGGTGCTGCATATTTTTGGATTTCGGCAAGAATAAAACGATACATGGCAACTCGTTCAGTACGAAAATACCGTTTCTTTCCATCCAGTCCATCAACGAATTCTTCGTAAAAAAACCTGGAATCAGAAAATCGAAGCCCTGCAATTTCTTTTAAAGCCGGAAGATAACGCAACGCACCAAGACTGATCCATACAATTTTTTTAGTCGGAACTGATGCAAATAACCTGCGGATAGTTTCACGATATCCTTCTTGCCATCCATCATGGTAAATAATGGGGTCAAAATGAAATGCTAAATGGTATCCCCATTCAGCAACCTGGGCAGCAGCCTGCAGTCTTTCTTCAAAAGATGCGGTACGAATCTCTTCTTGGGCCATCACTTGCTGACTGTTAAGTGACCAGGCCAGAATTGTCCGCCCATTGTGATCCAGTCCTTTCAGATTATCGATGACAACACTTTTACTCTTAAGTTCCAAAATGCAGTTTTCTTTATCTCGTATGTAGTTGACCAGTCTGGGACTCAGATGGGTAATACTGTCAATGGCCAGACTGTCTGTAAATTCACCTGTACCAATGCGAAACACCCTACTCTTGTCAGCGAGGCCCTGATCAAGTTCTGTAAACAACTTTTCGATATTTACAAAAAAACTCATCCAGGGATTATTGAGGTATGCCTGCAGGATACAATACACACAGTCCATGGGACAGCCCATCCCGATATTAAGCACCTGGTAATCGCAACATCGATATTCCTTTGTACCAGGACATGGTTTAAAAAATGTACCGAGATTCTTACAAAGCAGCAGGTGATGCTTACCCTCTGTCAGGTTACCAGGATACGTACCTTCAATGACAGGACGTTCAGCTGTTTTTAAAATGGTATACGGCAATCCTGTTCGCTCAAGAATCTCCTGAGTGTACCGATTGTCTTCGCAATCTTCGGTAATATGGAGGTGACGCACATATTTGGCAGGGTCACCATATGATTTGTTTCGTGTCATGATGTACTACTCGTGTATAAATATGACTGTAGAGAGCTTCGAGGGCAGGAAATCCATATGGCAGAATAATGGCACTCACCCATCCTGACTCGCTGTTTCAAGAGATTGCGCTATTTGCCCGGGTAAGGAAAGATAATAGTTTCCTTCACCTGGTCGGCCATGTTTCATACAACCGTTACCATAAATAGTACATTTCCTGCTGAGTTCTTCTAAAACCAGTTGCTTTTGCCCGGTTGCCAAAGAATGGTTTGCCAATAATCTACAAAGAGCCTCAATGCGATAAACATCCATACCAAGACGATATTGATATGAAAGCTGATCCTCCCTTCCTCCATCTTTACAGATGAGTTGCTCAGGGACAAGAAGAAACTCCTCGTGCGCTCCGATGCGAAGCCAGAGTTCATAATCTTCACAACATGGTAACCGTTCGTCAAAGAGCCCGAACCGGGTAAAGGTTTCCCTCCTGACCATGACTGTGGACATACCTACCATACACATTTGCAGACTCGGGATAAAAATATCTCCGTGGGGCGGATCATGCTTTTTTTTCTGGTTGACCCGCACCCCCCTCCGATACCATATCTCACGTGTATGGGATACCAAAAATTGTGTATGAGACGACATTGCTTGAAACTGCTTTTCCAGTTTATGGGGCAGCCACCAGTCGTCAGAATCCAAAAAGCTGAGATAAGGATAACGAGCTGCACAAATTCCACGATTTCTTGCAGCTGCTGCACCGCGGTTTGCCTGGTGAATCAATTCAATGGGGAAAGAGCAGTCATTGGCCATTTCACTTACCACTGCAGCTGTATCATCTGTTGAGCCGTCATCAACCACTATGATTTCCTGTGGTTGCAATGTCTGATGCTGAATGGAACGTATCGCACGGGTCAAACGGGAGGCACGATTGTATGTGGGAAGTATAACTGATATCAAGAGTTCTTGAATAAAGGCTAGAGTTAAGGTAACAACTAAACAGACGGCAATCCGCCGCCTGAATATGGAATGTCATTTCTCACTGTGTAAGTATGTGCCAAAAGTATGGAACATCAGCCACCATGAAATCCACAAAAGCATGTCCGAATACATAGTTGTCTTCACCCATTGTTGTATATATTCAACAAATAGTGGTGCGGTATTCAATTGAAATCAGCAGATGGCGCTCCGATCATTGCAAGAAAAACTATTTACTTTTGGCAGATTTATCCTCTCTATAGTATAGTGCGAGGTTATCAAAGGAAAACGATTTCAACCCGGATTTCTCACGAGTAGATTTTACAGTGCGGACATGCCGCCGCAGTGTTTTAGCGGTCTCTACTTGCCGTAAGTAATTGTAAATCAAGAAAATACCGCATAATATACTCGCACATTGGGAGCTTTTTTCAAGTTTCCTAAAAAGTGTTTTGCCTTTCAGGCATGTTTGACAAACGCTATTATTTCAAATACTTAAATATAACATTAGGAAATATCATAAAAAAATGCGGGCTTAAGCGACAAAGCACATTATTTCTGACTCCCAACAAACAGCACTTTCTATACAAAAAAAAAGCCTGACAATCTTCTCCCGCCGAGCTCAGGTAAATTACGCATATATGTACACAGACATACTCATCAATGCAACACCATATGAAAATCGAATTGCCCTTATTGAAAACGGCACCCTTATCCAATTTCACCTGGAACGTCTTTCAGAGAGAGGCCTTATCGGTAACATCTATCTGGGCCGCGTCGTCCGGGTGTTACCGGGAATAAATGCCGCATTCATTGATATAGGAATGGAAAGAACAGGCTTTCTATATGTGGATGATGTAGTTAACAATACAGAAAAATATATCCATTCTCCAGAAGAACCAAACCAGGAAAAGACGAGCGGGAAGTCCGGATCTACAGCAGCTATACAAAATCTTCTCAAGGAAAACCAAACCATCCTTGTACAGATAGCTAAAGAACCCATCGGTTCAAAGGGTGCCCGTCTAACCTGTAACATCACCCTGCCCTGCCGTAACCTGGTTTATATGCCGCAAACTGATCATATCGGCATTTCCAGAAAAATTGAAAACGAGGAAGTGCGCCAGCAGCTCAGAGATAAAATCAAACAGCTTCGCCCTTCCGGAGCCGGCTTTATTATCAGGACAGTTGCTGAGCATATCAGTAGTGAAGAAATAGAGGCTGATATGGAATTTCTCCTTCTACTTTGGGATGAAATTCTTTCCAAATCAGAAAAAGTGACAGCCCCCTGTCTCCTGTATCGCGATCTTGATATCATTCGCCGAGCTGTACGTGATTATTTTCATGAAGATATCAAGCAGCTTGTTGTAGACGATCACGATGTATATGCAGAACTCCTTAGATATGCTAGAATATTTGCTCCAAGCCTGGAACCAAGAATATTCCATCACGATTCCAGCTATCCATTGTTTGAAGCATACGGAATAGAGATGGATATCAATTCTGCCCTTGACAAAAAAGTCTGGCTTCGCTCGGGTGGATATATCATCATCGAACCTACAGAAGCTCTGACTGTTATTGATGTGAACACCGGACGATTTGTGGGCAAAAATGATCTGGCAGAAACCATATTCAAGACCAATATGGAGGCTGTAAAAGAGATAGCCTACCAGATATGTCTTCGTAATATTGGGGGCATTATCATTATCGACTTCATCGATATGGATGATGAACAGGATCGCGAGGAGTTATACGAAGCCTTTAAAAAGGCCATGCAGGATGATAAAAGTAAAGTCAACATTCTCAAATTATCTGAGTTTGGACTCGTACAGATGACCAGAAAGCGTCTTTCTGAAAGTCTGACCCAGATGATGTGCGAACCCTGCTGCTACTGCGGTGGTGACGGCTTTCTCAAATCACGCCGTACAATCTGTTATGAAATTTTTCGAAAAATCACTAAAGATGCGAGAAAAATTTCAGCCTCTGGGGTGGTTATCAAAGTACACCCAAAAGTTGCGGACATGATGCTTAATGAAGAAGCAGCACACATCGAGGAACTGGAAAAAATTACCGGAAAACAGTTTACCATTACCGCTGTTCCTGATATGCATATCAAGCGGTACGATATTCTCTGGAAGGAATAAACACCTACATGGTTTTACCCTGATTCAATATAGCCTCCATTTGCAACTATGAATCCAAGGGGCGGGTGACCTACCCAGGCTTGAAAGCAAGCCAAAAAAACGTGGAAAAACAACACCGTACAATCCACATCTCAACAAAATGGTATGAGCAAAACAAATCTATCCTACCAGAAATAGAACAAATCTCAAAATTTCGTTTCAGGATAGATATAAGATACACAAAGAGCAAAATAGCATGGCAAAAAGAAATAAAAGAAGATCACTTTCAGGTCATAGACGAGGTGGATTTCTCAAAAAATTTTCCTTAACCCTTATTATTGTTGCTGTTATTGCTGCAGCTGTTTCCGGCCTCATTCTTTTCGAAACTGAAGACCCCGGCTTAACCCTGGAAAAAGAAATCACCTATCTGGGAAGTAATGTTGAACTCCCGTTTAAGGTTTATGATAAACGCAGTGGTGTAAAGTCTATTGTTGTCAGTCTGGAACAGCAGGGTGTCAAAAGTGAAATTTTCAATCGAAGTTTCGAACGTCAGGCATGGTTCAAACCAGCCGGCCCTGCAACTGTCGCAGAAACCGTGAACATCGACACTAAAAATGCCCAGCTGCAGGATGGCAAAGCAGACTTGGTCGTCACTGTCCGCGACTTCTCGCTCAACGGGCTTCTCAAAGGCAATGAGACGGTAAAGCGTATCCCTGTCATCATTGACAGTGTTCCTCCGCGAGTATCCATTACCCATGCTCAAAATTATATTCGCCCAGGAGGAAGCGGGATTGTTATTTACGAGGTATCAGAGAATTCTCCCAGACACGGCGTGCAAATTGACGATCTCTTTTTTCAAGGCTTTCCCCTTGATCAACATCCCAAGCAGTTCATCAGCTATATTGCTCTTCCATGGAATAGTGAGGAACCGCAAAACGCAAGTGTCATTGCCAGGGATGAGGCCGGGAATGAAGGTAAAGCTTTAATACACATGAATTTTAAAGCAGTTGCTAAAAAATCAGACAGGATTAACGTCAGTGACAATTTCCTGAAAAACAAACTGCCCGAATTTCAGGAACGTTACCCTGGAATGCAGGGTACGCCTATTGAGCAATATCTGCATGCCAACAGGGATATACGCCAGCAAAATGCGGCAACAATATCTAAGATATGCTCCAATCCAGACCCAAAACAGTTATGGAATGATCGATTTTTGCGAATGGCTGGGGCAAACCGGGCCGGTTTTGCCGACCAGAGGACCTATTTTTACAATGGCAGCCCCGTTGACAACCAAACCCATCTTGGCATTGATATAGCCTCCACGGCCAGGGCAGAAGTCAGAGCTGCCAACAGCGGTAAAGTGGCATACGCTGATTATCTTGGAATCTATGGATATATGATTATTCTTGACCATGGTCAGGGACTTTACAGCTTATATTCTCACCTCAGCAAAATTGACACAACCGTAGGCTCTATGGTTGAAAAAGACGCTCTGATAGGGCATACAGGAGCAACAGGTATGGCCGGTGGCGATCACCTGCATTTTTCCATGCTCATTCACGGTATTTTTGTAACGCCAAAGGAATGGTGGGATCAGCACTGGATCGATGTGAATATCAAAGAGTTCCTGAAACCAGGCGCATAGCGTTTTCCAGGATACGGGGTTAATGCCCCCACGGGGGCAAAAATCAAATCTATCAAACATTTCATTATTGAAGCTTCTACACCTGCATGCGTTTGCCACGTTTACCGCTTCTGTTATATAGTTATGTAGCAACGGAGTTGCTTGCTCCTTTTTTTGCAAGCTTCATTATTCTATACTCTGTTTTTTTCCTGGTCAGACTCATTCCTCTGCTTGAAGTTGTCCTGGAACTGCGTATAGGTTTTGCCGACTTTATACGTCTTTTCTGCTACATTTTCCCCCATATGCTTTTGTATGTCATTCCCATGGCAAGCATGACCGGAGTTATTATTGGCTTCACCCGGCTGACCAACGACAGGGAAATTCTGGCGTTCAAGGCATGTGGAATCAGCCTCCTGCGCATGCTTCCACCAGTGGTGATTATTGCCGCGACCATAGCCACATTGACTGGTTTTTTCTCTGTACATCTGATACCTGCCGGTGAGCAGAACATGAAACTGCTCATGTTCCAGCTCGCTAAAGAAAAAATCGATAAGGGATTAAAAGAAAAAACTTTTACCGAAGCACTTGGGGATCTGGTCGTCTATGTAGATGATATAGACGAAAATGATCATTGGCACGGAGTCTACGTCTCCGACATGCGCGACAGGGATCAACCCATTATTACAATAGCGAAAGCTGGCAGGATGGAGGCAGAGGTTAAAAAAATGATGGTCACCATCATTCTAGAAGACGGTACCCTCCACAATGCCGAAGGAGTAGACAACCAGGTCATTCGCTTTGAAAAATACCAGCTGCAGATACCGCTTCAAGCACCTAAAACCGTTGACGGCGAAAGCATGGATCAAATCAGCAGAGGAGCTCTTACCCAGGAGCAGCTGATTCAAATGGCGGAACGCTTTGGACCGGATAATAAAAAAGGTATTGTCTTCCTGACAGAATATTGGGATCGCTATGTCATGCCCGTGGGTTGTTTCATCCTCAGTCTGCTTGGCCTTCCTCTGGGATTGCAGGCAGGCCCAGGAAAACGAGCTGTAGGTATTCCCATTGGACTTGGATTCTTTGTTGGCTTTTACGTTGTTTCTACGACCTGTAAGGTCATGGTTGAAGATCTGGTCCTGCCATTACTCTTGGGTATGTGGCTGCCGGACATCATATTTGCATTGCTGGCCATCTATATTTTCTACAGAGTGGAACGTGAGTACCCCATTTTGCCGGAAACAGTTCAGAATTTCCTGGCAAGCATATTTGACATTACTATAAAACCGATTCTGTATTATCTTGGTTTGTTCATGAAATGGTTGCTGCATCGCCGTACACCGGTTGAAGTGAGTGATGCAGATACCATCGGAACCAAGGTTCATGCGAATGCAACGACCAAGGAATACCATTTATCACAATGTGAAAACTACACTTGCAGCCAATGTACCATTGAATTCCTGAGTCCAGAGGTTGCAGAGGAATCAGGTTTCAGACCCTGTTCATATTGCCAGACATTGCTAAACAACCAGAAACCTTGAAATACTGTATTAAGCTTGCCCTCAGCGGAATCATTCTTTTTTTGATTTTCCGTCAGATAGATATCCAGGTTGCACTTCATGCCGTGCGTAAATTACCACTCTACATCCCGATAAGTGTGGTATTTTTACTGATATGCGGGACATCTCTTGCTGCCTATCGTTGGTCTCTCATCATGAAAAGTCTTGGTTGCCGTCAACCTTTGTCTTTTTATTTGATGAGTTATTATAAGGGCTGTTTTTTTAATCAGGGCTTGCCAACCAGCATAGGCGGCGATGCATTGCGTATCCTTGACTGCTCCCGCATACTTGACAACAAGGAAGACGCATTTTACGGTACCTTCATTGATCGCATTATAGGGTTGAGTGGTCTGCTCCTGCTGAATCTGTTCGCCTTGCTTTTCAACATGGAACTCTTGCCGGTTCAGATTTCTACTCTGCTGATACTGCTGACCCTGTGCCTCCTGATTGCTTTGATTTCACTTTTCTTTCTTCGCAATGTAAATATTCTCAAGCGATTAAAGTTTCTGGCATACATTCCCCGTCTATCACAGCGTTACAGGGATGTGTACGCCACACCTGTTGCCATATTAAACCAGCTCAGCCTCAGCATTTTTATCCACCTTATTACCATGTTTTCTTTTTATATGCTGGGAAATGGCCTGGGGCTGGAATTTGATCTTGCTGTATATATTACACTCGTACCTCCGGTACTTCTCCTGACGATACTGCCCATTTCCCTTGCTGGATGGGGCATACGGGAAAGTGCCATGATAGGATTTTTCCTGCTCATAGGGGCTGATAAGTCTCTGGTTTTATTGTTCTCTATTATTTTTGGTTTACTGTTACTTATTTCTTCGCTGCCGGGATTTGCTATATTTCTTTTCCAGAAGCGTCATATATAAAAGACCTCGGCCCACTACATACAAAAGATTATGACTGTTGACTCCATGCGAACCATCGACCGGTGGTTCGGAATACCTCTTACATTCATCCTTACCTGGCTCCTGAAACTGGCCCATGTTTACGGAAAGAAACAACCGGTTGAAAGCAGGAAAATTTTGTTCGTTGAACTTTCAGAGATGGGTTCTACCATTCTCGCCAACCCGGCAATGGAAAGGGCAAAAAAAAACCTGCAGGCAGAGATATATTTTGTAATTTTCCGAAAAAATAAGGCAAGCTTACAGCTGCTGAACACTGTTGAAGAAAACAACATTTTCACGCTGCGGGAAAACAACTTGCTTTCCTTGATAATCGATACTTTACGATTTCTCTTCTGGACTCGAAAAAAAGGTATTGATACGGTTATCGATCTGGAACTCTTTTCACGTTTTACCGCTCTGCTGACAGGTCTTTCAGGGGCGAATAAAAGAGTCGGATTCCACGCATTTCACAACGAAGGTCTTTACAGGGGTGAACTTCTAACCCACCGTGTGGCATATAATCCTCATATCCACATTGCAAAAAACTTTGTGGCTCTTGTCTATGCAATTGAAAGTAAAGAGGAGGAAGTCCCCTATTCTAAGATCCATATTTCTGATAAGGAGATCGGTCTGCCAACAATTCACCCGACGCTTCAGGAACAACAAACAATACAGAAAACCATAATCGATCGATTTAACGAATATAAACCTGGATACCACAAGATAGTCCTGCTGAATCCCAATGCAAGTGAACTCCTACCCCAGAGACGATGGATGCCCGAAAGATACCAGGAACTAGCGAGTAAAATCCTCTCACGGAACGACAAGTTTCTTGTCCTGATTACAGGAGCACCCTCTGAGAATGAAGAAGCAGATATGCTTTGCAGAAAAGTTGGCAGTCAACGGTGTGTTAACTTCACAGGGGCAACAACTCTGGCAGAATTACCTGTTCTCTATTCAATGGCTTTGCTTATGGTAACCAATGACTCCGGCCCAGGACATTTTTCATCGATAACCACACTGCCAACCTTTGTACTCTTTGGCCCGGAAACACCTGCTCTATATGGTTCACTCGGAAATTCAACGCCTATTTATGCAGGTTTGGCCTGCTCTCCATGTGTAAGCGCAGCCAATCATCGAAAAACCGCCTGCACAGATAATAAATGCCTCCAGGCCATCACCGTTACACAGGTCTTTGATCAGATAAAGGAATATTTGCACAGTGACTGATTTTGAAAGCAGCATTTCCCGGCGGCAACTCCGGCTTAAGCAAGATGGCAAGTATCTCTCCGGTTAGATAGACAAAGGCTCCTGCCCAAACAATATCACTGAGAAAATGGGCTCCCTGATAGATACGGGCATAACCGACAACTCCGCCCCAGCAGATAGAGGCTCCCAGTATTCCGTACTCCAATTTTCTGTTTCCTCTCCTACGTATAAGAAACCAGGGTCCCATGGTGGAAAAGGCTATAGCTGCATGGCCGGAGGGGAAAGATGAATTGGTACTGGTGGGGCCAGGCTCCCAAAACTGATGATACGCATAGTTCCCGTTGAAATCAGTTACCTCACGGGGACGCGGCCTGCCCAGATTTTCTTTGAAAACCACATTAACAAGAAGCCCTGGCCCGAGAAGAAGTAAAAGCAACATAAAAAGAGCAGCTCTTCTATAGTAACGTAATGAGATGTATTTAATACCAAGCAGGAGGACAAACAGGGCAATAACACCTAAAACTATTGAGGGAATTGGAGCCACCTGATATACGAAACACCATATATCCTGGGTAACTCCCGGACCCGGCCAACGCCGGCCAGGTACATAAAAAAGTGAAGAGATATACCTGTCTGCATTGGTCAGCCACATACAAAAAGTGAGTACTATAAAGGCTATGCAGATAAGAAAGATACGATTAAGACGGTCCAACAGAATAACTCCTGAAATACAATATAACTTACAACTTGTTTATACAAACAGGCTGCCACTTTGTGTGTAGATCCTATTTTAGCCT
Source organism: Desulfogranum japonicum DSM 18378 (assembly GCF_000429945.1). GTDB lineage: Bacteria > Desulfobacterota > Desulfobulbia > Desulfobulbales > Desulfobulbaceae > Desulfogranum > Desulfogranum japonicum. The sequence continues at coordinate 154,919 of NZ_KE386994.1, read as the reverse complement.
TTTTCTGCTTAAGAGAACAAGTATTCATTAACAACACTATGACTTTCATGAAAAAAATATGCCAACTGCCAATTCAACTAACTGATTTTTATAGAAAATTAATCAAAAACTTGAATATCACAGGCAAATATGTGAAAAATATGATGCATTGCTAATCTTCTAAGTTAAGGGCCACGAAAAATTACATGGTCCAGCCGTGTAGACCTCTCAACGTATTCTCATGGCTGTATCAATGGATCAATACGACATAGAAACATTCAGGAAAATGAACCTATACCCTGCACAATTTTTAGGTAGGTATTATTCCCCACGGCCTTCAATTCCCACCGAATATGACTTTCAGTTGCCCTATGGATAACAGTAATATAAAATCACCCCTTTATACAAGCCTGTGTATTATCATAGGTTTTACCCTGCTTCGAGCTCTTCTGAGCACCCAGTTTCTTCTTGCTCCAGATGAAACAAATTACTGGCAGTGGTCCAGGTATCTGGATCTCGGTTACCACGATCATCCCCCCATGATTGCATGGACCATATGGCTTTCAACCAAGTTGTTTGGCCATACAGCCTTTGGCGTACGTTTACCAACACTCATAGGTGGAGCAATATTTTCCATATATACCACCAGGTTGACCGGTCAACTGGCTGGCTGGCGTCTTGCTCCGGCAGCCGCTCTCCTGACGCAAGTCGTCCTCCTCTATAATGGCTCAGCACTGATTGCCACCCCTGACGGTCTACTCCTGCCGTGCTGGGCTGCAGCATGCTACCATGCCGCCATGGCTCTGACACTGCGAAATAAGTCTCACTGGATAGCAACAGGAATTTGGTTCGGTCTGGGGATGCTCAGCAAATACACAATGCTGCTTTTTCTCCCCAGCCTCTTTTTCTACATGATCTGTACCCCGCGATTTAGAAAAGAACTCGCCACGGCATGGCCCTGGGCCGGCTTGTTTTTAGGCCTTGTTCTTTTTTCTCCTGTTCTTATCTGGAACTGGCAGCACGAGTGGGCAACTTTCAGGCATGTTCTCTATCAGGGTGGTCTTGATGATGGTCCTTTTTTCACTCTTAGATTTGTTGGCGATTTCTTTGCGTCTCAAGCTGCACTATTATCACCATTCCTATTTCTGTTTATCCTCATATTGTGGTTTTACCCACCAATGAGTAAAAACCTTGGCAAGGAGGCACGGGCCTACCTCTGTTGGATGTCTTTACCAGGCTTTCTCATATTTTTACTACTCGCCTTCCATGTACGTATTTATGGTAACTGGCCAGCACCAGTCTTCACCACAGCCATTATTCTTTTTCTTGCCGTTTTTGCCCCGCCTCATAAAAAACCACAATCAAAATGGCCATGGCGTCTTTCTCTGTATGGTGGGATATGCATTACTTTACCAATTTTACTGCAGGTTACTTATCCATTACTCCCAATCCCCTTGAACCTGGATCGTACTGCCCGTGAGACTACCGGCTGGGATCAACTTGGTGCCATAGTCTATAAAGAGCGGGAAACCATGAAACGACCTGAATCAACTTTCATTTTCGGTCTTCGCTATCAATATGCCAGCGAACTGGCTTTCTATACTCCCGGCAACCCTCAAACCGTCTCCATAAATAGATGGTCGCGCCCCAATGTCTATGACTTCTGGTGGAATGATTCAATGTTGCAGGGGCAAGATGCCATTGGGGTTTTCAGTTACCGCCCCATGGAGCAGCAGTTGGCAGGTCTGTTTCAACGTATTGATCCTGTAAAAGAAATCAACCTTACAAGGAACTCTCCCTGGTTTGGCCTCCAAAATACACAGAAATTATATCTGTTTAAAGGATATGGATTTAAAGGTGGTATCCGTTGGATTCCTGAAAATAAAAACGATATTCGGGCCACCAGATATCAAACCACTGAGCAAAAGCAATAGTTCACAGGCCTTATTATAGTGAAAGGGTGGTTCCAGCTTTATTTGAACTGACAATCGGATTATACTGCACGCAGGAGGGAGGCCAAAGACACATAAACCTGGCCTGCATACAGTGTAGACACATCTAATCATACAAAAAATTATGTATATTGCTCAAGCTGCACAAATGAGGGAATTGGATAGGCTGGCCATTGAATCCATTGGGATCCCCGGAATGGTGCTCATGGAGAACGCAGGCCGTGGAACCGTTGATTACATGGTTGAAAGATTTGGCTCGCCTCGAGGTAAACATGTAGTCATTTTCGTCGGGCCGGGAAATAATGGCGGAGATGGTTTTGTCATAGCAAGAACCCTGCTGAACCAGGGTGCATGTCCTCTATTGTATCTTCTGGTACCTCCGTCTAAACTGACAGGCGATGCCCTGGGAAACTATACAATAATCAAAAACATCGGTTTACCCTGCACTATTCTCAGCTCGAACGAGGAAGTTCAGGAAATTTATGACCACATAATTAGCCACCATCGAAAAAATCCCGTATACACAGTAGTCGATGCTCTCTTTGGTACAGGCCTGACCAGGGAAGTTGAAGGGCATTTTCTTGAAGCCATCCACTGTATCAATTCACTGAAACAACAGGAACAGATTCCTATTGTCGCCGTTGATATTCCCTCCGGAATGAACAGCGATACAGGCCAGATACATGGGGGCGTAATACAAGCTGATTTGACGGTCACCTACGGCCTGCCCAAACCAGCCCACTTTCATAACGGTGGTGAGGGAATAGGTGATGTTCGAGTCGTGGACATAGGTATTCCTCCTCAGTTATACAGAAAAGTAAAAATACAGGGTAAAGCTCTGACAGAAGGAACTATCCCTGTTCCTGCCGGCAAACAGATCACGGCTCATAAGGGAAGTAATGGCCACCTTGTCGTTATTGCAGGTTCTATTGGTAAAACAGGTGCTGCAATTCTCTGCGCAAAAAGTGCTTTATATAGTGGTGTCGGCCTGGCCTCGCTGGCAGTACCTGCTGATTTGAATACGATATTCGAAATCTCACTGCCAGAGGCAATGACTCTTCCTTTACCACATTCCCAGGCAAGGTTGTCCATTGATGACCTGAATACCATCCTCGAATTTTGCGAAGATAAAGAAGCAGTTGTCCTTGGACCTGGAATCGCCACAGATCAAGTGACAGCCACCTTGGTTTATGAACTGTATAAGCGACTACAGATTCCCATGGTCATTGATGCCGACGCACTTAACATCCTGGCCACCCAACCAGAAACCATTGATAATCCGGGAGGGCCACGTATTTTCACACCGCATCCAGGCGAAATGGCCCGACTCTGCCAGACTTCCGTTCAAAAGCTTCAGCAAGATCGTCTTGAGTCGGCCCTCTGGCAAAGTACCCATTCAAGCGGGCATGAATTGATCACTATCTTAAAAGGAGCAGGTACTGTTCTTGCCTCATCTTCCGGTTGCTGGGCAATTAACACCTCCGGCAATCCAGGAATGGCCACTGGAGGTATGGGAGACGTGCTTGCTGGAATTATCGGCAGCCTGCTTGTCCAGGGCTATGCCCCATGGGACGCGGCCTGCCTTGGAACCTTCCTGCATGGATTTGCCGCCGATCGTCTGGCTCAGATAAGTCCATATGGCTACCTGGCTTCAGAAGTAGCAGAGCAACTCCCTGTTTGCATAGCAGAATTGGCAAAAGGTTGCCGAAAATTAGGAAAAGGTGTCAGGTAGTTTTGAGCGGTAGAATAATAGATTGTTTTTAAAGGTCGCGGAAAATACTAAATATCCAAAAATTGCGTAGGATATCGGTGGTTGGTAACGTCGTCGCGTCAATGGGTCCATACTGGGCGTATTGAGCCATTGACGCGACGACGTTACCAAATTGAGAAACAAGCAGGATTGAATATTTTTTTCCGTGCCCCTAACATTATGAGAAGTGCGGACTACTTGTCCCCTACTCTTTTATAATCCAGACAGATGAGGTTAATATATGCTGACAGCAAAAGATATTATGTCCACAGAAGTGATGGTAGTTAATGAATCAGATTCTATCCGTGATCTGGCTACAATTCTTCTGACCAATAAGATAAACGGAGTTCCCGTTGTAGATGATGAAAACAATGTGGTCGGGATTGTGACGGAAAGTGATCTGATCTTTCAGAATAAAAAAGTTCATATTCCAACAGCTGTAGCCATTCTCGACTCTTTTCTGTTTCTGGAACGGCCGGATAAGATGGAAAAGGAATTGCGAAAAATCTCAGGATCAAAAGTGAGTGATATCTGCACGTATGATCTGGTCAGTGTAACTCCTGAAACAACCTTGGAAGAAATCGCCACCCTTATGGCTACCAAGAATGTCCACACCATACCGGTCATTCAAGATGGCACCCTGCAGGGAATCATTGGCAATGCGGATATCATTAAAACCATAGCTCATAAACAGGGGTGATATCTCCTTTGCTGTTTTTACAGCATACTCATTTTCAGGAGTCTGTCGGAGAATTGCTTTTTTCTCAGCTCAACATATTTCAGTAAAATATGTTGAGCATAATTTTTCTGAAACATAACTACGCATAGGGGAGATGGATAAAAATTTGAAAAGCCCCTGTGTTTGTAACTGGTTACAGAGTGCCTGAAATTTTTGCAAATAGGCTGGCGAAGCGTATTGGATCATACGTAAGCCAGGCTGATAGGTGAAAAATCAGGTGCACAGAGCCGATTATGCAGAACCACTGCTTAATCGGTGAAGAGTTCACCTTCAGACAGCCTCCTGGTTGACAGCTGCCAATTAACCTGACACCTAATCAATTGGCAGCTTTTTTAGTACTCTTCTCTGTCGAAGAATAAAAAGCCCAGCAGTTGCGTCCATTTTTCTTTGCCTCATACATGGCAATATCTGCATGTCGCAACATGGCTTCCGCATCTGCACAATCATCAGGATAAACAGATATACCAACGCTTGCACCGATGTAACAGACATGGGCATTTACATCGATGGGCTCATTGAGTAAATCAATAGCTTTTTGAGCAACATGACTTGCTCCCTCAAATGTGTCTGTAGATTCAAGAAGAATAACAAATTCATCTCCCCCTAAACGGCATACGGAGTCAGATGCCCGCAACGTAGACCGCAGACGATTCGCGACCTGTATGAGAACCATGTCACCTATACCATGGCCATAGGTATCGTTTATGGGTTTGAATCGATCAAGATCAATAAATAGCAGACAAAGTTTTCTTCTTTGTCTCTGTGCCAGTGAAATCGCCTGTGGAAGACGTCTCTTAAAATAGTTCCTGTTGGGCAGGTGGGTCAAAGCATCATGATTGGCCATATAACGAATCAGCTCTGCAGCCTCCTGACGCTCTGTAATATCTTCGAAAATCAGTACACCACCGACAAGCCTGTTGGACTGAATGATAGGTGTTGAACGAAAGTCCGCTGGAAAACTGCTTCCATCCTTCTTTAATATACGGATTTCGTTGAAATATGTCGTTTCTTGAAGGGTTCTATCTGAAAAAAAGGGACAACTCTCCATATTAAAATCATCTTTTCCCGGAGAGGAGAGATAAAAGATGTCTTTGTAAGACTTACCTGTAACCTCTTCAAGGGTGTAGCCCAACATACCCAGGCCCACAGGATTGATGTAGCTGATGTTCCCTTGAATATTTACGCCGCAAATACCATTGGCAGCTGCATCCAGGATCATTTCGTAATTTTTTGATAGCAACTCAAGTTCAAGTTTTGCACGATGAGATCCCAATATGTAACGAATACGATTTTTTAGCACAGGCCAACGTATAGGCTTACGTATATAATCAACAGCTCCGGCATTAAAGGATCTATCAATGGTATCTTCATCATCCAAAGCAGTTACCATCAAAACAGGTGGCGGGTTGACAAGGGATGTGGAAATATGTTCACAAACACTTGGACCGTCAATACCAGGCATAGCTATGTCTAAGATTACCAGGTCAAATTGTTTTCCCCGAACGTATTCCAATGCGTCAGATCCGTTGTCAACCTCTTCAACTGCATAGTGCTCTGACTCCAGAAACTGGCGAAGCACCACACGGATAACCTCATCATCATCGACAATTAATATCCGTGGGATGGCTCCGGAAAAAAGCGGCTTCTTCATAATGACATATCTTTTTCTGCTAAAGATTCAATACAACAGATCAGTTACGTTGTTCCTTGAAAAAGTTAAGCACTTCCTTCACCATATGTTCGATTTTTGGCATGAGTTGCCGCACTTCTTTCAGGCTACCTCTTCTCCCAGCCTGTTCCATAGCCTCACATAATTTAGCGAGCTGTTCTGCGCCAACCTGGCTGCTGCTGCCTTTCAACATATGTGCGTATTTCTGTACTTCATCTGCTCTCCCTGCGAGAAAAGCAGCTTTTAGTGCTTTGGTTCGTTGTTCCAACGCACCAACGAACACCTTTACAACATTATCAATATTACCAACATGCTGTTCGAGCTTTTGTAACGCGGCCCTATTGATAACACTATTTTCTTCGTCGGTCTCAACGGCAGATTTATCATCTGTAGAAAAAATATGTATTTTTTCTTCAGAGTCAGGCAACCACACCTGGAGTACCTCCTGTAATCGTCTGAAATCAATTGGTTTCACAAGGTAGTCGACCATGCCAACATCATAACAGCGTTCGTGAGTACGTTTGGTTGCATCCGCGGTTAACGCAATGATTGGGGGGACTGGACGCTTTTTTTCTTTGAGTTCTTCTAGAATTCTGACAGTGGCCTCAAATCCATCCATGACAGGCATCTGGCAATCCATAAAAATCATGGCAAAAGATTGCTCGCTGCACATTGAAATGGCCTGTTGCCCATTTTCAGCAAAATACGTCTTGGCAGGGGTATCCTTGAATATTTCCTCCATGACTATACGATTTGTCTGATCATCATCAACAATAAGCAGACGCAGAGTATTACTCTTGTCATCCTGGCTCATGCCACAGGTTGTATTCTGGCCATGATGCAAGGGAATTGCAAAATCCAACTGGGGACCAGCAATGATGTCACCTGTTTTTTCGGGCTTGAAGGGTAATGTAAACCAAAACCTGCTGCCCTTTCCGCTTTCAGACTTAACTTCAATTCGCCCTCCCATCAGTTCAACAAGCTTGGAACAGATGGAAAGCCCAAGACCTGTACCTCCAAAACGACGGGTTGAACTTATATCAGCCTGGACAAACGGCTCAAATAACGTTTTAAGTGCATTTTCGGCAATCCCCATGCCTGTATCAATCACCGTAAACCGAAGCAGATCCGTATCTTCTTGACGATCCACATGTTCAACCGTTAGTGTAATCTGTCCATTATCGGTGAATTTAATCGAATTTCCAAGAAGATTAACCAAAATCTGGCGAAGCTTAACGCCGTCTCCGGTATAGTAGCGTGCAACATCTTCTCCCACCTCAAGCTTGACTGCGATTCCTTTTTGTTTACCGGAAACAATATAGAGTGTTAACAGCTGCTGCAAAAGATCTCTGAGATCAAATGAGATGATTTCCAATCCCATCTTATGCGCTTCTATTTTACTGAAATCAAGCAGACTATTGATAAGGGTAAGGAGACTTCGAGCCGAAGTGAGAATCAGCTGAGCAAAATGTTTTTGACGAGGGTGGAGTTCTGTGTTCAGTAATAATTCGCTAATCCCTATAACTCCATTCATAGGTGTACGAATTTCATGGCTTATCATAGCCAGAAAGTCTGATTTAGCCTTTGATGCGGTATCAGCCTGATTTGCCGTTTCCCTGAGTTCCAAATTCTCAAGACGCAGGCGCTCATTGGTCTTCTTGAGGATGATGATCTCCTGCTGGAGATCTTGTGTTGTGGGTAGATCAGGCATTGGCTAGCTAAACAGTGAAAGTTGTTTATAAGTTCTTTGTTTTTTCTGCGCTGTTCTCACAACAGGCGGAGACTCAAGATATTCTTCTGGCAATTCCGAATAAAATTGAGATACCTGGCTGATACATTTTTGCCCATTATGGACTCTTGTGGTACACCACGTCAGGTACAAAGTTTCCACAGCTCTGGTCAAACCCACATACGCAAGACGCCGTTCTTCTTCGATGTGGGCCTGCATGGCTGGGAGAGAAAGTTCTGTTCGTGGTTGAAGCGGAATGAGTTGTTCTTCAAATCCGGCAACAAACACGACTGGGAATTCAAGCCCCTTGGCAGCATGTAATGTTGACAATGTAATTACATCACTCATTTCATCATACAGTACACTATCACTGTAGCGCAAAAGATAGGTGGCAAAGCTATCGATATTCGGCCCATAATTTACCGCAAGTTGGCGTAATTGCTGCACACTATGCTGCTGTATTTCAAAGCCATAGTGTTCGGCAAGTTGTTCGACCAGATTTGCCATTGGCATGCCTTCTGCACACGCTTTCTTTATTTTATGGAAAAAAGATTGAAAAGCCAACAAAAGAGATGGAGTTGAGGATGAGAATAGTCCATGAATTTGCTCGCCAAGGATATCAGGAAGTTGGTCTACCCTACCCATCCACTTCGAAATTGTCCTGACAGCCCCTTCACCAACTCCCTTCTCCTGTCTGATGAGAAACAACTGATGTTCAAGCTGTGCCTTACCTGCCAGTAACAGGATAGCATAAAATAATGGCCGCATTTCGTTTTGCGCATAAAAGGCCTTTTGATCAACCCGTTGATAAGGAATGCCCCTTTGGTTCAACACGTTGCTGAGTGATTCCATTTGCCTGGATGTGCGGAACAGTACAGCAATATCCTGCAATCCGTAATCGCCATTGTCAGAGATATTCAATCCTTCAATGACACGGTGCGAAGTCCCGCCCAGGTGAGCTTCAATATGATCGAGAATAAACCGGGCTTCCTGTTCTGGAGTGGTACATTGCTGCACATAAATGGAACCGGAAGACTTGCTTACTGCAAGCATGGGTTTACGTTCCTGGTGAATGGTGTTTCGTGATATCAGCTCTTCAGCACACTTGATAATGTGCAGACCACTTCGATAATTATGTATTAATTGAATAACCTGTGCATGAAATGTTTCCACAAAGCGGGAAAACCATTGAACATCAGCTCCTCTGAATCCATAAATAGACTGATCAGGATCTCCAATCACAAAAACAGGGGAAGATGTAGCAAGTAAGGAGACGAGTTGATATTGCTCCTGATTTATATCTTGGAATTCATCAACGAAAAGTGCACCTGTCTCTGCTCGTATCTGTAAGCTCTGGGGTGTATTTTCCTGGAGAATTTCAATCAAGCCCGGAATAATCAGATCGATATCAATAATATGCTTTTGCTGAAGAGCGTCCCGGTAGATTTGAACTTCAACAGAATTTCTTCCATCAGGATCACCAAGGAGCTGTACGAGAACAACCGCTTTTTCCTTGGCCTGCTGGAGAGATAAATCCGGCTCTAGCCGCATCAGCATAAAGGGACGGTCGTTTCCACCAAGAACTGTCAGTGAAGGATCGTTTTTCCGTAACCAGCGTAGACAGTAGCCATGAAAAGTACTGACATGCAGTTTCTCTTTACCATTACCCTCCTCAAACTGTGCACTCAATCGGTCGTGGAGTTCATCTGCGGCCTTATTGGTGAAGGTGATTACTGTACACGGACTATCCTGCTCATCCAGGTGCTTTTGAACCCTGGCAACCAATGTATGTGTTTTACCGGTACCTGGCCCTGCCTGAACCGCAATTATTGGTGATTCTGCATCAACTGCGGTTTTTTGTTGCGGATTAAGCTCACGAGGCACCGCTGTACAGGCAGTATTATCTACTTTTTTTTTAGGCTGAGGTGTTACTTTGCGCTTTTTTTTTCCAGGGGGACTGGCCGCCATACCGAACAGGTTTCCCTGACCAATAAATTGCTCTTTTTCATCCTGTTCAAAAACTCGAATCACACCAAATTCACCATCATACCCAGGTTTACGGATAACTTCATTTTCTCTAATACGCCGAATTGCCTCCTGAAACAGCGCATTACTTTTTGCACCTATTTCCTCAAGAGGAACATCAATCAGAATAGAGAACTCCGAGCCAAAGGTTCCTATAGCACGTGCGTAAGCCTGGCTCACTTTTTTACTCGCAGGTCCGACATTCAGCAGTTCACTCAAGACTTCTGCCAGGGGGGTAATACTGTACACTGCAGGATCATAGGGCTGGTACTGTGGTGATGTTCGATCAGCAAGCTCCACAACGCGGTTGAGGACACCAATGGTCAGTGGCTTGTTACAGACCGGACACAGATTATCATGTTTAATACTTTCCTCAGGCTCATAGCATATTTGACATTTTCGATGTCCGTCGCAATGATATTTCCCCTCTTCCGGATAAAATTCAATTGTTGCTTCAAACACCTGTTTTTCCTCTGCATTGCGGGGCTTTCGAATGGCATCCCGCATATGATAGAAACTCAGCTCAGTGTTAAAAATATTTGCCTCTCTCCCTAACTTGGCAGGTGAGTGACAGTCTGAATTAGAAATCAGGGTAAAACGATCCAGAGATGAAATACAGCGGTTCATTTCCGGATCAGATGAAAGTCCTGTTTCCAAGGCAAAAATGTGTGGTGTAAGTTCCTCAAAACATTCTTCAATGGTATCAAATCCGGATTTAGAGCCAAACAGGGAAAACCAGGGAGTCCAGATATGTGCCGGGACTAAAAAGCCTTCAGGAGCAAGTTCCAACATAATATCAAGCAAATCCTTTGCATCGAGCCCCAGAATTGGCCTGCCGTCTGAATGGATGTTACCTATAGTAGCCAGTTTCCGGTTGATGCGACTGACCGATTCAAGGTCTGGGGCAAAAAGAATATTATGGTTTTTCCTCACCCTACCAGCTTTTTTGTAAATGGAACTGATTTCAGCAGTGAGTACAAAACGCACCTGTTCTACGGTTTTCATACCTTGAAGCTCTGGAGGCAAAAAGCTGTCACAATCAAGGTATTCATCACGTAGACGATACATTCCGGGCTCATCCTCTACCAGTTGCTCGCATAGGTGTGTATACCATTCCGGATGGGTAAAATCTCCTGTGCCGATAACGTTGATTCCTTTAATAGCTGCCCAGGCAGCCAACCCTTGCAGATTACTTGCTTTACTGGTAGCTCTGGAAAAGGCAGAATGAATATGCAAATCAGCAATATATTTCACTATTTTGTTACCTGTAGAGATTATGCTCACGAATATAGGAGTACACGGCGGGGTTCACTTCAGCAGGGCATCGGTTGTGACTGAGATCAGCACGAACTTGGGAAGAGGAAATCGGTAAATGGAGATTCCCATGGCACACAAGGCTTGTGCCAACATCGGAAAGGTAGCTATTGCTTTCTCTATGCCATCGAAACGCAGGTTTCAAGGAGATTATACAGCGTTCCAGATAGCTGGAGCTCATCAGATCACGCCCTACCACAATGATATTAACCAAGGAGAGTATACGTTCTGAACAGTACCAGGAGCCCAGATCCTTCAATGAATCCCCCCCTATAATCATAGAATATCGGGTATGGGGATTTCTTGCCATCAGTTTTTCAATGGTTTCGACAGTATAAGACGGCCCCTCATATTCGTTCTCGATAAGGGATATATGCAAATGTGGCTCATTGTGAAGGGCCAGCTCCAACATGGCCACCCGATGGGCAAAGGACGCTCCGAGGGAGTTTTTATGCGGTGGAGACGGGGCAGGTATATAAAGAATCTCTCTTAAACAGTGATGCATAAGTACATAACGGCCAATGGCAATATGACCGTTATGTACCGGATCAAAGCTTCCGCCAAAAAGGCCAACTTCCTGCTGGCATGACACGGAACCCCCCTCTTTATTGTCGGATTTCACCCTGTCCGTAAACGATAAATTTACGTGTGGTCAATTCTTTTAACCCCATGGGACCATAGGCATGCAGTTTTGTCGTGGAGATACCGATCTCTGCACCAAGACCAAATTGACCACCATCATTAAAACGGGACGAAGCATTAACCATCACAGCAGAGGCATCTACGCTGCGAAGAAACGTTTGACTCCTTTCATAGGAATCGGTGATGATGATTTCTGTATGCTGACTGCCATGTTCAGCAATATACTCCATGGCCTCGGTCATACTGGAAACCACCTTGACCACCATGATCAAGTCAAGGAATTCAGTTCCCCAGTCTTCGTCGGCTGCTGGTTTCATGGAAGGAACAAGACTGCAGCTTTTCAGACAACCAAGGAGTGTAACATTGCTTTCCTGTAATTTAGCAGCTATCTGTGGCAGGATGGTTGCCGCACACTCTTCATGCACAAGTAGGCCTTCGAGGGCATTGCATACCCCAGGGCGTTGAACCTTGCCGTTATATACGATATCCACTGCCATTTTCGGATCAGCTGAACGATCCACATATGCGTGGCAAACACCTTTATAGTGTTTGAGAACCGGAATCATGGATTTTTCAGTCACTGCGCGAATCAAGCCCTCACCGCCCCGAGGGATAACCAGATCAATGTATTCTTCCTGTTTGAGAAGAATATCCACAGCGGCACGGTCAGTCATTGGTAGAACCTGAACTACAGACGAATCAATATTATGATTTTCCAGCACCTGTTGCATTATTTTTGCCAGGGCAACATTGGAATTGATAGCTTCTGAGCCTCCCCGAAGAATAACGACATTTCCAGCTTTCAGACAAAGAGTGGCTGCATCTATGGTCACGTTTGGGCGTGACTCATAAATCATACATATCACTCCCAGAGGTACGCGCATACGACCAACAGAGATACCACTTGGACGTTGACGCATTTCTTCCACTTCACCTACAGGGTCTTCCAGAGCTGCAATTTCCTTAACACCCTGAACCATGGAAGCGATCCCCTGCTCATCTATCTGCAAGCGATTCAACATAGCCGGACTGAGACCTTTCTCCTTGGCAGCCTGTAGGTCTTTTGCGTTCTCAGCCATAATCTCTTTTTGTTCTTCGACCAAAGCATCGGCTATATCAAGGAGGATTTGATTTTTTGTCGCCGTTGGCAGATTTGCCATGATACGGGAAGCTTTTTTGGCTTTACCGGCAATTTCGATGATTGACTGTTCCAACTGCTCCATCACTCTATCTCCTCCTGTGTTCCCCCTTCACAGGGGGCTGTATAAACGATTGGTAAAGTGCTGCAACCCTCAACGTATTGATCAGTCACATACTGTATCGGTTATTCATATATTGCGTTGGTTTTCAGGACAAGATTATCACGATGAATCACTTCATCACTGTCCTTATGCCCCAATACACCAGAAATCTGGTTACTTTTCAATCCTTTAATCAGTTCAATTTCAACGGAACTGTAATTACTCAATCCTGAGGCAATATTCAGCCCCTCCTGATCCAGGCATCGGACTGGGGCCCCGACATCAAACTCTCCCTGTACGCTGATAATGCCTGAAGGCAGCAAGCTTGTCCCATTTTCCTGCAAAGCTTTGCAGGCACCACGATCAAGCACCAAATATCCTTCTGGTTTCAAAACGTATGCTATCCAGTGTTTGCGACGGTTAATCCTATCTTTGGCTGGCAGGAAAAAGGTCCCGATAAGTTCACCGCTGAAAAGCTCCTGCAGGATATCAGGATTTCTTCCGGGGCCAATAAAGCTGCATCCTCCGCATTCAGATACCATTTTAGCTGCCCGTAACTTGGCAAGCATACCACCTGTACCCAGTGAACTGGCTGAATGACCAGCCATTTTCTCCACAGCCTGGTCGATCTCGGCAACCGTATAAATCGGCCGCGCAGACTCGTCCGCCATGGGATTTGCGGTATAGAGACAGTCCACATCGGTGAGAATCATAAACATATCCGCGCCGATCATGTTAGTGATTAACGCGCCAAGGGTATCATTGTCACTGAAACGAAGCTCTTCACCAGATACAGTGTCGTTTTCGTTTATAATAGGGATAACACCTAAATCAAAGAGTGTTGATAAGGTGTTACGGACATTAAGATATCTGCCTCTATGGGAGAGGTCGTCGTGGGTAAGAAGAATCTGCGCGACCTTCTTACCATGCTCAGCAAAGGCATGTTCATAGGCCTGCATCAGCAGTCCCTGTCCGGTAGCTGCCAAGGCCTGTTTGATCCTCAGAGGTTCAAGTGGTGATTTTTCAACTCCAAGCACCTGACGACCTGCGGCAACAGCTCCGGAACTGACCAGAATTACTTCTCTGCCACTGGACTGCAAAAAGGCTATCTGCCTGCTGATGTTGGCTATGACATCTGAACGTAGCCCACATTCGTCTGTAAGTACTGCGCTTCCTACCTTTAGAACAACTCGTCTGGCCTTGTCAAAATATGTCTGACGATAAAATAACCCATCTTGTCTATTCACTTGAAAGGTCATCAGCTTCCCCTTCTCGTTGTTTCTCCAGGATATCTCCAATCAACTCTTTGAGAGCCTCGAGGCCTATCTCCATGTCAGCTGAAATGGCCAGACAATGATGAGCCTTATCTGCAAACCCTTCTGTCAACGCTTGTATGTCCTCTTCATCGAGCAGATCAATTTTATTTATGACCAGAATGTGAGTACGTGAAAGCAGTTCTTCATTATAGGCCGCGAGCTCAGTCATCAAGGTCTGGTAATCAGATAGTGCCTGTTCCAATCCAACGGAACCATCAACAACATGGAGAAGGATGGATGTTCGCTCTATGTGACGTAAAAATTGATGTCCAAGCCCTACTCCTTCATGGGCACCTTCTATGAGACCGGGTATATCAGCAATAATACACGGATCAGTATAAGGGAAATTCAGTACTCCAAGCTGTGGATCCAGCGTGGTAAACGGGTAAGCAGCTATTTTGGGGTTGGCGGCTGACAACTTTGACAGCAGGGTCGACTTGCCAGCGTTTGGGAGTCCTATGAGTCCGACATCTGCCAGGAGTTTCAATTCAATTTTCAGCCAGCGCTCCTCACCTTCTTTTCCGGGCGTGGCTTTTCGCGGGGCTCTATTGGTCGAAGTGGCAAAACGACTATTGCCATACCCCCCTTTTCCGCCCTGAGCGGCTAGAAATACCTGACCGTCTTGTATCAGGTCTACCAATACTTCGTCAGTCTCAGCATCTTTGATAACTGATCCCAAGGGAACTTTAATGGTACTGTCACTGCCACCTTTGCCATGCTTATCGCTCCCCTGACCATTGGTGCCACGCTCTGCCTTGAAATGGGAACGGTATCGAAAATCAATAAGTGACCTGAGCTGTCGGTCTGCTACCAGATAGACATCGCCACCTTTACCACCGTCGCCGCCATTGGGGCCGCCCTTGGGAACATACTTCTCGCGCCGGAAACTGACGCAGCCATTTCCACCGTCACCGGCTTTCACGAAAAATTTGGCCTCATCAACAAATCCCATGACTGTTCTTATTTTTTTTGAGTTAAATAAAAAAGACCCGACACCAATATCTCTATTGATGCCGAGTCTCGCAAGAATCGGTATGCAACCTGGTGCTGCCTATAGAGTCCTCTGATGCAGAGGCAATATACGTTTATTCAGGATAGACAGAAACTCTCTTTTTATCCTTGCCGAATTTTTCGTACTGAACAGTACCGTCGATTTTTGCAAAAAGGGTATAGTCGCGGCCGCAACCAACGTTCTCACCCGGATGGATTTTGGTTCCTAACTGACGAACCAAGATATTCCCGGCC
The DNA here is from genome assembly GCF_000429945.1 of Desulfogranum japonicum DSM 18378. GTDB lineage: Bacteria > Desulfobacterota > Desulfobulbia > Desulfobulbales > Desulfobulbaceae > Desulfogranum > Desulfogranum japonicum. The sequence goes on along the minus strand of NZ_KE386994.1, from coordinate 139,318 downwards.
TTGACAACCTGGCCACCGAATCGTTTAACGCCCCTTCTTTGACCGGCACTGTCACGTCCGTTCCTTGAACTACCGCCTGCTTTCTTATGAGCCATGGTTTTTTCTCCGTCTCAGATATCAGTGATCTTACGCTGTGATGTTTTCAATGGTCAACGCAGTATAAAACTGGCGGTGACCTTTTTTCACCTGATATCCTTTACGTCTTTTTTTCTTAAACACGATAACTTTTTTGTGCCTGCCCTGCTCAGTGATTTTTGCCATCACTTTTGCACCATCAACTACAGGCTGACCAACTTTAACAGTTTCACCATCAACTACAAGCAGAACATCATCAAGTTCTACGGTGTCGCCTACGGTACCTTCAAGTTTTTCAACCCGGAGTGTATCGCCGGCTTCCACCTGATACTGTTTTCCACCGGTACGGATTATTGCATACATGCGATTCCTCCTTCTATCCATTAAAACAAAAATATTTTTTACGTGCGTAACGAGAAATTTAAACACATCACAGGATTAATTGTCAAGCTGAATATGCACGTAACCATTTTTCAACCTCATTTTTTTTTGGGTATTCTCATGCCCAACCTGGCCAAATTCTTTTCCCGTTAACCTACACCAACTGTGTTTCTGTACCTAAAAGAAAGAACGCAGCAGATAATCACCTATATGTGTTGCGCGCATAATATACTGTAAAATCTGCATAAAAGACAAATTAAAGTACCACATCGTGGCGCATTCAATTTATATTACAGCCATCACTTTCTCTTGCCGAACATACCCCACGATAGTATGATGTAGTAACATGATATAAAGTGCCAATCTCAATTTACAGGAGAAGTGTTATGCAAAAAATGGAATGCCCTTGCGGGTACATTTATGATCCCGAAGAAGGGGACGCTGACAATGGTATAGATGCTGGTACTCCCTTTGAAGATCTTCCGGAGGACTGGGTCTGCCCCAAATGCGGTGCAGAAAAAGAATACTTTTATCCTGCAGACTGATCATATACAACATGCTGTGCAGGTCGATTCCCGGCCTGCATCCCCTTTTCTTCTTCCCCCTCTTTCAACGCGATTCCTGTTGAACTCATTCAGATTCCTTGTAAAAAAACGACGTTCCACTTGACCATTTCCCGACATAATGTCAAATAGAATAACATAATCATTAAATTACCTTTTCCTCTACAATTGGCCGTCTGCCACTCATTAACATATACATGACTGCAAATCAGGATTTTTCACCTGCCATTCAAATATCTCATTTATCCTTTGGCTATAACCAGAGGAATGTTCTCACAGATGTTAATCTGACAGTTGATGCAAATGATACACTTTGCATCGTAGGCCCCAATGGAGGAGGGAAAACCACTCTCATCAAACTGATTCTTGGTCTGCTTACGCCAAGCAGTGGGAACATATCCGTCTTTGGCCGCACCCCCCATGAAGCTCACATGGACTTCGGGTACGTGCCGCAGTACGCCAATTATGACCCCCAGTTCCCCATTTCAGTGCGTGATGTGGTATGTATGGGCAGATTGGGCCATATGACAAGTAATCGTTTCAACAAAGAGGATAAACAGGTGGCAATGGATGCACTGGAGCAGGTAACCCTTGCAGACAGGGCTAACAGTCCGTTTGCCGCACTTTCCGGTGGCCAGCGTCAACGCGTTCTCATTGCCAGGGCAATAGCCTCCACAGGAAGGATTCTCATCCTTGACGAACCTACAGCAAACATAGACCATGAGGCCGAAGAACATTTTTTTGACATGCTGGCCCGGCTCACGGACCGAATGACCATTCTCATGGTTACCCATGAAGTCGGCTTTGCCTCCACTTTCTTCAAACGTATCGCCTGCGTGAATAAAACCGTGGTTATTCACCCGACCAGCGAGCTCACAGGCGAATTAATTCAAAATATGTACGGAGGAGATTTGCGAATGATTCGACATGACCATAAATGCAGCTGTAAAGGACATACCATTGGCTGATCTGCTCTCGCTTCTTTCCAATCCAGACCTGCCCTTTTTTCGCTACGCCTTGCTCAGTGGCCTGCTTGCAGCCATCCCATTTGGGATTATCGGTACTTTTGTCGTTGTCCGTCGCATCAGTTATATCGCCGGGGCAATTTCCCACTGTGTACTTGGTGGCATTGGAGCTGGCTTATACTGCCAGCAGGTACTTGGCATTCCCTGGCTCAGTCCGCAGGTTGGCGCCATTAGCGTCGCTCTTGTGGCTGCTATCATCCTCACACTGGTGAGCCTTCGTGCCCAGCAACGAGAAGACAGTGTTATAGGGGCATTATGGGCTGCCGGAATGGCCATCGGCCTGCTGTTTATAGCTAAGACTCCAGGCTATATTGATCCGATGAGTTATCTGTTCGGGAACATCCTGCTCATCAGTAAAACAGATCTGTATTACATCATCGCCCTGGATATTATTGTTATTGTCCTGGTATACCAGTTTTACAGCCAGCTTCTGGCTGTCTGTTTTGACGAAGAATACGCAAGACTGCGAGGTGTTCCTACCCACTGGCTCTACCTGTTGCTGCTCTGCCTTACAGCTTTAACCATTGTGCTGCTTGTCAGGCTTGTGGGTATTGTTATGGTTATAGCCCTGCTCACGTTACCAGCAGCCATTGCAGGTACTTTTTCCCGTTCAATCCTGCAGATGATAATTGTAGCCACTCTTTTGTGTGGTATATTTATTACAGCAGGTTTAGGGATAAGCTATGAACTCGACCTTCCCAGCGGACCTGCTATTATAATCCTGGCCACCATCAGCTATCTTCTAGTGGCCATTGGTTCTACCCTGATACAGAAAATACGGTTGTAAGCAGGAACCATTTAATCTTTCGCAACCTCCCTATATGCTCCAACATTCTCCACCACCGGAATACAGAGTGCAGCAAATTACAGAGGAAGAGGTGCGACTGAAACTCCTTGGCAACTGGACGCTTGCCAGCACTATCCCAAGCCTGGACCCTATTCGTGATCTACTTGATCGAACTGCACTTCGCAGCATTTCTTTTGACACAAGCGAGCTCAAGACGTGGGACAGTTTACTGCCCGTATTTATCCTCCGACTGATTGATCTCTGTGCTCCCCCTGCTGTAGAGTTACAGTTCGACGGTCTTCCCGCAGGGGCGAAAAATCTCTTGCATTTAAGTTGCTCAACGCCACCAAAACCTCTGAAAAAAAAACCAGATACAAGCTTTATCACTCGACTTGGCCATACAACAATTTCTTTGGTCGATAAAGGAGAAGGACTCATTTCCTTTACCGGTGAAATAATCATAGCCTGTATACAGACCCTGAATGGGAAAAGTAAATTCAGGTACAATGACTTCTGGAACTTTATTCAGTCCACCGGTGCAGACGCTCTTCCCATTGTCTCTCTTATTTCAGTACTTGTGGGAGTTATTCTGGCTTTCGTAGGTGCAGTACAACTTCAAATGTTCGGAGTTCAGATATACATTGCCAATCTGGTTGGACTGGCCATGGTTATGGAAATGGGAGCCATGATGAGTGGTGTTATCATGGCTGGAAGAACCGGCGCAGCATATGCGGCACAGCTTGGAACCATGCAAGTCAACGAAGAAATAGATGCCCTCAGAACCCTGGGGATATCGCCGGTGGCTTTTCTGGTGCTGCCCCGAATGTTCGCACTGATGCTCATGTTGCCTTTACTCTGCGTCTATGCTGATCTCCTGGGAATTCTGGGAGGCGCAATTATCGGTGTCTCCATGCTGGATCTTTCATTGGTGGAGTACTTTGAATACACCCGGAAAGCAATTCAGCTTGATCAATGTTTGCAAGGGCTGATCAAAAGCGCTGTCTATGGTATCCTTGTTGGTTATGCAGGTTGTCTCCGTGGCCTGCAATGCGGACGGAGTGCATCTTCGGTGGGACAGGCTGCAACTTCAGCGGTGGTAACAGGTATCGTGCTCATTGTCATTGCGGATGCCATCATGACGTTTTTATTTAACTTCAGTAAAACCATGTGAAACGATGACAGCCGTGATCACCATTGACAACCTGACAATGTCATATGGCAGCGATATTATTCAGAAGGACCTCACTTTTACAATTAATCGAGGAGATATCTTTGCCATCATGGGCGGAAGTGGCTGCGGTAAATCCACCCTTCTCAGGCACCTTATAGGCCTGCACCGCCCCCGCACAGGTACTATTTATTACGGCACGGAAGATTTTTGGACGTTGGATGACCAGGAACAATCTCTGATTCTCCGAAAAACAGGAATTCTCTATCAATCCGGGGCACTCTGGAGCAGTATGACCTTAGCCGACAATCTCGCCCTTCCTCTGCAACAGTACACGAACCTCTCTGGATCTATGATACAGGATATAATCCATTTTAAACTATCTCTGGTCGGTCTGAAAGGATGTGAGGACTATTACCCTTCTGAAATCTCCGGAGGCATGAGAAAAAGAGCTGGTCTTGCCCGTGCCATCGTCCTTGACCCTGAATATCTTTTCTTTGATGAGCCTTCGGCTGGACTTGATCCTGTTAATGCCAAAAACCTGGATGAACTCATTGTAGAAATACGAAACAGTCTTGGTGCAACGGTCGTCCTGGTAACCCATGAACTTCATTCTATTTTTGCCATTGCGACTAACGCTGTGTATCTTGATGCAGAAGAAAAAACCATGCTGGCTGTCGGCTCCCCAGAGGAGATGCTGAACAACTCAACACATCAAAATGTCATAGACTTTCTCACCAGGGGAGAGGGAAGAAGGAGGACATCTTCGTGAGCAGGCAGGCAAATCCAACAATGATCGGAACCTTTGTGTTTGTATCCCTTGTCATCGCCATTGGAGCAACGATCATTCTCGGTAATCTGCAACTTCAACAAAGCCCCATCAAGTGTATCCTCTATTTCACAGGTTCTCTCTATGGCCTTGACAAAGGCGCTCCGGTGAGCTTGCGTGGGGTCAAGATTGGCAGAGTTACAGATATTCGCATAGATTTCAATTATCAGGAAAGCAACTATACTATTCCTGTCTACATTGAAATTGACCGACAGGCCAAAACAGAAAGCAAAACATCTCCCCTGTTCGAAGAAAATCTTCAACGCCAATCACTGAACGAACTCATTGAAAAAGGATTGCGCGCACAACTGAAAATAAGCAGCCTGGTAACAGGGAAGCTCTACATTGACCTGGCCTTTCATCCTGAAACAGAGATCACGCTTCACGGACAGAATACAAATATTTTTGAAATTCCCACCCTTCCATCCGGATTGGAGCAACTTACCCAAACGCTAACTGATTTACCGGTTCACGACCTGCTAACCAAAACAAACAGACTGTTGGACAATGTAAACACTATTCTGACATCACAACATCTCTCAGAAGCAATGGACAATTTTCAACATGCAATGCTGGAATTTGACGAGCTGATAACAACGATGAAACAAGACGTACCAGCACTCATGCAACATGCAGATGAAAGTCTTGAAAGTTTTGACAGCCTGAGTTCAGAAACGACTTTACTTGTACAGACGGCAAAAAACGAGCTCACACCATTGGGGATACAATCTCAAAAAATTCTTGCTGACGCTGACCAAATACTATTCACTCTACACAAGACTTTGCAACAACTTCAGGATATGGTTGACGAAACAGGCAATATTACGTATGACTTTTCTCAAACGCTACTGGAGATCAAGCAAACGGCCCGTTCAGTAAAAAATCTCAGTGAATTGCTGCGACAATCTCCCGAATCCCTTTTGTTTGGCAGGAAAGAACAACCCCCACAAAACTGATATACTATGATTTCAGGCTGCCACATCAGATAACGCCTGAGGCAGGCAGCTGCAATAATTTCTGCATAACCACATGAGGTCTTTGCTGACTATGAGAACACCAATCCTGCTTCTGTCTCTGTGCTGTAGCTTGTTTCTGGGTGGGTGTGTTGGGTCGACGACCAAAATGCATCAATACGCTTTGTACCCACTGGATGTGAATGGACAGGAAAAGCTACCGGGTAAGGAGCCGCTGGTCCCTGCAATGATTCTGATCATGCCCGTTGAACTGGCAGCCTTGCTGCAACACCCTGGTATACTCAGCCGTCCGGACGGCACCACCGTAACCATCGCCCGTACGCACGCCTGGGCTGCCCCTCTGGATCAGCAATTGACAACCGTTTTGAGCCAGAATCTGGGAGCCCTGCTGCATTCACCCAACATAGCCGTCTACCCTGGCCCCAGGTATGCCAAGTATGATTACCGTATAGAGGTAAATATCCAAGATTTTTCCATGACAAACAATACCTTTAACACCCTGGCAAACTGGACCATCAGTAATTCAAAAACCCAACGCGTTGTTAAACGTTCTTCATTTGCTCTCAGTACCGAGCTTGCCATACCTGATTATCCGCATCAGGTCACAGCCGGATCCCAAGCCATTTCTACACTCAGCGGGCAGATAGCGGATACACTCATCGGTCTGCAACAATCCCATACAGAGGACGACTAGATGATTCTCTCTTTTCAACGTACCTGTCTGTTTTTTTTACTCATACTCTCTTGCTGGTTGAAACCTGATGCCTACGGTGGGATGACCAATCTTGCCAGATGGACCGGACAGCTCGTCTATGTTCCTTTATACAGTCATATCTATGCAGACAAACGCTATGGTGACAAACCATTCCTCCTCACCGCCACCCTCTCTATTCGCAATACTGATCCGGAAAACGCTATCACTCTTCACCAAGTTGATTTTTATGATTCAGAGGGAAACCTGATCAAGCACTATCTGAAGGCCCCCCTATCCATCCAGCCACTGGGTTCCATGCAATATATTGTTCATGAATCAGAAAACCAGGGTGGATCAGGAGCTAAATTTCTTGTCAGCTGGAAAACGAAAAAAGACGCCACACAGCCAATTATTGAATCCATTTCCATTGGCACGAAAATGCAACAGGGGATCTCGTTTATCTCCAGAGGCATAGTCATCAAAGGAGAATCAATTGAAGAATAACCACTGGCTTCTTTTTCTTACTTTTTTCTGTTTCACAGGAATTACTCTGTTAATATGTGGATGCGCACAAAACAGTGGCCTTTCTCCCAGCAAAATAGAAGAATCTGCGAGACAGGATACCCTCAAGGTTGGAATTACGCCAACCGACCCACCTTTGGTATTCCGTGATCATGGCAAGGCCATTGGGCTGGAGGTTGCTTTTGCAAAAGGGCTTGCACAATACACTGGAAAAAAACTCAGTCTGGTCGAACTAAAGTGGACAGAACAAATCCCTGCTCTCCTTGATGGTAAAATTGACATTATCATGTCAGGGATGACCATTACAGAAGCAAGAAAATACCAAATCAATTTCTGCGAGCCCTATATGGTAACAAGCCAGATTTCCCTGGTCCGCCGAGAGGATTATAACCGGTTCAGCGAGGGTTTCCCTGCACTCCTTAATCCGGTAATGAAGGTAGGTACGGTGAAAGGGACCACCGGTGACTACCTCATTGAACAAAATAGAGCCAGGGGAAACAGAATACAGTTCAACTCCGCAAACAAAGCTGTTCTTGCACTCCTGGACGAAAGCATAGACGTTTTGGTTTACGACCTGCCAACCAATCTCTATTATGGAGCACAATACAGTGATAAAGGATTGAAGCCGGTTATAGTTCCCTTGACACGGGAATACACCGCCTGGGCAGTACACCCTGGTAACACAGAAATCCTGAACAAGGCGAATGCATATCTGCAGTCCATGAAAGACGAAAATACGCTGGTGCCTATGATTGAAAAGTGGATTCCATTTTATAAAAACCTGCTGTAATACTACCTATTCGTAGGGAGGGGGAAAGTGACTCATATTGACAAGTTCTCTTTTCTTGCAACAGGTTACCTGCAATATATCAGAATAAAAGAGGACTACAACGTAGCTTCAGCAGGGTCGCTGAAAATAATAAATATCCAAAAATTGTGTAGCTTATCGGTTTGGTAACATCGTGGCGTCAACGGCTCAATACGGCCAGTATGGAACCATTGACACCACGATGTTACCGAGTTTGAGAGGCAAGCAAGATTGGATAATTTATTTTTTCATGCCCCTTATATCCCGTTCTCCTCTCTGCGCAAAGTCTGAAAGGAATAAGGATGATTGAGGTTAAAATCGCGAGCATGCTGAAGGTAATCCGGATCAAATCCTTCCCTTCTGATCTGCTGGATCAGAGCACCGAAAGCGGCAACGCTTTTTACAGAGGTTGATTGTGCCTCTTTGGGAAGTGCTGTATCAAATACTATTTTCGCACCTCTGTTGGCATGGGAACCGTCACCTCGATCATCGGTATAATACTGGGACAAAATCAGAATACGAGTACCTAGAAACACGGCCTCTTCAAGATCATGGGTGACAAAAAATATTGTCATTTTAAATTCTTCCCACAATTCCAGAAGAAAAAGTTGCATATTCTCCCTGGTTCCCGGATCCAGTGCACCAAAAGGTTCATCCATCAACAATATTTTCGGCTTCATGATCAACGATTGTGCAATGGCTACACGCTGACGCATACCACCGGAAAGCTCATGGGGATATTTACGATAGTGTTCAGCCAGCCCGACCTTACGTAAATATGTAAAGGCTTCTTCACGTAATTCACCACGCACCCGCCACCTCTTTAGCAGCGGCATGGACAGCCTCGGTCCCATCAACACATTATCAAGCACAGTCAAGTGCGGATACAGTGAATATTTCTGATACACGATTCCTCTGGTGACATCGGGCAGACCAACGCTTTTTCCCTCCAGCGTAACCTGGCCTCTTGAAGGTAACTCCTGACCAAGAACCAACCTCAACAAAGTTGATTTGCCGCAACCACTTGGCCCCACCACGGTTATAATTTCTCCCCTGGCTACGGCCAGATCAATATCATCCAGCACCACCTTTGCACCGTAGGATTTATAGACATCTTCAAAGAAAAGAAAACTGTTTGCTCGAAGCGATTCTGTCTGCATACTTATCCCTGTTGCTTCATATACCATGAAAATTTGTACCGCAGAAGACTCTTCAAAATCCAATCCACAGTAATGCCAATACATACAATCCACAGCACATATGGAATAATCATATCCATAGCCAGATAACGCCGAACAAGAAAGATACGGTAACCCAGCCCGGATTGTGCGGCAATGGCTTCGGATGCAATGAGGAAAAGCCAGGCTGGCCCCATATTTATTCGTACCGTCTCAATAAGCCTGGGAAAAATCTGCGGTAACACCACACGGTATACCAAAGAGATCTGGGAGGCACCCAGGGTTAGAGTTTTCACAATCTGTTCCCTGGGAATCTTCTTGACTGTAAGATAGATATCTCGCGTTATAACAGGAAAGGTACCAATAAAAATCAAAACGACTTTGGCCAGCTCATCCACTCCAAAGACAATGAACAGCATGGGAAGAATTGCCAGGGGGGGGATGATGGACACAAAGGTCAACAGCGGTAGAAACAAATGCCGAATTCCAGGAAACAGACCTAAATTAAGCCCACAGATCACCCCCAATAACGCTGCCATCCCCAGACCTGTACCGATACGCTTAAGGCTGGCCAAAGTGTCTGACAAAAGCTGGTATTCACCTGTCCGTTTATTTTTTTCAAAAGCGACATGTTGCATGGTCGTTGCCATTTTACTGAAGGATGGCAGCAACTTATCCGATGGATTTTGCCTGTGCCGATATTCGGAGGCAAGCAGGTAACCCAAAATAAGCAGGACAAAAGGCAGAGCGAATAAAAACCAGCTCAACCATTTTGACGGTGCAGCATGGATTCCCCAGAATTTTGCTTTATTTTTCATCACTGCCGTCTACTTGTAATATTACAGTTGTCCCTGTGCAGCCAGGCTCATATACGTTGCATCAAATCGAAGTTTGACATTATTGGTATCACCGATCACCGAACCATCGGGAAAACGAATTCCAACCAGATCCTTACTTGGCGCACCATCTCCATACAGCCCGTGGTCAAAGCTGAATGTGCGAACATATTCCATTGTTTCTTTAAGTTGTGCTCCGTTGGTAAAGGCCGCGGCCTCAGCTGCAGAATAAAACATACGGGTTGTTTTCAGCTGTGCTTTAAATTCTGCCAGTGTTCCTCCGGCAGATTGCGCCATAAGTTCCAATGCCTCCTTCCCCTGTTGTTCGTGCCCGTTCATAATGGACATTGCCTCATACCAGGCTCCAGTCAAAGCTTTTTTCAGGTTTTCTGGTGCATCAGATCGTACAACCAGGCAGTCGATGATTTCACCTGGAATTTTGGATGAATCAAAAACCAGGTTAGCTCCAGCCACATTTCTCACCTGCATCAATAATGGATTCCAGGTACATGCTGCGGCTTTTGGATCTTTTTCAGCTTCCGAAACAAACAGGGCTGCAATATCTGCATCACTGGTATTAATAAGATTGAGGTCACCTTCCGTTAGACCATGCAAATCCAAAGCACGACTAAGCAAGTAATGGGATACGGACAACTCCACAATACGCAGATTGGCCCCTTTAAGATCCTTGACGTCGGTTCCATTTAACACGACGATACCATCGTTCCCGTTAGAAAAATCACCGACAACTACTATACTCGAATCCACACCACCTACAGCCGGAATGGTCAGGGCGTCCATATTGGTCATGACACAACCATCAAAATGACCGGTGGTGTACATGTTAATGCTTTCGATGTAGTCGTTTACCAACGTGATTTCAACCTTGTCGATCCCATATTTTTTTGCCCATTTATTCATAATGCCAGACTGTTGTATATACTCCCATGGTTCCCATCCTGTATAATGGGACCAGGCAATGCGATAGCTTTCACCTGCAAAAGACAGAGCAGGTAAAAGATACATAAGCACACCAATAATCGTAGCAATAATTCTATTTCTTAAATTCATCCTATCCTCCTGGGTAAGATAGTGTCTGTCCATAAATGAGGATTGTGCCCAAATAAAGACATGCGCAGAATTCGAAAACCATTTATGGACAGGTACAAGATAGCAAATATCGATGTCTGTTCGAGCAAACGAGCATGTTTAAAAAGAGCGATCAATCAATTTCGAGATATATAACAGGATTGACTTCAGTGCCTTTTTCCAATCGGGTGATGGCTTCATCTGTCTGCAGGGTTAATTGATCCATCTCGTTAAGTGTGGATGCCATTTTAGGGAGTGCTTTCTGCCTGAAATGAGATATATCGTCGAGGGCCGCGTTAATATCAGCAAAAGCCTGTTTCAGGGATTCCATATCAAGCTGACTGGATGCGGCCTGCTTGTGAATCTCTGTCCCCTGCTCCTTCAACTGTCTGGCTGTATCACCAATCAACTTATTGGTGGTTTCATTCACCGACTCAATCTTGTTTAACACTATTCTCTGATTGGCAAGGGCAAGGGCTACGGTCACAGCAACATTCAAAGCATTGGCTGTCACATTTATGGCCCTGTTGACGCCTCTGATAAGCTCTTTGTTATTACGTGTAATGATTTCAATGGCTAAAACAGCCTGCTGAGTAACAGCGAGCTGCTGCTGCAGATCCATCAATCTCTGACGCAGTGGAAACAGCAGTTCTTCTTCTATAAACTTGTAGCGGGAGTCGTCGGAAGGTATTTCCTGTTCCAATACCTGGTTGAATCTCTGGTCAACAATTTGTCCCAGATTGATGGTACGACGTAATTTCCCTGACAATTCTCTCAATTTCTTCTGGTCTTCAGTCAACGTGATGTTATCACGTTTGAGCATATCAGCACCGTCTTCCAGAGATCTGAAAATGGCATCAAGAACTGTCTGGGATGACTCAAATTTCATGAAGTAACGTTTAATCGGCTTTCCGACCCCAGGAATAAAGCCGAACATACGTGGAAACCATCCAGCCTCAAAATCAAACTTCCCTGGATCCAATTCTTCAACTTCCATATTCAGATCTACCAGGGCATTGGCAACTTCCCCTCCATCTTCCCCTCTTGATGCCAGCTTCTGGATCGGTTCTTTGAGCATGGCACTGCGCAAAGCAGATTCTTTTTGTATTTTTGCTCCCAAATTTTCCACAGATGCAACATTCTGGCTTCGCAATACTGATTGAGAAGCATCATCAGGATTAAATTCCAAAATCTTTTGCACAAACTCGTCAGCCAGTTTCTGCAAGGCAGGATCAGCAGAATCTCCTTCAAGTACAGGTTCTTCTTCAATCCCTAATTCAAGTTGTACATCGGCTGCATCTGCCACTTGCAGGGCCTCTTCTTTATGCCTGAGCTGCGCCATCTCGCTCTCCTTTATCTTCGGTTATACAAATGCGCGTTACCTGCTATTTCCTGCAGTTGCAAGATAGCAGAATCATACTCTTCATGGGAGGTGGTTCCGGTTGTCTGCATGGCCGCAATGGCGGCGGTAGTTTCCTCCAGTGCAGTCATTGCTTCTTCATTAACAGTCAGCAGCTGATTCACCAGGGCAAGCTGATTTTCCATCAGCGTGATTCTGTTGTGCAAGGTTTCCTGTTCCTTCACATCCGCTGAATCACGCTTTGTTTTCATGTTCAAAATATCCAGCCTGGTCCTGATATATTCAGTATCAATACTGCTTAAACTCTGAAGCACAACCACCAATTGCTTCAAATTCTCAAGCCCACGCAAATAGACCTGTTCTGCGGCTCCAATAAATCGACCATAGGTCAATTCTCCTCTTTGCAGTTTTTTGTCCAGTACTATGCGTACATTCTCATACTTCCTTTGCAAGCGGGCGAACTGTTCGGTAGCCTGAACAGCATGTTCACCACCAACCACCTGTTGTCTGCATGCCTGTAAATCCTCCTGAAGGGAGGCCAATGCCCGTGTTTCTTCTGCTTTTATTTTTTTAGAGAGACGCTCAAGATAGCGGGCACCAATGGTCTCTTCTCTGAAGAAAACATGAATGATTGCACTGGCAAGGCTTAAAGTCAACGTACCGACCAGGCCAAAATACAGCACGGGCATATGAAAAAGAAATCCAGCCAACCCGATGGGAATTCCAACTGCTGTGGGATACAGGGTCAGCCAATGAGTCAATCCCTCGCGCACAACTTCCCTGCGAATAGCTTTACGGGAATAATCATTGACCTGATCTGATGTTTTTTCCACCTCTAATTACTCCCTTTAGGTAGCGCCTGTCCATAAATGGCCTTCCCTGAGTCTTCGCTTACCTGCTCTCGATCGTAAATTCTCATTACAAAGTACAGATAGTACGTCGTACTGATCATCAGATTTCTTCCCGTACCAGTATCAACTCAACCCTGGGCAGTCTGTATTGATAGGCTCGATCGCTCTCGCCGGATTTTTTTTCAAGAGGCATGCTCCCGCCCACTCCTTCTGTGTACAGCCGATTCTGATCGATACTGTACGTGATGGTCATGTATCTTGCCACTGCTTCAGCCCGTTGTTGTGACAATTGCTCATTGGCTGTTGTGTCTCCCCGTGTTCCGGTGTGTCCACGTACAATGACACGAAAATGGGGGTAATGTTTCAACCTGGCAATGGTGTTGTCAACGACCTGTTTTGCAATCAATGTCAGTTGGGTTGAGCCACTTTGAAAAATAATGGGATCTATACGCAATGTTCCTATTTCTTTCAGTTTTTGCCATCCTTTGTCATCCAAAGGTGTAAATCGCGCTTCAAGACTATCCTTTGACTCCTTCAACACCGTATTGTTGGCAGGCACAGAAAAGCCTCCCATTCCTTGGGTAAACAACTCTTCAAGAAACGAAGAGTTGGTCAGTCGATATGGATTATTATTGGGTATGGGAGTTGTTGAGAAATCACCAGCGCTGATCAATACTGCAGCTGTGGATTCGAGGGTTTCGACAAGGCTTTCCTCTGTCTCTGCACCTGGAACACCGATACCGAACCATTGTTCACAATTTTCGTTAAATGATGCCCAATGGACCCCGGAAAGCATTACCGTAATCTGCTGGTCAGTCAGTTTGGTCTGTTTTTTTACATGCTTTCGAAGCAACTTTTCATCACTTCTATATTTTTTTAAAATGGAAAAGTAGGTTGACAGCAACAGTTTCACTACCTTTGGTGACTTTTGAGAATACTCCCTGTTTACCAGTAGAATATCTACAATCAAACGCTGGGTGTCTTCTGTACCAAGGACTTTCTTCACCCCTTCCTGCTCAAGAGCTTTACTGACATCCGGTTCCCACAGTACAGCAACATCAGCAGCCCCGGTAAACAATTTATCCCTTGCCTGTTCAGATCCGGCGGTTTCAATACGGTGTGATCCTGCAGACGGCAGGAGTTCAGGAACATTAAAATGATCAGCAGCAGCCTTGAGAAGGTAATGGCTTGGACTGGAGGGCGTAAACGCCACGCGAAGATCATTTCTTCCCTTGAAGTCGTCCAGGCTATTTACATTTTTTTCTCTGGTCAGGATAGCATCCCCACCCTTTGATTCATCAATTACAGAGACAATGGTGGCTGGAAACCCATGAGCTTTCGCATTCAACAGATACGAATCCACCGTAGCCACAGCAAAATCAAGTTCACCATTTTTCAGACGTTGCATACGTTCGGCATAATCAGCACGGTCATCTTCGCAAATAAGAATATATCCGGCCTGATGCATGGCACTTTTCATTTCCTGTGAACACAGGGGAAAATATCCTATCCAGTTGTCCACCCCTATCCGAATTTTTTCACTGGCTTTAGCAGCATCACTGGTATGGGACTGATGTCTGTCCTGTAGCATTGGCAAAAGCAGCCAGGCGACGACAACCACTATCACGGAAAGAACAAGGAGCAGTAAAGCCCCCACAACTTTTTTACTCATACAATGCGTCCTGAATGTATAAAGGTCTACTGGGATAAACTGAAATCTGAAAGGTCAAACAACTCAGATTCCGCCAGGATATCCTGAAGTCCACGTTTAAGATCTTCCTGGTTATTGGCAGCTTTATACACGGTTCTGCCTGGGATATTAAGGGCATGATCCTCACCAATACAAAAACCTATTGTATGAATTTCGATGGGGGTATTGTCCAGGATAGCATGCACAATTGCAGTCGGGTCTTCACCTTCGCTTGGAATTCCGTCAGTAACGATAACCAGATAGTATTCACCGTATCCCATTTGTCTGGAGGCCTGTTCCGTCAATTTACGATACCCAGATTGCATTGCGGTCGCCAAGGGAGTACCTCCGGAGGGGTTGACGTTTTCCAGAGCGTCAATAAAAAGATTTCTATTGTCCGTTCCCAGGGGTACGGCTTCTTGAATAATGCTGTTAGTAAAAATACTCAGCCCGAGGTTCGCCTTGTCAGGTACCAGGGATGCAAAATGCGCAATCGCGTCTACAGCAACGGAAATTTTACTCCCTGCGCCATAGCATTGCTGGTCTTTCATGGAACCGCTGTTGTCTAAAATCACGTAATAATTTTTTTTCAGCAAATCAGACTCAACACTATTTTCATTCTTGACAACAGGGGGCCAGGCCTCTGGAACCAACTCCTTATTAGAGATTCTTTGTTCAGGGGATATCTGGGCTACCTTCACTTTTTTTGTTTGAGTCGAGGGGGGTTGTTGCACAGGAGCCTCGTCTTTACCATACTGAGTATAAATCCAGGCAGCGACAACTGCAGATATCAGAAGGATACGAAGTATTCTTTTCATGATATCCCCCTAAAGAGGTTTAAATACGGAAGATTCAGCTTCAATTTGGATAATCCTGAACTCAACCCGCATATTATCTCGCCACTGCTGCTCTGTTTTAGGTGCACAGGGATCAGAGCCACAAAGACCATTCCTGGGCTTCATAATACCATGCCCTACCACGGCAAATTGCGTCTCATCCATAATGATACCCCTTTTAGAGGCATAGTTAATCAGACTGGTACGCACTGCATTGGCCCTTGACAGGCTTAAATTCTTGGCAGATTGCTTGACCTTAGTCAGCAACAACTTGGAATCTCCTCTTTTTTTGGCTTTCAGGTAACCTAATGGATCAGAATGCCCTTCAACGGTGATAATAGCACCACCATAAGTAGAGGCCAGGTCAATGACCCTGTCAAAATCCTTTGCATACATATCTGCAGCAAAGGTATTCTGGTTGGGTTGAAAAAAAACTTCAAAAGAAAAAAGTTCTCCTTCTTCCAATGCTCCCTGCTGCTGTTTGCGTTGCACCAGAGTGCTCACCTGAGCAGTATCAAATTTGGGCAGGACAACATCCTCCACTTCTGTCAACCCCTGTTTTAATCGGGTATAATCAAGCTCTGCAGCAGTCAGTGTTATTTTAGTATCCAACAGGCCGAGGGTAATGAGTGCACTCTGAACCTGGTCGGCAAGTGTCTGTAGATTTCTTGGATAGTTAGAATCAGTAAGAAAGCGTACATTACCGGCAAATCCAACAAACTCGCAATCCCCATATAGTGCTTCGGCGTCGGCTACGGCATCGGGACTATCAAGCAGAATCTGCGCAGCAGCTGTCATGGTCTGCATGTACTGTTTCTGCCTGTTGGCAGAATTTTTCACGATATGGCTGAATTGTTCTTCTGCCAGCATCAGGCCATGAACAAAACGTTCCACCTCTTGACGATGGGACTGATAATAATCGGAACGAACAGCATAAACATCACTAATTACCCGATTGGCGGTCTTGGTGGAAAGCAGTATTTTTGCTCCTTTGACCGATCCCTCTGCTCCAGTACCGACAGTTCCATTTGAGGTAAGCAGCAGCCCGTCAGTACTAATCATTAAGGCAGCATCCACATTGCTGTCGTAAAAGGCTTCCATAGGGGTTTCAGCTGTTCCGGTGAGGTCTTTTACCCATTTAACAGTTACATCTCTGAGAGAAAGCCCGGCATCGGAAAGAACCTTCGAAAGGTAATAGACATGAGGCCCATAGGCTTGCAGGGCGATGGTCTTCCCTTGCAGATCCTTTGCTGTACGAATGCCGTCCTTCACAACCAGACAATCACCTCCATTGGACCATGTCAGCTGATAAATCACGATAGGTCGTGTCCGCGGATCTTTATTCAAAACACCCAGAGCCATATTGAGCATTCCCAAGGTTCCTCGAATATACGGAGTGTCGCCTTTAAGGTAATTTTTTATCTGATTAGTGAATATGTCTTCTCTTGTAAGGGTTATATGTAATCCCTTCTCTGAGAAAATGGAGCCTGACGACGTAGTGGCAGCATTGCCATTAGCCAGGATGGTTGCTTCATCTCCACCCCAGGTAATGAGCGGAACCTGAACAGTATTCTTGCTGCGAACCTCTCCAACTGGCGTGGAGATCTTGTTCTGCAATGCCTGGACCTCCATATAGGTAACGGCAAAGGCTGAGTTAAACCAGGACACCAAAACATAAAAGAGGATTGATAGAGGTGTAATCCTTGCAAACATTATATTTCCCCCTGAAAGCATACAGTAAAAACATGCAAAACGTATCAACAAGTGAAATTCCTGTAAAAAAAATATACAATAGAAACTCAAGGACTCACAGATATTTTCAATGATATCTCGTTCTGATTTATAATTTCTCACTCATAAAGAGACAATACTATGCGCAAGGTGACTGAAAAGACAAGCTCTTTGATCGATGAATTAGACCTGTACGTCAGAGCTCGATACCCTATTTTATATTTGGTTACAGCTGAAGAAAACAGAGCTGAACATATTATTTCACAAGCTGCGGAACGAACGCAGAAACCCTGTTATTACTGGACCGTCACAGAGGGTTTCTACAATACAACCCGTTTAAGCAAAAGCACCGATCCTTATCAGGCACTGGACATAATTCTCCAGTTTGATGGTCCTGGAATTTTTATACTGAAAGACTTTCATCCGTACATGGAGAATTCTAAAATAATACGGAAATTCCGCGACATTCTGTTTCACCTGCGTAAAAGCTATAAAACCATCTTTATCATTGCTCCAATACTCACCCTGCCTCCCGGACTGGAAATGGGTATCACTCCAATCGATATTCCTCTACCAAATACAGAAGAGCTTAAAAAGATACTCCTGGATATTATACATCCTCTGGAAAAAATGGGGAAAATTCAGACGCAGTATGATGATGACCTTATCGAAAAAGTTGTCCACGCATCTTCAGGACTTACAGAAATAGAAGCACAAAACCTTTACGCCAGGCTCGTCATCAATAATAAGTCATTTGATGAACAGGATATCCCCTTTGTAGTTGAAGAAAAAAAGAAGGTTATCCGCAAATCAGGGATACTTGATTATTATGGTTTCATCGAGGACATGGGGGCTGTTGGAGGACTTGAAAAACTCAAACACTGGGTAACTCAAAGGGGATTGGCATTTAGCCATAAAGCACGCGAATTCGGCCTGCCCGAACCTAAAGGCTTAATGCTGCTGGGCGTGCAGGGGTGTGGTAAATCACTGGCTGCAAAAGCCACGGCAACACTCTGGAACCTGCCACTACTCAAACTTGATGTGGGAAAAATATTTGATTCATATATAGGTTCTTCTGAGAAGAACATGCGGGAAGCCATACAGGTTGCTGAATCTCTGGCACCGAACATCCTTTGGCTGGATGAAATAGAAAAGGCCTTTGCAGGTATGGGATCTGGTCATACATCCGATTCAGGAACCTCAACAAGAGTGTTTGGCACCTTTCTCACCTGGATGCAGGAAAAGACTTCGCCGGTTTTTATTATTGCCACTGCCAATAATATTCAAGCTCTTCCGCCAGAACTCCTGCGCAAAGGCCGCTTTGATGAGATCTTTTTTATTGATCTACCAAATGAGGAGGAACGAGCTGTTATCCTGCGCATCCACCTAAAAAAAAGACAACGCGATCCGGAGCAGTTTAACCTCACCCAACTGGTAGAGCAGACAGAAGGGTTCTCCGGTGCAGAACTGGAACAATTGATTATTTCCAGCCTGTATACCGCATTTGGAGAAGGTAGAGATCTCGAAGAAGCAGATATTGTGGCAGAAATACAAGAAACAGTGCCCTTGTCTGTTACCTATAAAGAGTACATAACCTCTTTACGCAGCTGGGCGGCAACCAGGGCAAGGCCAGCAACATAAGACGCAACCGTTTAACAGGCATAATGTTCAACCGATCAGTTCCGGTCGGAAGCCACCTCTCAACAAAATAGCTGGCTGAGCTGAGCAAACCAGGGATCCTGGCCAAAGGGTTACAATCGAATTGTACATCTATAGTGAGCAAAAACATTTTGCCCCTGCGGTATCTGCCATGCCGTAGCATATGGGCACATTGAATTTCGCATTCTTTAAGCCCTCAGCTACCCTGGAAAATAACCGCAGGGAGGCTATAACACTTCTGAAAGATACCCTTGCAGATTACTCCGTAGCGTGATCTGCAGTATCTTTGACTTCATCCACCATTTCTTCAACATGCTCACTGGTTTGTTCAACAGCCTGCTCCGTTGCTTCAGTGGCAGATTCAACAGCTTGATCAACCTTTGCACCAGCTTTTTCAGCTGGTCCGTCAGAAGAACAACCAACCAGGCTTACCGCTGAAGTGGCAACAAAAAGACAGAAAAAGAGGGTGAACAGAGATTTTGTATAACGCATTTTGACTCCTTAAAATATAGTCTTTTACAGTATTGCTGTACTAAAGAAAACCTGAGTGGGTTTTCCATGGAACACATTGTTCCTCCATTTAGAAGCAATTACTTTGCCACATACAACATATCGATGTGAAAGAGGGTCATATACTTCTCCTGAACCCTTTTTTCTCTGACCATTCAGATTTTCAAGGCCATGCCATTTCAACGTAACATCAAGGTGTTTTCACTACAGTCCAGTACTAAAAGCTCTTCTCTGTGATCAGCAATATCAAAATACAATCTTATATGAACGTGCCTTTGAAAACAAAGGCAAAGGGAAAAGCTTCCTGTAGATCACCTGAATATGTCAGCCAAAACCAACAGTTACTCTTGAAAAAGGTTATAGCAAACCACTGAGAGATTCCGGTCAGGCACAAAGGGCGGATATCTTCATCTGTCAGATATAGCCGACAAACGCAACCTCTGCAGGTACTATACAATCTGCCCGGCCAAAAAGGATATTGTCTGAATTGTCCTGAAAAAAGACAACGTATGAAGGTAATCGAACGTTGCCACTTCCCTTGCGAGTAAGTCCATTGAAAAAATCATTTCATGGAATTCTTGAGGTCTAATGTAACCAGATTACTGTATAGAGAATCCGTAGACATAAGCTCTTCATGGGATCCCTGTTCCACAATCCTACCCTGATCCATAACAACGATTCTGTCCACACGGCGAACTGTGGAAAGTCGATGGGCTATGATTAAAGATGTTTTGTTACTGAACCCTGCGGCAACTGCTTCTTCAAGGAGATTTTCTGATTCCGTATCAATGGACGCTGTCGCCTCATCGAGTACGAGAATAACAGGATCTCGATATAATGCGCGAACAAAGGAGAGCAATTGCTTCTCTCCCACAGAAAGTTCTGAAAATCCTTCACCAATTTGGGTCTGTAAACCATTGGATAATCTACCAATAAAAACTTCCAGGCCTGTCTGCTGCAGGATACGATCCAGTTTTTCTTTATCCAACGGTTGGTCTAAAATAATATTTTCCTGTACAGTGCCTGGCAATATAAAGATATCCTGCATGATCAAACCTACGGTCTGACGCAATATTGGCAGTGGAATTGTACGGATATCCACGTCATTGAGGGTTATATTGCCTGCATGCGGATCATAAAATCTTGCCAGGAGCTGAATCAGAGTAGTTTTTCCAGCACCTGTGGAACCGACCAGCGCAACGCTCTCTCCTTTCTTTATATGGAGATCAAGACCGTTGAAAACCAGTTTAGATGCTGAATACCCAAAAACAATTCCTGAAAAATTCACATCGCCATCCAGGGCCACCGCTTGTTTCCAAACAGGAAAATGTAAGTGGCTTTTGGTATCGAGCAGATGAAAAATCCGTTCCGCCGACGCCATGGCTGACTGGACGATGGAATACTTTTGTGACAACTCGCGTAACGGTTGAAAAAACAAACGCATATATGATAAAAAAGCCACGAGTTCACCAAGAGAAAGCCGACTCCTGAGCACCTCTCCGCCTCCGTACCAGAGGATGAGGGCAACAGCGCCTGAACTCATCAATTCCGTCAGTGGCATAAAAAAACCAAATATCGAAACCTGTTTTAGGTTCCTCTGCAGATATTCATCGGTCAAATCTGTATATGTCTTTTCTGCCCAGTCATGCCGCCCAAACAATTGGATAATATCTATAGCCTGCAGAGCTTCGGCAAGAAATGAATTAATCTTTGCCAATTGGCTGCGAATCTGGCGAAACACCTTCCTAGCATAATGCGCAAACTGTCGGGTAATGAAAAATGCCAGGGGAACAAATAAGGTCATAAGCAGCGCAAGGCGTGCATTCATCAGATACAGAAGACAAA
Source organism: Desulfogranum japonicum DSM 18378 (assembly GCF_000429945.1). Lineage (GTDB taxonomy): Bacteria > Desulfobacterota > Desulfobulbia > Desulfobulbales > Desulfobulbaceae > Desulfogranum > Desulfogranum japonicum. The sequence goes on along the minus strand of NZ_KE386994.1, from coordinate 117,907 downwards.
AAATGCCCACCAGTTTCAAAGCATCATTAAACAGCGTGACCATGACCGAGGTAAACATCTCATGCATATTCTGGATGTCGTTGGTCAAACGAGTCACAAGCTGACCAGCCCTATGCTCATTGAAAAATGCCAGATCCAGATGAACAAGGTGATCAAATAACTGCTTCCGCAATTTGTGCATTACTGACTGACCAATCCATTCAAGCAACACTATTTGCACAAAATTGGTAAGAAATATACAGCAAACCAGAACACCGTACACCACGGCTAGATGTTGCAGCCCCAAAATCCGTGCACTGATTTCCAGGTGGCTTTGGGCCATATACCCGTCGATTCCCTCCTGCATAATCCTGGGCAACATGAGAGAGCAAAACGTCACGACAAAAGAGAGCAACACAGCAACAGCAAGCGGTATTTTATAACGACGGCAATACGTAAGAATTCTCCGCCATAGACCAAAGTCGTTAACGCGTCCTTCCTCGCCTTTTTCAGTGTATCCGAAGCTACCGCGCATTGTTTTGCTGTTTGCTTACCATGACCTTGTATAAGGGTTGCGCCAGGAGTTCATCATGGGTTCCCTGGGCCGCAATTTTTCCGTTTTCCATCACCACAATACAATCTGCTGTTTCCAAAACATTCACTCTATGGGAGACAATAACAACCGTTTTGTTTTGAAAAGCGCTGTGAATCCCCAGCAGAACCTGTTGTTCTGTTTCCACATCTATGGCATTGAGACCATCATCAATAACCAGCATAGGCCTGTCACAAAGAAGCGCGCGAGCCAATGCTAAACGTTGACGCTGACCACCTGAAAGTTTCACTCCACGTTCACCAATCACGGCATCGTATCCTCCGGGTAGCCTGAGTATATCTTCATGTATTGCAGCAGCCCTGGCAGCTTTATAAACGTCTTCATCTGTAGCATCCTGCCGACCAAAGGTAATATTTTCGCTGATGCTATGGGAAAAAAGGATAGGCTCCTGAGCAACATATGCTATGTGATTTCTAACATACTTAATATCCAGGTCATTTACGTCAATTTCATTGAGATTAAGCATCCCATCTCCCACAGGATACATACGAAGTAATACTTTACAAAGGGTGGATTTGCCTGAACCGGTACGACCAGTTATACCAAGAATACCAGGTGTAATATCCAGAGTAACGTTCTCCAGCACCTGTCTGGCTTCTCCTGGGTAGGTAAAGGAAAGGTTCCTGCAGTGAAAAGTGATTTGGTCGGCTTCAGGCAGGTCTGCCTGAGGTTGACATTTCACTTTAGGCTGTTCTGAGAGAAGTCGCTGGATACGCTGCAGTGATGTGAGACCGCGTTGTGCCACATTGGTCACCCATCCAACTGCCATTATCGGCCAAATTAACAGAGAAAGATAGGTTGTAAAGGCGACAAAATCACCAAGAGAAATCTGTTGATTCACTACCATGGTTCCGCCTTTATAAAGAACAAGCAGCATTCCGATATTACCGACAAAAGTAGCCGTGGGAAACATGGTCCCCTGAATGAGTGCAACCCGAAGGTTACTGCGCACATACTCTCTGCCGAGTTGATCGAACTGTTTATTTTGCAATTTTTCCAGAGTATATGCCTTGATAAGGCGAATGGAGACAATAGTGTTGCGGGCAAACTCAGTGAGTTGTGAGAATTGTTCCTGCACCTTGTTAAACCGCCGATGAAGATGCCCTGAAAGATACTTGGTGGAAAGGGCCAGAAAAGGCATGGGAAAAAGTGCATACAAAGTGAGTTCCCCACTGATAGCCACCATAAAACAGATCGCTGCCACAGACATGAACACTGCATCGGAAGCAGCGACCAGCCCCATACCGCATGCCATCTGGATTGCATTGAGATCATTACTGGAATGGGCGATTAGATCACCTGTGGTCCAACGTCCAAAAAATTGTTGATCCATGGCGAGTATGTGTCTGAATAACTGGTCACGCACTGATTTTTCTAATATACGGGAAAATCCAATGAGAAGATAACGCCAAAAAAAACGAAATCCTGCCACAATGCACGCAGCGATGAAAATGGTTACAGCAAGAATGAAAAGACTATGCTCGGTGGCACCTTCCTGAGCAAGGGAATCCACGCCTTGTTTGATGAAACGTGGAATAATCAGCTGCAAAAGGTCTACGACGATAACTGCAATGAATCCAGCCAATAACCGTTTTTTATGACGCAGAAATAACGGAGTAATAATACCTAGTGCTTCCCGAATGGACGACTGTCCTTCATGAGTGGTACCTTGAGGATCATTATTTTGTTCCTTAAACCGCATCATAAACGGGTTCGTAAAAGCTCTTGATATGCAGAGGTCAGGGCAATGAAACTATCATGATCGCCCCCTGTGTCCGGATGTGCAGAGTGTGCCTTTTTGCGGTACAAGGTAGTCAGAGCTTTTTTATCCATTTGCGCCAACTCCTTCCGGGTTAATCCCAATGTCGACAGTGCTACATCCATGGACATGGACTGTGCTTTGGGAGCTTGTCGAAACTGGCCCCTGAAACTACGCGCCTGCGGCCCCTGGCTGAAGACAAAACTGCCTTCAGCCAAGATATCAAAATACCAGATAAGGTATTTGAGTAAATACTCAGGAGTGTGGTCACTACGCTGAAACCCCTTCCAGAACGCAGTTTCCTGGTCCTGCTTACAAAACTGATTCAAAAAAGCTTCATCGAGTTGCGATTGTTGTAGCGTATGCACCATATCTCGATGCCATTGCCTGCTGAAACAGTTTTGTAGATCAAATATGGCAAACAGGTAATTGTGTAATTCCCTGGGACGCAGATCCTGTTCTTTCTCCTGGATCAATTGCTCAATCTCATCCCGCGATTTATATAACAGTGCACGATACAGGGAAGGTGATCTGTCAATCAATCGTGGTGAACTATGACCGAAACGAAGAAAATGAAGGCGGCGGCGGTCAAAAATATGAGTTTGCTGATATACACGCGCCTTACTTTCACTGGACATGGGCTTCCAGTTTCTATACTTATAACGATTACGAAACGGTTCGGTTTTATATTTCACATAGGGATCAATAAATGGATAAAACAACTCTTCTACATCAGCCTGCTCGGCACTGATGCCTTTCTGTTTTAACCGTTGCAGCAATAATGAATCAATTTCGTAAGATACCTCACTGGTATATCTGATATATAAAGCCGGATCCGTTCCCAGGGGAACCAAATCCCGCGAGAGATAGAGGTCACCACGGGCAAATGATTCTCTCAGGATGTATTGAACGCCTTCAGGAGAAGCGTGTCTTGCCAGATACATAATTCTATTGAGCCTGCACGTGTTTGTTATAGAAAAAAATTACAATATCAAGGGCTGCCTGTATACACAAACCTTCTAACAATCTGTTCTATGGTCTCGATGGCAAAAGGTTTAGCAAGTGCTTCATCAAAGCCATATTGTTTATAATTCTGTATGACATCATCGGTGCTATCGCCGCTCACGGCTATCTGTCTGACTTTGGGCAACAGGTTCCGAATTTTTTTGGAAGCCAGCAGGCCTCCCATCCCTTTTTCCACCCTTAAATCGAGCAGAATCAAATCAAAGGGCGCGTCTTCAGCCTGTGAGTTTTGAATGTAGGTGATCGCTTCTTCACCATTATGTACGGTAATCACATCACACAAAAAATGAGCAAACATTTTTTTATACACCTGCAGCATCATTTCGTCATCATCCATGACCAACACGCGCTTGACTTTGATATCGGGACACAACACCCCCTGATGTCCGCTTTTATGTTCGTCTGCAGGCAGATACAAATGAATACACGACCCTTTGCCTACTTCTGATTCAACCCAGACCATTCCACCATGTTTGATGATGATAGAATGTACGATGGTCAGGCCAAGCCCCATTCCTTTTTGTGCTCCCTTCTGCTTTGTTGAATAATAGGGATCGAAAATTATATCTAAATGTTCGGCTGGAATACCAATGCCAGTATCCCTGAAACTGATATGCACATGCCGTCCTTCAGGTATCGGTTGATCAGTACGTTCAATCTCAGAAACGGCATCAATAAGTTCGCAGTCGACAGTGATGCATCCTCCGTCGGGCATGGCTTCTATGGCGTTCAGGGTGAGATTGGCAAAAACCTGCTGCAGCAGAACAGGATCAAGATACACCTTGGGATACTCGCCAATTTCATTAATCTGCCATGTAACAGATGTACCTTCCGTCTCGACTTCAAGGGTCTGTGTTATAAGATCATGCAGGTTGACCGAAAATTTCTGGGGAAGATAGTTGGTTGAGAATATAGAAAATTTCCGAATCAACTGCACAGTTAGGTCCAGAGCTTTCACGGCCTCTTCCAAGAGAGTTCCCACTTCACCATGATTGCTCAAATAACGGGCCATTTCAATATTGCCGTTTATGATTGTCAGTAAATTATTAAAATCATGGGCAATACCACCGGCCATTACAGACATGGCATCAATCTTTTGTATACGCTTTATTTCTTTTTCCAGCTGCTGTTGTTTTTTCTCGAGAATCTTGCGGGCGGTAATATCTTTAACAAGACAAATATAAAAATTTTTCCCCTCTTCTTTAAGAGGCATGATATGTAAAGTAATTATTTTTCCTTGAAAACAAGCGGGATGGTCGTAACTGTAATCAAGGGACGAACAGGAAGAAAAGGATTCATTGCCACATAACCATTGCTCAAACTCCTGTTTTTCCTTCTCCTCGAGCAAGCTCTGAAATTTCATGCCAAGGATCTCTGCTTCAGGCACCTCACACAGTGCAACCCCAGCCTGATTAACCATTACAATACGGCCATCATGATTCAGCTCAAATACCCCCTCCACAATATTTGCCAGTATTATATCATTATGCCGTTTACTTATCAGCAATTCACTGGTTACTTCACGAGGATACAACTCTTCAACACCCTTAATGGCTCCCTGAGCCCTATCTCCTGAATGATATTTTTCCAAAGACGCGAGGATATGCTTCCGCATGGAGCCAGCAGGCCCTTTGGCAATACAGACATCAGCACCAATCTGTATGGTGTGTTGATCATCTTCCATGGCTACGCCAGAAAGAACAACAATAAAAATGTCTGCCAACTGCTTGGTACTCCTGATAATATATGATAATTTCTCACCATCAATCTTAGGCATTATCAAGTCGGTGAAAACAATGGCAGGCTGTTTGCGGTTCATCTGATCAATGGCCTCAAGACCATTTTCCGCCATCAGCACCTCCCAGCCCTCTTTTTCAAGTACAGAAGCAACTATGCGGCGAATAACGGGACTGTTGTCAACAACCAATGCAGTACGAGAGTTATCCATTCTCCAGCAACTCCTTGACCGTCTGGGCCAACTCTTTTACGTCGAAAGGTTTACTGAATACCCTGTCAGCTCCCAGTTCTTTTGCAGCAGGCAGGTATGCATCTGGTCCGATACGCCCTCCTCCGGAAATCGCAATGATTTTGATATCCGGGTACTCTTTTTTCAAACCGGTAATAGTTTCAAGCCCTTCCTGCTCCGGCATAATAAGGTCGGTGATAACCAGATCCGCTGGTTGCTGCCTTTGCTTCACCATACCCTCCCGACCATCTTCCGCCTCGAACACCTCGTATCCAGCCCATTCAATGACTTGTCGCAGTAGCGTCCGCATTTGCTCGTCATCATCAATAACTAATATTCTCATAAGGACTCCGTCTTCCGACTCTTTAGCAATTCTCGTATGGCCGTTGCGAGTTGACGCATATCAACGGGTTTTGCAATGAAGCGATCAATACCGATTCGTTCAATTTCCTCTGGAGATATGGCATCACTGTAACCCGAGCAGAGGATTATCGGCAGGTAGGGTAAACGCTTACGCACTTTTTCTGCCAGTTGCAGACCTGTCATTCTTGGCATGGTTTGATCCGTGATCAACACATTAATTTCTTCTTCGCCACGCTCAAAACAACTTATCGCTTCGTCACCACTATGTGCGGCAATTACCTTATACCCCAGATATTCCAGCATTCTGGTTCTCATAACCACAATCTCTTCTTCATCGTCTACAAAGAGAATTGTTTCTCTACCAGTAGGAAGCGAGGTCAGTACATCCTCAGCCTGACGTTCTTCATCCATGACCATGGGAAAAAATACAGTGAAAACAGAGCCGGTTCCCTGGTTGGATTGCACATCAATGCTGGCATCATGAGCAACGACAATGCCATGTATTACAGCCAACCCCATCCCACTTCCATAGCCGACTTCCTTGGTTGTAAAAAAAGGGTCAAAAATTCTGGAGACAACATCTTCAGGTATCCCCTTACCTGTATCGCGTACAGCCAACGTGATATATTTGCCAATATGCAGGTCGGGATAACGTTTCAATTCCGCTTCGCCGATATCTGTCTGGCGGAGAGAAACCTCGATGGTTCCCATGCCGTTATCCATCGCTTGCGCTGAATTATTACATAGATTCATGAGCATTTGTTGAATCTGAGTCGGGTCGGCAAGAATATTGCCGGTCTGGCTTGGGATACTACTCTTCAGCTCTATGGTAGATGGTAACGAGGCCCGCAGCAGTTTACAACATTCCTTGATGAGAGGTGCAATATCGATCAGTTTACGACGATTTGACGTCTGTCGACTGAAAGCCAGTATCTGCGTGACAAGCTCCTTGGCTCTATTACCGGCACGTTTGATGGAGAGGAGATGCTCTGTAATTTCTTCAAAAGTGATAGGCGGCAATTCAGAAGCGATATTTCTATTTCCGTCAGGCATTCTGTACAGTAACAAGTCAGCATTACCTAAAATCGCTCCAAGAATATTATTGAAATCATGTGCTATTCCACCGGCCAAGGTAGCAATGGCATCCATCTTATGCGCTTGAATGAGTTGTTTTTCAAGCTGCCGCTGATGACTGATATCCTTTGCCGAATGAATATACCCAACAACTCTTCCCTGCTGATGAATAGGAGCGCAGGATACATTGAAGACCTTCCCCAAATACTGATGTCTGATATCCTGTTGGCTGATCACGTTGTTCCTGGCTTGAGCCTTCACCGGACAAATGGAACAAGGACTGTCTTTTCCGGAAAACAGATTATAACAGTGTTTCCCCTCAAGAGATTCACCGTTATGACCGAGTAAAAGTTTTGCAGCTTTATTTCCTTTAACAATAACTAAATCCGTATCAAGAACCAGTACTGGATCAATGATGGCGTCAAAGGTCTGCTGCCAGTCAGTCAATGCCTGCTGAAGCCCTTCTGTCCCCACGAGATCGGCATCCTGGGAAAACACACTGTGTTGCACGGGCTCCATCTCGGTGTTTCTGGTAAGTTGGAGCCGACGTAAAAAATAAAGCACAGTTATTAGCGTATACAAACCCAACAACGCTGTCATAACCTGCCAGATACCCATAATCAATTCTCCTCAGGTTGGAAAAGCTGATACGGCAACTGTTGTCTGAATACCCTCTCTCTGAAAAATGTGATGATATTCTGTCTGTGTTCCTTAAGTCTTATCTGTTCAGGAATGAGATCAGAAATATCATGCTTCATTATCGACATATTATAATCAATATTCGGAGCAAACCTGTTATCCAGATACCACGCATAAAAGAGGCCAAAAAACAATCCCGGCGGGGTGAATCCTTCCTGACCATGAATCACTCTGTAATACTCTCTTTCATTATCTGGCATGGGTGTCATTTTTGAAAGCTCCAGGTAGCTGTGCAGATCTGCAGGAGACAGGAAAGCACGCAAACGCTGTGATTCACAGATTGTCAGTTGATACATACGACCAATTTCCAAACCGTTTTGTACCACCGGCAGCATGATCTTTTGATCCGCATAATTACCAAGTAAGGATTGTCCCAGTGCAATCAAAAACACGATTTCGAATCGGTTGAGATTTTCGACCTGATCCTGGCGTATTTTAATTTTTGCATCCTGTGGGTCATAGAAGGAAAAGACATTGTCCCATTCCTGGCATCTCTTCCAACATTGCGGAGCAATAAGCGTGATTCCACGAACATACTGCAAATGTTCAACGAGGATGTCCGGATGCAACCACAGGATTTCAGCCATGCGTTTAACCAGCCAGGATTGCTGAGTATTAGGCATAACCTGTGGAGAACTTGATGAAGTATTAATCAGTTCGACACTGAGATATTTTAAACGTGACCGTATTTTCTCAAAACGCAGACACGGAATGATTTTCTCAGCATGTTGATTATTTACAGAGAATGAGTTTGTGGTGAGGTCACAATTTTGCTTTGATTTTTCCAGTAGGTTGCTCTGTTGTAGGATCCACAGTGTTTTTATCGCCATTGCCAGGGCATCTGAATCATGTTGAATTATGCCACGTCTCAATAACAGTTGTTCAGAATAAAGCCGAGCTTCTACGGTGCGTAGCCCGAGCTGCCGTATTTTCTTACGATCCAGGTAAATCGGCTGTTTTTCCTCAAGGGCATACCTTTGCAATGTCGAACCGGGAATCTCCTTCATTTTCATTCCAAGAATATGGGAGAACAGTCCCTTGATACCATCAGGAATATTACGCTGATAGGCGTGAATCAAATCCGAAACATGGAATTTTCTATCCGGGGTGTCTTTAGATAAATCAGTCTCTCCTCTCTGAACCCAGATATTCGCGACAAGAAGCTTGAGGGCATTGGTATTTCTCCGTATAGCCTCTGCCATTCCAGGAATCTGCAAGATAGGAATAATTGATGTATAGAGACTGCCTGGTGCAAAAACAATGATATCAGCTTTGTTGATTAACTGGACGACTTCAGGCAGCAGATAGGGTTTATTGCTGAAATCTACCAAGACCCTGTCCACGGCATAGCCCCGTTGTGCCTTGCTCGACTTATCTTCGCTGGTTACCAATACTCCATTATCGTAAAGCATTTGAATCTGCGATAGTGTCGTGGTGCATGGAAGCACGCTATCCCTGCCAGCTCCAATTGCCAGGGAAAAGGCTTGTAAACCTCGAATAGTGGCTGTACGAACAAGCTGATGGGAAGCTATTAATTCGGTATTGGAGATGTGCGGCTGAAATTCATCATAAATTGCAGCTGCAAGAAGCAAATTGCCCAAACACTGAGTTCTATACAATGTTGGTTGCAGGCGAATATCAGTAAAAAGTCTCTTGGTCAGGTGCTCTATATACTTCCTCAGAGCAGGTGGCAGATCAGCAAGTATAGCACAGGTATCTACAAGTAACTGATCTGAAGAAACAGGATGTGAAATGAAACGATAGTTCATCACGGCAAAAAGAGCTTCAACAGCCCTGCTCACCACATGTTCATCTATTCCGTAACGTTTAATAAGGTTCTCTTTACGAACAGACGAAAGCAAAACATGACGGAGGTCCCCTAGTGCAATAAGGGGAAGATCCTTTAACAACTCGCCGGTTGAGCCACCATCATCTGTTACACAGACTACAGCATGGAGATGTGGGAAGACTTCCTTCATCCCTGAAAAAGGATGTTGCCTCCAATATTGCTGGCGAGAGTCACCACCGACGAGATTGGACAACCCGGTTCCACCGCCAAGAACCACAACACAGAGCTCGCTCACATCTGCGTCTCGAATTTGCTCTACAAACGCTGCATAATGAGAGAGAAGCGCCTCATTTCCAAGAGAGTTTCCGTTTTCGAGGAGCAGGGATGTCACCTTCTCAGCGCAGTTATTTCCTGGCAGAAAATCGAGTGCAGAAAACAACGGGGAGGTCAGTTCTTGCATCTGCAAATTGATATGATTCTCCATGCTCTGAAAGTATCCCTATTTCTTAAAACCGCCTGAAATCCGATTTGCCCAAGTTGCTGGTTACAGGGTTGCAAGTATTCAGAATACGATGTGATCAATTTTCAGGCATTTATACACATTCCCTCAATGGTTAATGCCGGGTGAGGAATTCCTCAACACGCATGATATCCTCTGGTGTGTCGACTTCTATAGAATCATGCTTTGTAAGAACAACCCTGATGGTATAGCCGAATTCAAGGGCACGAAGCTGTTCCAGTTTTTCAAACCGTTCCCATTCACCCTCAGGCAACCCCACAAAGGTAACAAGGAATCCTTTGCGATAGGCATAAAAACCAAGGTGTTTATAATATGTCGGTTTCTGCAATTCGTCAGGATTTCGCTGAAAAGGGATCGGAGACCTAGAAAAATACAGTGCGTTCATATGACAGTCAAAAACCGTTTTCACGTGATTGGGATCGTGTATTTCTTCAGGACGGACTATTTTGTAGATTAGAGTGGACATAGGCAAAGCAGGGTCCTCCACCAGGGGACGCGCTACCTGATCAACAATTTCTTCAGGAAACAGAGGTTGATCACCCTGAATATTAACAATAACATCATGTTCTTCTATATCCAGGAGTTCAGCAGCTTCAGCAAGTCTATCCGTACCTGTGGAATGATCCTTTCTGGTCATGACAACTTCACTACCAAAATCCCGCGCAACGGAGGCAATACGTTCGTCGTCGGTTGCAACAACAACCCTGTCAAGCATTTCAACCTGACTGGCACGTTCGACTACATGCTGGATCATTGGTTTACCTGCAATCAAAGCAAGGGGTTTTCCCTGAAACCGGTTGGAATCATATCGGGCAGGTATTATGGCAATTACTTTAGGATTTTTTTCACTCATTACATGACCTTTTGACTGCTGAATCTGACTAACTTATTCTTAAATTATGATACATTGCGCCTCTGGAAAAGGCAATTAACATTCCCAATCAGGATTTATCACAAGTGCAATTTGTTACATCGCCAAGGTGTTCTCGCACCTGTGCACGATAAAACTTCTCTGAAAACGTGCGGTGACAATGCAAGAAACAAAATCCGTCTAACGCTGTCATGGCTTCGGGCTGTACAACCAGTGAAATTTCTTCTCTATCTCTTACACAGTATGCTATATACACACTGTTCATAGGTTTGGTAAAGATATCATAGAAGACATACTCAGCCCCCAAGGAGAGACGACGAAAAGTGCCCAAACCGGTTTTTTTTTACAACCCATCTGCTGATACCGAGACCCAGCGTAAAATCGTACATTCCCTGGGCCTACTTGAGGTGGAAGACTGTAGCCATCATCGACTGTTTATGCATCTGGCCGATAACATGCTGACATTGTCATACAATGACCTGCCATCGCAAGCAGAGCTCTCAATAGCCGTTGACTTCAGTCATTCAAGACGTGACCTAAAAGCAAAAAAACAGGGTCAGGAGTTATTGCTGCGAGCAATTAAAACAAGGGGGGGTCAGCCTTTAACCATATTGGATGCTACCGGAGGATTGGGTAGAGATGCGTTTCTTATTGCACAGGCAGGTTATAACGTCACTGTCCTGGAACGTGATGACATCGTCTCAGCCCTACTGGCCGATGGCATGAAAAGAGGATTGCAGAATACCGATACACGTGAAACGTGTCAGCGTATGACCCTCCACCACACAGAGGCAGTGAAATACATGCTGGAGCTACATCAGCAGTTCGAAGTCATCTACCTTGATCCTATGTTTCCGGACCGTGGCAAGACAGGAAAAGCAAAACAGGAACTTCAGGTTCTGCAGCACCTTCTTCCTGATCACGATGATCCATGCACTCTACTCCCTGCCGCCTGGAACACACTGCCCAAAAAAATAGTAGTAAAACGACCGGTTAAAGGTCCTCAATTATGTGATCTTGCCCCGGAGTATTCCTTACGGGGCAAGACCATTCGCTATGATGTTTATTTACCAGGCTCAACAAAAAACCCATTTTAACCCACATTTCTCGAACTTCTTCAAACAACCCTGCTAACCATATGAAATGATTTTTCTTTAAAATACCTAAAATAGGTTATTTTATAAAAAAATCAATAAGATTGCCCTGCGACGCAATCAGAATCCCGGGCAACAAAACATCTCTACCTGTTACAGTTGAGCAGCCTTATGAAGAGCCTCAGCCATGGTATTTCTGTTTTCATCGGATAATTTTACGGGAACCTGGTAACAAAGGGTCCGTTCCATGAGTGCTGCAGAGATTGGAAACGCATCAGGATCATAGATATATCGTCGTTTACCATGTGCAGAAAAAGGCCAACCGTTCTGAGCCGGTGTTTTTCCTCCGAGTAAATGTTCCCACTGGGGGTAGAAATGCCAGCTGTTTTCACTCCAGTTAATCGCGCCCGCACCGTTTTCTCGCAGCACACTGTTCACTGCTGCCGCTTTTTCCTTACTGGGCAACATGAATGCAAGAAAGGTGGCGGAATCCCCTGAAGGATCGAGGATATCTCTGAAGGTGACGCCTGGAATTGTTGCTACAGCTTCCCTGATTACAGCCTTGTTCTTTCGCTGAGACTCCACCATGTTGTCCAGTTTTGCCAACTGTGCCAGCCCAATAGCCCCCTGAAGCTCCATCATCCGATAGTTAAATCCGATAAAAGAGCGCCCCTCTCCTCCGCGACCACCGGGATTAACTGCATGATCATGCCCGTGATCATGATATTCGGACATCGCCCGCCAAAGTGCTTCGTTATTGGTTATACACATCCCACCTTCACCGGTGGTCATGGTTTTAACCGAATCAAAAGAAAAGGTGCCAATGTCTCCAAAGGTACCCATATGCTTTCCATTAAGGCGACATCCCGCAGATTGAGCTGTATCTTCGATAAGTGGGAGATTGTGAGCATCAGCGATGGCCTTGATCTGCTCAATGCGAGCCGGCGCACCCAACATATGTACTGCAATGATGGCTTTAGTTTTATCAGTGATCTTCTTTTCGAGATCTGAAGGATCCATATTCAGAGTGGTGTCGATTTCTGTAAAAACAGGAATTGCCCCCACATCCAAGATTGCCTCCCAAGTGGCAACAAAAGTAAAAGATTGGGTTATTACCTCATCGCCGGCACCAACACCAAGAGCAGCAAGCGCAACTTTGACGGCAGCTGTTCCAGAACTGACAGCCTGGGCATGGTCGGCCCCGGTATATGCTGCAAATGCCTGTTCAAATTCACGAACTTTATAGACATCGTTCCTTTGTGCTCCAAACTCATAACGAAAGAGCACCCCTGTGTCGAAAACATCCATCACCTGCTGTTTTTCTTCTTCACCAAAGACTTCAAAGCCAGGCATGATAACTCCTTTCAGTATATAGTTGACTCGTAGTTGTCCAGAAATATGTAATATTGATCAGCGTCAGGACCATGGACAATTTTTTTTGAGGATACGTTGAAATTTTGACCAAAAGACTATTTCCAGAACACACTTATTACAGGGCATCCTGTGAGGATTGTCTATTTGCAAGGAATCTATCGGAGAAGTTTCTTTTTCACCGTAGTTGTGTTATTTTCAGAAAATCAATGCTCGCAATATCAATTATGTCTGCAGTAAAATGCATTGTGTGCCTCAGAGACTACGTTTGCCAAAACTTGAGCAAAAATCTGCAGTCATGGACAGACACTTGCCAGCTTCTAATTGGAAAGCTCAAGTCGACCGTTATCTATGAGACGGACTTTGTCTCCTATGTGAACGGCCAGGGCAAGAACAGTCTGTGCATCGGCCTCTGTGACATCTTGCAAAGTATCACAATGAACAAAGCTGATATAATCAATTCTGGTTTCCTTCTGCGCAAGAACATGTTCCTGAACCTGTTGCTTGAGGGCAGCAGTGCTGCGCACTCCCTGTGCGTACAACTGCCTAGCAAGATTCAGTCCGCTGGACAGGCTCAAGGCAGCCTTTCTATGTTCAGGGAGCAAATTGGCATTACGGCTGCTCATGGCTAAACCGTCTTGTTCTCTAACAATTGGATGCCCGATAATACGAACAGGGATGTTCAGATCCTTTACCATCTGACGAATGACAGCCAGCTGCTGAAAATCTTTTTCTCCAAATACCGCTAATTCCGGCTGTACGATATTGAAAAGTTTTGTCACTACAGTTGTAACCCCGGCAAAATGACCCGGCCTGTGCGCTCCACAAAGGTTTTCAGTAAGTGAGTGAACACTCACTTCTGTCAGGTTGTCACCAGGATACATCCTTTCGGAATTCGGTGTAAATAAAATATCCACCCCTGCGGCCTCTGCCTTAGCCACATCGCCAGCCAAATCTCGGGGATAGTGATCCAGGTCTTCGTTGGGACCAAATTGAATAGGGTTAACAAACAGGCTGGTCACTACCTTATCAGAATGTTGCTTTGCAGTACGCATCAGGCTCAAATGCCCTTCATGAAAAAAACCCATGGTTGGGACCAGGCCTATAACCTTGCCCTGTCCGATCATTTTCCGGGACCAGTCATACATCTCCCGGGGTGTTTCAATAATTTTCATGATTGCCGTAATTGCCTCAATTTGGACTCAACCACCATTCTCGTAGGATCCTGTTGACCATTCATTCCGCTCAGCTGCGATAATTGCAGGTACTCAGCATACTGGCCTATGGCCTTGTCTTTGTTGCCCATGGACTCGTTAATTCTAGCCATGGCTAAATGCGCCTCCGGCTCAAAACCCTTAATTTCTGAAAGTAAGGTGTACATGCCAAGAGCCTTTTCGTTTTGATCTGTCATTTCATAAACAGCAGCAATCTTGGAAATAATCAAAGGTTTGAATACTGAATCATCATCAAATTGTTCATTCATACCTGAAAGAAGCTCTAATTCCTTATCAAATTCACCTTTTTCATTATATCGCCTGATAAGTTCCACCTTTGCCCAGGTACCTGCCGGAAGAGAGCCATAGTCTTTTATAACAGCTCTCAACAGCTCTTCGCTGCCATCGGTAGCCTGTATGGCCACATCCAATGCTGAAGCCGATTTATTCAGACGATGAGCGCGATAGGAGTCATACAGGGAAACAGTAACAACAACGAGGATAACGGCTATCGATACACCCCAAAACATGGTCTTATGTGCCCGGATGAAGTGTATTGTTTTAGGTGGCAAACCTAGCTGTTCAAGCAGCCCGTCGGCTTTGTCCACATTATGCAATAATTCAGCATCTTTATAAGATTTAGTAGGTTCAGACATGAAAATCTCTGTGTGTTGGTTGGAAAATATCTTCTCCCTCTCTTCGCCCCCTGTGTTAGCCCCAAAAAAACACAATAACTCAGAATATCAAAGAGATGAAGGCTGAAAGTCATAATAACCGAAACTGGAATCAATGATGAATCAAAACCTGGGTCTGATGATCTTCTGGCAATCTCCCAAGTAAAAGTTCAATCAGTTATGGTTCCAACTAATTCGGCAAGAGTATCGAAACGTAATCGCAACAGGTATGCACAGCTTGATAATGCGCACAACTCCAGATGCGATTATACCGCAGGAGTAGAAAAATGCATCACTCAATCCATCCTTTACAGGATAAAGTTGCTCCTTGATGAGAATATGCGTATATTCCCGGTCATGGAAACCACATCTCACATTTTCACAGTCTCAGAACTAAACGCCACCATACGTCAAATGCTGGAAGGAACATTTCCTTTCATCAGCGTCCAGGGTGAAATATCCAACCTGCGCACTCCCTATTCAGGGCATTCTTATTTTACCCTCAAGGATGACAAGGCTCAGATAAAATCTGTGCTTTTCAAGCTCCAGAAAAGATATCTCAGCGAGCCACTTTCAGATGGCAAGCAGGTTCTATGCAGGGGGCGGCTCTCGGTATATGAGCCTCGGGGGGACTACCAACTGATAGTTGACAGTCTTACCTTTCAGGGTGAAGGAAATCTTCAACTCACCTTTGAACGATTGAAAAAAAGACTCTCAGAGGAAGGGCTTTTTGCTGCCTCCTGTAAAAAACCTATCCCAAAATCACCAGAACATATCACTCTGATTACATCTCCAAAAGGAGCAGCGGTGCACGATTTTATCAACATCGCAACGAGAAGGTCACCAGCAATACACCTGCTGGTGTTTCCAGTGAGCGTTCAGGGAACCCAGGCCCCGGGTGAAATCATTGAGGCTATCCGCACTGTTAACAAAGAGATCACTACAGATGTCATTGTACTCTGCAGAGGAGGAGGATCCATTGAAGATTTATGGGCATTCAACAACGAACAGCTTGCCAGGGCAATACGGGAATCCAACATACCGGTTGTTAATGCGGTAGGCCATGAAATTGACTTTACCATTGCTGATTTCGCTGCTGACATGAGAGCCCCTACCCCAAGTGGAGCAGCAGAATTATTGATTCCTGATGGGAACGCACAAAAACGTCAATTAGATGATATCAGGAAAAGAATTGAGCAAAACATGCTCAGCAGGTTGAGTGAATACAGCTACAGGCTCCGTCATTGTGAACAGCAATTGGGAAAAATGACCTACCCTCTTGAAAGCCACCTCCTGCGCCTCGGCCATATCACCATGCAGCTGGAAAGGGGACTGGCAAACCTGATACAGAACAAAGAACAGCTACTCAGCCGTATACTAGGACGCATCAACGCCCGCAATCCACAGACACTGCTTGCGTTGCATCAACAGCAGATTTTAAACAACAGACAACGACTGCAACAAGCGATACAGACAATTCTGCAGCAGAAAGAACAGGCAATGGCACGAACAACCAGCCTGCTTGATGGCGTGAGCCCCCTTGCGACCCTTGCTCGGGGTTATGCGATAGTACGAAAGCATGATCCCCCACACTCAATAATAACTGATGCACAACACGTTTCATACGGTGAAGACCTTGATATTCACCTGCACAAGGGAGTCATTCGGGCAAGCGTACTTTCCCAAACTGAAAAGGATTAAACTGACTATTTTCGGAAAATCAATGCGAGGTTACACCGCCAGTAAGCTGTACTTGATCTCCCGAAAACGACACAGCAATGGAGAAAAAAGCTGAACACTGCTGGCCTGCCAGTTCGCGCCTTTCCATAAATGAGAATCTTCGTTCGAGGGCAGGCAAACAAAAACTCCGAGGCATCTTCAAAATTTTACCACAGGTATACGGCTGACATTCCGAGGATAAAATCTTAAAAAGAATACAGCTATCGGGGAAAAAAGAGTTATCTCTGACAGACTCTTAGTTCAATAATGAATCCAGTTCGCTATTGATATCCAAAAGAACAACATCCAAATTTTCAGGATTTTTTTTTGCTGTATCTTTAAGTTTATTCCCCCACTCTTTCAACATGGAGGTGTCAACTTTACGGATCTCGTTGTCCTTGCACCACTCCAGGCCTATTTTATATCCTAAGGCCTGCAACAACTCCTCTTGGGCAGCTTTTTCCGTTACTGGAGTCTTTTCTATAATTCCGGCAGCTATATCCTGCCAGCCGTCAACGAGCAGGCCTCCTTCCTGGAACTTCACATACCATTTCAACTCCTCTGGGGTCAATTCCGGAGGTATGCTGTAACTTTTCTCCTGCATTTCGTGCTGTTCGGTGGGTCTCTGGTCTATCTGATCTGCTACCGACTGCAACGGAGCATATACCGTAACAAGACCCATTAACACCAAGGCGGAAAGATATCTGGCATAAGGCATAACTTTTCCATCGTACATAATAATAGATATTCTTGCTCAAGAATAGCATTGCCAGTGAACAGTGTCAACGATTAGTACAATTTTTTATACTCTCCGTGCTACTTTTCCTTTGTACTCACCCCTGCTTCACTAAAAGTAGACACTTCTGTCAATAACCGCACAGCAGCATCCACTGCATTCATAGCAAAAGCGGCACCAGTACCCTCTCCCAGACGCATATTCAAAGAAAACAGAGGCTCCAGTTGAAGTTTTTCAAGCATATAGCGATGACCCGGCTCAACGCTTTTATGGGCACAAATCAGGTAATCTCGAACAAAAGGTTCTATGGTATAAGCTATCAAAGCGCCTGCTGTTGAAATAAAGCCATCAACAACCACAGCCTTCTGATTAGCCGCAGCACCGAGTATCAAACCTGCAATCCCACCTATTTCAAACCCTCCAACCTTTGCCAACACATCTATCCCATCTTTTGGATCAGGCTTATTCGCCGACAAAGCCCTCTCAATCACAGCAATTTTCGCCTTCTTCTGCTCTTCATCAAGTCCTGTTCCATTACCGGTCAATTCTGCCACAGGTTTCCCTGTCAATACTGCGGCAATGGCAGTTGAAGGGGTGGTATTGCCGATACCCATATCTCCTGTTCCAAAAAGATCAACCTGCTCACTGAACTTGTTGGCAAGCTCTACGCCAGCCTGAATGGCCATGACTGCGTGAGATCTGGACATTGCAGGTCCACGTGCAATATTTGCCGTACCTGTCGAAATTTTGCGGCTTATGAAACCACTTTTATCTTGCAAGGAGGTGAAAGCATCACAGGCCCCCATATCGACCACGCACACATCCGCACCAGCTTGCCTGGACATTGCATTGATGGCAGCTCCACCATCTATAATATTGTGCACCATCTGTGTGGTAACGTCAGGTGGGTAACATGAAACGCCTTCTTCTGTAACACCATGATCGCCGACCATGACAACTATGCGTTTCCTGCTTATCGAGGGGGTAATGGTACGATATACGCCTGCCAGATTGACGGCAAGATCCATAAAATCGCCCATGGCCCAATAAGGCATGGTCAACTGTTCCAGACGCTCTATCGCACGATCGCGCCAACTGAGATCCTGCGGATAAATCTTGCGAAGAGTTGCCTGGAGAAAACTGTCTGCTTGTTCACTAATCATAACTTTCCATATCGAAACAATATCTAATTTAACGAGGTGTAATCTTCAGCATATGGTCAGAAGAGCTGAATCAGCATCAATCCTTCCTTATTTTACCTCTGAAAGGGTCCTGTCATACAACTGACCTACACCATACTCCCGTCGGCGTTGAAACTTTTCCAGTGGAGGGCCTATCAACTGCATTTCAGGATACAGGTTCACCATCTCCCTTGCAATATCCATCTCTTTGGTGCAGCCTGTAGAATATGTTGAATCCTTGCCGATCCATTCCGGTGGAACTTTCTTATTCATCAGGCTGAACGTCATTTCGATATCTGAAACGCTTTGAAAACGCCAGATATCTATCTGCCCTGATCGTTGAAAAATTTCCCACATATACATTACGTCATCAGCGTCCATCCCTTCCTCAAAATGTTCAGCAGGATTGATTACAACCACATCATGCAGCGAAGAACGCAGATAATTGACGAAAACGTCCAGTATTTCTTTGGCTGTCTGTAATTGACCGGGAATAGAGCCAACTATGGCGGAATAGAACATTATGCGTTTTCCATTCTCCTTTTCTTCCCGCATTGTATCAACCAACTGTTCTGCTTTTTTGCGCAAGACCGATTTGGGAAACCTGATTACGGCAGGATGATGCTCCTTGACCACAAAATCCAATACCCCGTCGTCTTTGGGGATAATTGAAATCATATCCCGGGTAAATTGGAAATGATTAGTTATAGTTTCCCGGCACCCTGGACTTCTACTGACGACCAGGTCGGCTTCTTTAAAAGACCTTGCAAAGGTAACCGAAGATAGCAAGGGATTAAACGGTTCCCTGGTTCCATCGGATATCACTAATAACTGATCATCTCTCCCAAGGCGTCGCAGCAACTCATTTTTGGAAATTTGAGCATCACCGACAAGATCAGCGCCGGAAAGAAGCGTATCAAGTGTCGTATCTTCCAGTAAATCAATAAAAGAAATCCGATGGTAATAAAAGCTTTGCTTTACAGCCAAAATCACTTTAATTCCCAGCTTCATCAACAAGTTGATGATTGCAAGATCAAAAACGATTTCACCCGACCTGCCGGCTAGCCAGAGAATGGTAGGCTTCCGTTTTCCCGCCACCACATCACGCAACCAGGAGCATAACCAAAGCCACTCATCGCTATGCAATTCCTGATTCATTATTTCTCGCAGATAGGCTTGATCCGGCAGATGGTCATCTTTCCATATGGTACGGACGGATGACAGGATCAATAAACGACGGAGCCGGAGAATCTGTAGTTGAAAATCAATCTCTGTTAAAGTGGAATTCTCTCCTATTTCAAGCCCTTCCAGGGAATCAAAGCATTCCTTAAACAGCTCTGACCTAAGAAAATCTGCGACCCGTTTGTTTTCGCTTTCCTTAACTCGGGCAAGAGGGCGATCAATTTCACTGATGGTTGTAAATATACCCAGCAATCGCTTTTCAAGACGCCCTGGAAGATGTACTTTATGTGTTATATCATGGTTATACTTAATGGAAAGCAGACTCATCAGGTACTGTCTTTTATATGGATCAGTTACCACCTCTGCCACCAGACGTTCAAGCCTGCTCCAGATATGAATGTAGGCAGAAGTCAGCAAGGTATCTGCCCGTTTTTCAATAACGGCGTGAAAAAGAGCATCTGAGCAGGGATAATAGATCTGATCAGGTTGAAGATAAACCATGAAATTCAACTGTTCAGGGGATGCAACCATATCCGGAAAAGCTTCATAAGCCAGATGATTTTCCGTAAAAAAATTCGTAACCCAGGCGTCTTTGTCTGGATCAAGGCCTCGTTGATAATTCATCAGTTCAGTCATTAGTCTCGTTTCTGAATTCCCAATTGTAAACAAATTTCCTCAGCTACTGCCTCAGCACTTTTTCCCTGAACATCAATCTCAAGATGAGCACAACTTCGATATAAGGGGAGTCTTTTGGCAAAAAGCTCTTTTGCTTTTTCCAAATCAGCGAGCAATGGTCGTTTTTTAATTTTTTTCGCTCCATCAGGGTGTTGCTGAATGGTTGCAAGAATAGACTCAACTTCAGCGTGCAAATAAACGACCTTCCCTATTTTTCTGATTTTTGGAACAGCAAAAAAACCACCCCCTGTGGAGATGACTGTTTCCTGGACATTTTCGACCAACCACCCTGCCACAGTTCTTTCCAGTTTACGAAAAGCAGGTTCTCCCTGCTCAGCGAAAAGGCTGCGTATCTTCATTTTTATGCGAGATTCAATCAGGTCATCGGTATCTATGGCAAATCGTCCTGTCAACTCCGCAAGTGCCCGTGCTGTACGGCCCTTACCAACTCCCATAAAACCTATGAGAACAATATTCTGTTTCTTTTTTTTCTGCATGAAAGTAATGCCTTGTGCGTATCAATGTAGTTACTCAAATGAATAAACAGCTTACTCCTGTGCCGGTAATTGTTTTCTTGATTTGCGTGCCCTACCATTACCCTGCATATAAAAAAATGAAAATCAAATTCGGGCCTTTCATTCATATCCATGGATGCATGAGTAGTGAAAAGTTTTTTTCAAGGAACTGGCTGTTTGCTTGCAATCCACTCCTGAAACCATTGCCGATATTCACCGGCAACATTATTCCATAAATACGGTTCAGTGAGAGCCCGTGAACATTCCTGGCTCAGCCTTATATTACGGCGTAGTACATGCTCAAGTTCATTTTCAAAACGACCTGATCCATATCGAAATTCGCCAGGGAATAATTCAGGATAAGCCAGCCTGTCGGGGACGAGTGGACGGCAACCGGCACGAACCGCTTCTAGAACCGAATAACCAAAGAATTCATGGCGCGCTGTTGAAACGACAACACTCCCCTGCTGCAGTAAAGCCAGGTACTGCTGCCTGGAAGAAACAAAACCAAAGTGCAGCATCCTGCTTCCCAAGACTTCTCTGGCCTGATCAAAGATAGCTGGTATATTGCGAAAGGATTGCCCCAACACTATAAGATGAAATGGTACTTGACGTTCTGCGAGGGAAAAAAGGGCCGTAAAAAATTGTTCAGGATTTTTGTCGTGCTCCCAACGATGATTCCAGACAATTACTGGCGTCCTGTTACATTTTTTCTCTGAACCGTGACTGGGCTCAAAAGCCATCCCCGGATGAAGTATGACGCTCGAAGCATATAGTTGCTCGACCCGTTGAGCCAGATTAAACTCTTTGTTTTTCCGCAGATAGCCTTTTACACCTTGAAAAAAAGTATCTCTATTGTGCTTGCTGTTGAAAGCAATGGCATCGGCACACAAGGCGGAAAGAAAATTAATTGCAGCGTAGCTGTACTGAGCGCCAGCATCTCTCTGGGACGGGTAAGCGAATTGATTTTCATGAAAATACAAGCCAATAGGAAGCAATATTCCTGCCTGCGCAAGCAACGAACGTAGCACTGCCACATCAAGAAAGCTGGAAGTAAACAGGCCTGCATATCGTTTACCTCCTGCATAGAGGTCTATAATCTGGCCAGCCATATGTGGCGCTGCAAGGTGCATCCGTGTTTTCCATTTTTTTGCAGGCAAAGTCAACAGCGTGCAAGGCCTATCCAGAACAAACTGTAACCCGGCAAGAAAACTTTTGTGTGACCCTCCGTAATATGGTTCGATAATGAGAATACTCTCAGCTTTATGAGTCATGCTTTTTTGAAAAAAGTAATGAGATACAAACTTGAGTTGCACCCTGTAACGTATTTTGGTGTAATATAAGCACTATGGAAATTTTGACACACTGCGCAAAACAATTCTGTAATATTTGTAACAACTTTTATCTGTACTTTATTTACCCACGAGGTCTTCAATGACAAACTGGTATATCGCGATTAATGGTAAATCTCAAGGCCCCTTCAGCAGAGAACAGGTTATCGGTGAACTCTCTTCCGGTCGCTATGATGCCAACACCCTCGTATGGAGGGATGGTTTTTCAGACTGGGTGCCAGCGACAAGTGTTCAGGAATTACAGCAAAACGCCAGCCCTGCGACTGCTCCACCTCCACCGGCTGCCATGCTTACCCATGAAATTGATTACGAAATCTTTGGTCAGGAAATGCAATTTGTTGAAATCGAACTCGATACCAATGAAAGTGTCGTTTCCGAGGCTGGGGCTATGATGTACATGCACGACCAAATCCAAATGGAAACCGTGTTTGGAGACGGGTCTCAATCATCCCAATCCGGCAGTTTTTTTGATAAAATGCTGGGTGCTGGCAAGCGCCTGATAACTGGCGAAGGCCTGTTTATCACCATGTTTACCTATACAGGCCCAGGCAAAGGAAAGGTTGCCTTTGCAGCGCCCTATCCCGGAAAAATCATCCCCTTGGATCTCTCTTCGTACGGTAACCGCATAATCTGCCAAAAAGATGCTTTTCTCTGTGCAGCCAAGGGAGTGGCCATAGGAATCGCTTTTCAAAAGAAAATCGGCACTGCACTTTTTGGTGGCGAGGGTTTTATCATGCAACAGCTGGATGGCGATGGCCTGGCATTTGTCCATGCAGGGGGAACCATCGTGGAAAAAGAACTTGCCGCTGGTGAAACAATGCGTGTGGATACCGGCTGCCTGGTAGCTTTAACTCAAAACGTGCATTACGACATTGAATTTGTAGGCAATGTCAAATCAGCAGTTTTCGGCGGGGAAGGATTCTTTTTTGCAACACTCCAGGGACCTGGTCATGTCTGGCTGCAGTCGCTGCCTTTCTCACGTCTCGCAGGACGCATATGGGATGCTGCTCCTCAAACACCGGGAGGCTCCCAGGGTGAGGGGTCTGTCCTTGGCGGATTGGCAAACATGTTTGAACGATAACCAACAGCCATCACAACAACAGGACTCCATTCCTTCTTTTTTTGGGGCCCTGTTGTTGTTCTATCTACATGCTGCAGTAAAACTCTTTCTGAACAAAGTATTCGCGGGCGCTCAACGTCGTCTGCCGACTCAGCGGCCGCATACACGCCTTAAAGGGAAAACAGGCAAATAAATCTATACCTGCTGTTCTAGGAAAGACTGCATTCCTTTGCTGAGCCCCAAGGCTTCTGCCAGCTGATCAAGCCAGGCCCGTTCTTCCTCTGTATCGATTTCAATGGCAGCAGCAGCGAGCATATACATGCTCTTTCCCATTCTCGGAACATCTATTCCCGAAATCAGCTGAGCAATGCTTTTTGGGTTATGCAACTCTTCCAGCAAAAATATGGTTTCCTCACTTGTCAGGTCTGCCCCCTGTAATTTATCCAATATTTTCTGTTCTTCTGCTTCATCCAGAGTCCCGTCAGCGTGTGCCGCCGCAACCATAACCTGGATCATGCGCAGGGAAAGCTCCTGTTTATGCTGCTCCGAAACTTCGTTATCGATCGAGCCATGAGGAGGAGTGACGTTTGAGGAAGAAGGCCCTGACACCTGAGGTGAAGACGGAATCGGTGGAGGGGGAGGTGGAACGTTACCGGATGAAGGCAGTGCAGGAGGCACCTGGTAGCCTGGAGACGGGTTTCCACCGGGAATTGCAGGCTGTTGCTGCCCTTGTTGTTGACGATAAATCTCATATGCCCCTACTCCAAGGCCAATAATCGTCATCAGCCCTTTACCGGAAGTCAACTGGTCAGCTACTGCGTCAAATCCTGATTTCTGTTTCTTACCCTTTTTACTTTTTTTTCCATATCCGGAGCCTGTAATCTCACCAAGTACTTTGCCAAGCAGTTTTTCTGTATTTATCATATGCGAATGTTGGGTTACAGCCCATGGTATTTTTTGATACATCATGGCCTTTTTAACAAATCATTTCTCCTGTTGCGACAGTCAGAAATATTCAATTCAATAGCCTTACACTATGGATTTCTCTTCCACAACTGTCAAGCACGCAGCTGTCCTCAATCATTATTATTTCACTGGATTCACCCCTTAGACAGAAATGAAAAAATTATCCCAAAATCAGCAGTATGACTTGCATTGAAAACCAATGATCGTGTATGATTATACTGATACCAAATCAATAAAATGCAAACAATGCAGATCAGCCAAAATATACCATCACATATTGCTGTTTCAATGGGCATGCAGGCCTATATGCAGCAATCGCTCAGCTCCGAACCGGTCCGACAGGTATATATCCCTGTATCGGTTTCCCAGGATAATGATGATCCCACGGAACAAAACCCAATAGCTGACAAAGTTACTTTATCTCCAGAGGCGCAGGAAGCTTCCCGAAGAACCGACGAACAACCACCTCAAGCAGACTCGAAAAATTCAACCAGCCAGGCTGAAGAATACGGCCTAAGCCCTGAAGAACAGCAAGCTGTAGAGAAACTAAAAACGAGAGACAGAGAAGTTCGGGCTCATGAGCAGGCCCATCTTTCCCAGGCTGGAAAATACGCCGCTGGCGGGATGAGTTTCACATATCAAAAAGGTCCTGACGGTAAACGCTATGCTGTAGGGGGAGAAGTCCCAATCAGTCTGAGCGAAGAGTCCACACCTGAAGAAACCATCACAAAAATGGAAACCGTTCGAAATGCAGCCATGGCACCTGCCAATCCGTCGGCAGCTGATAGACAAATCGCGGCTCAAGCTTCTGCAAAAGCTAACCAGGCCAGGAGCGAATTGCAACAGGAGAGAGCCGAAGCTCTACCCCCCTCAAATGATGATAATACCGGTAATGTCAGCGAAGAGACGTCTCCCTCTGAATCCCCCCCTTCATCCAGACAGGACTCTTACCAACCTCTTGATATTGTCGCCTAAAAGAGGACAATTTATCGACCTATATTATAAAACGGATTAACATGATCGTATTTTTCAGTGATTTCGTCCAAAAATTTAACCTGCTCGATACCATCAATAGCTAAAATGATCTTTTCTATGCGAGACCTGATAACCTCATCATATTTAAGCACTTCGCCGATATTTGAAAGACAGGCTGTTTTATTCTCGACCTTGACTTCAACCATCAACGAATAGTCTATTAATAAAGCATGAATTTTCGCTGCCAAGGTAAGATCTTCTATTTTACGCTGAGATTCAGGAGTAGCTTGAAAAGCTGGAGTATCCACCACAGAAGAAATAAGGTTAACAGCGTCATCTACTGTGATTTTGTGAATATTAATTACAAGATCGTATAAACTGCTATCTTTTGTGTCTATCCCATACAGCTGCAAACTCCACTTTCGTCGCTCCTTATCATCTTTTTTAATGATAGATATAGCTTTATTCCGTGAAACATGGTCATGCTTCATAACTTGTTCAATACGATCTTCAAAATCTGCCTGAACTCGTATTTTAAAAACATGAGGTATATCTTTAAGTATATATTGACCAGCTAAACCATGATAAACGATATTATTATTCACTACATGGTTTAAGAGAGCATACTTATAATAGCTTATATATCTTAATTTACCATGGCTGAATCTTTCAAGAACGGATGCAGAATCATGCATAGCGCTCTTAAGACGAATCTCAGGAATATTGAATTCTTCAGAAGCCTCCAGTAATATTTCTCTGGATACACATTCATAACCAAGCTTTTCTGCCAGTTTCTCAGCAACTTCTTTGCCCCTACTAAAAGATCCCCTAGAAATAGTTATAATTGACATTCCTCACCTCGCATGTCTGAATCAATATATATACTCATTACTTTTATCATAATTAAGTAGTTCATTTCAGTCAAATCAATTATGTGCAACTATGACCTGAGTTACCACGTCAATACAATGAATAGGTATTCACCTTTCAAGTAATTTGATAAATTTAATTTATAAAACTGCATAGAATTGGTGGGAAACCCATGATATTTTTTAGTACAATATAGGCAGGACGGTTACTATTTCTTCAAATTAGCCAAATGGAGTTTACATGTCACAATCCCAGGTATTCAGAATGATATTCTATACTTTAGGTATATTTTTTCTTGGATTCGAGGCATTACAGGCAGCTGAGTTGCCAAACCAGGGAGCACCAACCTTTACCTTTGAAATGGGTATTGTATTTTCGGTTCTGATCCTAGTCATACTCCTGTTCGTCTTTGAATGGGTAAGAGTCGATGTTGTTGGCATACTCATGATGGTCGCACTTCCAATGCTTAACCTTGTGACACCCCAGGAAGCAATCAGCGGTCTATCAAGTAATGCCGTGGTTGCTATCATAGGTGTAATTATTATCGGTGCAGGATTGGATAAAACAGGGTGCATGAACTTACTTGCACGTTACATATTGAAAATATCCGGTAAATCTGAAAAAAGTATTGTTGTATCTATATCTGTAACTGTGGCATTTATATCGAGTTTTATGCAAAATATTGGAGCTGCAGCGTTATTTCTTCCTGCAGTTCGAAGGATTGGCAGGCAGACTGGTATTTCTCCTTCAAAAATACTTCTTCCCATGGCGTATTGTGCAATCATTGGAGGAACAATAACTCTTGTGGGAGCAAGTCCCACCATTCTTCTTAACGACCTTATCTACCAGGCAAATGAACTCAATACATTGGGAACAAAAGTTGAACCGTTGGGCATGTTTACGCAAACCCCCATTGGCATAGCACTGGTTCTTGCGGCGATTTGCTATTTTATGTTTTTGGGTCGAATGGTAATGCCCAATAAAAAAGATAACCAGGAAGACAGTGCGCTCATGCCAGCCTCTCTGGCTGACACCTACCAGGAGATAGCAGGCGTTTTTGAGGTCGATATACCTGATGACTTTGGTTCCTTTACCCTGGAAGAACTCCATGTCCGTGACAAGTACCACGTAAGTATTGCCGGTGTCTATTCCCATGATACCAAACAAAAAAACTATGCACCCACCCGTTATGAACTCATCCATTCCGGCGAAACCCTGGCCATGGTTGGCAATGAAGAACACGTCAGGCAATGTGCAGAGGACCTCGGCTGGATTTTTAAAGGTGACCTCGATACATTTGCAGAGGACTTCTCGCCCAATAACGCTGGGATGGTTGAGGGGATCATAACTCCTCGCTCAGAGTTAGTCGGAACCAACATGAGAGAACGTCGCTTTCGTAAACGAAACGGTATAGTTCCCGTTGTTTTATGCCGAGATGGCATATGCCAATTTAATCAGATTACCAAAGAAACATTCAAAACCGGCGATGCCCTGCTGATGTTTGGCAGGTGGGAAAAATTTCGTGAGCTCAGCAAAAAAGAATGTTTTGCGTTTACCACTGAAATTAAAGGAGAGGTTGTCAGAGAAGAAAAAGCAAAAGTTGCATTTGGATGGCTCCTGATCACCTTGGCCATGATACTCTGGCTGAAACCAGTTGCTGCATTCTTGGGGTTTCAGATGAACATATCACTCTCTATATGCCTGTTGACAGGGGCACTGGGTATGGTCTTATTCAAGGTGCTTTCAATAGACGAAGCCTACCGCTCAATTGACTGGATGACTATATTTCTTCTGGCTGGTCTTATACCACTGGGACTCGCTTTTCAAAAATCCGGAGCTGCTGAATGGATGGCAACAACCATCATGGGAGTCTTGGGAGTTGTCCCCGAAGGACTATTTTTACTGATCATTGGTGTCCTCACCTCCTTTTTCACCCTTGTTGTCTCAAACGTAGGTGCCACTGTACTACTGGTACCACTTGCCATGGATATGGCCACAGAAACAGGAGTTGATCCAAGGCTTGCAGCAATGGTTGTTGCACTGGCAGCCTCTAACACCTTTGTCTTACCTACACATCAGGTAAATGCCTTGGTGATGAGACCTGGAGGATATCAAACCATGGACTATATCAAAACCGGTACAGGCATGACGCTGCTTTTCCTCATTGTCTTGACGACAATGCTCATGCTATTTTACTAAAAAATATGTATTAAGGAGTACATGGAAAAAACCCATGTACTCCAGCTAAACTAAACCATATAAATGACGGTTTACATACCCAACCTTTCAACAAACCATTCACTTATATGATCTATCTGCTGCGGGCAGACACTATGCTCCATGGGATAGTTCTGGTATCTCACAACATATCCCCACTCACTAAGCGTTGCAGCAGCTTTTTGGCCAAGATTTTCTGGAACCACAGGGTCAAAGGTACCATGCTGGATAGCTATTGGTAATGCCTTGTTTGCATCAGAAACTTCTATAATATCACTGGTCGCAAAATAGGTAGACATGGCAAGTAATCCTCCCAGTGGTTTATCATAAGTGAGGCTCAGGTGATATGCTACGGCGCCTCCTTGGGAAAACCCTGCAAGAAGTATCCGCTTGCTGTTTATGCCTCGCTCAATCTCTCTATCGATAAACAGGCGAATTTTCTCCGCCGAACTGACTAATTGCCGGGAGTCAACTTTACGGTCAATCTCCATTTCCAAAATGTCAAACCAGGCCGGCATGACATAACCGCCGTTCACCGTGACAGGAATAGACGGGGCGTGTGGGAAGAGAAAACGAACCTGTGCATTCTTTGGAAGCTGCAATTCAGGAACAATTGGGGCAAAATCATTTCCATCAGCACCAAGACCATGCAACCAGATAACAGTTGCATCGGGGATGGATCCTGTAGTCAATTCAACTGCTGGCAGTAACGTCATGGTACTCCTCCAGATTTTACTCTGAATATTCCGTAACTGATCACGGAGTTAACAACACTGATATTTCAATTGGGTCTAAGTCGTAACGGGTCACAGGCGCTTCAAATTTGTGCAAGCGCGGTTTTTCGCAGGTATGTGAAGACTCCTGTAGGTCTATGCGGGACACCGCGATCGTGCAAAGAGGTAAGCGATCATCGGGAGACTCCGTGGAGTACCTGTGGTCAGTTACGAATATCCCTTTTCCATAATAACAAACATCAAGACAAGGACGAAACATTGACTGTTCCGCCCTTCTCATGGTCTTGCATATATATATGCGACCGACAATGAGTAACTACTCATAGGGAAAGTAACTACGCTTGACAACTCCCTTCTAGCTGGGGTTACAGTACACCTGAGGTCTTCGCAAGCAGGATGGGCGCGAAATGATCAGGTGCACTGTGCAGTTACACTCATTCAAGACTGCGCTCAACGATCTCCCTCACATCGCTACTGAGTCCTCCGTGATTTTTCAGGCGAACCAACTGTTGCTCCATCAGGTTTTTACGCTTGCTTTCATAGCGTCTCCATTGAGTCAACGGTGTCAGCATCCGAGCTGCTATTTGTGGATTCATGTCATCAAGGATAAATATGGTGTCAACCAAAAAAGTATATCCTGCTCCGTTCGCAGCATGAAACTGGGCATGGTTTGTACTACAAAACGCGCCGATGAGAGAACGTACTTTGTTTGGATTTTTCAATGAAAAATCAGGATGTTCAGTTAAGCTCTTTACTCGTTCAAGTGTGCCGGGCAAAGGATTGGAAGCCTGCAGCATAAGCCATTTATCAATGAGCAACGGGTCATGTCCCCAGGTCGCATGAAACTCTTTCAGCAAACGGTCTCCCAGGTCCAGATCTCCATGCACAACACCGTTTAAGGCAGCCATACGGTCAGTCATGTTATCAGCAGTCCGATACTGCTGTTCGCCAAGTTGCAACTGTTTTTCTGCTACTCCTTCTTTAAGATCTGCCACAAGCAGATAACCCAAACAACAGTTACGAAGCGCCCTTCTTCCTGTTTCCTCTGGAGAGTAGATATATGCTTTATCAGAGGCCAGTTCCTGATACCTGGCCAAAAAGAGGTCGCGAAGACGTTCACTGATACTATGACGCAGCTGATGACGAACACGGAAAAGTTTCACAGGATCAATGGCTTGCAACTGCTGCCCAAGCCAATTTTCCGAAGGCAATATCAAGGCATTGGCAATCAGGGCAGGATCACTCTCCCGATCTTCGAGTAATGTCTCTATTCCCTTGAGCAGAACCGGAGGAGCCTGCACAGAAGCTTGATCACTCTCTATTTCCAACTGTTCCAGAATAGCATTGGCCATGAGTTGTTGGCTGGCGTCCCAACGATTAAATGAATCCGGGTCATGGGCCATGAGTAACCCGAGTTCTTCACTGCTTCGTTCAATTTTTACTTTTACAGGAGCGGAAAAATTCCTCAAAAAAGACAACACAGGCTCTTCTTTAACGCCATTAAAGACAAAGCTCTGCTCTGCATCCTGCATGATATGAACCACAGTTCCGGATTTTTTATCAGCCAGGATACCATCCAAGGTCGAAGGAAACAGCACCTCTCCGTGCCGATCAAGTATACCCATTGCCAATGGCATGTAAAAAGGATCTTTTTGATCCATTTCCCTGGTTGGGGGACACGATTGTTTCACATGAACGGTATATTCCTGTTTATCTGGATCAAAACTGGTTGAAACTTGTAACTCAGGAGTACCTGCTTGACTGTACCACCGTCTGAATTTACGCAGATCCACGCCACATGCGTCTTCCATTGACTGGACAAAATCATCGCAGGTTACTGCCTGCCCATCATGGCGCTGGAAATAGAGATCCATCCCCTTACGGAACTGTTCTGCGCCAAGCAAGGTGTATATCATCCGGATAACCTCTGCCCCTTTATTATAGACTGTCAACGTGTAAAAATTGTTGATTTCTACAAAAGAAGGTGGCCTGACTGGATGCGCCATGGGACCAGAATCTTCCCTAAACTGAAATGATCGAATTATATTCGCGTCCTGAATACGTTTAACAGCATGGGAAGTCATATCCGCTGAGAACTGCTGATCCCTGAACACCGTCAACCCTTCTTTCAGACTCAGTTGGAACCAGTCCCTGCAAGTTATCCGGTTACCCGTCCAATTGTGGAAATACTCATGGCCGATGACCCCTTCTATTCCAGCGAAATCAGCATCAGTAGCAGTTTCGGGCAAGGCCAGCACATATTTGGAATTAAAGACATTCAGTCCTTTGTTTTCCATGGCACCCATATTGAAATCATCAACAGCTACAATCATAAAGAGGTCCAGATCATATTCTCGACCAAAAACCTCTTCATCCCAGCGCATGGACTTCTTTAAAGAGGTCATGGCATGTCCGCACTTCTCTTTATTACGCTCTTCAACATATATATGCAGATCAACTGTTCGCCCGGTCATGGTCGTAAAAGTATCTTGTATACAGACCAGTTTTCCTGCTACCAGCGCAAAAAGATAGCTTGGTTTTTTAAAGGGATCCTGCCACAGGGTAAATTTTCTTCCATCCGCCAACATTCCCTCTTCAATCAAGTTACCATTCGACAGGAGAACTGGACATTGTTCGGGATCTGCAATAATGCGGGTTGTAAACACCGCCATCACATCAGGCCTGTCAGGATAATAGGTAATTCGACGGAATCCTTCTGCTTCGCACTGCGTGCAGTAATTACCTGAACTAAGATACAACCCCTCAAGGGCTGTATTATTTTCAGGATTAATCACCGTCACGATTTCAAGTGCAAAAGGGGAATCCGGAACATTTTCAAGGCAAAGAGTTTCATCGGTTTGGATGTATTGCCCTGGGGCAAGTACCGTGTCGTTGATCTTAACAGATTTGAGCTGGAGCTTTTCCCCATCGAGTTCCAGGGGAAGAGATTCAGAAACCAGATTGTTTTTTCTCACCATTAACCGAGAGGTAACCACGGTTGCCTGTTGATCCAATTCAAAGGTCAAATCAACCGTATCAATACAATAGGCTGGTGGGGAATAATCTTTGAGAAAAATCTCTTTCTTCGTTGAGGTCATGGATATGCTTCCTTTATATGGTATGCAATGTCGCGTTAAAGAAGAGAAAACGAGGAAAACTGCTGTCTGATAAAATCCGTACCCATCTACGGATGTTAAGAATTCCAAGATAGTACCACAGTCGTGACTGAATACCCTGTTTTTTTTCATTTACACCTGAAATCCTTTGGAAAGACAATATCTACAACACTTGACTATATATCCATCAGTTATCTGTTTACGCAACCTCAAGGCAACCGTTTTTCCAATACTTCAGGTTCAGTCAAGCAAGTTTGCCAGGAGTTAGCCCTAGAATAGGATTTATAGAAAAATACAGTCCTTTATATCATGTTACGACTATATTTTCTCAGATTAAACAGAGCTGATGGGACAAGAACGTAAATGGTGTCTGTTCATGAATGATGGGTGCTGAATAACGGATACAGAACATGGATATAGCGGGCAGACATGATATTTTTACCTTAAAAAAACGAGACGATTATTTGCTCTGGACTTGCTCTTCTCAAGCAGCTGACGTATCTTAGGAGTCTGTCGGCGAAGGCTCTTTTTTCCCATATTTATGTTATTTTCAGAAAAACAATACTCGAAATATCAACTATATGGATGTGCTGAATTTCCTGAAATTGCCTTAATCTGAGAAAAATAGCAATTCTCCGACAAACTCCCTAGGCCCGTAGAAATTTACCAGAAAACTGGAACGGTCTGTTTACCGTCGACCAAAGGCGTCTGCATAAACCTGCCTCCCATATCAATACCGTTGTAATGGGTGCGATTGCATCAGTGACAAACCATTTGAAAACTCGCGAAAATATTTTCCCGTTTATGTCTCCCATACAAGAACATGTAGATATACTCATCATTGGAGGCGGGCCAGCAGGCCTTTCCTGCGCCTATGAGCTTGCCCTCCAAAACAAACAGGTACTGCTTCTTGAAAGAAAAGAAACCATTGGAGAAAAAGTGTGCGCCGGTGGAATCACCTGGAGTGGTCTATTACAGCACGTTCCGGAAAATCTTGTAGAGCAATCTTTTCCTGAGCAAACAATTGTCACAACTCTTCAGCAGTGCAAGATCCGCGAAACGAATCCAATTATTGCCACCGTGAATCGAGTCCGTTTAGGCCAGTGGATGGCTAAAAAGGCTCTCAACTCAGGGGCTCATATTGCTTCAGGAGTCAAGGTACTCTCTATTTCTGATAAACACGTAACACTGTTGAACAGGGAGCAACAGGTCAAGACCATCCGATTTAACCATTTGATTGGTGCAGATGGCGCGAATTCACTTGTAAGGCGCTTTCTCAAGCTTCCAAATGAAAAAATGGGCCTTGGGCTCAACGCCGACCTCGCCATTCATCGCCAGCAGATGCAATGGCATTTCAATCCCAGACTGTTTGCCAATGGGTATGCCTGGATCTTTCCACACAAGGAAACCTGCTCTGTTGGAGCCTATGTACAGTCAGGTAGTATCCCGGCCAGAGAACTGAAGAAACATCTGATAAAATGGACCGGTGCACAGCAACTCCATATCCCATCCAACATGATCAAGGCAGGATTGGTCAATTATGATTACCGGGGGCATTGTTTTGGTCGATTCTGGCTTATTGGTGAAGCAGCTGGCCTGGCATCAGGATTAACAGGCGAAGGTATTTATCCTGCAATTGTCTCTGGCTGTGAAGTTGCCAGGGCCATTGCAGACCCAACATATAAAACAGCACGTATAGATCTGATGGTCAACAAGCAAAGACGCCATAATAAGATGCTGAAATATAGCAGTAAATACCCTTGGAGTTGCCAACTCATGATAAACTTTATTGTTTTGTGTATGCGTATGAAACTTATCCCATTTCAAGAATTGGAAATGGCTGACTGATGCTTACCTATACATAATGGCCGCAGAAATATTGGATGGTTATCATATGCAGCGCCCCTTGGGATTTTTGCTCAAATTCAGGAAAGTGCAGGCCCTGAAAAAAACATTTACAGGCAGGATCCCTCTAATTTTCAATATGCTATTAAACAGTTAGACGCACGACACCCACCTTACTCAATGAAAAATAAAAAAAAGCAATACCTTTTTAACAGTCTTTTCCTTCTCGTATGCCTTGGAATCTTTCTCTTTCTTTACAAGGCCCCTGCTGAAACAACGCCCCATTATCCACGGGATGATACCCATGTCCAATATTGGAATATGAAAAAAAAGGAAGCTGAAAGACATTGCGCCCAATGCCACAGTGAACAAGGAACAGCTCCCCTGGCAAAAGACCACCCACCACCAAATCGCTGTTTATTTTGCCACAAACGAGAATAGACAGGTGCTTTTATGCAAATGAAAAATGTGTATTATATATCTGGTTCGACAGCCATACTTGCCGAAGATATGGGCAGGGCATTACTTGCTCAATTCAGCGGCTTTCGTTTTAAAGAAGAAAAAATTCCGTTTATTCATACAGTTGCAGAAGCTGAAGAAGCTCTTAATCGTATCCTTGACCAGTGTAAAGAAGAAAAGCCTCTTCTTTTTTGCACCATCATGGATCAGCACACCAGGGATGTTTTCAATCACCCGGATGTCCTCTTTTTCGATATCTTTCTAGAAACCCTGGAAAAAGTAGAAACCAGTCTTGGTGTATGTGCCCTCCGTGAACCGGGATATTCGCGCCATTTTACCATGTCTAAAATGACTAAACGGGTTGATGCCATTCATTATTCCCTTGAGCATGACGATGGTACCAAACCCAAGGATTACGATATCGCAGATCTCATCCTGGTTGGCGTTTCCAGGACCGGCAAAACTCCAGTATCCATTTATTTGGCAACACATATGGAACTCAAAGCGGCAAATTTCCCTCTTACAGCAGATCATCTAGGCAAACATGAATTGCCAAAGGAAATTGTGAAAAACAAATCAAGGGCTATCGGACTGACCGCCAGCCCTCGCTATCTCCATGAAATACGAGAAAAAAGATACCACGGATCAACCTATGCCAGCCTGGATACCTGCACGCGAGAGCTACAGCAGGCGCGTCAACTCTACCGGCGTTATGATCTGAAAACCCTTAATGTGGAAGGGCGCTCCATTGAAGAACTGGCTGTCCAGGCTGTGCAACTCGTGGGAAAAGGTAAAACAAGAAGGGGTAAATATCTGGCCAAACTCAGATGATATCGATTTTTAGAACTTGGAGCATCCTCTATGACACCTTGGATTTCCAGTCCCGAAACCTGGATAGCCCTGCTCACATTAGCAGCTCTGGAAATTGTTCTGGGTATTGACAATATCATTTTCATTTCTATTCTGGTTAACAAGCTACCCAAAAGTCAACGATCAATTGGTCGTAAGGTTGGACTGGGGCTAGCCATGCTGGTCCGATTACTGCTACTGTTTTCCATTGCCTGGGTTATGGGGTTAACAGAACCATGGTTTTCAATACTTGGCCAGGAAATATCAGGCAGAGACATAATTCTTGTGGGCGGAGGTCTTTTCCTTCTTGCAAAATCCACCCATGAAATTCACGGAAACCTGGAAGGAGAGTCTGAAGCTCTGCGTACTCCACCAGTTGCCGGTCTGGGTGGCGTGCTGATCCAGATAGCTCTTCTGGACGTAGTGTTTAGCCTTGATTCAGTAATAACTGCAGTGGGCCTTGTGGATCATATTTCCATCATGGCCATAGCTATTATCATTGCTGTGACCGTGATGCTGTTTGCGGCTAAAGCCATAGGTGATTTTGTAGAACAACATCCCACGATAAAAATGCTTGCTCTCTCTTTTCTAATATTGGTCGGTGTCACCCTGATTGTAGAGGGATTTGATGTCCACGTCCCCAAAGGCTATATTTACTTTGCCATGACCTTTTCCATAGGGGTGGAAATGCTCAACATCAAAGTTCGTAAGCGTCAGACCCGACCTGTAAAATTACGAAGAAAATTACAGGAAAAATAGAAATGTGAATGTGCCAACAGTCGTTGCACAAAAATCATTTAAGGGGCGCCGATAATAACAACTATAAACAAATTACACCGGATTATATGTGGAGAGACCAACAGAGCAGAGTAATATTTTACTGCGATCTTTCCACCCCTTCTCAGGTTTAAACATAGACCTAGTCCAGGATACGGTTTAACAGGGGGCAACCAACAAAACCTATATTTCAGCCAATGAAACGTTTATCCAACTACGTGGTGAGAAAAGTGGGCTAGACCTCCAGCACGTTATCCTGTATGATGCCGGACAAAATACAACTTACTTCATGCCACACTGATCACTCGATGGTTTATGCTTTTCATGCGGGCATCTTCGAACATCGGTATGGTATAAATTGTCTGGCTATGATCAAATAATGAAAGGCTGATTTTTTACCCATGGATCTTTTCCAGTGATAACGTCCTTTCAAATATACAACAAACACCACTCACAACCTTTGGTATACCACCACAGGACGGAGTATCATCTATCTGTTTCCTGCATCTGAAATATTCAGTGCAGGAAACATTCTGTAACAACGGAGAACACCGTGGTCAACACAACTGAAATTGCTGACAACCCTCAGATATTACAAGTTATCTTTAGTCCAAGAAAGGCTGTGCAAACTTCCCCTCCGCCCCATGCACAGGATCTCGATATTACACTGGAGGATGGTATAAAAACTGCCTGCCGCATTTTCACCGCAGAGAAACAGGCACCAACCATCATATTTTTCCATGGCAATGGTGAAATCATAGAAGATTACGACGATATTGCACCCATGTACCTGGAACAGGGCCTCAATTTTGCTGTTGTTGAATATCGGGGGTATGGTTGGAGTGGTGGAACCCCCCTGCTCAGCAGCTTTCTGGCTGACAGCAATACCTCTTTTTGTACGGTAAAAAAATGGCTTCAGGAAAAGGAATATAGTGATGCTATCTTTGTAATGGGTCGCTCACTTGGCAGCGCCTGTGCTATAGATGTGGCTATTCAGCAGAAAGAAAATATTCAGGGCCTGATTATTGAATCAGGATTTGCAGAGACCCTGCCTCTAGCTAAAGTTCTCGGCCTCGATCTAGAATCTATGGGACTCAAGGAAGGCGAGACATTTAACAATGGTGGGAAAATCGAACAGTTCGACAAGCCAACTTTTATTCTTCACGGCCAATATGACCAGCTCATCCCCATGTGGCAGGCAGAACGGCTGCACGCTGCCTGCGGTGCACGAGCCAAAGAATTACAAATAGTCCCTGGCGCTGATCATAATTCTCTTATTTTAAATGGAGGAGTTATTTACTTCCAGGTAATCAAACAGTTCATAGATAAAACCATAGGTGCCACCCTGGACTGGCGAGCAAAACGTAAAGCATATAAACAAGCTCAGAAAACATCAGGACAATGACAGGTAAACGAACAGACTATCTCTCTTGGGATGAATATTTCATGGCTGTAGCCCTGCTTTCAGGGCTGCGGTCTAAAGACCCTTCAACCCAGGTGGGAGCCTGCGTTGCCAATCCGCAAAACAAAATTGTTGGCGTTGGTTACAACGGATTTCCCTGGGGCTGCTCAGATGATGATCTCCCTTGGGAACGTGAGGGGGCCTTTCTGGACACCAAGTATCCCTACGTATGCCATGCAGAACTGAATGCTGTTCTCAATGCCATTACCACTGATCTGCGGGATTGTCGCATATATGTAGCTCTTTTTCCGTGCAACGAATGCACTAAAGTCATTATTCAGTCAGGTATACGGGAAATCATATATCTGTCTGATAAATATAAGCATACAGAATCTGTGCAGGCCTCCAAACTGATGCTGAAAAAATCAAATACAGTATATCGACAGTTTATTCCGGAAAGATCTTCCATTCTCTTGAACTTTCTTACCGAATAGCTACTTCCCTTACAGTTCCCGCATAGTATGACAGAACAACATAAAGTTACCCTTTTCACCGAATATATTGAACTTTTTAAACTTTTGAAGCGAGAGAATATCTCTGCAAGTGGAGGTGAGGCTAAATATCTTGTCAGCGAAGGATATGTTTCTGTCAATGGTACACCAGAGACCCGTAAAAGAAGAAAAATAAGGCCTGGCGATGTGGTGGAATGTTTTGACGTGCAACTGGTTGTTGTTAAGAATGCAGATGAATAAAACATCTGTTATATCCCCTGTCCAATGAGCCAATTGGACAGGGGAACAAAAAATCAACATCACCCAACAGTCAGGCGAGTTCGAGCTTCTTCATAGCGTATAGCTGTTTTCTCCAGTATCTCTTTTGGCAATGCTGGTGCTGGGGGCTGTTTATTCCAATCCAGCGAGGAGAGATAATCGCGTAAAAACTGCTTGTCGAAACTTGGTTGCCCTTTACCGGGTTGGTATTCATCCAAAGGCCAGAACCTTGAAGAGTCTGGCGTGAGCACCTCATCTATTAAAATAAGTTCGTCTCCATCCAATCCAAGTTCAAACTTGGTGTCTGCAATGATAATCCCCTTACCGCGTGCATAATCTGCAGCTTTCTCATACAAACGGATGCTTGCATCGGCCATTTTGTCAGCCAACTCTTTGCCAATCAGTTCCTGCATCCGGGCTAGAGAGATATTCTCATCATGTTCTCCCTGCTCAGCCTTTGTTGATGGAGTAAACAGTGTCTGGGGAAATTTATCAGACTCCAGCATGCCCTCCGGTAAAGCAAAGCCGCAGACAGTGGTATTTTTTTGGTAAGCAGCCCAGAACGAACCGGAAATATAGCCTCGGACTATACATTCTATAGGTACGACCTTGGTCTTTTTAACCAACATGGAACGATCAATAAGCTGCTCCCTGTATTGTCTGCAGACTTCGGGAAATTCATTCACATCTGCAGTCAGCAGATGATTGGGCATGATATCTCCAAGTAAAGAAAACCAAAAAAGGGAAATTTCAGTGAGAACTTTGCCCTTACCTGGTATAGGGTCAGCCATCACCACATCATAGGCTGAAATTCTGTCTGTAGCGACCATGAGTAATTTATCAGGCTCGCCGGGGATTTCGTACATATCACGTACTTTTCCCCTGTGGAGCAGTTTCAGGTCAGGACATTCAGTAGCAACGATTGCATTGCTCATATAAAAACTCCTAAAATTTTATCCATTACAATTCTATCTGCGACGCTAGGTGCAGGGGTGCACCTGGAAGACGGTTACACCACATTAAAATAGTTTGAATCAGCTGTCTTTCCCCGCCGTAAGCGTATCTTGACAACCGACCAGAGCACCTTATTTTACCTTACAAGTAATACTGTATTTTACTGTTGGGGTAAACAATCTTACAAGGGAGGAAGACATCATGCCATTCATTCGTTTCACCGAACGACCAGTTCTGCGTAACCCATGGGCAGAATTCGAACGTATACGCAAAGGACTGGATGAACTCTCACGCGGATACGGAGACCGTTCAAACTGGTATAACCAGACCAATGTTTATCCTGCATTAAACATTTACGAACAGGGGGATCGTCTCTTAGTCACGGCCGAACTCCCGGGTATTGCGGCAACTGATTTGAATATTTCCCTTGAATCTGACACATTAAGCATTCAGGGGAAGCGTGACAACATGCAAACAGAAGAACACGTCTCATATCACAGGCGAGAAATCGAAGCAGGATCTTTCAGCCGCTCACTTGCCTTGCCTGTAAAAATCAATCCAGACAACGTTACGGCTAGCCTGCAAAACGGTATCCTCACAATTACCTTGATGAAAGCTACAGAGGGAAAACCACGCAAGATTGACATAGTTGCAGAATAATCAGCTCACAACAAGGAGAATACCAATGCAAAATACTGAAAAACCAGTCGTATCAGGAGAAAATACAAAAGGAGAGACCTATTATTCTCCGATGGTTGATATTTATGAGACCCCACAGGCTGTCACAGTTGTCGCAGATATTCCTGGAGTAACAAGAGATGGGCTCGATATCAGTCTCGAAGATGATATCCTCACCATCCATGGTAAAATGACCTGCGAAATCCCAGAGGGTAGAGTTCTGTTGCAGGAGTATGAAGCAGGACATTTTATGCGTCGTTTTACTATTGCTGAAACTATTGACCAATCCAGCATTTCGGCCAACCTTGACAAGGGAGTCCTAAAAATCGTACTGCCTAAATCAGCTCCAGCTAAACCTCGTAAAATTGAAGTACAAATGACCTGATTTCTAAGCAGCTTTTCTGTAATTCCTGGATGCTACTTTACGAGAGAATACGGGAAGCTTACCCGAGATTCATTCCGTCTGAACAAAACTATATTGCGGACAGGCTGGGTTGGAATATTCCAACAGGTCTGCCCGCAATGCACCTACAGCGATTTTCGACTTAATCAGCACAGGTACACGACAGTTATCTTCCGTTAGCCAGATGACAGTATCTCCTTGCTTCTCATACAACCCCTTAAAAGGCAGTAAAGGCGTAACCTGCATTGCAGGCACCTTGCCATAGATAGTGTCTATCTTTTTACGCTGTACTACCTTCACCTCAACCTCATGCCGTTTTTTGTCTGCAAAAGTAGGTATTGTATAGGGGGGCGGACCGGCAAAATCCAATACTCTGGTTATGAAAAAAGAAGCGAATTCGTTGTATACTGGTCCGCTTACATGAAATTCCTCTTCAGGCTGATCGTTTTTTTTATAGGTAATTTTAAAATTTTTCTGATCATACCTATACTCCCTAAATGTTTCTTTACCGCGTCCTTCCCTCTGGTGCACTGAATACGATAGGGGAAGTTTATCCTTTCCGCTGACCTGCGTAATAAACGTGTCGTTAACTGGATAAAAAAGACGAAAAACTCCGTAATCTTTCACTGCAGCCTGTATGGTATGGTATGTTTTATCTGGTTCCTTTATTACCTGTATATAAAGATCTCCAATCTTCACACCACGGTTCCAGGTTATGGAGTAGTGGAGCCTTTCACCTCCGGTAAAAATATTGGAGACAGATGCCGCATTCCAGGGAAGAGTTGCATGCGCGGGACAAACAACGACCAAAAGGAGGATTGTCAGTTGCAATGGCATTATCTGCGTCAATAGTACTGCAGACCAACTCCCTGCCGATTTCGCTTGAATCATGATTTGCTCCATGGGATTATAGCAGAATCAGACACCAATCAGGACTACGCACGTCAGCCAGAAGTGGCCAAGGCAAGCCAAGTGGCAATAAATAAAGTCAGGGCAATCAGACCGTTCATGGAAAAAAATGACATCTGTATCCGGGAAAGATCTTTGGGACTGATAATAAAGTGTTGATAAAATAACGCGCCTGCAGTCAACACAATACCAATATAATAGATTATATTTAAATCAGTTTGAAACCCAGTAAGGGTGAACAGGATAAATGCGAGCAGATGAAAACCTACAGCTAACCTGAAAGCATTGGTTGGACCGAGTCTCGCCGGGAGAGAATGCAGTCCGGCATTGCGATCAAAGTCAGCATCCAGACAGGCATAAATTGTATCAAATCCTGCAACCCAGAAAAGTACTCCGATCGAAAGTACAACAGGATATCCGG
The DNA here is from genome assembly GCF_000429945.1 of Desulfogranum japonicum DSM 18378. GTDB lineage: Bacteria > Desulfobacterota > Desulfobulbia > Desulfobulbales > Desulfobulbaceae > Desulfogranum > Desulfogranum japonicum. The sequence goes on along the minus strand of NZ_KE386994.1, from coordinate 76,133 downwards.
CCGCAGAACCTGTAACCGCAATCCAACCACCAAAAGGAGCAAGACAGAGGGCGACTCCTAACACCACGTGACACAATGAGGTGAAACGCTTGGTCAGCGAGTAAAAAAAAGTTAACCCCAGGGCAAACGGTGAAATCAATAAAGTCAAAGAATTCAGCATCGCACAGGCAAAAAAGAAAATAGCAGTTGCAACAGCAACCATCCCCCAGGATTCAACCAGAGTTACATCACCCGCAGGGATCGCCCGCCCGACTGTACGTGGATTTTTAGCATCAAAATGACGGTCAGCGATACGATTAAACCCCATTGCCGCTGTACGTGCTCCGAACATAGCCACGATTACCCAGAAAAGAACAGGAAGAGGAGGAAATCCTCGAGAAGCAAGAAAAGCTCCCATTAATGCAAACGGTAAAGCGAAAACCGTATGCTTGAATTTAATCATTTCAAGTAGAATTTTAACTTTATTCACCATCAGAGACTTCCCTCCCAACGCTTTACTCCCAAATTTTCAATTCCCATAAGATCACAAATACGGCCTGCGTAATTACGCGCCATCTCTGCAAAATCAGCTGGTCTGTTGTAAAAGGTCGGCAATGGTGGACAGATAATTGCTCCGGCATCATGAAGTTGAAGCATATTTTGTAAATGAATACGATTTAAGGGTGTTTCCCGCACTGCAAGAAGCAAAGTGCGCCGTTCTTTGAGGCATACATCAGCTGCGCGATGAATGAGATTGTAACTGACTCCACCGGCAATGGCTCCCAGGGTACCCACAGTGCAGGGAAGGACTACCATACCATCAAAACGCGCGCTCCCAGATGCTGGTGCAGCTGTAAAATCATTGCATGCGTACCAATGATTGACCCCCTCTAACTCTTCAGCATGTTTATCCAGCTCAAACTGCAGCACTTTTTTTCCGGCCTCTGAGATAATACCATGAACCTCTACCTGGTTTTCAGCAGCCAACTTGAGAAACGATGGCACATACAGCATACCGGTCGCCCCGGTGACAGCGAGAAGAATTCTTTTTTTGGCTGTAATCAATCCTCTTTAACTCCGATATAAATTGAAACAATACCAAAGGTGAGCGGTTTACGTTCCACACTGCTGAATCCAGCCTGCCGCATCATGGAGAGAAGTTCTTCCGGTTCATAAAAAGCGGCAATGGAGGAAGCCAGATACTGATATGCTTCTTTATCTCCTGAAACCATGCCAGCCACAGCAGGTAATACGGTATTCAGATAAAACGTATACACCGGCTTTACCAGGGGGTTGGTTGGTCGCGAAAATTCAAGTATCAAGAGTTTTCCAGTTGGCCGAAGAACACGATACATCTCTTCAAGCCCTTTTTGTGTACGAGAAAGATTTCTCACTCCAAATGCAACAGTACATCCCCATACAGTGTTGTCAGGCACAGGAATTTCTTCACCGTCACCGCACACAGGATGCAGACGGTTGCGACGTTCGTCTTCGGGCAGTGATCCCTTCCCTGCCCGTAACATGTCCTCGCAGAAATCAACAGACAGGACTGTTCTTGCTTTGGCTTGCCTGGCCAGTTCAAGAGACAAAGGCAATGTTCCCGCACACAGATCCAGCACCGGACCGGTGGGAAACTCTTTTAACAGCCTGGTAGTTCGCCAGCGCCAGTAGCGATCAATCTGAAACGAGAGGAGGGAATTGAGAAGATCGTATTTTCCACTGATGGAGGCAAATTTTTCTCTGACAAATTTTTTCTTTACTTCTGGCTGCTTCAGGTCTTGCATGAACAATTCTCTTTATCTCTTTAATAAATCATTCAAATATTTTCAACGGTAGGGTTTCCGCATCTGCTTCATTTCGTTGGATCAGGATTTGATAAAATCGTTCCAGACCTGCAATTTTTGCAGGGGACAGATTATGCTCAATACCATGCAGGTACCTTGAACACATCTCGCAGTCCATGGGAATTCTACGTGCAACCCGATCACAGATCTCAGGCATTCTTTCTGCTCCCACTTTTCTGCAATCAACAAAGGCCTGCCGGATAGCGCGCGCATCATCCGGATGTGTATCAATAAACTCCTGCCTGATGGCACAGACGGAAAAGACAAAAGGCAAACCGGTTTCTTCATACCAATGTTGTGAAAGATCTAGCCGATAGGGGTAACGATTTTCAATGGTCATACGCAACGCGTCGTCACCTATGGCAAGAACAGCAGCCACATCTTCATGCTCCTGCTGGGCGGTATAGGCATTGCCGGTAATGTATGCCGGCTGGATTCCAAAAAACTCTTCAAGTATAATACGGACCAGACATACGGAAGTTCCTGATTGACCTGTGAGCAATACCAGTTTCCCCCCCAGTTCCTGCGGAGGAATCGAAGAAAGAAGCAGTACACTGTCTACAGGGCCAGTTGCACTGATAGAAAGGCCTGCAAGGATTTGGTAACGTTTGGGGTCCAGGGAATAAGCGTAGGAGGATACAAAGCCTAAATCAATTTCATTACCTGCAAGCATTTCGTTCAGCGCACTCGGCTGACCTTCAATGATTTTCCACGAATCAGGATAAACTCGTTCCTTCCAAATTTCATAAATCGGCGCAGTGTTAATGTAATTAACCATACCTATACGGGCCATAATCATAAACCTCTTTCAGACATGTGTTCAAGGTGAATATCCCCTTGAGCATGTACTAAATATTGATAAAGCTCCTCATCCGAGTTCACAGAACCGGGCAATTCCACATACAATTGATGTGCTTTTTGCCCGTTGGCAATACAACCATATTCGTGTCCAAGTCCAAGGGCCTGCGCGCCTCCTAATGTTGCCATGGCAAATATGGTTGATGCTGGTATGAGCGGATGCTCTGCTGCAAGCAAAGCCATTTCTCGCCACAGAGAAATTTCGGGATTACTTGCCAGGCTGTCGGTACCAAGGGCCGGTAATATACCAGCCTGGAGAATTTTTTCCACAGGTGCCTGTCCAACCTCTAAAAACTGATTACTGCCAGGGCAAAGACACACCTGCGCTCCAGCTCGAGCAAGCAGTATAATATCGTCATCATCAAGCTGAACGCAGTGTACACAAAGAGTGCCCGGGTCCAACACTCCATTGGCTGCCAGGAAAGCTACTGGACTTTGTATACCTTTGACTCTTGATAAAAAACTATCGTCCCAAAATCCACGTTGTTGAAGAAATGCAACCATCTCTCCGTTCCCTTCACGGAACATATCAAGTTCTGCTTTCGATTCAGCACAGTGTATTGGAAACACATGACCCAGTATATTTGCTCTGTTTTTTAAAGCCAGGACAAGATCAATGTGCGTTGAATAGAGTGCATGGGCGGAACAGTATGTTTGAACTGCCTGTTTAGAGAGATATTCAAGATTCTTCTGTAACCTGGATGCGGTGAACCCAAGATGTTCACGATAGGGTAGCAGATGAACTTCTGATTCGCCAGCAAGCTTCTGAGCGATTTCGGTGTTGCCAATATCCAGTAGAACAGCAATACCATCTTTGTACTGATCATGCAGAGTCTCAAGAGCTGCTTTTCTGGCCTCATGAGTTTCTGCTCCCAACCTGTCACGTAACTGAATCAACTGCAATATCCACCCGGGAAACGAGCCTATAAAAGGATGTTTTGCCAGTTCCTCCAGATGGGAAAGCTCCAAGTGTATGTGCGCATTGACCAGACCTGGCAGCAAAGCACCGGAGCCATGATCAATAATCTGAGCCTGAGGAAAGTCTCTACCAAGCTCTGCAAATGGTCCGCAGGCTAAGACCTTATCGCACTTTACAACCACTGCTCCATTGGGAATTACAGGTTGATTAACCGGTACAACGTACCCGGCTCGATGAATGCTAGTATTTGGGTTCACTTTTCTACGCTACCAAAGTGTAATCCATAAGCCTCTGCTTTGGAATAAAGCCTGCGTCTTTTACCAGGTGTTGTATCTCCTGTTCTGACAACCTGAATCGCACGCCTGCAGCTGCAACCACATTTTCTTCTATCATGGTAGAGCCAAAATCATTGGCTCCAAAAAACAATGATAGTTGGGCGATTTTTGGTCCCTGAGTAACCCAGGACGCCTGTACATTTGCAAAGTTATCCAGATAGATCCGGCTTAGCGCCAACATACGCAAATATGTAAAAGCAGATGTCTTTTCAATGTTTCTGGATTTGGCGATGGGGGTATTGTCAGGTTGAAACGGCCAAAGTATAAAGGCTGTAAATCCCCCTGTTTTGTCCTGAAGCTCACGTAAACGCCGAAGGTGTTCGAGACGCTCTTCAATGGTTTCTATATGCCCAAACATCATGGTGGCTGTTGTGCGTAGCCCCTGATGATGCGCCTCTTCCATGATAGCTAGCCACTGATCAGCACTGCACTTGTTGGGAGCCATTTCATTACGCACCCGGTCAGTGAGAATCTCTGCACCGCCACCAGGAATCGAATCGAGCCCGGCAGCAATCAATCGAGTGATCACTTCTGCTTCTGTCACCGCAGAAACATTAGCGAAGTGATGTATCTCAGGAGGGGAGAACCCATGAATATGGATGCCTGTCTGCTTTATGAAACGCAGCATGTCTTCATAGAATTCAAGAGGCTTGTCTGGATGCAACCCCCCCTGAAGCAAGATCTGAGTTCCCCCAAGAGCCTGGGTTTCATCTATTTTCTGCTTTAATTCTTCACGAGTAAGAACTGAACCTCCCTCGTCATCGGGAGAACAGTAAAAGGCGCAGAATTTACAGGCTGAAATGCAAATATCTGTATAATTTATATTGCGATCCACTACATATGTCACTACGGGATCTGGATGCAGTCGTTTCCTTATTGTATCTGCCAACACGCCTAGATCATATAACTCTGCGTGTTGCTCAAGCCACAGAAAGTCTTCATCGGAAATACGTTCACCCTGCTCTACTTTACGTGATATCCGGCTCAGCATTTTAAAATGTTTCCAATACGTTATACAGAGTGTCTCGCTCTACAGGTGTTCGTCCTGCTTCCTTGATCAACCTGATAAGGGTTTTATGGCCAAGAGCCTGGGCTGTTTCAGCACCAGCCATGTGAGTGATGACTTCTTCTTTGACAGTGCCATCCATATCATCTGCACCAAATGAAAGTGCAACCTGGGCTAATTTTTCGCCAATCATAACCCAATATGCTTTGATATGAGGAAAATTGTCCAGCATGAGACGGCTGACAGCAATATTTTTCAAATCATTGATCCCGGTGGTGCCTTTATGTTCTGACATGGCAGTATTTTTGGGATGAAATGCCAAGGGGATAAATGCCAGAAAGCCATTTGTTTCATCCTGCAGCGTGCGCAGGGCATCAAGATGTTCCAATCGCTCATCTATGGTCTCAATGTGGCCATAGAGCATGGTGGCATTGGTTTTCAAACCGTGTTGGTGTGCAATTCTGGCAACTTCCAACCAACCTTCTCCAGAAAGTTTCTCCGGACAGGTGAGTTCACGTATTCGTGGATTAAAAACCTCTGCCCCACCACCTGGAATTGAACCAAGGCCGGCATCTTTCAGAACTTCAAGAGTATCACCCACAGGTTTACCGGCCAATTGCGCCAGATGATAAATCTCTACACAGGTAAAAGCCTGGATATGAACTTCGGGTCTTACATCTTTTATGGCCTGTAGGATATCAATATAATATTGGAACGGAAGGTCAGGATGTATCCCACCAACCATATGAATTTCAGTAATAGGTTCACTCAACCGCTCCCGGACTTTTTCTTTGACATCTGCCACAGTCATCTCATAGGCCAGGTCGTCTTCTTTCTTACGGCCAAATGCGCAGAACTTACAAAGATTCGTACAAATATTTGAATAATTGATGTGCTGATTATAGATAAAGAAGGCATCATTGCCATTCTTGCGCTCACGCACCAGGTTTGCCAGGTACCCAAGAGCAAGAATGTCAGAGCACTGGTATAATTTTCGTCCATCAGCGATGGTCAAGCGTTCTTGATTTTGGACCTTGGCAAGCAGGTCACCAAGTCCAGACTGTTCAATGTAACGTTCCATAGGAAGGTACCTTTAGAATAAGCCGCGTTATTGTGAATATGCTTGAAAAAAAGAAGCCCCTTGTATGCAGTGCCTTTTCTGTTTACGAAAAAGGCACTTCCAAGGGGCTAAAACGTAGTATAAAGTCGCGTATCAGTCCAGAAAATATCGGAGTTTTTCTCTCCGACTTGAATGGCGAAGCCGATTGAGCGCTTTCTTTTCTATCTGACGAATACGTTCCCGGGAAACATTAAACCGTTTGCCGATTTCCTCCAAAGTATACTCTGCCTTTTCACCAATTCCGAAACGCAAACGGATTATTTTCTCCTCACGTTCAGTCAAAGTTGAGAGTACCTCCGTCACCCGATTAGCCAACTCCCTATTTTGCACAGCATCATAGGGGGATTCAGACTCCTGATTTTCCAAAAAATCGCCTAAAGTGGAGTCGTCATCACCAACAGGTGTCTCTAGAGAAATTGGCTCCCGAGAGGCTTCCAGAATGGCCAGAATCTTGTCCATGGGCAGATCCGTCATTTTGGAAATCTCAACTGGAGTGGGTTCACGCCCCAATTCCTTTAGCAGAGAATAAAACGCTTTAAAAAACTGGCTGCGCAATTCGAGAAAATGCACAGGTAAACGTATGGTTCGTGTTTTATCCAGGATGGCGCGGGTGATGGCTTGACGAATCCACCAGGATGCGTACGTGGAAAATTTGTTCCCTTTTTTATAATCAAAACGGAACACGGCACGCATCAACCCCAGGTTCCCTTCCTGGATGAGATCTGCCAAAGTCAAACCCTGGTGCATGTATCGCTTGGCAATAGATACAACTAACCGCAGGTTTGCCCGAATCATACAATCTTTGGCAGTCTCTATAGAACGATTGTATGCTTCAATAACTGTGTTCAACTCAAACAGTTCACGCGTATCAACATGCTTCTGACTGGCCATGTTTACACAGCGCCGCATATAATTGAGTTGTTGTTTTTTAGGCTTCAAAGTCGGGTCACGCCGCTGCCAGAGGTCAATGCGTTCCACGAGCAGTTCGATTTCCCTGGCCGTATGCTCATTTTCCCTGATAGCTGCGATGATGGCGTCAAAGCCCTCGCGAATGGTTTTGGAATACTTTGCCTCCTCCTCTGGGGTCAACAGATCGAACTGCCCCATCTCTCGGAGGTAGGTGGTGGTCGTTTCTTCGGATTCGTGCTCCTCAGCATCCGGAAGTGAATCGGCCGCGCTTTCATCATCACTTTCTTTTTTTCCGGTCCATTCTTCACCGGAAAGGGTTTTTTTCTTCCCAGACTCTTCCTGAGTGACAATTTCGATGTTATTTTCACCGAGGAAATCAAAAAGTTCCTCAATGGCACCGGGGTCTTTTATCTGATCTGGAAGAAGCTCGTTAAGATGCTGAAAAGTTATGCAGCCTTCATCCTTTCCAGCTTCAAGAAGGTCATTTTTGATACCAGCAAGCACCTGCCTTCTCCCTCCACTTCTATAGTTTGAGACGGTATATTTAAAAAAGCACAAGAAGTTTTTTAAATTAATACAAATGAATCAGAAAATCAATAGTTTAATTTCACCTCCCGAATTTGATCACATTTAATCAATAATTACATGGTGTTGGTGCGTTTTACAGACATCTTAATAACCAAACAATATCCTTCTCCTTCGACAAACTATGGGCTATATTTGTATACAACATGCCAGGAGGCTTCTGAGAACGCTCTTTTCCTCAGCTCGTTATTATTTCGGAAAAATGCTGCTCGCAACATGATGTATATTGCTGTGCTTATTCTTCTGAAACACATTGACCTGAAAAAGACGCCCTCACGGGAGGTTCAAAAAACACACTAACATCTGCGACTCTGTTGCATTCAAGCATAAAACAGAAACATCTACCCAACTTAGGTCAAGACAGGCATCTTTCCAGCCGTAAAAACCTTAACAGTTTTGCGCGTTCCATCTTCTACTCAGCATAGGAACTATATGAATGACTTAAAATTAGTCAATGGACTGCACACAAGAGCATGCGGAATACTTTTACCGGTTTTCTCTCTTCCAGGCCCATATGGCATAGGCTGCCTGGGAAAAAGTGCTTACGCTTTTCTCGATTTTCTCCATGATGCGGGTCAACAATTCTGGCAAATTCTTCCTCTCGCTCCAACCAGCGAAGCATCGTATTACTCACCATACATGAGCCCTTCCGCCTTTGCGGGGAACCATCTTTATATCGACATTGAAGCCCTTGTGGAAAAAGGTTTGATAAACAGAGAGGACCTCTCTGGTATATCCTTTTCAGAATATCACGTTGATTACCAGGAAGTCCAGGCCACAAAAAATAAACTTCTGCGTCTTGCATGGCAGGCCTTTAAGGACTCTCGAGAAGCCTCCCTGTTGTCACAATTTAGCAACAATCATTCCTGGGTTTTACCATTCAGTGTATTCATTGCTCTCAAATACAAAAATGACAATGCTCCATGGTATGCCTGGCCAACTGAAGAAAAAACGTGTTCCGCACAATCACTGGAAAACTTCCACCAAAAGCATCAGGATGCTGTTGACTACGAAATCTTTAAGCAATATTTATTCCATTCTCAATGGGAATTGCTACACACATATGCTAACCAACTTGGCATTCAGATCATAGGCGACTTACCTATTTACGTAGCTTTGGACAGCGCAGACGTATGGGAACATCAATGTATATTTCAATTGGACACCGCGACTTCACGCCCCACCCATGTGGCTGGAGTTCCGCCTGATTATTTCAGCAAAACCGGGCAACTTTGGGGCAATCCGCTATACAAATGGCAAGACAAAAAGCCTGCAACACAAAACAAGTTGTATCAATGGTGGGAAAAACGACTACGACACAATTTATCACTGACAGACATCGTCCGCATTGATCATTTTCGCGGTTTTGAATCCTATTGGTCAGTACCAGCCGAGGAAACTACAGCGATTAACGGTACGTGGATCCCGGGCCCGGGAAAGACCTTTTTCAAAGAAATGGAGCAACGGATTGGCACCTTACCTATTCTGGCAGAGGATCTTGGAATAATCACGCCTGAGGTAGAGCAGCTCCGGGACGAACTCGGTTACCCAGGCATGAAAATACTACTCTTCGCCTTCGATGGCGACCCAGGGAACAGCTACCTGCCTCATAACTGCACAAAAGATGCTGTCATTTACACCGGCACCCACGACAACGACACAGCTGTTGGCTGGTTTCTCAGCCCTGAGGTAATCGCTGACGACAAATTCAGAGCAAAGCGCTATGCCAGGAGATTCGATCATGAGGCGGGAAATTTTCATGAAGATCTAATCTACCTGGCACTGTCTTCGGTCTGCAATCTTGCCATATTGCCCATGCAGGATATCCTCGGTTTTGGCAACGACTGCCGTACAAACACACCAGGTACAGTAATAAATAACTGGCAATGGCGCTGCGCTGAGAGATTTCTCAATAACCAGACATCATCCTGGTTGCGGGACCAAGTGGCTTTTTTTGGCAGATCACCTACAAAACCAAAGCCTGATCCCACCCCAAAGATGACACAGGACCAATCAATCCTTTCTTCATGGAAATAGAACCTATGAACGTACTGATATTCAACGGTAGCCCTCGAAAAGATGGAAACACCGAAGTCTTGCTCCAGCATGTGGCAGAGGGAATAAAAAAAGGTGGCCGCAAGCCTGAAATTATACACCTTGCTCGTTTACATATTCATCCCTGCACAGGGTGCGGAAACTGCGAAACCACAGGTGAATGTATCTGGGACGATGATATGCAACCATTCTATATTAAAATCCCAGTGGCTACCAGAATTGTTATAGGTTCCCCCATATACTTTTACGGTGTCACCGCTCAAACCAAGGCTTTTATTGACCGTTGCCAGGTTTTTTGGAGTAGAAAATACCTTCTTGGCGAAACCAATCCCAACCGGGAAGCACGAAAAGGTTTCCTGGTCTGTGTAGCAGCTACCAGCGGAGCAAAAATTTTTGATAGCGCCGCCCTAACCGCTCGCTATGTTTACGATGCCATGGATGTCACCTACAGCGGAGATCTATTCGCACAGGGTATAGATGAAAAAGGCTCTATTTTCACCAACAAAGAAAAGCTGAAACAAGCAGTTACCTTCGGCAGGGAACTCTGCGAAGGGCCTTGATCCAGTAGCTTCACATTAAGATGATTAAAAAAATGAACACAGAAAACATTTGCATGCATTATCTCGCTTGACAAAAGCGATCAGATATTCTAAAAAGCCCTCACTTCACGCCACGAAGGCCCCATCGTCTAGTGGCCTAGGACACCGGCCTCTCACGCCGGGAACAGGGGTTCGAGTCCCCTTGGGGTCACCATATATATCAGGCAGTTAGCGAATCAGCTAACTGCCTTTTGTTTTTCAGGTGGACTTTTAGTGGACTTTTCTGTCCGAGTATCAAAATCAGGTAAAGCTGAGAGCACTTCCCTATTCTCTTTTTTCAAACGATGAATGTAACGCTGAGTAGTCGTTAAACTCTTATGGCGTAACATATACTGAATTTCAACGAGAGGTTTATTATCTGCAGCCAGTAGAGAAGCAAACAAGTGCCTGATTCCATGAAAACCAAACACTTCCACCCCTGCCCTTCTACAAAGTCGTTTAAGCCAATGTTGTCGATATAAATACGGAACCCAATTTGCTGGATCAGGATCTCCATTCATATTTAGAAAGACATACTTCTGCAACCCTGTCACCTTCTGGTATCCCTTCAATAAACGCAAAAAAGTTTCACGAACCGGAAGCCAGGCCTCTTCCCATTGTCCTTTTTGGTTTTTCTTCCACCTTAATCGGACTTGTTTTTTCTTAAAGTCAACATCGCGCCATTGAAGCCTAAATAATTCATCCCTTCTAGCTCCGGTTTCCAGATACATACGAAGCATAAGCTTATCTTGCTCTGTGTCACAAATATCATACACCTTCCAAAATTCTTCCAGCGTCGGTACTCGTCTCTCAGATCGAGATTCAGCAAATTTTTCTATTACTGAAAAAGGGTTACTTTCCGGTAAGTTGAGATACTTCACCCCCCACTGCCAGGCAACTCGCAGATTCTTTCTCTGTTTATTAGCAGCATTTCCAGAACGAATCTTTGCCTGTTTTTGCAAGTGCCTAAGAACCACTAAGGATGATAATTTTTCTACCGGATCATAAGGGTTCACTTCTTTAAACAATAGCCGAAAAGCAAGTTGCTTTTCTTCTACAGTCTTTTTTGCAAAGCCACCGGCACCACTGGCGTATTCCAGGTAGGCGGTCCCCCATTCAAGTAACGAGGTTAAAGGGATCTCTTGTTGAGTTAATTCTGATTTCTGCTCCTTTACAGATACTTCCCATTGAAGCGCAGCTTTTTTGGTCTTGAACAATCTCCTTTTTCGCTTGCCGTTCAAGATTACCTGCCCCATCCATGGATACTTGTCTTTGTTGTTCTTGTTGTAGTTTGGATATGCCATCAATCAATCTCCTTTCGAAAAATATGATGCGGCGATCCCCAATACGTACACCTCCAAGATCAAGGTAACATTTCCTCACCACATTGACACTTATCCCAAGTACCTGGGCAACATCTTTTGCTTTGAGAATGCGTCCAAATTCTCTTTCAAGTAACTCCAGATTCATTTTGTGGTCCTCAAGGGAAAGTAGAGAACATTATCCCAACAATCCATCTTCCGACCAAAATGCAAAACCAGCGAGGGTTTAATCATTCTCAGCATATACAAAGCAGCTCTTAACCACTCACCTTCCGTCCCTTTTTGAGGGCCACGTACAGCAACGACAGAACCTTGTTGGATATGGCGCCCGCAGAGATGCCACGTTGAAGCAGCTCCCCACTGCAACACCGGGATAGTGATAATCCCATTGTCTTGCCAATACCTACAAAGCATAAGTGAACGCCATACCTGGTATTGTGCAAGAGGATGAGGAAAATCTAAATCAATGGTAAAATCAGGACTCGTAACAGCTTCACAACACATCATTTTCATTAGGCCCTGTTCCTTTCGCCGCCACAAGTGTTCAAGCCGCCAGTCATCGACAAAACAATGTCTGGATGTTGCTTTGCCTCCAGATCCGAAGCGATCCCACTGTAATTTTTCCCAATCACAGCTTTCAGGATCACAATAAACTTCAGGATATCCAGTCCGATTTACGTCCAATTTTGGAAAAGAACGAACATTATATCTATACTGTTGTGCCATTACGCCTACCTACGCTATTGTTCAAGGCCGGACCATCAGTGTACCAGGAGGGGGCTGAACCATTGCGCCGGTAATATTCGATTGCCAACTCATAGTTAAATGCTCCCTTCCTGATATCATCATCACCCTGGTTGATATGCTGCCGAGTCATCAGGCCATATTGTTGCAGTCTGTAATCGGAGAGTTCTTTCACAAAATCCCACCGATCTTCCTGTTGTACTTTTCTTGATCTTCCACCCATTTCCGTCCCTCAATGTGTACAGCCAATCACTTGCTGAGCCTTTCAGCCATTAACAAGCCTTTTTGAAGTCGCAGAGAACTCATACATGACCTTTACAATCCGTGAGGGAATCACCGTTTTAGCTTGAAAACGTTGCAAAACTTCAAAAGAGGCTGGCTTGATCTCAATGCCCTTTAACTTTTGTAGGCGGCCAATTTCCCGCTGAGTTCCTGCACAATCTTCCAGGCAAGCGATTACCTTTCCATCAACGACAACCATGAACCATTCTTTAGGTTCCGGAGATTTCCAGTAGATACGTTTTCTCATTGTTTCACCTTTGCTTAAAAGCCAACAAAGACCTCGTTGCGCCGTACCTTGAACAGCTTTTCAAACTTCTCCTGGTTCTTGACCATGTAGTTGTCAAATTCTTCTTGTATGGCTTGCTGCACAGTGGCCATGATGCCGAAATAATCATCAACAACATGACCAGCTGCAGCCGCGATATTGAGCAGGCAACCACGGGCCTGTTCACGCAGAGCGGTCAGGTTTTTATGGAGAGTTTTTTTTTCGCGCTTTGCAGCAGGAATTGGCCGATGAAAAATAGCAAGCTGGAGATTTTTCCAGAACTTGCAGGACGGAATACGGGATTGATTGTTTTGCAGTCGCTCAAGATTCACCGAACGACTTGTCAAGCGCGCCCAATCTTGCGTGCAATATTGCCAGATGGCATCAAGGTTTACCTCGACCTGTTCAACTGTATCCAGATCAATATCGAATTCTTTGAGCGCAGGACGACGAAGCTGAAATTCAACACGGGTTACCGGTGGCGGGTCCTCTTTCTGTTCTTCCGTAAAATTCCAAAGATCAAAAAAGAAATCGCGCTTGATAGCATCCTTACGTAGTTCCTTGATCTTGTCATATACGCGAAGGACAACATCGCCTTTACCAATCTGTATGCTTTCCAGGTCATTGCCGTCATAATAGGTAAAAAATTTGCGGCCACGTCGAACCCACCTATACAGGCAGGAACAACCAAGGCCGTCAATGTGTTGATTAATGGTATCCACACACAGGTCAATGCGAGAGACTATGTTGCTCTTGTGTTTGAAACCATAGACCTTGAGCCACATCAGAACCTTGCGGTAGATACCAAAGGCATCCTCCTGGCAGGAGACAGAGCCTATCTCGATTTTGGCATTGGGGATTTGCGAATCACCATCGCGGGTAGACAACAAAAGGCAGACATCACCGGACTTCAGAACGTAAGGGTAGAGCTTGGTCCCACTTCGTTGCAGATTCCATCGAAAATATTCTTCCTGGCCGAAGTTCACGGCAACCGATGGGGCCATGGTGCCCTGGACTGACTTTTTGAGATTTCGAAAACGTTCCAAAGCCCCGTAATCTTCCACATCTAGGGAGAGACTTATTTCCAACGTATCCACACCACTGACGATTAGAGGGGAGCATGGTATACGGGTTTGCTCCCCTGGGGGAACAGCCGACCGAGTACTTCCAAGTCGGTTTTGGTTGGCATCCGAATGACGGACTGGTAGAGTAGACATAGAACCTCCTGTAGGTTCGGGTCGACCCCCTTTTGCTGATAGTTTGGCGACTTGGCAGCGAGAGGGGGTTTTTCTGTTGGTTAGGTGGTTATCTCTTTTTTCCTGTTAAAATCCAATCAGTTGAAAGGTTGTGTTTTTGAGCTATTCTAAACGCCCATTCTGGCGGAAAGATTCCCTTTTGTTTTGCCTTGGTAATATTAGACGGGACAGTTTGTGCTATCTCGGCTAATTCTCTTTGGTATCGAATTGGCGTAGCGGTTTTTATTCGCTGCCAGCAATCTTCAAAATGCATATCTTCCCCGTGACAATATATAAATTGACTGCGTAAAGGTTGTTAGCGCCCTTCCGGCGGACTCTGCCGAGGGCTGACTTTTTTTATAAAAAAGTAACAAAAAAGCTGATTGGTGGAATTGCTGGTTTCTATACATTTGCTGTACGCTCTCGTTGTATATCTACAAATTGTCGATTTTTTCGTGTCAGAAACAGATCGACTCTCCAGAGTAAAGAAAAAAAAGATTGTTTCAAATATGCTCAAAAAAATATGAGTAAGAAGTATATGTAATCACAATGCAGTGGAACTTTTTTTTCTTGACTCTTCCGTTTACGATCCGTTGAACCTGTAGGTGAAGGTTTTTTCCAAAAAAAATCTTTATAAGATTTTATTCTGTAAACTCAATTCAGAGGAAAAAACATGAACCATCAGCATCTCACCAGCAAAGCAAAAGCATTGATTGAAACAATTATCAGAATGCACAATACCGAAAGCCAAGAAACTGAGTTAGATATAAAAAGCATGGCGGACGGCGTGTTAATGTTGTGGGAATCAATGACAGAGGAACATAAATCCGAACCCTGGCGAAAAGAGGCCCACAAAGATTTACTCATTGCTCGATATGGCGAAAAAGAAGCAGCGTTTTTCCTGAGCATACAATATTAATTACATGGCGACCCCTCGGCGCTCCTCACTCTGCTCAAGTCGCTCCGTTCGATCGCTTGAGTGGTCGCTTTCTTCAGCTTCAACCGGCACCATTGCATACAGATGTGTTCCCCGTAGAGTTATTTCGTATGGGAACATATCTGCAGGGAACAGTACGCCCTTGAAAGGAATGTAAATCACCACCTCACCGTTAGGCATTTCAGTCACCACCTTGGACAACTCAACCCAGTGCAGTTGGGGCTGTCGCGGATCCGGAGCTTGCGGCCCTGCATATTTCGGTGTGAAAGATGAGCTGGCAGAACCAGCATGCTTTGCAGATGCAGTGGAGGAAGGCTTATCGCTTCCGAATCGTTGCCGAAGGATGTAGGTTGCACTGCCAATGAGAAGGAATACACCGATCATGACCAGGGCCACGGTCCGCATCACAGGATTTTTAATCTTCTCGGATTCCTTGGAATCCATGGATTTGTAGAGATTAAAGATTGCCTGGGACGGGCGAACCGTTTCAATCTTCAGCCGTTCACCATCAGAGTGCCATTTGTATTTGAATTCCCCGGCAAGGCTTCGTACACGGGGTGTGGCACTGATGATGTATTCAACCAGTGTGGTGATATCCGGGGGCAGCTTCTTCACGTTCTGGGTGATGAGGTAGATATCATGGCCGAAGTGGCGATGATATTCCATGTAGCTGAATACCTCGTTAAGCTGCCGATCGTTCTTCCTGAAAAGCTTCTGGGCTTCATCAATCAGATAAATGATGTTCCGGCCTTTGTTGGCCTCGGTAAATTCACGCTGGTAATCTTCAGAGAAAAAATGTCGATGATCGCCACCACTCTCCTGGATGCATTCTTTGAGCGATTTATGCTCGGGTTTAAAACCGTCAATATTGGTGATGATCAGGATAGGTTTCTCTGGGTTTGGGTAATATTCCCCGTCCGTATCCTTGATGAAATAATGTTTTGCCAGATGCCGGACAGCGTAGAAAGATTTCCCACCGCCTGGAACACCATCAATCACACGAATAGCCATAACTAATCACAGACTACGATAAGGAATCTAACAAGTTCTCTTAATGAGATAAAACCAGCAAAGAAAACAAGGTTGGTTTTGATAATTAATAGCAAATCGATTAGGTCTAATTCGTGCTGATCGTAAAAATCATAAACAGTCTTCTTTTCCATGGCTTATCCTATAAATGGGATGAGTTTCAAAACCATCTTAAACGCCATTGCCGCAGCCAGAATAGAGAGGCAATCGGGAATCATCATCTGTTCACACAACCAGCCAAGCAGACCAGTTAACTGAAAGGATACGTCCTGCAGATGATAGGTAGGCATATTGGCTGAGATCACATCAAAGATGGTTTTGAAAAACCAATTGATGATATTCTTCAGCACAACCGGCAGCGTTACCGTGATGATGGTAAAGGCCAGCAACTTATACGCTGCAAACTTTAACAGACTGTCAGTAACGAAACGGCCTGCAACCGAGCCGATCCAGGCAACAAGTGGTCCGAGTAAAAGAGGCATATCATTAGGCCGTAATAATTCTGAAGGAAATAAAACCGGATATGGCGAGCAGCAGCGTACCAATCAAATTGAGAATGGTCTTCCATTCTGCAAAATCTATGGAAATACTGTCACCGTAAATGCTTACGTCTATGGAGCTACTGCCGGAAGCGGTGGCGCTGAAATTCTTGATAACAGACAAGCCGGGAATACCATCCTGGATGTAATCGGCAAATTGTTCAGCAAGCGGGTCTATCTCTTCCACCTCTTCCAGATCATCACCCACATATTCAGCCTCGGGTAGATCGCCTGGATTGCCGATATCTGCTTCTAATCCATCCTTCATCATATCTTTGATATCTCCGATATCGTCTCCGATGCCGCTCATTTTTCCATCAATATCATAGAGCAACTGATTGCCATCAATGACTTTTCTTATCAAATCACCAATTTGACCGGATAAATGGGTTCCTTGCGATACTAAAACGCCGGTGTCACCTTTAATAGCCTTCAACCATTTATCAGTTTGATCATTACCTTGACCATCATCATCGGGATCAGGTGTAGGCGTTTCAGTCGAAGGCTCAGTGTCTGGGGTATTATCAGGTGCAGGGTCAGGATGAGGCGTAGGATTAGAGGTATTATCATCTACACACGTACACGTTCCATTCGTGTAAATATATCCTCCTGGCAAACATTGTGGACAGTGATGTTGATCATTCGATGGATCATCAGGAGGAGAAGGTGGTTGACCATCCTCAATAGGTGGATCATCATGGTGTGGATTATTTGGATCATAAATAAAAGGACCATCGTCACCATTAGGATGCCAGGGAATGTCACCAATAGCGTCTGGATAAATAGGAGTTCCTTCCTCCCCTGGTTCAATATCTTCTAATGGTTTAGCGGGTGTATTTCCGTCATGTTCATTTAAATACATACCTGTAGGAATACCATTCCAGACAGATGGATCATAACCATCAGCATAATAGGCATAGGTAGCTGTTGGATCGCTGCATAGATGTCCAATTTGTGCAATCAAGGGATCATCGGCCATGGGATCTTCAATTGACATATCTGGGCATAATTCTGGCCGAGATGATTCAGGTATACAAGTTGTTGGGGTTAAAAAATAAGTATATTGATTATAAGAGCCGCAATATTGCTGATAGGTAGGTCTCCACGTTGGGTCACTAGTCCATTCATATTCTGTATAATAACTACACGTACTATCTAGACCTGCATCGTCAGGAATAGAAGGAGAACCACCATCAGTACCACAAACAAAAAAACTTTTAGTTGATATATATGTGACAACACCAGTACCACAAGTGTCGTTTCCACCGACACAAGATCCTTCACTATATGATTCGGCAGAAGCTGAACAAATAAATACAAACGATATTATTGTGAAAAATGCATATATTTTCATGACTTAAAAAGGCGAATAACTTTAGGCAACACCCAGTAAGCAGCATAAGTAAGCGCCACATTGAGCACCACCGGATACAAGGCAACCAGATTGACATGGACATTGCTAAACATTATTCGCCCCTTCGAGTTGGATTGAGAGTGTTAATGCAGAAATGAGGATTTTGGTTCGAGAGTAAGGCATGTGAAAAACACTATCACAGGCATATACAGGATATTCCGAAGATAATTTTTTTCGCATAACGCAGCCATCGTGCCAAAATCCCATTTCTGAACTGACACTCAGCTACGGAACAGGCTGATTACCCGCTTCGCGCCCCAGATGGAAGCATAAGCGCTTACAACGGTAACAGCACCAGCAAGGTAGGTTGCGGTGTCAAGGGTGACAGCAGAAAGGTCCATAATTCCTCCTAAAGAGAGAGTTAAAAGTCAGCCCTGCATAAAGGGCCAGGCCACAAGATGACCGGAGACAATTCCGGCCAAACCAAACAGATAAAAGAGGGTGTCAGCTTCTATCATAATTTGAATATCCTAGAGAATAATAGCGCCCACAGACCGAGATGACCGGAGACAATTCCGGCAAAAACAAACAGATAAAAGAAGGTGTCCGCTTCTATCATAATTTAAATATCCTAAAGAGTAGTCGCGCCCACAGGCCGAACAGGCCCCAAAAACAACTGAGCGTGAAAAAGTAGTTGTATACCTCTACATAGGATGCATAGGCGGCATCATCAGCCACTAAAACCTGCATGGGTGTGATATTGAAATCCGTATCAATACCGATACTTGCAGCATGTGCCCGTATTGGTCCGAAGAGCAAAAGCAGTGCTGCAAATATACAGATTCTGGAAGCTGAACGATGCACGTTACACCTGCTGAAAACCAGAGAGACGACCCTGATAAAATCGTGGAGTAACTGCCATTTTCACAGTCTCCATGAGTTTGTACTGACCGGGATCAACACCAGCTTTGGGGTTTACCTGCAAGCAGGAGGAAGCACCGGGAACGAGGATAAGTAGTTGTCTGATAACCTGTCCCGTATTCTTGTTGGTGTACTCGTTCACACCATTGAATTGTCCGACGATGACCATGCCTGTTTTTGTTTCTTCAGCCATTTTTTAAGCTCCTGTTTTCATTTGTTAGTAAAATATGGTTTAACTATGGTAGAATTGGTGGTTGGAGGTATACGATACACAGGAATGTTCCTGAAACATTCAGGACAGATAAGAAAGCTCTCAACACCTGTGTTGGTCTCGTACTCACCGTGCTCGTATCGACAACCGCAGGTTGAGCAATTTGGTATTTTGGGTTCATGTTTTGGCTCTTGGTTCATAGATAGACGATAGAGTAAAAGTAATAGTTAACTATAGTGAAAATATACAACTAAAGATGATATGTCAAGCGAGAAAACAACTATAGATAAAAATTTTAACGATAGATTAAAAATACTAATTAAGCAAAAGCTAAATATCACGCAAAAGGAATTTGCGAATAATATTGGAATATCAAGTGGATACTTGTCAATGGTGACCACGGGTAAAAGAGGGCCATCGGCAGAAATGATGATAGGTATCTATGTTAACTATAGAGAATATTTCGACTGGCTTATAGGACATAAACCAAAAAATACCATTCAAAACATGAAGCCAATAATACAGGAAATTAACGAATGGTATACAGAATTGATATCAAAAAATACCAAAAGAATTGATTGGTTTGAATTGGAATTTGAAGATACTTTCCCTATGTATAAACAATGGAAGATAGGAAAGGACTATGAAAAGTCCAAAGATTCTGAAATTCAAGCCTCAAAAATAGCATAAAAATGGTAAAATTATGATAAAAAATATAATTATATTATTTCTGATAATTACAAATAGCGTAAGTGTCTATTATATAAAAGAACATATGAAACCAACTCAAAAAATATCGACTACAACAAAAACAATAGAAAAAGAACCATCATATTTTTATCGGATAAAATTTATTGACGGAGGAGTGGCAGAAGGAACAGGAGTAATAAAAAAAGAAGATACAATCCATCTTATGAATAAAGGTAATTTGTCAATGACAATTCCAAACAATAAAATTGAATCCGTTGAAAAAGTCTATTATAAAGCTGGAAGCTCAAAAATCGTCGTAACAAAAAGTATATTAGACAAAAAATATAATTAAAATGAACGATCATCTTATTAAAGCTATTGTCGAGATATTAGGGACATCTGGTAGTATTATTCTTGTAATAATAGGTGTTGTTTTCAGTATTATGTCATTTTGTATCCCCTTCTTTGTCTTCCAAATAATGCGAGACGTAAGGGAATTAAAAAATTCAATTAACGAAATTAAAAATAGAAATAAATGAAAAATACTTGGCTAATGTCTGTTAAACAAAGAAAACATCCAAATAAAAAATTCAACGTTATGAATTCAAAGAATAAGAAATGGAAATGGTATCATAAAGTTTTGATCAGACTTGTGGCCGGCAACGGGATTGATACCAGAAAGAGAATAGGGAAGGCCTGCGCCGCGCGGATCTCACCCCACTGTGAATGGCCGGTGATATCAAACCGGGCAAGATCGGTTATACGGTTTACAGATCACCACACCCTAGAGGACAACACTCTGGCGGCAAACCATGACAACACAATCCATCCTCAATCTGCTCCTCGCGCATACGTTCCAAATCCTCTGCAGTAGCATAATCTCCATTCTCCACTGCTTCCTCCAATATTGTCCTACAATCAGGATACCGACTAATCAGGTCATCTACGTATCGACTGTAATTAAGAACATACATATATTCAGAACAACCCGACCGATCTACAGCTTTTTTAGCTATTAAATCCAAAAGCTCTCGGCACTCTTGTCTATTTGGGCTACCCTTAATAGGCATGCTCTCGTCCTCTCAGGTGTGAACGCGCATGATCGCGCGCCAGTGAACTTAACATTGATACAAACGATTAATTAAGATGTTTTTCTTAAAAGCTTACCATTGATTGAATGGTGGACTTTTAGGTGGACTTTTTAACAAAGCTTAATGATTTTGCTCCCTATACTTATCCTCTAACGTATAATATTTACTCTAAAAATCGGAGATGTAGCGTATTCGTCGGCCTCTCACGCCGGGAACAGGGGTTCGAGTCCCCTTGGGGTCACCATATATATCAGGCAGTTAGCGAATTCAGCTAACTGCCTTTTGTTTTTTTAATGGGCCTTTCCCTCTCCCCCTCTCTGTAAATCTGGAAGAGCGTTCAATACTTCTTCATTATCTTCCCCCAGTTGTGCATCCCAATACGGCTTCCCCCCTGTGTTAGGGGTAGTTGTCATCACAGTGCAACATATGGTGTTTTTTTGTAAACCCAGACAACGCGCACAGGACACTTCAGGCTTTTTAACATGACGAGGCGCGAATACGCCTGCACCTCTCTCGTCTGTCCGTAAAGAAAAACGGTATAACTCGTTGCCATCTCGCTGCACAGTCATCAGCACTACCAAGACGGTTACCATAGATTCTGGGACGACCTTTTCCTTTTTTACCTGTTACAACAGGTGAAAATCCCACAACGCTATATTCGTGCGCATTCGAGGCAGCAAGTGATACTTGCCGTCAGCCCCTTGTTTCAAAGGTGCCCAGAGGCCATTATTGTCGAACCAGCTGTCAGTGACTACCAGTACAGTTTTTTGATAATAAGCCTGCACATCTTTTATCATATCGGCAGCTTGTTCCATTTTGCTTTTAAAGGATACGGCCTTTCCTTTGCGTTTCACATTGACGGATTTTGCCAAGATATCCTTCTTCATGATATAAAATCGGAAATCAAGCGGTAGGCACGCCCAGCGTGACTG
>NZ_KE386994.1:0-54288 GCF_000429945.1 Desulfogranum japonicum DSM 18378 | reverse complement strand
AGTCTGCAATGCACGTAGCAAATTGGAGGTGATTGAGGAGGTGAATGGTATCACTACCGCCAGCAATGTATATGCAAACCAAACCTTTCTCTTTTGCCCCTGCTTGGTGTTTGAAAATTGTGCTTGCAGAGGAGAAAGTAAATCCTTTAATATGAACATGGTGAGTTGCTCCTTTTGGCATATTTTCAGTTACTTAGTACTAATTGAACTATACCATAGTGGCACTCACCTTTCACCGCTTATCCTTTTGATATTACGTAATATATTTACATTTCCGACTCAATATGGCATAGTAAATGAGCCATTTCTCAACAATCGTTCTCATTTAGGAACTCTCCCCATATTTACCACCAAGCTTTTAACCTTGTGCACAATTTTAAGGAAACTTCAGTATCTCGAGTTTGCGAATAAAATGGAATTCAGAAACAAGCCAGGCCTAGCTAAGCAATCCTTTGGCCAGGTTGTTGATGCAATTTTTTTTTTGGGTGACACTTGGGCAGTTCGTTTGTTATTCTTGATGCTTATGAAGAAGTTACTCCTCAAATATGTTTTCTTGGTCGTTAACGTTTTGGTGATAATACCTTTTTCATGTTTTTTCATCTACCTGCAATGTTTAGGTATTGCATTAACTGCCAACGTTGAGTCATGATACCGGATACACGCTTTTCTTCAAACTTACATGCAGAGAATTCCAGCCCATTTCCTTCTTTTCTTTTCCAGGATATTCTTGGCAACATACCCGCGTTACTTACCGTTTTTGATCGCCACTTTTCGCTCGTCTATACTAATGAGCATCAACTGGGTAAGGAAGATGATCAAAAGAAAAGCAACCAAGATCTCTACAGTGCCTTTTATGAACATAGCGGAAACAACGGACAGTATGAGGCATTGATCGCGAAGGTGTTCAAAACGGGGGAAGCCTGTCATACCGAGCACTATCTTCCGAACTTTGGTTATATCGAGATCTATTCTTTTCCCATTTCAACAGGTAGCAGCCATATTGATTTTGTTGGACAACACCTTCGCAATATAGATGAAAGACGTAGGGTGGAAGAGGCTCTCAGCGGTGCCAATCAAATGCTTGAAGCCATCATAGAGGCGGCACCACTCGCTATTATTGCCCTTGATCATGAGGTCAAACTGACACTGTGGAATCCTGCCGCTGAGAAAATGTTTGGTTGGCGCAAGGAAGAGGTTCTCGGACGACCTTATCCCATTATCAATGATTCTCTGAAAAAGGAAGTGTGGGAGAATATCCAGCGACTGAAAAAAGGAGAGACCCGCCAATCCGTAGAAACCCAACGTATGCATAAAAACGGCATGTTGATCGATGTCAGCCTGTCTACCGCGCCAGTGTGCGATCGCCATGGGAACACGATCGGATATATGGCCATTTTTGCAGACATTCGGGAACAGACACGTGTCCAGGAAGCTTTACGCCAATCCGAGGCGAATTATCGTACCATCTTTGATGCGGCCAATGACGCGACCTTTGTCTTTGATCCGGAAAACGGTGCCATGCTTGATGTCAACCGGAAAATGTGCGAAATGTACGATTACGAGCGCGAGCAGGTGCTAAAATTAAACGTAGGAACCTTATCCGCCGGTTTTCCGCCCTACACCTACGAGGATGTGCTCCAGAAAATCCATAAGACCCGTCGTTACGACGCTTCCCATATGTTTGAATGGCTGGCAAGAGATCGCTCCGGCCGGCTTTTTTGGATTGAGGTAACCATGAAGGGAGCGGTCATTGGCGGGGAATATCGGGTGTTGGCTGCTGTTCGCGATATTTCCGAACGTAAGGCGGCTGAAGAAGAAAACCGGAAAATGCAGGAACGACTGCGCCAGATCGACAAGATGGCTGCCATCGGCACCCTGGCCTCCGGCATTGCCCATGAAATCAACAACCCCAATAACTTCATTCTCTCCAATGCCCAGCTCATCAATAGTATTTGGCCGGAAATCCAGCGAGTCCTCAGCTTTTACGCCCTGAAAAACAGCCCATTTTATATTGGGAGGCTCCCTTTTTCAGAGGTCTCCACCTGCATCCCCAAGATGCTTGACGCCTTGATTGAAGGGGCCAATCGCATCAATACAATTGTTACCGGCTTGAAAAACTTTGCCCGTCAGGAAAAATCCCAGCTCAATCAAACGGTAGATGTCAACCGAGTCATTCAGGCGGCTATGCCCATGCTCCAGAATCAGATACGCAAGCATACAGATTCGTTCGACTGTTTCCTGGCCCAATCCCTGCCTCCTGTCAAAGGTAGTTTCCAGCAATTGGAACAGGTGGTTATCAATCTGACCATGAACGCCCTGCATGCGGTTGAAAAGCGGCATGCAGGGGTTTACCTGTTCACCTGCCACGACAGGAAGCATAACCAAGTGGTCATAATGGTCTGTGACGAGGGCATGGGCATGACCGAGGAGCTCAGACAGGTGATATTCGATCCTTTTTTCACCACCAAGCACGATTGTGGCGGCACCGGGCTTGGGCTTTCCATTTGCTACAGCATTGTCAAGGAGCATGGCGGCCTGATCGAGTGTGATTCCTTCCCAGGAGAGGGCAGCACCTTCACGGTTCGCTTACCGATCCTCTGTCCGGAAAATATGGAAGAGGTATAGTCATGGATACGTCTTTTTCCGTGCTTCTTGTCGATGACGAGGAACATATCCTGCAGTCTTCCGCTGTTGTTCTGCGTTATGCCGGGATTCGCCACGTGCGTACCGAGGCGGACAGCAGGCAGGTTATTACCCATATCGAACAGGGAGACATCGGTGTTGTGGTGCTTGATCTGTTCATGCCCAACGTTTCCGGGACCGACCTGCTGACTGAACTCTGCCGCGACTATCCGCATATTCCCGTTATTGTCATGACAGCGGCGGATGAGGTGGCGACAGCTGTGGAATGCATGCGCTTGGGTGCGTTCGATTACCTTGTCAAGCCCGTCGACAATGCACGGCTCATCTCAAGCGTCAAACGCGCCATTGAGATGTGCAGCCTGAAAAATCAAGTAAGGGAACTGCGGGATCACCTGCTCACCAACACCGTGACCCAGCCGGAAGCCTTTGCTTCAATTATAACGACCAGTGTCAAGATGACTTCGGTATTTCAGTACTGCGAGGTGATTGCCCCTTCTATGCAGCCTGTGATCGTTCTCGGTGAGACAGGCGTCGGCAAGGAACTGATAGCGCAGGCGATTCATCGGCTAAGTGGTGTTCCCGGCAAGTTCGTCACGGTCAATATAGCAGGGCTTGACGACAATATGCTCTCAGACACCCTCTTCGGGCATACAAAAGGGGCCTTTACCGGTGCAGACCAGGCCCGAAAAGGTCTTATTACCCAGGCTGCAGAAGGCACCTTGTTCCTCGATGAAATAGGCGATCTGGGGGAACCATCCCAGGTAAAACTGCTCCGGTTGCTTCAGGAGCAGGAATACTATCCCATCGGTTCGGACGTTCCGCACATCAGCAATGCGCGTATCATTGCCGCAACTAACAAGAATCTTCGGAAATTGGTTGCAGACAAAACGTTTCGCAACGACCTCTATTATCGTTTGTGTTCCCACCAAGTGCAAATTCCTCCATTGCGGGATCGTAAGGAGGACATCGCCCTTTTACTGGACGCCTTTCTTGAGGAAGCTGCGGAGATATTCCACAAAAAAGTACCCGCTTACCCTCATGAATTGAACACGATGCTCACCAATTACTCCTTTCCAGGTAATATACGCGAATTAAAGGCGTTGGCCTTTGACGCAGTGGCCAGGCATAGACAAGGCATGCTTTCACTTGAATTTTTCAAGGATGTCGTGGGCCAACTACCCTCTCCTCTCCTGCAGGAAGCTGCACTAACCCAACGGTTTAGCGACTGGCTTCGGGAAACGGGGGACCGTTTTCCAAAGGTGTGTGAGGTGGAAGATCTTCTCATTGATGAAGCCATGCATCTGGCCAAGGGCAATCAACGGGTGGCAGCTTCTCTGCTCGGCTATTCCAGACAAACGCTTAATAAAAGGCTCATGTCCCGAAAAAAAAACCGGAAAACCGAGTATGGCTCCTGATATTCTCCGCACTGTCTGATGGTATAGGGTCCTGAGACCCCTGATCAGTCATGTGTCAACAATCTTGACAGCACATTGTTTTTTTCATTAATATTAAGCTGTTAGAACTTCCAACCAATAATGATTGTAAAAAAACGCGACAGTCGCCAGGTCGATCTTTGCGTTGATCAATCAGCTTACTCTCTGTTTTTACTGTTATTTTTAAATATTCTTTTTTGGCACTCTTCCTGCTTTGCCCTTACAGTTATTGTCCGGTTGCCACCAGTTGGCCAGCCGGGCCCTCTGGTATAAACAATCCAAAAAGGAGCAACAGCATGGCATTAGCAGAGCAAGTATTTGATTTCTTTATTCCCTCAGTCAGCAAAATGGGGATTGGTGCGGTGAAACAGCTGGGCGACGCCGCTAAATTCCTTGGAGGGACCAAAGCTCTTTTGGTGACGGATAAGGGTGTGGCCGCCTTGGGAATGGCTGATCAAATCAAACAAATATTGGAAGACGCGGGCATAACAACCCTGGTGTACAGCGATACGGAACCCAACCCCACTGATGTGAACGTACGGGAAGGGTTGATAATCTATAAAGAAAACAAGTGCAATATGTTGGTGAGCCTAGGCGGCGGTAGTTCACACGACTGTGCCAAGGGGATAGGCATTGTTGCCTGCAATGACGGCGATATCCGCGACTTTGCCGGCGTTGACGCTGTTCCCAATGCATTGCCTCCGTTCATTGCCATCAACACCACCGCAGGAACAGCGGCTGAGATGACCCGCTTTGCGGTGATCACCAACACTGAGACCCATGTAAAGATGATCTTTGCCACAGCCCGCATCACGCCAACAATCGCCATCAACGATCCAGTGCTCATGGTCGGCATGCCGCCGGCGCTGACAGCTTCAACAGGTATGGATGCACTGACCCATGCCATCGAAGCCTATGTGGCGGCCCTGGCTAACCCCGTTACCGATGCCTGCGCAGTTGCAGCCATCAAACTCATTGTTGAGTACCTACCCCAAGCCGTTGCCAATGGCGACAATATGGAAGCCCGCGATAAAATGGCCTATGCAGAATACCTGGCGGGTATGGCCTTCAATAACGCCGGTATAGGCATTGTCCATGCCATGGCGCATCAACCTGGGGCCTTACTCAACAAGCCGCATGGCGTCTGCAATGCAATTCTTCTGCCCCATGGCTGCGCGTTCAACCTGATCGCCTGTCCGCAGCGCTATGCTGACATAGCTGTACTCATGGGTGTTAATCCCGAAGGGCTGTCGTCTATGGAAGTGGCGGAAAAAGGAGTCGAGGCTATACGCAAGCTATCCGTAGCTGTAGGTATTCCAGCAGGTTTGGCTGATATAGGTGTGAAAGAGTCTGATATTCCATTACTCGCCGATAACGCGATCAAAGATATCTGCTGCCTGTTCAATCCGAGAAAAATTACCCTCGATGACCTGATTAGGTTGTATAAGGAAGCAATGTAATCAACACACGTCGAAGGAGATGCATTTTGAGCGCATCTCCTTCGATAGGGTGCACCCGTAATATGGAGTAACCTGTGCCTCTAGAATAAGTGGATAAAATTGATAGCGACAGTTCGTACGTTCTGCAGTATTCTCTCTGAGTCAGCAAGCTCTGCTCCCAGGCAGTGATGTGCTCCTGCCACTTCTTATTTCTGAAAAAGCTTGCTTTGGCGACCAAACCATATATTAAACTCCTGCTTAAGGTCCTCACGCGGTGGATGTGCAGAAGACACACCAACAAAACTCGCTCGTCCGGTCCTGAGGAGAGGCGGAAGCTGTGAGCCTTCCGCTCTATCCGGTAGAATGAACGACAATGAAATATCCAAGGGTATTGTATATAGGTGGTGCTCCCATGGTTGGGAAAACAACCATCTCTCGCATTATCAGTGCTCGATTACAGTACGGGCTTATTTCCACCGATGATATCGGGGCCGGGATTGCAGCTGTTACTGATCCATCATCCCATCCTGCTTTTCATTACATGGAAAACCTTGATTATCGCGAATATTACATTAAAAAGAATATTAGCGAGTTAATTCTGGATATCAACAAGCAACATCAAGAGTTGTGGCCAGCTTTATTAAAACTTTTTGAGAATCATTCAACTTGGGATTCGGAAACGATTATTGAAGGATGGGCGCTAAGACCACCTTATGTCTCCAATCTAACCGGTGACATTTCAGGGATTTTTCTGTTACCTGAAGATTCTTTGATTGAAAAGCGGATACGTGCTAATACTTTCAGCATTGCTTCGTCTGACCCCGAAAAAATGATTCAAAATTATCTTGAACGAAGTCTCTGGTATAATCGTTTAATTCGAGACCAAGTAATCCAGATCGGTCTAAATAAAATATCAATTTATGAAGGCATGGAGCCAAATTGTATTGCAGATGAATGCATGAAAAAACTCATGATCGATAAAAATCTATAATTTTTCACTTTACCGGATTCGGACCAAAAAATGGTTCTCTCCGGCACAATACCTTTGGTAGTAGCCAATAAGGATGAATCTAAAATGGATATTGAGAAACCGTTCAATGTATCGCTAACAAAAGACAAGTCTATAACTGGCAACCTTTACGGTTCTGGTGATATTGCAATTATTTTTTCGAATATGGATACAAATGAACAAAGTGAATGGAATCCACTTATTCGCCATTTACGATTAGATAGATGTATGGGATTTACATATACTTATCCGACGCACATGAATGACCAATCAGAAATTCTTGAAGAGGTCATTTCATATGCTCATGGACTGGGTGTAAAAAAAATCGTTCTTGTCGGTGCAAGCAGAGGTGGGGTTGCATCCTTAAAGGTCGCTGCTCGAAATGTAAATAATGATAGTATAGTCGGCGTGATAGCTCTTTCAGCTCCAATTGAATATGAAGGCACTATTTTCTATAACGCCAACGAATTAAAAGCAATCAAAATACCAAAACTGTTGTTGAACTCAGAGAAGGATGGCGGAGCTGAGGATAACCGAAAAATGCTCGAATTATTTTGTGATCCAAAAGAACTCTTCTTTTATTCTGGGGATGCCCATGGCACTGAACTTTTCGACCATGAACTTAAATCAATAGCGACTAAAATTAACGATTTTATGAAATCAATTTTAATAAAATATGATACTATTTGAATTGCCGAGCCATCGCGTACGTACGTGCGACAGTCAAATGCCGCAGTTGAAGCGCACGTTAACTAGAATCCATTTTTGAAGAGGAGATTGACATGAAATTTAAATTATCATTTTTGGTCTCATTAATCATGGTTGGATTAGCAAGTGTTGCCACCGGGACTGAAATTACATCATCACACAACATTGACTATCCTACAGGATGGCAAAACTGGTCCTCAATAGCAGTTTCACATAGAACCGATAACAATACACTTCGAATAATACTCGGCAATAAAACTGCTGTTGACGCTGCACGCGTTGGCCAAACTAATCCTTGGCCTGATGGCGCTATGTTAGGAAAGGTTGTTTGGAAAGATATTCAGTTAGAAAATTGGGAAGAGGCAACTGTACCGGGGCAATTTGTTCATGTGGAATTTATGATAAAGGACTCAAAAAAATATTCCAATACTTACGGTTGGGGGTGGGCACGTTGGGTTGGGCCAGATCTAAAACCCTTCAATAAAGGGGCCCAGACCTGCATCTCATGCCATACACCAGTTCAAAATCGTGATTGGGTATTTACCGACCCAGCACCTTTTCCGACTATAGAATAGCCTTGCAAACAACGGAAAACGGTTCAACAAGCTATTTAGTTTACCATTCATTGAGTGGTGATTTTTTTTACAAAGCTCAATGAGTTGGTTGCTTCTACTTACCCGTTAACGTATCAAATTTACACTTAAAATAGGAGATGTAGCCTATTTATCGGCCTCTCGTTCCAGGAACGGTGGCCGGGTTAAACAAACATATCGGGCAGTTAACGATCCAGCTAACTGCCTTTTGATCACCAGAAGTATATCAATGGCAACAGAAGATAAATAACATCCTGTTGTCGGATCAAAAACGTAATTTCATCTTCACCAGCAACCATGTTGGCTCCTTCATGTTCTTTTCCTGCATAATCAACCTTCAATCACTGCTTCAAAACCGGATACGATATCTAACAACTCAGAGGTTATAACATTCTGCCTTGCTTCACGGTATGTTCCCTGGAGTTTTTCACGCATCTCCATGATATTTTTTTCTGCTGCCTGCATGGCTGTCAGACGTGCAGCATTTTCACTGGCCATGGATTGAGCAAAAGCCCTGAAAAAAGAAGCAAACATATATTGATGCAGTAGATGCTCAAACAGCATTGCGGGTGGTAATCCGAGCATGGGAATACAGCGACTGGGCCATTCTTTTTTTCTTTTCTCCTCCAACCAGTGATCATCAAAGGGAAAAATTCTCTGCATAAAGGGATGATACCCTATAGTCTTTTTTTCCTGCCGGTTATAAACGATATAGAGCGTGCCGACTTCACGTTGTTTCTGCCAGGTAGCGAACGTTTCCATAATCCGCTGCATTTTGTTACTGATACCGCTTATGCTGTTTGGCAGGGAAAAAAACTCAGCTGCACCAAACCCTTGTTCCAGGGCTGAATGTACCCTTTCACCTGCAGCCCAAAAAACACAGGTATTTCCTTCCGCTTTAAGCTTTTCAGCATGATCATACGCGTATTTGACAACTACCTCATTAAACTGACCGCACATCCCCTGATCAGAGCCCAGTACAAGATATACGGCATGCTTTTTCACATGTCGCTGGGGTATTTCTGCCTGTTCACGAAACAATGCTTGCAATCCGGTATCAACCACTACATAGTAACGATCAAGAGAAGCTGCTGCTCCTTCGTACTGCCTTATATTCACTGCAGCCAGACTTTTCATGGTCTTAACCACCGAGAGCAGATCATGGGCTGTTTCTATCTTACGTTGCAGCTGTTCCAAGGTTTCCATGCGCTACCTATTCTCATTCAGGTTGCTCACTATTTTGCCTATGTTCATCCAGCTCGCAGACAGCATTGATAACATGTATGAGCCTGTCTTTCAGTGTATCCCATATCTGATCCTGCTTGCCTGCCGCACGAACAACCTCGGCCAAATCAGGATCCCCTCGCACCAGTTCAATAATTTTTTTCTCAACCATGGCAACGGAACGTAAGGGAACATTGTCAAACAATCCTTGAATTACCCCAAAGAGAACAGCTATCTGCTCCGCCTCAGCCTGGGCATCATACTGATCTTGTTTAAGCAATTCCCTCACTCTGCGGCCATGGACAAGCTTACGACGGGTATCATCATCCAGCCTGGTACCAAATCTGGAAAAGGACTCAAGCTCCTGATACTGGGAATACGAAAGGCGCAACTCACCTGCAACCTTTCTGTAAGCAGGCAGCTGAGCCTTGCCACCGACGCGTGAAACGGATTTTCCGACTTCAACAGCAGGTAATTGTCCCTTTTGAAACAGATCTGGCGAGAGATAGACTTGACCATCTGTTATGGAAATAAGATTGGTCGGAATATAGGCAGATATGTTTTGCGCTTCGGTTTCAATGATTGGCAAAGCGGTAAGAGAACCACCTCCACGCTCTTCACGTAAATGGGTGGATCGTTCAAGCAGCCGTGAATGGATATAAAAAATATCTCCCGGGAATGCCTCACGGCCTGGAGGTCTGCGCAAGAGAAGACAAATCTGCCTGTATGCCTGGGCATGACGGGTGATATCGTCGTATACCACAAGGACATCATGGCCCTGCCCCATAAAAAATTCCCCTATGGATGTGGCAGCATAGGGCGCGATATATTG
Source organism: Desulfogranum japonicum DSM 18378 (assembly GCF_000429945.1). GTDB lineage: Bacteria > Desulfobacterota > Desulfobulbia > Desulfobulbales > Desulfobulbaceae > Desulfogranum > Desulfogranum japonicum. The sequence continues at coordinate 44,407 of NZ_KE386994.1, read as the reverse complement.
AAGACCGGCAGCATCATTGCCTTCAGCCACTACTACAATAGTGTGGTCCATGGCGTGATTGCGCTGCAGGTCATCAATCACTTTAGCAACACTTGAACTGCGCTGGCCTATAGCGCAGTAGATACATATTATATTTCGCCCGCGCTGGTTGATAATGGTATCTACAGCCACTGCAGTCTTTCCGGTCTGTCGGTCACCAAGGATTAGCTCACGCTGACCACGCCCGATGGGGACAAGGGCATCAATCACTTTTATCCCTGTTTGCAGAGGAGTATCGACCGGAGCTCGATCCATGATTGCAGGTGCTTCACGCTGAACCGGTAAACGTTGTTCATCGGGCAAACGGGGCTTATCATCCAGCGGGTTGCCAAGAGGATCAATAATCCTGCCCACCAGCTCGTTGTGAACCGGAACATCCAAAACCTTACCTGTCCTGGAAACTTCATCACCTGACTTTAAACAATCATCGTTATCAAGGAGAACAATGCCAATTCTGTCTGGCAAAATGTCAAGCACCAGACCGGTGGCTTTATCTCCAAATATTACCAGTTCCTCGGACTGTACCCTGTTCAAGCCTTCAGCCCAGATGATACCCTGGCTGATCCTGCGGATACGCCCCACCTCCTCTATTTTGGGGGCAGGTGCAATGCTATCGAGGCTTCCATCAATCCCTGAGGTAACTTCCTCTAATATTTTCTGCAGCTCACGCATTGCCATAAGCTATTGCCTGCGTATTCTACCCGGAGTAAGTGCACGCATGACCTGATCCTCCATTTCATCCATGTACCCCCTGACATTCCATTCAAATTTGGTATTACCTGCCAGCAGAAGTATGCCAAAGCCCAGTCCGGGATCTACTATGAATTCAGGTTCGAGATCGGGAAATATTTTGTTCACTGCTGATTGGATCTCCTTCTGCTGATCATTACTGATCAAAAATCCGGTCTTCACTTGAACATCTGATACAACAGTTGTTTTGTTTTCATCTGCCGGGAATGCTTCTGGCAACAGGGTAGAAAAGCGGGTAATCATTTTTGCTTCGAGCTGCTCATCGGCAAGATCCTGAACAGCTTTGGCTGCAACGCTGAAAACCTGGTGGCAGAGTGTCTCTTTTACCTTCCTGAAAAAAAATTCTTTTTCCTGGTCAAGATGCTCGAGCCAAGAGATCCTTGCTTTTTCCACTTCCTCTTTTGCCTTTGCATAAGCCTCTTCATGCCATTGCTGAATTTCTTTTTTGACCTCCTGCTGTATGTGTTCTTTATAGGTTTCCAGTTCCTGGCGTTCCAGTGCAGAGATCTCTGCATCAGCAACAGCCTTTTGTCTTAGTGACTCGGCCTGCTCCAGCCTGTCAGCAATATTCTTTTCCCGTTCGTCCATTGCTTTCAGGATGGGCTTGTATAAAAAACGTTTCAGCAGATAAATAAGGATGAGAAAGTTGACAATCTGAGCACCAACCGTAAACCAGTCAATGAGCATTGCCTACCCCCCGGCCCTTGACAAAAAATAATTCCAGAATGGATTGGCAAAGATAAGGATCATCGAGACTACAAAACAGTAAATAGCCGTTGACTCCACCATGGCCAGTCCAACAAACAATGTTCTGGTAATGGTATTTGTTTCATCAGGCTGCTGGGCTATGGAACTCAAAGCCTGGGCCAGGGCCTTCCCTTCTCCAAGGGCAGGACCGATGGACCCAATGCTGATACATATACCTGCGGTAAAAATGGAGGCTATTGCTATCAAAGTCAGGTTGTCCATCATATCCTCCTAAACATCAGTTAATTTGTACTCTTTTGTTTATTTATCTGCGATGGGATCGAACCTTGAGGCCGGACCCGATATACACTGCTGCCAGAATTGCAAAGATATAGGCCTGCACCATGCCGGTGAGCAGGCCAAGCAAATTCATTAACACCGGAAAAATCAGAGGTGCTATAGCCAGCAGGATAGCAGCAATCATAGAACCACTCATAATGTTGCCAAAAAGTCGAACGGCCAACGCCAAAGTCCTGCTTATTTCACCTGTAATATTGAAGGGGAGCATCAATGGAGTCGGCTGAATATAATTTTTCAGATATGCCAGCAAACCGTTATCCACTATGCCGTAAGCAGGCACGGCAATACATACACAAATTGCCAGCCCGGTGGTGGTTGAAAGAGAGCCCGTGGGAGCCTGGAAACCTGGCACCACACTGAGCAGATTAGAGACGGCGATAAATAGAAAAAGAGTTCCAATAAACGGGAGAAACCTCCGTGGATCCTGCCGTGTTACATCCTGTATCTGACCATTTATGAGCGCAATAATGGATTCAAGGAAATTCTGCCAACGGGATATATTGGAGCCTCGATGCAACCTCCTGGTCACCCACCAACTTGCCAGGGTAAGCAGCAGCATGACCAGCCAGGTACAAACAATGGTCGCGTTAAGTTTAAACGGCCCAACCTGATAGAAAATTATAGAATCAGGGCTAATTCGCATGAACATTTCCCCTGTGAGACTGAGGTATTATTCTTATGAATAGAAACCTTGTGAGGAGGAAAAAAAGAAAGGCTATTCCAAAAGTCAGTAAACCATGCTGCAGGGCAATCCAGAAACACGCGAGCGTAACCGGGAATCTGATCAGGGCACTGACCAGCAGCATACGACCTGGTTTTTTTGCGAAAGGAATACGTCGGACCGTCAGCCATAACCCCCCAAAAAAGAACAGCGCCAATAGCAGGCCCCAAATAACACCCTGCAGCATATGCATACTATGCCCCCCCGTTGTCCTCTCTTTCCCTTGTGATGGTTTCACGTTCTTTCTGAATCCAGTACCAGGCATTTAAACAGCCAACCAAGAGCCCGATAAACAGCAACATGAGAGTCCACGAATATTGCGTCGGGAAGTGATAATCGATCCAGATTCCGATAAAGACAGCCACCATGGTAGGGATGGCCACAGACCAGCCGATTATGCCAAACATTCCCAACCCGTACCACATTCCATCGCGGCCACTGTTACGGGTACGCATCCTACGCTTCTCCCGTTTGGAAACTTCTGTAGAAAATTGCTCCTGTTTATTATCATTTTCTGTCATTGTTCCCTTGAAACATCGGTTCAAACATAAAAGTGTCAGTTTCTGCATTAATCAACAAAAAAAGCTACCTGAACGCCCCGAAATTCAGCCTTAACCAGTGACTCTTCTAAATGGTCTTTTTACCCAATTTTTGTGTTATGCTCAAAGCTTTACCCTCGAAGGCAAGCGAAGACTCCGATGTCAACTATATGCCTGCGGTAAAAAGCATTTTAGCCCTTAAACGTGAGGAAAAATCCTCATGTATTTTCTGGAAAGACACTAACTACTGGCTGCCGAGTCGGCTAAACTGTTTTAAAAAACCGATCTCAAGCTTGGCTGCAGCAGATCTGCTGGCCTTTTCTCTGTCGTCATACTCCTGCTGCATCTGTTGAACGATATCGACAAGCTCTCCCAGTTCTCCTGCGACAGCATTTCGGGTAGCGATCTCAACCTTGCCTCTGACTTTGACCAGGACTCCCCCGTCAATAGCTACAAAATTATCTTCACCCTGTAAATTCCTGTATGTCAAAATACCCGGAACCAGAGAGGTCACGTAATCGATATGGCGTGGTTTTAAGCAGAATTCGCCGGTATCGCTTTCAGCCCTGACTTGAAGCACTTGTATTTCAATAAATATGGCTGTAGGCAACATGATATTGAGCCGGATATGTTGTTGTTCCATTTGCTCAGGTGACATTATTATCGATTTTCACCTCGTCAATGGAACCGATCATATAAAGACCGCTTTCAGGGATCTGGTAAAATGCATCATTGAGTATTTTGTCACAGCCATTAATGGTATCTTCCAATTGAACGAACCGCCCATCCAGGCCTGTAAAATGCTCTGTAGTAAAAAACGGTTGAGTGAGAAAACGTTCAAGACGACGGGCCCTGTTGACTATACGCCTGTCATTCTGCGATAATTCTTCTAGGCCGAGCATAGCAATAATGTCTTTTAAATCTTCATAATCAGAGAGTGTCCTGCGGACCTGCCGGGCAACCTGGTAGTGCTTTTCCCCAACAATACGAGGGTTGAGCATCATGGATCTGGACTGCAATGGGTCAATGGCGGGATAAAATCCCTGGCTCGCCATTTGGCGGGATAAAACAATTGATGCTGATAAATGAGAAAAGGTATGCACAGCCGCTGGATCAGTGAGATCATCTGCCGGCACATAAACCGCCTGTATGGAAGTAATAGCAGCCTTACGGCTGCTGGCAATCCGCTCCTGTAATCCTGCCAGCTCCGTTCCCATGGTGGGTTGATAGCCAAGTCGTGATGGAAGGCGTCCCATCAGGCCAGAGAGCTCCATGCCGGCCTGGATAAATCGAAAAATATTGTCGATAAGCAGCAGCACATCCTGCCCTTGAACGTCTCGAAAGAATTCCGCCATAGTGAGGGCTGTATTACCAACACGAAACCGGGAACCGGGTGATTCGTTCATCTGGCCGAAAACCATGACCGTATTTTTCAGGACATCGGCTTCTCCCATCTCCCGATACAGTTCTTCGCCCTCCCTGCATCGCTCACCGATACCACAAAAAATACTCACCCCTTTGTGGCTGGCCACCATATTGTGAATCAGCTCAGTAATCACCACGGTCTTGCCGACACCAGCTCCACCAAACAAGCCCGTTTTGCCACCTTTTTCAATGGGAACCAGAAGGTCGATTCCCTTAATGCCGGTTAAAAATATCTCTTCACTGACCACCCGTTCAGAGAGACTCAGGGGATGCTGGTGAATGGATTTGAATTCTTTAAAATCAGGCTGTTCTCCATTGTCGATGACGTCTCCAAAGACGTTGAACATACGGCCAAGAAGCTGGTTACCAATGGGAACTTCGATCGGTCTACCGTAACCCTGAACCCTATCTCCCTTGGCAAGCCCGGCTGTTGTTGTCAAGGCGATACCACGGGCCAGATGTTCATCAAGATGATCGATAATCTCGATTACAGTCGCATGTATTCCTTCTGTTTTTAAGATAGAATACAGTGGCGGCAGAGAACCTGGACAGTGGATATCAACCACCGTGGCTCGTACCGAACTGATAACGCCACTAAATTGCTGCTGCCTGTGTACGTCCCTTTCAGCCATAATCCCAGTATCAGATAAAAGAAGGGTCTTTGTAGCCGGAATATGCTTGAGTTCAGGGTAATCTGCCTGCCCTGTGTTCATTATCACGCTAACTGGCAATTTTGACAAGGTCATTGTCAAAAAGCCTACATCAGGATCAAGTAACCTGGTTCCCCCCAATCCAATCAGCCATGACATGGAACAAAATATGCCCGCCTTAAAAGTGAGATCAAATCATCGATTATAAACAAACACCAATCAACAGTCCCGATTTCATCTGGAAAAACATAGCATGATTGTCCCAACAATAGCCACCGATAATCAGCAGGAGGCGTGAATTATCGAGACAATATCTAAATAAAAACAAAATATTACAGCATCACAAGCAGTATAACCAAAAATTTACATTGATTACAACGAAATCGGGGGGGCTCAATATACGGGATTAAGAGAACAGACAGTCAGAAAAATAAAGGCTGACGTATTTACAAGGATACGATATTCTACATATATACAAATACTTCCCACCTGGAGGTGCTACGATGCACGTCAAAGTTATAAGCAGAAGATTGTTTAGGATATCTCAGAAGGAAAAACTTGTTCCTCTTCTACAGAGCCTTCGTAAAAGTGCAGAGCAACAGGACGGTTTTATTTCCAGATCCACATACTCCAATATGAATGATCCAGGGGAATATATTGTGATAAGTGAATGGAAAACAGCTGATAACTGGACAAAATGGATGCAAAAAGAAGAGGTGCAAAAACTCCAGTGGGAGATTGACTCCATTCTGGGCGAAAGGACCTTTTTTGATGTCTACATTCCTGAAGATTTCTAGTGCTCAACTCATAACCTGGCCAAGAATAACATGATCAACAACACGCTGATATCAGATATCAAGCTGGCTTGGGGTAACTGATCCCAGACACTCCACGGAGTCTACGTTTACCTGCTCAAAATCGCGCTTGTCCAAATATGAAGCACCTCTAATCAATTACAGTTTGGAGACGAATGAAACCAAAAAGATACGTCCGCGTGATGAGTTACGCCTTGAAGGGATGATTTCATTAGCACAGAGAGTGTGCATAGATTAACAACACTCTCTGCCAGAAAAATACCATCTTCAGTCATGCATTTTTGCAATAGGGGTATCCAGCATATCCCGGACCTTCTTTGCAAAAGCTTCTGGGGTAAAGGGTTTCTGGAGAAACTCAATTCCTTTATCAAGAACTCCATGGCGATGAATGGCTTCACCCGTGTAACCTGAAATAAAGAGAATACGAATGTCCGGCCATTTCAGCGCCATCTGTTCCGCTAATTCCCGTCCTCCCATTTCCGGCATAACCACGTCAGTAATCAGCAAATCTGGGACATTTGAGCAATTATCGAGAATCTGCAATGCTTCTCTTCCATTTATAGCAGCCAACACTCGATAGCCGTACTCCTGCAAAATAGTACATGCAAGTTCACGCACCATTGTTTCATCTTCAACCAGAAGTATGGTCTCTTTACCTTTTACTATTTCCTCCTTCGGCGACTCTGTATCTTCCGGTAGTACCTTTTCACCCTCTGCCCGGGGAAGATAGACTTTAAATGTCGTACCAACTCCCAGTTCACTATAAACAACAATATGCCCCTGGCTTTGTGTAACAATTCCATAGACCGTTGCCAGACCAAGCCCGGTTCCTTTGCCCTTGTCCTTGGTTGTAAAAAATGGTTCGAAAATGCGAGATTTGGTTTCTTCATCAAACCCCACTCCTGTATCACTTACGGTCAGCACGACAAAGTGGCCAGGTTCCACATCCAGATGGTGGCTTGCATATTCTGCATCTAGTTCCACATTGGCTGTTTCAAGAGTCAATTTGCCACCGTCTGGCATGGCATCTCTTGCGTTAATGCATAGATTCATGATGATCTGCTCCATAAGAACAGGGTCAACGATTACACTGTCAAGATCATCCTGAAGCTGACATTCTACATGAATATTTTCACCAATCAGTCGCCGCAGCATCTTTTCACTTTCCACAACCACATGGTTGAGATCCAATACACGTGGTTGCAGAACCTGTTTACGGCTGAAGACAAGGAGTTGTTGAGTTAAGCTGGCTGCACTTTGGCCTGCCTTTTTTATCCTACGTATATTTTTTTGCAGCCGCTCATCATCTCCCACCCGCATCTGCAACAAATCACAATACCCCATGATTGCAGTAAGTAAATTATTGAAATCATGCGCTAATCCTCCGGCGAGATTCCCTACGGCCTCCATTTTTACAGCCTGCCGCAATTGTGCCTCAAGATTTACCCGTTCGGTAATATCACGGAGAATCCCTACAAGGTGGGGGTTCCCTTTTTCATCTCGGTGTAGAATCTTTTTAGTAAGGATTGTACACTTTTCCCCATGCATATTTGTTATTTTTTCTTCATTTACGTTTTCCCTGCCAGTGTTGAAAACCAACTCATCCTTGGACCAGAAGACATCGGCTTCTTCCTTTGGGAAAAAATCATAATCTGACTTACCCAGCAACTCCTCTCGGCTCAATCCAACAAATGCACAAAAGGCATCATTCAATAATTCCCATCGATGATTTCTGTCCTTTACAAAAATGGGCTCAGGAAGGGCATTGAGTAACCGATCCAACCAATTTCTGGATTCCATCAACGCATCCTGGGTTAGACGCAATTCTTGTAATTTTTCTTCAAGGCTCTGATAAAGTTTTGCATTTTCGATGGAAATTGCCGCCTGAGAGAGCAATGCATCAAGGAGTTGCAGCTGGTCCAGTGCGAATACATCGGCAGCCAAATTGTTTTCCAGATAGAGCACACCAGCCAGTTTTTTCTGATGAATAAGCGGCAGCCCCAGAACGGACCTGGAAAGATGTTCACGAAAATACACATCTTGTGCGTACTCTGGATCATTCTGAGCATCTCCGAGCACAACAGCGTGTTTTTGCCTTACCACAGCGCTTATCAGCGATTGAGGAATATCATCACTTTCTTCAAGAGGAATGGAACCAAACGTCTCAACTCCATGTCCATCAATGGTACCTTGGGCTTGTACAAACATTTTATCGCCCTGGGTAATGACCAGTACGGCTTTTTCAGCACCGGCATTTTCCATAACTATCTGCATGAATTTTTCAAGCAAACGTTCAAGCTGGATCTCCTGGGAAAGCGTGCGTGAGGCCTTGATGATTGTTGCCACATCCACCTGACCAGTGCCAGACAAGGTATGGCCCGTAAGGCTGGGAATTTCATCCTGACTCAAAACACCCAACACCTCAAGGGCCTTAAAAGCCTGGGTCAGTGCCTTGTCTCTATCACCCTGAGCGACATGGGCAAGTATCTGATACTTACAGATCCTGGTACATTCTTTTTTTCCTGTTATATGGGCAGATAACTCCTCTGCCAGTACATGGACCCTGGGAAAATTACAGTTGAGATACTCTGCCTCAATCGCTTCTTCATACAAGGTGCAGCTCAAGTCGTGGTACCTGTTCCATCGATCCTTTGGCAGAAGACCAAGCCCCATATTCAGGTACCATACCGCAGCAGCATACCCGCCTGAACAACGAGCCCTGTGACCAGCCATGCAATTTAATTCAGCCAGTTGCGAAAATTCTTCTTCTGTTTTGAGATAACGAAATCCCTCGTTCAACTGATCAACCACTGCAAAAATATGGTTTTTCAATTCATTGCCAGAGAGTTTTGAAAGAAACAGACGGCCCAGTTCAAGGTGGTTACGTCTTTTTTTCTGTTGGGGGAGCATAGACTCTGCAGCCATCCTCACTCTGGCATGAGTAAAAGTGAAACGGGTCGGCCCAAGAAAAGGAGCATTATCAGCTTCGCGTCCAGCCTCTTTATGTGATTTCCCCAGGGAAACAACCAACAAATTTTCTTCGATCTCAAGCAATAGTCTGCGAAGAGTATCTGTGTTGCTCCCAAGAATATCACCCAACGTTTCCAGGGAAAACTCGTTACCAATACAGGCGGCAGTCATTATCACATCCTGGGCTTGCTCAGAAAGTTCCTGTATCTTCATTGTTACCGAGGCAATTACATCTTCAACAACAGCTCTCTGGTGTATCAATGCGTCATCCCATTGCCATGATCGTTGCTCACAATCAAACCACAGTGCACCTTCTGTATGCAGTGATTGCATAAAGGTTATGACCAACAACGGGTTCCCTTTGGTTTTAGTAAAAACTGCCTCTGCAAAGTCAGCTGTTTCTTTATCTGATCGATGGATCATATCCTCAATCAGGTTTTGAACTGACTTTTGATCCAGATTTTTCAGGGAGATGTGCTGCACAAAGCTATTATCTGACAATTGGTCTATACATTTCAAATTGTGTCGTACAGGAGCATCAGATGACGAATCATCATATGCTCCAATCAATAGAAACGGACTGTTATTTTTTTCCCCAGCTAATAGTCTGATAACATCAAGGGTCACAGCATCAGCCCACTGGAGATTGTCGAGAAAAAGAACAAGAGGGCCGCACTCACAAGACAAAAGAGAAAATATTGAACAGATAACAGCATGTAACGGTTGATTGGGAGGCAGTTTCGGCACATCTTCCGATTCTTTGGCCACGGCATCCGTCACCAGCATATGCAGGCCAGGGCACATTGCGCTTAATAGATCCAGATGATCCTGGTTCTGCCTGCAAATACGCAAACGCAATGCATGGAGCCGCTGCGAAGAATATGCCGATAAAATACTGCTTAAAACAAAGAATGCCTGGTTTATACCATGACAGGGAACATTTCTCTGGTACTGATCGCAGGTGCCGGAAATAAACACACCGCCACTTTCTATTACCCCACGTTGAAGCTCATTGACCAATAAAGTTTTACCGCTTCCCTCAGGGCCAGATACAAGAACTATCTCCCCTTTTCCGCATGCCGCACGTTGAAAACTCTTTTCAAGTACTGCTAACTCAACATTTCTTCCGTACAGCCTCTGTGGAACAAGCAGCCTGGCAAAGACATCATCCCTGCCAAGAGTAAAGGAGTTGATATGGCCTGTTTTATGATATTGTGCCAGGCACCGTTCCAGATCCCGAACAACACCAAAGGCAGATTGATACCGCTCTTCAGCCCCCTTGTTCAGCAGCTTCATAACAATATCAGACAGTACACCTGGGACTTCTGGATTGACAGAGGAAACTGCCTGAGGCTGCCTTGCTATATGCTCATAAATGAGCTCAGCGTTTGTATCAGCAGTAAAGGGAACAAGTCCGGTCAGCATTTCGTAAAGAACAACGCCAAGAGAGTACAAGTCTGTTCGATAATCCACTCCCCTGTTGATTCTTCCTGTCTGCTCTGGTGAGATGTAGGCAAGATTATTTTCAAATTGATCTACCGGATCTGATACCTGGGATAAAGTGCTCTGCACGGCAATGGAAAAATCAATCAGCACAGGACGTTGTCCCGGGCCGATCATAACATGTTCACTACTCAGGTTTTTATAAATAATGTTAGCGCCATGAAGTACGGTAAGGATCTCGGCAATCCCCATGCCTATGGTCAATATATCAGAGAGTCCTGGTTTTTCTATGGCACAGAAATCCTGCAAATTAAGGCCGTCGATATACTCAAGATACAGGACAGCTTTGCCAGAGAGGGTTCCGGTTTCTAAGGCTTTACGAATTCCTGGGTGCTCAAACTGTTGTGTTATCCTCAACTCATTGGCAAACATCTCCGCTTGCCTGGAAAACGGAGAGGCTGTTTTAGCAAACTTCACGAGTACCTGTATGCCATCCTGGGTGTTATCAAACCGATACACCCTTCTTTGACGCCCCTCATGAAGTAAATGGAGGTGCTTTTCGTCTATTCTCGTTCCCTTGATAGCCATACATCGTTCTTTTCTTTTTTAGCGGCCAGAAAAAGACCTCATCAACGGCCTGTTCCCAAATATTTTTTTGCCTCACGGTACCCCTGCTCCAATAAAGAGAGAGTCCCCTCCCTTTCCTGAACCTCAAGGTCCGACATTTCGATAAGTTCCTGTGAAAAGGAACGCATATCCCCTGAAGCCATTACAGGAGTATGAACCAGCAACAACCGCTTATAGCCCCGCAATATCCGACGGCACAACTTCGTTGACATGGTTTCGTTGAAAGCTGTATCCAAGGAGCCGAACATATCTTTCCAATGGCGACACCATCCGGGGGTTAGAAAATAAGTGCCTGCTACCTGCCGTTGCTCCCGGTAATATTCCTCATCCCCACCAAGACATATACCTATACAGTCGGCAACTGGCTTCCCTGCAAACCGGGGATAAAAAACCGGACACGTGACATCAACCGTCTCAGCCGGATCAGCAAGCACGCCTCCGCACTGACCATAGCCCAGAAACAGACAGTGAATGTAACGATCCATCTGACGGCTTTCTTGTTCCAGTTTCTCTTTCAGGAGATCCCTGCGTCTGTGCAGGCCAAGTTCAAGAACCCGGATAAGAGCTTCATCGCCTGAATTTTCAGGGTCAAATGCTGAAATATGGGGAATTCGGTATACCGTATGCACACGCTGTGATTCAATGGAAGAAATAAGATGCTGTGCTTTGTGATCATCTACAACGGTTATCTTTGTCAGATCTGTATCCAAGGCAACGAGAGATGCTATCTCAAGCTCCATGATTTCACAGGTGAGAATACCAAGCACAGCCATGAACGCCCCTCATCTGATCATAAAAAAATCACTGAGCACCATCACTTTTTCAGGGCAAACGTGCTCACATCGCTTGCAGGAAACACCAGCACAACGTGAATGATACAGTTGAACCACTGGACGATTTTCCTTAAAACTTAACTCAAGTGCAGACTGCGGGCAGGCATCCACACAACCAGAACATGCAGTGCAACCTTCAATGGACAAGAGCAAGATCTCCCCTGGGTCAGAGACTACACTCAACTCCTGTACTCCCGGATTGCCCAGGTCCCCTATAGCTCCTGCTTGCAGTATTTCGGGAGCAGAGACGGTTTCAGGAAACGCTTTCACCCCATAACGAGTCAGCATAGTACGGTAACTGGTCATAGGCATACCTTCCGTCCAATATGCCAGCTCAAGCATATACATTTTTTTAAACGTGTCTGATGCCGCAAGCACGTAATGATCAGGCCGAATTCGATCTGCAAGCCGTTGCATTACATCCAGTTGCGCGGGATCCATAACCAGGTGCCTTGCCATTTTTAAAGAGGTATTGCCAACCTGCACAATCTTTTTTGTATATGCGGGAACCCATCCCATAAACATCGCCTTAACAGGATCTACATACGTTCCTGCGGCTCCAGCCATATACACGACGTGTATATCTCCATATCCAATCCCCGCCTCATGGCAAAGAGTTACATGCCCAGCCCTGATCGCGCCGAAAGCTTTACCCGCCTCCTGCAAATCCTCCTCAGTAAGAGAGAGTTTCCTTCCCAGATGCAGGCAAGCATCGGGCGTCTGGATACAAGGAAGTTCGATAAGACCTGCTTGTATCCCCTCACAAAGAGCTGCAACCACACCGGTGCCGGTGATGCCTTTCACCTGCGCGTTGTTCGAGGAAACCAAAGATGCTCGTTCCAGATCAACTACCGGCCCCTGTACAACCTGCATTTGTTCATCCAGAACCAAAAGACGATATTGCAAGTTACGCATCAACTGCAGATCAGTTACGGCACCTGGCGCGGCCAACATTCCGCAGGAAATCTGTTGCCCTTCTATGGCAGGCCCTGCTGCGGCAGAAGCTGTAATAATACGGCCATTATGATACAAAGCCATTTCTGCATTGGTTCCATAATCGGTAATCAATGCTGTCTGCTGCTCCTGGAGAATACCGCTTTGCAGCACCATAGCCAGGGCATCTGCTCCAATGGTATGACAGACAGCAGGTGGAATAAGCACCTGGCAGGTTTCATTCAATTCCAGGCCCTGTAATATTCCCGCCTGTATACTTACCCCGCGGCGATCAGGTTTCACAACACCGAGGGTTGCCAGTTTTCTAGCCCCTGTATAAGCCAGATCCCTCACTTCAATCCCCTGCAGCAGGGAGAGCTGAACCGTGTTACCACACACTGCCAAACGCCTGATCGCTATAACAGGAACCTTGAGACCTTCTACGACCCTGTTCACAGCAGTTCGTAACATTCTGGTCGCAACAGTAACACCAGCTTCAAGAGCAAAGTGTAAATGGTCCACAACATTAGCGCCAGGAAGAGGATGAGCCAGGGAAATAGAGGTGGAAAGGACTGCTCCGGAGGTCAGATCCACAGCCTGTGCACGAATTCCACTGGTACCGATGTCTACGGCTACGCCGATCTCATCCATCTCTCCACCAACATTACAGGCCGTAAGACTCTCTACGAAACCCATGTATCCTGGCATATCTCTCCAGACACAGGTCAATAAAATTTCCTTCATCCGCAGGCAATTTCTCAAGATCAGCCATATAATGTCTCAGAGCGTCATGTTCATAGGTTGTCAATTGTAGTTTATCATCCCCAAAAATAAGCTCTCCGCATTTCAATGCTGCTGCTCTGGCTCTACTATAAAGGCTCTGGTGATGCTCAACGACCACCTTGCCTATTTCCCAGGCAATATCAGGGCATAAAATATAGCTCTGAGGATCTCTATAACGATCGGAATTAACCATACAGGCCTGCAGTTCTTTCTCGTAGCCCAGGTTAATGGCAGTGTTCATGAGCGCTGTATCATAGCCCAGCATCTCGGTAAATACCGCGGCTGTGGTCCCGCCGAACATGGAGTGATATTCCACTGCTTCATTGGACCAGAGGTCACAGACAGCAGCGATGGCATTACCGCAGAAATCAGAATGGGCACAGGCACTACTTTTTCCTTCACAGGATACAGGCACCCCGGTAATGGCCTTAATTATAGGGTTTTCGTAGGCACAGTTTTTTCCAGGGCCCGTAGCACCACACTCATAGGCCACCAAGGTGTTGCTCACGCTGATAGCGCGCGAAATTGCTGCCAAGGTGTGGGGAATTTCCCGCCCATGATACCCACCGGCCATAAACATTGCGGTATTGGCATGGGCGCAGCTGGTGTCGCCGCTTGGAAGACAATTATGCCGCTCGGCTATGGCAACAATCTGCGGCCAGAGCCATTGCATATCCCTTCCACCCAGAACGGCCTGTGCAAACAACAAACCGGTAACGTCATTGCGAATAATGGCGTGATCAAAAATTTCCTTACCACCTATTGATTCGATGGCCACCATATCAGCATGCCGAGCACAAGCTGCAATCGCCTCCAGAACACGCTGGGAACGATCTGAATCACGCATATGCACCATGTCAGGTTTACGCAAGTCAGCAATGGTGAACCGGCAGCCCGAAACAATACCATACCTTTCTTCATATCTGTCCATAAGTGAAACAGTCTGAGCAGCTACGTCTTCACCCCATTCTGTTTTCTGAGTCATCTGGGCAACGTGTTCGATCTCCAGGCAGACATGGGGATGCCCTATGGAAACACATCGCTCCAAAGCATCATTATAACCTCGTTCAAACTCACGAAGTAGCGTTTTCAAGGACTTTTCGCTGCCAGCGCGGGGATGAACAACAATCTCCGGAATAACCTCCCCTCCTCCCAGACACATTCCCCTTCTGGTTGTTACCGGGTACAGGCAGGTACCGAACATCATTTCCTCCGCTCGAGCATAGGCCATGGTTTTGCTAAGCTGCATATGCCTCCTGGAATTATTTTTTTCTCCTGTTCTCCATCACAAGGCTGTAAACCAGATTCTTCCCATCACCCATTCCATTTTTCTCGAATCTGGCTCCATGTCATTCCCTGCAGTGCATCTTCCGCAATTCCGACAGCCCATGAAGCTTCTTTTCCCCATATACCTAAATCAAACCCAGCTGTAAAATCTTCATTAACAGCTCCTCCTCCACAGACAAATGGTATCTGTAAATTCAGATGTTTCAGCCGTGCGGCGATTCGAGGAAAGGCAGTCATGGTTGTCGTCATGAGTGCTGTTCCCCCAAGCAATATCGGTCTGTGTTGTTGACAGCTTCGCACCACGAGATCAACAGGTACATCTACGCCAAGATTGATAACTTCATACCCTGCCGCCCTGAGCAGAGCATTAACAATAAGCTGCCCTATATCGTGTATGTCACCTTCAGCAGTGTGGGTAATCACCTTTCCTTTTTTCTCCATGGGACGACCCATTTTTTCCTCACAGCGGGTAATACCTTCGAGCATGGCATCTGCAGACAGGACAACCTGGGGAAGAAAATATATTCCTTCACCCCATAATCTGCTGACCTCATCCATGCCGGGAATAAGGCCTTCCCGTATTACCTCTTCTGGCCTCTTATATTCCAACGCCTGATCAACAATGGTGATAATTTTTTCATCATCTCCATGGATGACATGCTCAGCCACCTCTTGCAGCAATGCGTCATGGGAAAATCTATGTGTTCGCTCTTCTTTCTGCTCACGAAAAAGATCATAGCGACTGAATATCAATGAATTGTCTTCAAGATACTTCACAAACACTCCTCCATATTCCGACATATAAGATAGTATACATCAGCACCATCAAAAGACGAAAGTTGAAAGTAGGTATTCACACTGTTACTCTTTTTCCATATTGAGGTAATTTCCAGGACGAAAACGCGGAGTACAAATAGCCAGGAAAACCAAATCACCAGTTCCACTGTTTGTTATACGTTGACAGGCTCCTTCTGGTATCCATACGACATCATAGGTGGTAACACGTGTTGCCGGGCAACCGTCAATTTCAACCACGCCTTCTCCCTCCAGGATAACGTATCGCTCTGTTGTCCCCAGTAATGCATGTAACTCTGTTGTAATACCCGGCTCAATTCTGGCACGGGCCACAGAACAGTCAGCATCAGCATCACTGTTCAAAAGCTCAGTAATGAAGCATTTTTCATTGGTATAAAATTCATTTTTAGGCTTATAGGTATATATCATTTTTTTTCCTGAAGTTATTATCGCCTATAATGAGGAACGTTCTTATATCACTCCATCTATTTGTAAGAAGAGTTGCATTATATGCTCTGATTTCTATACTCAATTTCATGGTTAAAATTCGACCAGGAGGGGGAGAATGAAAACTTTGTACACATTTGGAGTAGCCTGTTTTCTCGCGATGGTATTTGTAGCCGGTTGCACTAAGACTTCTTACCAAGAAGGTATTCAGGCCGCTGACAGTATTCAAAGCGTAGAACAGGAATTACGGGTAGGAAAAAAACAAATTGAAACCACGACGAAAGCCATGGAAGCCATGTTTATGGCACGTGGACCCCATCTGAAAAAACAGTTCAGAGTGTTCTCTGACTCCATCGATGACCTTGAAAAGTCACGAAAAACTGTAGCCAAAAGATTGGATACAATGCGCAAGAAAAAAGCTGACTATCTGAAACAGTGGTCAGAGCAGATGCAGACAATTGAAAGCGCCGCCATTCGAGAGACCTCTGAAAAGAGAAGAGAGAACGTTGAGCAAATGTTTGCAACCGTTCAAGGTGAACTCTCTGCAGTTGGCGAGACCTTTGCGCCCTTCATGGGCAAACTGAACGATATTCGCACAGCATTAAACATGGATTTGAATGAGAACGGGCTCCAGGCGATGCGTTCCATTGCAGACAAAGCCAAGTCCGATGCCCAAAATATCACGACCAGACTGGATACAACCATTTCAGTACTCAAGTCTACAGTCAGTGCCCTGTCAGGGAGTAATTGAACTCTGAATAAGTAGTCACTTCAGATATACCAGTGAGTTTCCAGACACTTGCCTTAGGGTCGCGAAAAATAATAAATATCCTGAAATTGCGTAGGATATCGGTTTAGTAACGTCGTCGCGTCAATGGCTCAATACGGCCAGTATGGAACCATTGACGCGACGACGTTATAAATTGCATTCCTCTCGAAATACCCGGTCAAGGAACCATAAAGGCCAACTTGTTTCATGCAAACATGGCACTCACGATTCCATCACAAACATTTTCTCAGCAACAGGAACTCCTTCCCCTGTCTTTAAAAAGACGTCCCAGCCATCGATTAATATATGCCTCAACGCATCCCACACCTGGATTGACGCTGATGGCATCAACCGGACAGTTGTTTGCACACGCCCCACATTCCATACAGGCATTGAGATCACAAATAGTTGCTTTTTTCTGCTTAATCTCAAAAACTCGATGGGGGCAGACGAGGATACAATTTCCACAGCCAACACAAACATCCACATTAAGCTTTAAGGTAGTAGTGTTATCAATATACCTCATTGTTTGCATGATTAAACCTCCTAATCAACAAATGGCGCAACCAACCACACCAATAAAGCCAGTATCGCTAACAAAGCCAAAACAGGTATCCCTCGCCTCATTTCATACTCTACGCCAGATGGCGATGTGTATGGCGTGCATCCAGTAAAATTCATAGCTTGGAAAGAACTAAAAACAGACATCCAGACACTTAACGATAATAGTTCAATCGTTACATGAGGATAAATATTGATCCCCCAACACAAAGCAACCAAGAGTGGAGGCCATAGCCCTTTCAGCCAAAATTGACGACAAGGTAGCCATGGTAGCAGTATAGGAACAAAAACAGAGCCACATAACAGACCAAGCAGAGTCGCCATGCCCAAATGCAAGGTGCGCTGAATAATTGCTTGCAAGGAAAACATATGCGGTCCTATCCAAGCAAAAAGGAAACCTGCTATCAGAACAAACCCTATTGTTTTAAGCTGAAGATAGAGCTCAACAGGGATCAGTTCCACTCGTTCCATCAACGTAAAGGTCACAGCCCTCATTCCTTCGCTTGCAGTATTGTCGCGTTCGAGAAATTCAGGAAGATCTCGTGCTTGAACAGGACCAAATATTATACGAAACCCACTCTTCTTCTTAACAAGGGATGATGATACGCCGCCTGCACATAGTTGGGGAACAATAAGTGTGTTATGGGAAACGAGCTCTGCAATACGAGTCTGCTTGACCATCAAGACAACTTCATCTGTAGAAAATGTTCCTTTCCCGGCAGCACACCAGACGTTGATACCCCTAGTGTCAACAACAAGTATCCAGCAGTCAACTTCGGCAAGCTCAAACCTAAGCAGATCAAAAGACAACTTGTAATTTGCTGTAACCAGAACAGGGCTATCCCTATGAGGAGTCCCCACAGCATACAAGCCGGGACTGATACGATAATTATCACGGATGATACCAATTCTGGTGAAAAGTCGTCCAACTCTGTCACGTAATTGCGACCGTGTAGCAACACGTGGTATCGGGCCAACCGGAGTGTCGATAAAACCCTCTACATATGCATCAATGGAGTAGCCTGCTTTTTCGTGAACACCAGCACGGGGTTCAGCGTTTGGGCCTCAACATGGGGCCTGGTTGTCAAAATGCTTTTGAGCATGATCTCCCTGTCCACACATGTCTGTTTCATTACGGCCTGAACACTGAGTATGTATAGTATTTTGCATAGTTCCAATAACGTAATAAATATTCTCACAACTTCATCGCAAGTACACATTCTCTCTAGTGTGTTTGCAATGCATTCAAAACCTGCTTTTCCAGATCATTAAAGGTTGCCATCATGCCTGCTTCAGGATCATTGAGAAAAATTTCCTTTAATGAAATAAAATATTCAAAAAGAGATTGCCTCAGGACAGGCCAATTTTCTCTTTTGGTCGTATTATGATCCCAGACATCCCAGCTTATAACAGCAACCCCAACAATAATTCCCAGGAATTTCCCGCCGGCTTTAGCGACAACTTTACCACCGGTTTTTACTGCCATCTGTGAAGCAGCTTTACCGGCAGACTTTGCCATAACCTTGGTTGAAACTTTTGTAACCAATGCCTTCATCTTGCTGGTGAGCACTACGACACCACCAGATCCTGATGCAACGACAGTCTTCAAGGAAAGAGGAATTGTACGGTCAGCGTCAGTGTTTGAAACAGTAAGAACAAGACCGTTCATATACCGATCCCATTCAGCACGAGGAATGGAAAACGTATCAGGTACAATCTCAATTTGCTGACGCAGCCTGGCTACGTACTGTTTAACAGTTTCACGAACAATACGTTCAAGTTCCAATTCAGCCTGTTGTGGCCGCAAGACTCTTTGAGAAAACTCTTCCTGAATATCCTGTGTCATTTTTTCAGCTGCAGTAGGCTGATTTTCAAATACATAATGCATTCCCGACTGACCAAGCGCTTTCATTCCTAACACCTGTTGAGTCCAGTAACTGAAATACCATTCGAGAAAATCCGTATCAACACGCTTCATAAGAAGCTCGAGCCACCTGTCGAGTTGATCACCGGCAAACAATTCTGCATGTTGACGGGCATCTGCAAGAGCCTCTGCCACGGCTCGATCAACCTCATTCCAGGGAATGGGTTCAACAACAGGCTTTTCCCGGACAACAGCATGTCGCGAATCTTCAATATTCTGTGCAACAAAAAAGCGACCAAGTGCCGCCAAAACAAGCAAAACGATAATTATCAAGATGCTGTTAAACAATATTTTTCGGACAGCTTCAAAAGCAGTCGCTATCCGTGTCAATTTACTCTCCTTATGATCCATAAAACATTTCCATGTTTAAAACATATCAGATATAGAACAGGACATACGATTATCTTAACATTTTACGAAGTAATTCCATTACAGGATACTTAGGGGTCGCAAAAAAAATCATCCGCTCCTATTGGTTATTCAACTCATAATTCTGACGGTTTCAATGGATCAATACGACCAGTATGGAGCAGTGAAACACTCAGGGAAATGAGCCGATATCCTATCCCCTTTTTTAAGTAATCAGTATTTCCCATGATTTTTGCTTCAAGTTCTTCTTCAACAGCAAGGAAGTTGCTGCCTTCCAGCTCGTACTATGAACAGAGAAAAAGGTTGTGTCGACCCACGCACGGCGCTATTGTGGAGCCGAAATACTCATCGGCACCATACTGTAACTGTGATTACTTGCTACTGTGCACGTGATAAAGGGAACGAATGCATGTTCCGTTTCACCGCACCCTCTTAATATCTATAACACATGCAGTAGCCATCAAATTCAAAACTTTTACAACCAATATATAAAGAAACATGCAAGGATATCTTATCACTTTTTACACCCAACAGGACCGCGAGCATGAAGACCGTCCTCTGGCCCAGTGGATTCTGGATCAGGCCAGAAAACTTGGTGTTCGAGGAGCCACCCTGCTTACGGCAAAGGCTGGCTTCGGCCATGACGGTCGATTCCACTCTGAGAGTTTTTTTGATCTTTCAGACAATCCAACCCTTATTCAGATGGCCCTGACACCTGAAGAGTCCGACAAATTATTTGCCTGCCTCGCTGACCAGAAAATACGAATCTTTTACACCAAATATGAAACAGAGTTCGGCTTTATCGGTCAGTTATGAACTGCAGCATTGCTCTTCTTCCGACATCTCCATTCTTTACGGGAGATCCCAAGGTACGCAGGAACACAGTTTTCTTTATATACACTGCTAAGGAATCATGATGATAGGTCCATTTGTTAATGTGTCGGCAGTTATTGTCGGCAGTCTTGCCGGTGTCTGCATCGGCTCCAGGCTCAATGCCAATTTTCGTCAGAATATGCCCATGGTTTTCGGTTGTGCCGCTATGGGCCTCGGCGTTGCAATGATCGTAAAGGTCAAACTCCTAGCACCGGTAGTGCTGGCATTGGTAGTAGGTTCCGCATTGGGAGAACTGGTTCAAATAGAAACAAAAATACAACAACTAGCTGGCAAAACAAGAAAGTGGGTGGATAAATTTGCCAAACCATCCGGTAATATAAGCCAGGAAGAGTTTCTGGATAAATACGTCGCCCTTCTGGTGTTATTTGCAATGAGTGGTACAGGAATTTACGGCTCTTTGAGCGAAGGAATGACAGGAGATCCAACCCTTCTCATTGTCAAAGCCATCCTTGACCTGTTCACCGCACCTATCTTTTCGTCAACCATGGGGCTGGCAGTGGGGTTACTGGCTATACCCATGTTCGCAGTGCAAAGTTCGCTATATCTCATGGCTACCCTGGTGCTGCCATTAACAACCCCTGAAATGCTGGCAGATTTTTCAGCATGCGGTGGATTAATCATGCTGGCCACAGGGTTTCGTATTTGCGGTATCAGACCGTTTCCCATTGCCAATATGATCCCAGCCCTACTGATTGTCATGCCGCTCTCCTGGGCATGGACAATGTATATAGTACAATGAGTAACGCACGAGATACGGATGCCAAGCCACAATTGACCAAACAGAAACACTTCTTCTCCTAAGGGGCGCGGGAAATAATAAATATTTAAAAATTGCGTAGGATATCGGTTTACGTCGTAACGTCAATGATTCCATACGGGCCGTATTGAGCCATTGACGCGACGACGTTACCGAGTTGAGAGACAAGCAAGATTGGATAATGTATTTTTTCCGTACCCCTAAGCCTGTTTCTGTCCATAATTGAGTGTTTTTGTTCTTTTCACGCTACAGCAAATATATTCATTCAGGACCGGCCCTTATTGGGCATCTGCCATGGAAATTACAGGAAAATATAACTCAGCAACCATTTTTACAGATACAATTGATGAAGCAGCTCTAAGCCAGTTATACAACATGCTCAACATCCCCTGCTTCCAAGACAGCCGGATAGCTATCATGCCCGATGTTCACATGGGTAAAGGATCTGTAGTTGGCTTTACAATGAGTTCAAACAGGTATATTAATCCCAACGTAATAGGAGTGGATATCGGCTGCGGGATAACCGCCTTGAACCTGGGACAGGTCCACATCAACCTTGAGCAATTTGACAATTTTGTTCACTCTGCTATTCCAGCTGGCAGTGACATTCACTCTACAATCAATACGCAGCGTGCAGCAGCAGTTCCAGAACTCGATAAGTTAATTCGAAAAGTGGCGCCGACTGAACATCAGAGAATTCTGTTAAGTATTGGATCACTTGGTGGTGGAAATCACTTTATTGAACTGGACAAGGACGATCATGCCAATATTTGGCTGATTATTCACAGTGGCAGCAGAAACCTTGGCTTACAGGTGTGCAGGTTTCATCAGCAAAAGGCCAAACAGGCACTGAAGGAAGAGTTCAAAGGAGCAGGCGCCTATCACGGCATGGAATACCTTACCCATGAAAATGGAGGGAATGAATATCTCTCAGATATGCGTATTGCTCAGGCCTACGCAGAACTGAATCGCCTGACCATCGCGCAAATTCTCACGGAAGGCTATTTGTCGCAGAAACTCTCTCACTGTCGACAGATAACAAGCGTTCACAATTATTTCAATTTTGCAGACAACATTGTGAGAAAAGGTGCCATTTCAGCGCACAAAGGTGAATCTGTCATTATTCCACTGAACATGCGAGATGGCTGCATTATCGGAACAGGCAAAGGTAACCCTGAATGGAATTTTTCAGCTCCGCACGGGGCTGGCAGACTGTTAAAAAGGGGAGAAGCCAAGACTCTGATAAGCCTTGCGGAATACAAGGAGGCAATGCAGGGTATTTACAGCACCTGTGTCAGTGAACGTACCATAGATGAATCTCCTATGGCTTATAAAGACACCAATGAACTACAGCAACTGATAACCGACTGTGTTGATATAGAAACAATTATACAACCAATCTACAATTTCAAAGCCTGACAAAGGATAAGGCGTTACACCATATCCAATAAATTCCCGGCAATACACAGACGCATCTGAAACGGCTTTGTGTATTGCCGAAAACATATTGAATTTTCCACGCGTTACCCAAAACTGTTTTACGTTTCAAGCATCCTACAATTTTGCATCAATCATTCTTCAAAAGAAGAAGGTTTATACCTGGCAAGGAAAAATCTGGAAAAAACAGTTTGCTTGTCTGCATAGTCTCGAACCATTCATTACCTACGAGAACATCCCCTGCATCGCTCACGTGCAGATTATCTCCAGAGGAATACTTGGATTCCCATTGATATTCAGGATCATCTCCATACCAGAGGGCACCGTACTGATCGGCCATGATAATGCCATAGTCCCTGGCAAGATCCTTTATCTGGTAGTTATATTGATCAATGTCCCAAACCGCAGTATTAGGAGTGATAGTGGTAATAACCGGCGCAATCCCTCGGGCAATGGCCCGGTCTGCCATAAGTTTGATGTTCGCACGGGTTGAAGTGGGATGAAGTTCTTCATAGCGATCATTGGCGCCGAACATAATGAGGATACAGTTAGCATCAGAGTGTGCACTCATAACCGTATTGATTCTGGATGCACCTTCATAGGAACGCTCTCCAGGATGGCCGTAGTTATATACTCTGGAATTACTATTAATATCCTGCAAAAGTTCCTGCAGGGTATCCACATATCCGCCTTCGGTTTCACCTGTCCGGTCATGTCCGCACCAGTAATTGACATTGTGAGCTGCGTCCCTTTTACAGCCTGCTGTGATGCTGTCTCCAATGGCAATGCATTTAAAAGGGTCGGCTATGCCCCTGCCTGAAATACTGCTGTAATAGCTTGAAGCCTTAGTAGTGGCTTTACCGGCAGCGGCAACCACGTCATTCTCCACGGCAAAACGCCCCTCATTGTACACAGCCCATATCTGTACGATATCACTGCCGGTGTTTCGCCACCAGGACAATACCAGTTGGCCGGCATCATTCCACGTAAGCTCAGGGGACATATCTGCCAATGCATTATCTGCATGTACCATCCGGGGCTCTGACCAACCGTTGCCGGTCCAGGTTGCAAAATAGATATCACTGTCTCCCTGAGCTACAGCCAGGGAAGACCAAGCAAGAATGGGAATATCGCCAAGAAGTACTGCAGTGGGAGCTGTATCAGAATAGAGTTGAGTCTCCACCGTTGACTCCAGACTCTTCCCGTCACTGGTTGAGTATGTGTAAAAAATGCTATCACGGCCATCGCCGAATTGCACTTTAAATTCCCACCGTTCGCCTTGAGCATTCTCAATTTCGACTGTACGGTCTGAAAAAGAGCTGGCTAGAGCCATCGCTGGCTGACTACAAAGAACGACACAAACCAGGGTCAGGCAGGAAACGACAGCCATTATCCATGTATACATCTTCATATTAGTAAATTTCTGTTACCTCATTACTGGTTAATCTACGGCACAGTACAGCTTATATGGTCCTAATGAAAATAGACCACACCGAACAGCATTCATCAGACATCTACTCAGAGGGAATATAGTCTCTGTGAAAAAGGGAATGTTCAACGTGAAGTTCGCACGTGTTGTGCCTGGAAACGAACGCCCCCGACTATCCCGATTACTAGCCGAGATAAATCAGGTACTGTATTTTCCACGAATCAAAAATCATTTGAAAGGCAGCATACGTACACTCTTCCTGTCAGGTGTACACACACAAGACCTTCTTATTCAAGCTGTGAGCTTTTCAAAAAAGAGAACAACACAACTCTTTTAACTACACATTCTCTGCAGCCTTGAATAGGTTCGTGAAAAAATCAGGACTAACGCGGATTCTTTAACGCAAACAGCTGGCAATTACAAGGCTCTGTAAACCTGTAAAGAAATATTTCCCAGAGAAAACCGTTTCTTGTGCATCACCGGCAGCAGAAACGGTTTGTATGAGGCCGCAATTACAGAGATTCTGGAAGAGCTTGCCGAGAATAGGCATTCTCTGATAATCTCCCAGACTCTGATGTCCAAGTCAGTATCACTATAATGTGAAGAATTTCGATGCTCTCTTTCCTGACAGAAGGCCGGAAATTTACGAAATAATCAATGTTGTCTGGTAGCGGAACGTTTCATTTCACGCACCAGCAGATCAAAATCAACATCCACAAACGGTCTGTGTTCTGCCAGTTCCATGCAATACTTCCTGGCATACAGATCTTTCTCCACAAGGAGTTCCAGCTGATCGGCAACATTTGGCGACAAGCCAGACATCCTCCAGAAATCTTTTCCTATGGCTAAAATCATGACGACCATGAGAAGAATAACAGACCACAACAAATTGGAGTCTGCACCAGCTATAGAATTTTGGGACCAGAAAGAAATCAGGGTACCGATAACAAACCCGCACATGACCCCTACCCAGCGAATGCAGTCCAGATGTTTTTTCAAATCGTATTTGGGATCTTCTGATTCCAGTGGAGTGAGATACTTTGGAATCTGTTCCAAAGTAACAAAAAAATGAATAATGGTTAAAACAAATCCCAAGGTTACCCAGGTTCGTACAAACTGGACCGTAGATTCAGAGTACGATTCAAAGAGAAAAAAAGCTTCACCTGAAAACCACGCCTGGAGGAGGATGGGGATAAAGGATCCGTATGCTACTGCCTTCACACAACTGGATATATATGAACTTCGACAAACCTTGGTCAGCGATTCCAGCTGAGATTGGCGACAGAAAAGTCGCTTCATGACTACTACCTACTTACATCTCTAAACTTCAAAAAAAATGGCCCAAAAATATTTTTCCATCAAAAATATTTATATAGAGCCTATCATAACCATAAAAAGAGCTCTTGTCAGCACTTCTCTGAAAGGTCAGACAACTTTTTAAATCGGAAAAATAAAAACTTGTGGAATATAAAAAAGATAGCCTCTCATTTTTCTGCTCCTTTTTTAGACCGCCAGAGCCTATCTAACCACAAAATTGAAAGAGAATCTCATACAGCTTGTATTGCTGCCAGCCACAAAGGCATCAGGATCAAATCAAAAATTTGGCCAGACCAATTGCCTATAGTGGTTAAAACGGTTCACTATTCTTGCCCGCTGTTCAACCTGGAACTAATGATGCGCAAGGCACAATCAAACTGAAGCCCCCTGTGAAAAGCCTTGCGGCACAAGAGAAAAATGGCAAAAACATTTGTTATTCTGATCAGTAAGGCGTAATATAAAGGTAATGGCGCTCATGTCATCCTCCTACTTGAACCCCTCTGCAGATCATCCCCTATTTCGGCAGAGGGGTTTTTTATTCATTTCGACACAAGCCTGCAGATAAGCAGTTACCCACAGACATCCATTCTAATACGATATAAAAAAAAGCCGGCAACCACATGGCTGCCGGCTTTGTACATTTTAAAAAAGCAACATCCTCATGAACACTTCGAATATCCACATTCATGACAGATCTCGCACCCTTCTTCGAAGACCAGCCTGCCGCTGCTGCACTCAGGACAAGCACTGGAGAAACCATGGTGAGTAGCTGCCATAAAGGATTTGAGCAGTTTGCCAAGTTGGGCAGGTAAATCAAGCATGTGTCCACTGGAACGATCGAGTTGCTTGATAATCTCCTCCATGGGAATCTGGTAACGTAAGGCAAGGGAAACCAGACGGCATGTGGTTGTCCACATGGTTGATTTATCTTTCAGGTCGACCCTGTTATCAAATGGAAATTTAGCAAAAACCTCCATGGGATTTTCGTTTTCATCAAAACAAACAATGAGATAAATCGTATTCTGATTAATATCTTTGAGGCGATAACGTTTAGCACTGAGTACATCGGGTAGCTCTGTCTTACGAACAAGCCCGGCTGAAGCTGAAACAGTTGCCTCATTTGCCTTGTCACTGGTGGTGGCATTGAGTACCTGATGATCACGGGAACCATCTCTGTATACGGTCAGTCCCTTGCACCCGAGGTCAAATCCCAGCATGTAGGCAGTACGTACATCATCACGGGTTGCAGCAGAAGGGAGATTAATGGTTTTACTGATAGATGAATCAACTCCATTATTCTGTAATATCCCCTGCATATGGATATGTTCATGCGGGGAAATATCCTGGGCTGTACGGAAAATTTCCTGCCATTTCACAGGTATTTGACTATGTCCTATAACTGTACCGCTGGAAGCGACATCTCCCATCAGCTTCTCAGAATAAAAACCTTCCTGCCTGGCCACATCCTCAAAATGCCTGTTAACCATTAACAGTCGATCGCCATCCATAACGTGTTTTTCCATTACAATCGAAAAATACGGCTCACAGCCTGATGCGCAGTCAGCAATCATAGATACCGTACCAGTTGGCTGTATGGATGTGAGTGCGGCATTTCTGCGCGGTTTGTAGGTGTTGATTTCCGGATCGTAAGCAGGAAACGGGCCCTTGATTTCAGCAATGGCTACAGATGCTTTTTCTGCTTCATCGCGAATAAAGCGCATAACATTTGAGGCAGCCTCCCTTCCTTTCTCTGAAGCGTAAGGCAGCTCCATTTGGATAAGCATATCATGCAGGCCCATAACTCCCAGCCCTACTTTACGGGTCTTTTGGGTCATCTCTGCAATTTCAGGGATAGGAAATCGATTGCAATCTATGACATTATCCAGAAAACGAACCGCAAGATGCACTGTTTTAGCCAGTTGTTCGTAGTCCACATCTCCCTCTAAGACATAATGCCCGAGGTTAATGGAGCCTAGATTACAGGATTCATAAGGGAGAAGCCACTGCTCCCCACAGGGGTTAGTTGCTTCAAAATCACCAAGTTGAGGAGTGGCATTATCGCGATTTGCCGCATCAATAAACAAAACACCAGGTTCA
The DNA here is from genome assembly GCF_000429945.1 of Desulfogranum japonicum DSM 18378. Classification (GTDB taxonomy): domain Bacteria; phylum Desulfobacterota; class Desulfobulbia; order Desulfobulbales; family Desulfobulbaceae; genus Desulfogranum; species Desulfogranum japonicum. Next base: position 16,749 of record NZ_KE386994.1, on the reverse strand, counting down.
CCGTTATGCCAGGCCAGATCAATAATCTTGTTAAAGACCTCAACCGCCCTAAGTGACTGGGTGACTTTGCCCGTTACCGGATTGACCAAATCATAATCCAGATCGTTTTTCACAGCATCCATAAACAGGTCGGTTATGGCAACGCTGAAGTTGAAATTAGTGTATTTAGTCTGATCTTCCTTGGCTACTATGAACTGCATAATATCAGGATGATCAATGCGCAGGACTCCCATGTTGGCTCCCCTGCGCTTACCGCCCTGCTTGATGGTTTCGGTTGCCGCATCAAACACAGCTGCAAAACTCAGCGGCCCTGAAGCTACTCCCTGGGTGGATCGAACCGACGAATTTTTAGGACGCAGGCGAGAAAAGGAATATCCTGTTCCACCGCCGGTTTTATGCACAAGAGCCCCATTACGAATAGAGGTAAAAATGCCGTCCATGGAATCTTCCACAGGAAGAACAAAACAGGCTGAAAGCTGCCCGAGGTCTGTCCCTGCATTCATCAGACATGGCGAGTTTGGCAGAAAATCAAGATGATAGATCATGTTGAAAAAATCATCCCGAATGGTATCATAGTCATCGAGTTCCTGGTCAACCAGGGCCACGGCATTAGCTACCCGCCGACAGAGAATTTCCCAGTTTTCAATGGGATTTCCCTTTTCATCTTTGAGATAATAGCGACGCTCAAGAACGGTTTCGGCAGTTTCTGTTAACTGTTGTCTCGGCATGTCTTTTGTCATACACTCCTCTCCCCGTATGCTCAATGGTTGTAGTCGCAACATATCTTTGCGATAATCACAAAAAAGCAACGACCCTTATTGTCCAACGGCAATTGAGTTACAAGTTATTCTGGCTAATAATTGAAAAATTTCGCACGCAAGCTGTACCTGGCAGATTGAAAAATTAAAAATCTGTTACCCGGCACCTGACGCGCAAGTTTAGAATACAAGAATTGTCTTTATGTTTTAGGGCACCCTTTGAAACAGTACATGAAACACTGTGGGCAACCCTTGAAAGCGGTTGTTTGCCAACACAGATCGGTCACTACAACAGGCAGTTGGAACAACCTGAAAAATTGCTCCATCCATGTTGACCACGCAGGGAAGTTATCACAACATATGGACAGGTTCAACAAGAAAAAGCCCCACATGTTGTGTTTTTTTAACAAAAACTGAAAAACTCATATTTTCAACAAGTTCTACAAACTGGTCTGTTTTTCAGGCCAAATTCACTTCTTTTTTCTGGACTTTTACAATCAACGTGTTCTTCTTCAACAGATACTCAATCGAAATAGAAACACCACTCGAACAGCGCCGAATAGCTGCTGGTGTGAACAAAATTATCAGAGGCAAACTCACCCCTGAGAGCTTGCTGAGGAGTTAATCTGTACGTAACCGTAAAAGCTGTCTGGTACCTCACCTGATCGTCCAGAATCAGAGGTTGGGTGATCAGACTTTTCAGTCCCCACACCCAGTGATCAGTATCTGGAAACAACCAGCCAAGTTCCACAGTTGGTCCGGCCTCAACCTTGCCGGATATTTTATCCGATACCCACAATGATATACCACCAAGACCATACCCATATCCCAATGGGGTTACTGGCGTTGTTCTGCCTATGCCAGCTTGTCCATACAAAACTAAAGAATCATCATCGTCTGCAAATGTAAATCTCGTAAATCCAAGATTTACAAGCCATGCAGGCTGTCCCCACAGTGGTTCCAGCGGATTGGTTGACTGCAGGGTGATCAAATCCAGGCTTTCCAACTTCAACTGTTTGGTAGAAGGGGTATACCTGAACTCTGTATCCAAAATTTCAATTCCCACACCAGGAATATACCCTTGAAGTGGATCAAAGACATCATGGAGAATTGGGCGTCCTCCCAACAACCAAGAGGAGAGACCATCCTGTACCCCTGCTCCCATTACAATACGCATGGACGGATGTCCCTTATCAGGCCTCACAGGCAAGGGCTTATGGGGTTGTTGAACCTTGCATCGGGGGAGAGTACTGCGCTGGATGGCCAGTTCATGTTGCACACGTGCAAGTTTTGTCTCGCCGGCTACCTTATGGCGTGGATGTTGTTTAACCTGCAGATATTGATTATACAGCATGGCCAGCTCTAAAACGCAGGCCTGCATATGAGTGTTGAGCTGCGTAAATTGTTGACACTTCAAGTTTTCGCTGTTTTGTCCAAGATTGGCGCCCAGTTGCTGCAATGGTTGGGAAAGCCGTTGTGCAGCCTGTAGTATTCTACTGCTCTTGCTGGGACGATAGACGGGAGGAGCTCGCAAGCCAATTTTTTTTTCTATTTGACGGACTGTTTCCACTGGCAATGTCCAGTACTGATACGCGTTAATCAAGGGTAACTCAGGTCTCAATACTTCAAGCAAAGCGAGTAATTGATAGGCACAGTTTTGCCGTAAAAAATAATAAGGAATGCCTATTCCTTGCAGTTCCCAAACGTGGAGGAGAAAAAAATCAATCTCCTGTTGCGTCAGATCCAGGGGATATTCCCAGATGTCTCTATCCTCCAGACTGCCATACATTTGTGCCTGCACATAGTAAGGCGTGGCTGAAAAATACCCCAGGTAGTTACCCACAAGCCCCTTGGCGGCATACCCTATGCCGCGCTCTGCTCCGGCATCTGCAACAAATCCTACACTGGCAGACAATAGGGGGTCAGAGGATGAAAAATCCGCTGAATCTATTCGCAGCAGTGTGTGCCCAAACATAGAAGCAGGATTATTCATGTAGGATACCGGTAAAACCAGGCTCAGTCCTGTACCATTGATTGCGGTGAGCCACTTGCTCAATGCCGGGCATTTACGGATAACATCCTCTGGATCAACAACATCAAGTTCTTGTGCGAGGAAACTGTAACGTGCAGGGAAACGGCAACGCGGATCAGTATCAGCAAGAGATGTTGTTTCAGTGGCAAAACGATTTTCGCCCCAAAACATCTCCAGGTTGGCATATCCTTCTGTTTCCGGATTCAACGAAGCGCCTTTACTGAAAAAAAAATTTGCCGAAAAAGGAATGAGAGAAGTATTGTCAATATAATGTAACAACTTCAACCATTTGGCTGATGCCCATATATGTTTATCATGAGCACGTTTTTTTAATGCAGAAATATCATACACTGCCAGTGATGAGTCGGGCTGCCAAAACAGAAACACGGCAAGCAGAATGCATGCAAGCAGGTTCTTCACCCTACCCCAATTCTAAAAAAAATTGCTGTAAACGCTGCAAATAAACAAGACTCCGAGACGACAATATATAAACAGGTACCTGGAGACTGTCCCCAAATAGCATTTTAGACGACTGATATTTCAGGAATACTTTCCTTTAAAAACAACCCCGCTATCAGGAAAAAACATTTATGGACAGGCACGAGGAGGCTTCTAGGAATCTGTCGGCGAAAGCTCTTCTTCCCCATATTTGTGTTATTTTTAAAAAAATCAATGCTCACAATATCAACTAAATGGCTGTGCTTGATGTTCTGAAAATGCCTTAATCTGAGAAAAAATAGCAATTCTCCGACAAACTCCTAGTTAAAGTCAGCTGTATCCATGGCTTCATACAACGAAGTAAGCATAACATGCGGAGGAGTCTGCGAAGTTGGATACAACAACATATATTGTTCCTGTACTAACGCCAAAAACTGAGCCTGCTTCTCTTGAGGAACCTTCAACAAAGTTGCTAAAGCGTGTACATGTTCGCCATCTCCTGTTGCCATTTCTATTTTCAGGTCAGCATAATTGGCCCGGGTGAACGCCTCGACGCCAGCATTCCCACTGTCAGAAGATCCAGGGGTGGAGCTTGAAGAAACATCAAGCAAGCCATTAACGGTATTATCCAACGTATTGGTAACGCTCTCCGTTGGTGCACTGGTGGGAGAACACCCACTGAGCATCAAAAAGCATACAACCGGAGTGATTACAGATACTATTTTATTCATGTATATCCATTTCCTTCAAATAACGTGCGATTATTCTTTCCCCGCTTGGGTCATCGCGATATCATAGTAAAGGGTATCACTAATCGTCAAGGGCAGAGCAGTACTATCAATGCTTTCTTGTACCTTGCCAATTACTTACCCTCTCATTATAGTGGTGCTATCGTCTGGAAACTGACCTCTTAGAGATCAGAGTCAAAGGCTGATTACGCATTTTCTCAAAAGACCAGAGTAGTACAGTGTGCTCTTTCCATGAGATAAAGTAAACCATCAGGCAGTATACAATTCCATGGTTTGCTGTCTGTAAAGAAACTGAGATACTGCGTAAAACTATAATGCCCAGAATGGCGTGCAAGCCATTGCAAAACTGGACTGGTAAACGAAAGGTGAGACGCCAAAAGCTTCATATCCCCATGGCACTCCCATCATTAACACTTCCACATTTATCAGGTAGATAACATGTTACTCAAAAAAATTGTTTTCTGTTCACTTCTCATCCCTACAGCCCTTTGGGCTGCGGAACCAAAAAACAACGACCTGCACTGGTCAATCAACAAAGGCTGGAAGCTGGCTGTTCAGCCAAAGGCCATAGTCCAGTCCTTGGATAACAAAAAAGTTTTCATTCTAGGAGAGGACTCCCAGATTCATATTTTCAGTGCAGAGGGCAACGTATTGGGAACCCTTCCTGTAAATGAGGGCGTTGTAGATATTGACATCGCGCCACGTGGTGAGGCAATCTACCTGGTCAACAGTAAAGACAATAGCTATACAGCAATTGATCTCTCCTTTACACAGGATATCGATATCAGCCAAGCCCCGATTCTAGGCAACCCCGATGCACCTGTTACTCTTGTCGAATTTTCAGATTTTGAATGCCCTTTCTGTAGCAAAGTCAAACCGATACTTCATGAGTTAATTGAAAAGAACCCAGAAAAACTCAAAATAGCATTCAAACACCTGCCATTGCGTATGCATGCCCATGCTCAACAGGCTGCCCTTGCCGCTATCGCAGCCCAAAATCAGGGAAAATTCTGGGAAATGCATGATGCACTGTTTGATATTGCAAAACTGAGTCCGGAAGCGATTGATGCCACAGCCAAAAAAATTGGCCTGGATATGGACCAATATAAGAAAGACATGGCAGCAGAAGAAACCATGCAACGACTGGGACAAGACATACGAGACGCACAACAGGCTGACGTCACAGGAACCCCAGCGCTATATGTCAATGGAGTGCAGGTAAAACAGCGTTCAGTTGAGGCTATTCAGGTTATGATAGATGAGGCATTGGGTCAAGAGTGAAAAAAACTGATGTCATAGGCTCCATGAATGCAGAAACTACACGGGAGATTGAGTTTACTGAAAACAATACCGCACAGCTGCTCTTTGGAGATCTCAATAAAAATCTACATACCATTGAACAGGCAGCCAATGTATCTATCAATGTACGCGGCTCCAAAGTTCAGATTAAAGGACGCAGCCATGCCGTAGGACTGGCTGCGTCTGTCCTTGAACAATTATATGCGCTGATCCGCAAAGGATACCCTGTCTTTACTCAGGATATAGCCTTTGGCGTTAAAATCCTGGAATCTGCGCCAGAAACAAAATTAGAGGAAATTTTTCTCGACAAAGTCTACATTACATCGAGAAATCGCGTTATTTCGCCAAAATCAGTCAACCAGAAACGTTATATTGAGGCTATTCGTAACCGAGATATTGTCTTCGGGATTGGTCCTGCAGGCACTGGAAAAACCTACCTCGCTGTTGCCATGGCAGTATCGGCGTTGGCCAGTGAACAGGTACACTCCATTATTCTGACACGACCTGCCGTTGAAGCAGGGGAAAAGCTAGGCTTTCTTCCCGGTGATATGGCACAAAAAATAGATCCGTATTTACGACCCTTGACCGATGCCATCAACGATATGCTTGGCCAGGCGAGAACACAGGAACTGGTTGAACGTGGAATAATCGAAATTGCACCTCTGGCCTTCATGCGGGGACGAACTCTCAACAATGCCTTTATAATTCTGGATGAAGCGCAAAATACCACCCGCGAACAGATGAAAATGTTTCTGACTCGCATAGGGTTTGACAGCCGTGCCGTCATTACAGGCGATATCACCCAGATTGACCTTCCGGGGAATAAATCATCCGGCCTTGTGGAAGCCAAACGTATCCTCACCGGAATCAAAGGTATTGATTTTTGTCACTTTGCCAAATCCGATGTTGTGCGGCATCCGCTGGTTCAAGAAATAATCCATGCCTACGAAAAAGATACCAGTCAACAAGGTAAGGCTTACGCCAATGTCGAGAAAAAGGAACCGTGACTATGCCTGTCAACTTCAGCATCAGCGAAGAGGTCAAAGGGTATACCGTTAATAGTGAAGAACTTATTCGTTTTACTGTCAGCTTACAAAAAATTCTGGGTGTAGAACGACAGGTTGTCAGTATTGTCTTGATGACCAATGGGGAAATGGCTTTCTACAACCTCACCTATCGAAAAAAGGAAGGACCGACCAATGTTCTGTCCTTTCCAGCTGACCATGATATCGCTGTACCAGATATCCAAACAGATCTCGGCGATATACTCATTGCACTGGAAACTACGGAACACGAGGCCAGACAGCAAAATACTACTCTGCATCACCGCATCCGGGAGCTCATCATACACGGCATGCTCCATCTGATTGGCTATGATCATGAACGATCCGAGCAGGAGGCTCTTGAAATGTGGGACAGAGAAAAAGAATTATTTCAACAGTTGATACACAGCAGGAGAACACATATGCCACATCTTGCCATTAATGTTGACCACGTCGCCACTGTCCGGCAGGCCAGAGGGACAACTGAACCAGATCCGGTAACTGCCGCAGCAATATGCGAGCTTGCCGGTGCTGAAGGTATTGTTGTCCACTTGCGAGAAGACAGAAGACACATCCAGGATCGTGATGTACGCCTGCTTAGGCAGACTGTGAAAACCAGACTCAACCTGGAGATGGCCATTGCAAAAGAAATAGTGGATATCGCCCTTGAGATAGGCCCGGATATGGTAACCCTGGTACCGGAAAAACGTCAGGAACTGACCACAGAAGGAGGCCTGGATGTAGTTGGGAACTTCAAAAAAATCAGTAAAACCATTGCCAAAATGACCAAGGCATCCATCCCAGTGTCACTGTTCATTGATCCCGAGGCAGACCAGATCGAAGCAGCTCTGGAAGCAGGAGCGACCTATGTGGAGTTGCATACTGGTCGCTACTGCGACGCAATTACTGAAAAAGAACGGGACGAGGAATTCAGGCTTATAGCCCAGGCTGCGGAACTGGCTTATGAGTCAGGGCTTAGGGTTAACGCAGGGCACGGGCTGGATTACAGGAATACAGCAGCCATTGCTGCATTACCGACCATTGAAGAATTGAGTATAGGGCATGCTGTCATCAGCCGGGCAGTACTTGTTGGCCTTGACCAGGCTGTTCGTGAAATACTGTCCATTGTAAAGCAAATTTCCTGATTTTTTTACAAGTCCCCAGGTTTTTAAAACTTGGGGACGTATTTGTCTCAGCTTAGGGTGCATCCCAAGCATATACACTTCAATATAAGCATATAGTTTTTATAACTATCATTTCATATAAAAATGTGGGTTAGGCCAGCTCCTTGCTGAGTCCGATAATATCTTCATAGGATCCAAGCACTATGAGAATATCCTCGGCGCGGATAATAGTGGTAGGTTTAGGATTGAATTCCATGGTACCATCTTCATGCTTAATGGCGACCACAATCACATCATACTTCTTTCGAATTTCCGCATCGATGAGGTTTTTTTCGACCAAAGCCGAATCGTGACTCACTTTCAACTCCTCCATCATCAGGTCGAGTTCTCCTGCCCCCATTGTCAGATCAATAAAATCACTTACCGTAGGACGTACAATCAAGTGAGCCATTCTCTTTGCACCTATGGAGTATGGCGAGATAACCTTTGAAGCACCGGCCCGCATAAGTTTAGTCTCTACGCCTGGTGTTCCGCTCGATCTTGTCATGATATACAGATTCGGATTTATGCCCCTTGCGGTTAAAGTGATATACAGATTATCAGCATCAGTGGAAACAACAGAGACCAACCCTCTAGCCCTTTTAATACCGGCAGCCAGGAGTACATCATCATCTGAGGCCTCGCCCTGATAGGCCAGATATCCACTCGCTTCTATATCGTGTATTACCTCTTCTTCTTTTTCTATGACTACAAATTCTCTGTTATGCTCTTCAAGTATTTTGCAAATCTCTCTACCAATACGTCCGAAACCGCAGACTATATAGTGGTCACGCAAGCGGGAGACCTGATGTGTCATTTTTCTTCTCCTGAAAATACCACGCAATTCACCTTCAATCATTGTCTCTGTTATCTTGCTGAAGGTGTACATAACAAAACTGACGCTGGTAATGACCAGAAAGACTGTAAACACCTTCCCGCCAGCATGAATGGGGACAATATCCCCGTATCCGACGGTGAAGACAGTGATAATGGTCAGGTACATTCCTTCCCAAAAACCCGTATTTTCCAAAAACATGTAACCTACTGTTCCACCTAACAATAACAGGATGAAAAGCAGACTTATAACGGTTACCTTGCGCATGCAGTCTCGTAAGTGAATATATTGAAATAATAACTAAAAGCCATATAGTTTATCACAGACCTTCCCGCTGCGCTACAGAGAATAGAGCACAGATACGCAAATGTTCTTTGACAAATTATCAGGTTGGGTGTATATTTTTGGGCGCTGATGCCCGGATGGCGGAACTGGTAGACGCAAGGGACTTAAAATCCCTCGGTGCTAGCACTGTGCGAGTTCGACTCTCGCTCCGGGCACCAAAAATTTCAAGGGTTTAGCGTTTTCACGCTGAACCCTTTTTTATTTTCCAACTTGCTACACTAGAATTTATCGATTTCTTTCAATAGATGCTCGGTCGCCAGGCGAGTATAAATTTCTGTGACCTGGCTGGTTGAGTGACCCATCATTTCCTGGATTGATCTAAGGTGGATTCCCTTTTCTGCGGAATGAACGCCAAAGGCAAGACAAAAAACATGAGGGGTGATTCTCTTGGTGATCCCAGCTCTCTTTTTTGCCAATAATAAAGTTGATTTCAGATCTATATATGGTCCCCCCTGTGTTAGGGTAGTTGTCACATCCTCGAAAAAGTAGAGCAGCCATGATAATAAGCTCTCCACATGTAAGGCTTACCATATTTGCACACCAGTGCTTGAGTTTGAGGAAATCGAGATTTTTTCTCAACTCTTGAATACACTGATTGTTTTATCCTTCGTACGACATTGAGATTCCGGAAAGAGTTATCATCAGGAAATCTTTCACGATGTTTTTAAGACTTCCATCGCCGGACATTGCGACCAATCGTGACTCAGTGCGTTTCCATGAACAATTCTAACATCGCAATCATGCAAACCTGTGCAGTCCATGATTATACAAACCTTCTTTCGTGTAATCTCTTTTCCAGCATCTTCTTTGATCCTGCTTTTCACGCTCAGGGTGGTTGTTCTAATGGACAGCGTTTCTTCCCGAGTTGTGACTGGGCATCGGTACAATCGCTCAGAGTGGACTATCTCTTTCATCTATCCCTCCCCGTTGAAATGAAAAACAAAACCAACCTCATAGAGCACGATGAACTCTGTCAGGCCATCCAAGAGAAAGGCGGTGGATGAGGTGCTATAAACCGCCTGGCAGCATCGCTTGACCTAAATAGCGCGACGATTGTCACCATGGATATCAATGGAGCAAGACGACAGGAGAAAGTGATGCAAGGAATTGCAGATTTTTGGGGACAGCCGGTACATGGGGTAAGTCCCAGCAATAAGGAAAAAGCTGCCTGAAACAGGCATCCCCTCCCCTCCAACCATCTTGGCTCTATGTTTGGTCGCACATGCATAGTAGCGGGGAGGGCGTTGCCTGTCCAGCAAATATCATTTTTTTGCTTTTCCATACCTTCACAATATCACAAGGGTAAATCAAGACAATGACGCAATCAGGGCGCAGAATGACACCGCTTCAGTCCTATTCATTGACAATGGATAACCTTGGTGCTGGAACGGTAAAAATATTCTCAAGGTCTACGATATCAGGACATTGCAAAGGTGGACAGCTGAGCCTCTTTTTCCTTGCACTGACAGTCAAAATGCCAGCCAGATAGAGCGCCTCAGAAACTTATTTGAGGCAATGCATCAGGTTGGTCTTGGCTGTGCTTACCGCGGAATAATCCGCTACCTCTCGGCAGCCCTGGATGAAGAGCCATACCCTTGGCATTACCAAGCCTGCTGATTCCATGGTGGAAGAAAAACTGCTTGATTATGAAAAACTAGCCCACCTTCACGCAGCAATAGATGCTGGCAAATCAATTGACGACATCAAAGAAATACAGCGTAAGGTGTATGAAGAAGTTGGCCGTTCAGTTGCCAAACATACCCAGGTGGGAAACAATAGATACGAATGAATTGCTGGTTCAGATCCTGGCAGAGCTCAGGGTGCTCAATGAAAACATGGCGGTACAACAACCATCAGGCCTATCTCCAAACGCATCTGCAAAAATTGTGGGTGGCATTGAATGCATGAACCAGCAAAACAAACACGTGCTGTTCAACGGAGAATGCATGGCAAAAAGCAATATGGGAAAATGTGCCCAATGCGGTACCGAAAATATGCGCCTGAAAAATCATTTTGATAAACAGGTATGCTCCAGATGATCCGGCATGCGCAGTTATGTTCGTAACTTCCAGGAAGTCTGTGGTTGAGGCATTACTGGAATTTCATGGTGATGCATACTTTCCCAAGAGTGAAACCACCATTGGACAGGTTCTGGAAAAGGTGCCTGAACAGGTGCTGCCACTGGAAGGCTATATTTCATCAACCGAAGAAGAATCAGCACTCCTTGACATGGCCCTGGCTGTGATCCGTGGAGATAACCAGGTCGCTACTCTTGTAGCTGGCGTCGATAACCAGGATGATGGATTTGTCTATTACATTAATGCACTGGGATGGGGACTGAAGCAGACCTGTTGGTACATCAGTAGCGGAGTTGCAGTCACCTTTCAGGCCTTGGTAAAAATACTGTGGGAAGATGAATAAAGGATAGAGTGGGAAATATATACCTATAACGCTAACTGTACAGGATGCCATGGGGTATCGTACCTCAGAGGTATATGATTTCTGCTTAGCCCATCCATGTAAAAGAGTACCCTACAAGGTGGCTTCTAGTCGAAGGGCTAATCCGTTTACCGTTATGTGGATCGTTACCCCGGAACAAACCGGCCAATTCCAGGCGGGACAGGACTCTACATCTGCGACACTCACCACTACAAAGATATGCTCACCAGCAAATTGGACCGCAAGGTTCTGGATTCCGGTGGCTGGCGCCGAAATGCTACAGCAACAGAAGAATATGCAAAACATCTGTGTGTAGAATATGTGGATTAACGAGGTCTGTGACATCAACCCAGGGAAAAGGCTAGCATTATTAGGATGCCAGCTTCATGTCTCTGGTGGCTGGGGATATACTGCGGGTGAGAGATTGGAAAAAGACAACCAAACATAAGACAACTTTCTGGCTAATGAAAAGACAGGAAGAAACCGAGGGAGGTGTTACGTATTCACCTCGCCATGGTGCTCTGTACCCTGCATGCAGTGAACGAGCAAAAATCTATTCAACCAAATCTTGGGAAGGATCTGTGCGCATTCGATATCACCGCTACTGTAATCTTCTCTGTCTTTTCAATCGAATCGGAAAAACGATCAAGAGCGTTGAAGAAGATATCACCGTAAACGAATGACGATCACCTAAAATAACTCATCACCCCCTGCTGCAACAGAAACGCTCAAAATATTGGACTGTTTTTCCGCAATTTATCCAAATAATGCGCCATAACACTATTGGCTTCCCCTCGCCCCCTCAATAAGTACCCATGCAGATAGCAGGAAGAGCTCCTTTACAGATAAAAAGAAACTCTATAACATTCAAAATGTGTTTATTAGTGAGCAAACAACCAATAAGTTATTTGACATTATCAACACCAGGTTGTTTTATAGATTTATGCCACCAACTCATTGGTATGGCTAGATTTCTATATATTTCTATTTAACAAAAATGACGTACCACTGTGTAGGTACAAGGTCGGCTTGGCCGTTCATAAAGGGTGTATGTTATCGAGAAACTATATAACTACTTGTTAGTAACTTTCTACAAGGTTGCTTTGTGCTCAAGCCGGGAGTCAATACATACTTATGGATAGCGAGCCCAAACAACTGATAGATGATCCCGGTCCCACGTATCGAGGGTTCCGGCTTCAGTCACTTTACGCACTCAAGAGAATTCTCGAATCCGACACAGGCTCCAACTTTCAACCGGAAGGAATAGAGGATCTGGCCGTCTACTCAGCGGACGGAGAGTTACTAGAGGCAGTTCAAGTCAAAGCTCACAGTGCGGCGCTCTCGCCATCGTCCCTCGGCAAACCGTTTTTCCTGCGCATGCAGGAACTCGTGAAGAGAAACAAAGGGGTTCCTGTCACGCTTGTTTCTTATGGTCCCATAGGGCCAGTGCTGACAGCCGCACTGGATGAGCGAAGTGTGCGCGAGAGGCAGAACCTAATCAACTACATCGCGGGCGTCGTGGATGCTAAAGGCACGGCGGCTGGCATTGCAGATGCCCTTCGTCTTGAGCAGGTGGAAGAGAGCACTGTCACCCGTGACGTTACAGGTGCGCTTGCGGCGCTGTGTACGGGAATTGCCCCTGAGCGGGCGCTTGAGGCGCTATGGTGGTGGATCTACTCGGCTGCGGAACACCGCGAGTTACTTGACCGCCGCCAAATAGTTGACAGAGTGACATCCATCGGCGAGTTTCTATCAAAACGCGCAGCATTTCACCGAGAATGGCACACCTCGGTACGGCCGATCGAGGACATCAATGTGCCGAGCGAGCAACGACATACACTCGCCGTTGAGTTCGCCTCTGGAGTGGCAGTTCGACCCGAGCACATAGCGCTGGGCTTGGATGTGAAACGCGATCAACTTCTGTCACAGATTCACGCAGCATTCGACGAATCACAGTTAACGATAGTACATGGTGCTTCGGGCCAGGGGAAGACCGCCTTGGCGTATCGTTACTCCTATGACTACTACCCGGAGGCATGGCGCTATCGAGTGGACCTTATAGAGGGAGAGGCTCACGCCCGCAGCATCGCTCTTGCCCTAGCTGGACACGCAGAAGCTTCCTCAGCACAGTTATTAGTCTGTATCGATGTTCAACCGGGCGGCACCTCGTGGATCGAGCTGGCCAAATTCCTCGCGCCGTGCTCGAATGTCCGAGTGTTGGCAACTCTCCGCGAGGAGGATTGGCGACGAGGATTCGCAAGACTCCCTGATCTCGATTACCGTGACATTGAGCTCAGTCTCGACGAAAGAGAGGCCGAGCGCATATACACCCGCTTACGCTCTGCTCACGACATTCCTCACGTGATCGACTTCTCTGATGCTTGGACGCGCTTTGGCGGGCAGGGACCGCTGTTGGAATTCGTTCATTTCCTTCGCAGCAACAATACGCTTGAAAATCGCCTTAGGTCGCAGATTACCAACCTTCAGGACGCAGCGCGCAGTGGCAGGATACAGGATCAAGAATTGGATTTGCTTCGCCTTGCATCAGTCGCCACGGCGTACGAAGCACAGGTGGACGTGCTGAGGCTGACCGAGAAGGCGAACGTGAGAGAACCCCTCAGAGTGCTTGAATCTTTCGAGAAGGAATTCTTCTTACGCCTGACCAAAGACAAGAGGTATGTCGTCGCCCTACATCCAATCCGATCCCGGTTCTTGGCGGCATTCCTTACAGATGACAATGTTCAGCCATGGGTATCCACGGCGATGCGCGTCCTCCCGATTATTGATGAACGTGATCTTGAGCGCTTCTTGCTTTGCGCCTTTCTCTATGAGTCGGAGTCGAGAGAGGCCGTGGTGGAAGCCGTCAATGCGTTCCAGCCCAGGCGTTGGACAGGCCTATGCGGATGCATGCGGGCGCTGCTGTGGCTTGGGGTGGCGGAGTACGTGACAGAGAACCGAGCTGTGATCAAGGACGCCTTTGCCCGGTGTAACGAGGCTTGGCACCTCATGCTCCATTTCGACATCGCCGGCATCGCCGACATCAACACGGCCGATATGTTCGGAAGCTTGGGTGAACTCGGAGCTAATGCTGCTGAAGCATCACGCGGCTTCGCTGCGCGACAGACCGATACGAAACGTGCCTTTGGCCGCCTTGAAAAGTTCATACGGAATCGAGAATTTACACTGTTAAAGCCCGAAACAAACCGTGAGTGGAGTTCCCTTGGAGAAGCATGCTTCTGGGTAGGCCATCTGGGCATCAAACACGTTGCGAAAGAATGGGTCAACGAAGATCTCCTGACGGAAGCTATAGCTGCCCCGGAGATTGAAGCCCTTGGTGAAGCGTGTATCGGAGTCGCGACACTATGGGGAGACCGGTATCAGTGCTGGTTTGCTGCAAACCATGAAAAGTTGCTCACAAGGCTTAGAAGTGACCTTCGGATCGTACAGTTTTCGGAGAGTGATGAGGAGATATCCAGCGGCTTCCTCCTTTCCCGTGAAGAGCGTGGGCTCCTGGCTGACGGAGACGGAGGGAAAACACCTGTGTCGCTGAATGATCTCGTAGTCTCGAAGCTACAAGTTGTTCACAATATTCTGCCTTTCAAGGAGCGATATAGGAGCAAAGGCATCGGGCACCGAACCGGCTTACTTGATCCGCAGTACGATGAATCGGAGAAGGGAATCCTCAAGCATTATTTGCTGCCTCGATGGGGGCCGGAACTTAACCATCTATTTGGCCAACTCGGCGCCCTTGCTTTTCGAGTCCCGACGTGGGCGGAATTCTCCAGAGATGCACTGAATTTCAGGCGAGAGGTGCTTGAGATGTGCGCCGAACTGAGATCCGCAATTCTCGCATACTACCGAAGCAAGGAAACCGTCAATCTGCTCTCTGACCATCTTTCAACTGAACGGTGGGATAGCCTGAAGGCAACCGGTTTCCGTATCAAATTTTTCCCGAAATGCGCGGTTGATGAATGGGGCCTCGATCCGGGAAGCGGCAAGAAAAGACCACGGCCGGAAGGATATGGAAACGAAACGCATGCCAGAGAAAAGGTTTCTAGAAACTTCAGTAAGGCGGCTCAGGAGTACACACAACCGCTCGGTAATTTTCTGACACAGGCTCCGGCTGTTCTCCTGCGAAACTCCATGCTTGGAAAAGCCACTTGCCAGAAGGAACGCAAGCAGCTCGTAGCACAACTGCAAGAAGCAGGCTTCGACGGAAAGGGACGACGCCTCACAATGGTGAACCTCGCCGATTTCTGCAAAGCACTTTCGCCCTTCCAGCGTGAAATCGAAAGAATCCTCGGGGAAAGGACTGAGACGCAGGAACACCATGCCCTGGCCTTACGTGAATCATCTGACATTCCTAATCTTTGCCTGTTATGGAACGAATTCCTGGAACGACCTGGATGTACGAACAACGCAACCGCACGACGATCCAGGACGAAGCACTTGACTGAACTCGACACTCAGAAGACGCTTGCGAACCTACGACGGCAACTGGACAAACGTCTCACAGGGATAAGCCGGGATGGTGCCAATTTCCGGATATTTGACACAAGAGCGCGCTGGGAGGATAATCCCACTCTCTGGATCACATGCGATGTTCGCGATCCTGGAAGACTGGTTGATATTTCCTACATTCTTGAAAAATGTCTCAGAAAGACACTCGCGATCTGCCGCTCCAACGACAACAACAGGCTAGTCGCCGACTTGAATTGGCGACAGATCGTCGCCGTTCCTCTGGTTGCGGGCAAGAGCCTTCAAAAACTCGCCTATCCCCACTTTTGGGGTGCCGTGTACTCAAGCGCCAGTGTGGCCCAGAGTAAATACCGACATGTACCACTTCCCATCCCGGACGCAGCGTGGCGACAACTCGACCTGGAACAGTGGGTGCCCCCTCGCTTGCAGGAGTTTCGTGAGTTTGCTGATGCGCTCGCAAGACTCTGGGAACAATGCGGACACTTCGCTGACTTCGTGCGTTTCGGAGATGATCTAGACGACCTCGGCGCGGGCATCGCACAGAGCTATATCCGAGAAGTCCAAGATGAATTGAGCGCAGTGCTCCAAAACGTACTTGATCGGTGTGGGCAAATCTTCGAGAGCTTCACAAACCTCTCTAGGGAAGCAATGCGGGACCGTCCTATGCTGGTAGAGTGCTTCTCCCTCTTGACCGAACTTGAATCCAAGCTTCTTCCTCGCAGCGAATGGAACGGATCCGAGATTGTTGGCCTCCAAGAGCTGGCAGCTTGGCACGGCAAGCTGACTGAAGCACTAGGAATTGTTGGGATTGCAGAGATCCTATGGACTGCTGACGCACTTAATCTCACCTGCGATATACAGCGGCTTGAGGAGGCCCTTTCTCAGCTCGACAGAGAAGCTTGGTGGACCGCGTAACAATCGGCCCGTAGTTCCTGGGGACGCGAGACTTAATTCCAACAATAACATTCTGCGGTCAAGCCGCAGATGTTGTCGTTCATGGCGACTGCGTCGCCATGAATCGCGGTGCTGACTTCGTCAAGCACCTTGCCCTGGTGCCTTGCGCCAGAATCAGGTAGCCGGGGGAATCTCTCCCCCAGCCCCCACACCACCTAGCATGCGGGTCCGCACTAGGCGGTTCCCATGAGCTACCGAGCCGTAGCCGGGTAATG
>NZ_AUCV01000008.1 GCF_000429945.1 Desulfogranum japonicum DSM 18378 | reverse complement strand
CTTTTTCGGCCTGCTAAGATCATCTTGCAGCCATTCATCGATGGTGCCAAGAAAGGGGCCGAGAACCGGAAACGGTTGTTGTTCCCGTTCCTTATAGCCACAAGGCTCTCCTGTCAGTGCCTTTTTTACGGTATTTCGGGAGTGTCCAGTCATTCTCGACAGTTCGCTGATGTTTTTGCCGTAGACCCGATGGGCTGTCCGAATAAATTCATACTGATCCATTGTGAGCAATTCCTCCCCTCCCTCGGTTATGGTTTGTTGTTGCCGCACCATAACCCTTGGGAGCGCTTTGCCCAAGGTGGTCAAATTTCGGTTAGCACAAGGCCTGTTTTCTGATCAATTTTAGGTTAGCACAACCATACTTCATTCGGTAACCCATTGTAATTGCACAACCATTATTATTTGATGGCCGTAATTGAGCACGTTATTTAATGTAAAAGGTCCATTTAATCAGTTAACTTGAAAACAACTAAAATCCGGTGAGATACAGTTGGGACCATCATTTATCTTGTTCACTCACAATATAGCGAAAAACCGCGCTTGCACAAATCTGAAACACCCGTGACCAGTTACGGGAAAGCCGCTCTTGTTTATTCGCCGCTGGTTAGTAGGCGAACGCTACACATAAAATAAAAAAGACAGCTACAGATGTGTCAAAACTCTTAAGAAGAATCCTACTATCTCCGAATAATATAATATACCTCTGAAAATATTAAGTTATCTTACTCAATTCCAAGGGAGATATTTAGATGGAAGTTTCTCTCGTCCAGACAGCTAAAAATGCGTATTCCAACCTAAGCACAAAGAGTAATTCTAAGGCCTTTACGGAATCGCTTGCTAATGAAAACAGAAAAAAAGATAGTGTTAAGATATCTGAAGAAGCTAAATTACTTTCAAAAAATAACCGAGATAACAAAAATATAGGTAATCAAGCTTTGATTGATTCAAAAGCTGAACAAGACTTGCCGCTAGAAGCATTTGCATTGCCTGGATGGTATGCTGACTTAAGCCCAGATTACAACCTAGTTGATACTGAAATTGGTATATCTTATGAGGACTCAAACCTTGCACGTTTCGAGGCTCTTAGCAACAAAGAAAAAAATGACCTTTATGAGTATAACAGCACTCTGAATGGATATTTTCAAAAAGCTTTACAAAGCAGAAACATAAATACGTCTCAAGAGTATTACCAATCAATTGTAAAAAATAATGAAATTAATGAGAGTGTACACCAAGAAGTAAGACAACAATTGATTAATAATCCTCGAATGATTGAGTTAATGAAGCAGTTTGGAATATCTTAACATCAAACGCATAGCGAATAAGGATAGATTATGTAAGTGAGGAACGGGCCACAATCTTATCCGTAATTGTACAATCCCGTCTCTTTAGGAGATATATCTTTTTCAGGTATATTCAGATTGCGCTGCCAGGGCAGTAGCGCCGAACGCAGGGCGCAGGAATCCATTCACCTGACAAGACGTTAAAGAAACACGATGCCCATAATCAGTAGATTCCCTAGCTATTGTTGGCTGTAATGCGGTATTTTGAGTACCATTTACTCAAGTTGGCGGTAATCATTCCTGAATTTCAGAATGCGCATCGGCCTGTCGCAATGCAGGCAGACAAACACAGGTAGTAGTGGTCGTAAAGGTTACGGCCAGATTCAAGCATAAGGCGGTTCCTGCAGCCCATGAACCTATCCGGGTAACAATCACGTTTTATCTCATTTTATTGGTGAATGTTTTCTCGCCGCAGGTAATCGTTCTTGAGAATTATGGAGTATCATAGGCCATGGGAAGAGAGAATCTACACCTTGTGACCAGTTACAGTTCAGTACATATTCGTTCTGTGATGCACAAGTCTTTGTAGAACATTGTTGCGCTTATTTCCCGGCTGATTAAGAAAAATAACAAAAGCTGTATTGTCATCCAAATAGCCAGCATAGTTATAGATCCCTTGCATGGTGCCTGACTTCACAGAAACACCATACTTTTTTCGCAAAAGCTGCCGGTACGGCACAAAATGATTAAGGAGATTAAGCGTGAAGCGAACACTTAAACGATTTTCTCTACTCAGGCCGGCACCGTCAGAAATTTTCCAGGATTTTTCAAAATCCCTGTCCAGTATACTTTGAAGTATTTCCTGCTCCGCTTTTACCCCCTTGTTCCAGGTAGCTGGAAAACCATATCGCCTGGCACCACAGGCCAAAAAGATCTGATTAGCTGTAAAATTGGATGAATAATAGAGCATGGATTTAACCAGATCCTCCAGACGCTTCTCAGAGTGAAAAACATAAAGTAGTCGCGCATTTTCAGGAACAGAACGCCTGGATAATGAACCTGTTACCCGGATATTGTTTTTACGAAGAAAAGATTGAAAAAGCTGGGCGGTATAACGTGCCGTTGAACGTTGCTGTTCACCAAGCGTTGAGCAGATATTAACCCTGTAGGATCCTGGTTTTCTGCCCATTGCTTTTTCCTGCATGATCGGGAGTAAGGGCGTTTGGAATTCTCCGGAATGTACGCCCCCGCTGTTATCAATGGTGAAAGCAACACTATTGAAGTTCACGGCTGTGGCACCTACAGGCGCATCATATGGATTATCGCTTAGCTCACTACCAGGAGAAAGATGTTCCAAAGCATAAGCCGTATCGTCAATAACAAGATCATGTACTTCTGAAATATCCATCTGTGAGAGATAAACACTTATCTGATTCACTGATTCAGAAGTCAAAAACGGATCGCCAAACCCTTTAACATACAGGTTATCCCGGTCATCTTGATAGATATGCGTTTGAAACCGGTAATCAGGCCCCAGGATCTTAAAGGCTGTATAGGCTGTCGCCAATTTTACTACACTGGCAGGAACATAGAGGTCATCCAGATGGCAACCATCCATATTTCCCTGCTTTAAGTGAAGCAAGCCGTATGCGCCATTATTGATGAGATCGCCATAGGTTGCACAATTTTCTGCAAACGTACTTGAAGAGATCAACAATATAGTTAAACAGACCAATCCTCCTTTACTCAACCTGCCAGCCAGAAAGAAAAGCATGTAAGCGCCCCCTATCATAAGCAGGTACTCCAGCGGTAGCGCCTGGAGCTGCCCCCTTGGAAAAGAGATATATAAAGCTACGTGATGCCACGGAGCCAAAACCTGTCTTCTTGCATGCTAATGTCTCACTCTCGTTTCTCTGCATGCCAGGTTCTCTCTGCGTTTTGCATTGTATCTTCTGAGAATTCTGACGCGCAGAAAATATAGTGAGACATGGTGCAAGGTCTACGATGAAGACTTTATAGCAGTATATATTACTTGCTATACAGCAGAGTGATAAATATCTCAAGCCGGGGTGTCAATTTCCTGTAGAGAAATTTTCCGCATCCTGCTCAATAAGCAGAGTTCTTCAGGTAAGCCAAGCCCTTTTTCCAGAACTTCACGGGGATTTGTACCTGCTCTTCCGTGATAGTGATAAAGTTCCAGTTCCAGAACATCTCCGCTCCTGTTCATAGCACTGACCAGGCTGCGTATATCTATCTGCTGCTTTTTTCTTTTGCGTACTCTTTGAATCAGGACCTCATTACATGCCATAAATTGATGCAGGGCATTATCAATGTCAACGTTCAAAAATTCTTCTGCCTGTATCTGATAGACAGCCTTGTAGCTGAATTGTTTTATGGCTTTGACGGCCTCAACCCTATACACCTCAATAGTTGCCGGAAATTGTTCATTCAACCCTGAGCAAATGCTTTTCATATTCGTCAAAGGTTCATTCATCTCAACGAAAAAGAACTCAACATCGCTTTCCATTCCAACTGGCAGCGCAGGGCTGAAAGATACTTTAGGGGAAGGATTGAAGCCCTGGGAAAACAGAACAGGCAAACCGGAACGCTGTAATGCCCGAAAGACCAGCTGCAATATTTCCAGATGACCATAAAATCTACTGTCACTAAGACGGCGATAACTTACTTTATAGGTAAATACAGGCTGTTCCCCGCTTTTTGATTCAAAGTTCCGATGTTTTATGTTTGCTGAAGGCTGCGCATGTTGTTGTTTATGCACAATCGGCCGTACTTCTTTAAAATCACACAGTCCGCACTTCTGGCAGCCATGAACCCGACAATCCGGCGTATATTCACGACTCAGTGACCGCTCATATTCCTGGCGTAAAAAACTTTTATCCACGCCGGATGCAAGATGATCCCAAGGCAAAGGACGCCCCATATCCCACTCTTCCAGATAGCTTTCAAGGTGCAGTCCGCACTGTTGCGCTGCCTCTTGCCAGAGTGGAAGGTTAAAATGCTCAGACCACCCATCCAACCGAGCGCCCATCCTCCAGGCAGTTTCTATAAGTTGTGCCAGCCGGCGATCACCCCTTGAGAAAACGCCCTCAAGAAATGACTGAAAAGGATCATGCCATTTCAGATTAAATCCTTTTTTAGGCAGCAACTCTTTGAGACGTTGTATTTTCTCCTTGCTCTCTGCAATGCTCAATTGACGACTCCATTGAAAAGGAGTGTGCGGTTTGGGAACAAATGTGCCGACACTGACATTGATGGTAATTTTTTTGGCACTTGCGCCTCCGCCAGCATAGCGTGCACTTTTCGCCAGCTCGACAATGGCATCGACATCTTCATCTGTCTCCGTAGGCAGCCCGATCATAAAATAGAATTTGATCAGTTTCCACCCCAGCGAAAATGCGTCGTGACAGGTTTTAAGCAGATCTTCTTCAGTTATCCCCTTATTTATAACCTCACGCAGTCTGTCGGTTCCAGCTTCAGGAGCAATGGTAAAACCTGTTTTTCGCACTCTGCGAATCTGATCCATTATCTGCTCAGTAATGGTTCCCACGCGCATCGAAGGCATGGACACAGATACATGATTCTGGACAAAGGTATCCATCAGATCCGTCATCAGATCGCCAAGGCAGGAATAATCTCCAGTGGAAAGAGAGAGCAAGGCCAGCTCGTCAAATCCACTGTCAGCAATGCCCTGTTTTGCCATCTGCAGAATTTCCTCACGACTCCTTTCACGTACAGGCCGGTATATGATACCTGCCTGACAAAAACGACACCCGCGGGTACACCCCCTGGCTATTTCAATACCCAAACGATCATGGACGGGTTTGACCACAGGAACCAGAGGATGAGCCAATATCTCTGAATCGTGCATTTCAGGCAACACCGCACGCTGTACCTGCCTGTGTTCAGGGTTTACAAACTCCATACTCGCAAACTTATCATCCTCGTATCTGGGATGAAAGAGAGACGGGACATACATGCCCTTCACCCTGCTCAATGCTTCAAGGATCTGCCCTCTACTCCTGCCTTCATTCCTACACTGCATGAGCACATCTGAAATTTGATCGATGGTTTTCTCTCCATCTCCCAATGCAATGCAATCAAAAAAATCAGCTATGGGTTCAGGGTTCATAGCTCCGGCGCCGCCTCCAATAACCAGAGGGTGGTGTTCTCCACGCTGATGACTATACAAAGGAATATCCGCAAGCTCCAGAACAGTGAGGATGTTCGTGTAACACAACTCATAGGGTAGTGTAATCCCGATAACATCGTAATCAGCAAGGGGACGATGGACCTCAAGGGAAAAAAGAGGCATGGATCTCTTTCTGAGTTCCTGTTCCATATCCACATCAGGTGTATAGCACCTATGGGCCAAGGCATCGTCCCGGCGGTTAAGGATGTGGTAAAGGATCTGCAATCCTTGGTGTGACATGCCTATCTCATAAAGATCAGGAAAAACAAGGCAATAATGCAGAGGATAGTCTGTCCAATTCTTATTAACGCTATGCAGTTCTCCACCAATATAGCGCCCCGGTTTCCTTACCAGTGGCAGAATAGTATCTAATTTAAGTTGGTTATTCATTGACATTCTATGTTATTTACGCTGTAATCCCGATTATTTTGAATCAATAATGAGTTATGATGAACTTACGCTATGAGTTTTCTTCAGAAACTGCTCATTGGCACAGTGCCCAATATTGTATCCCTCGCCCCTTGCCAGGTGCACCTACCTGTATTCACGCCAGGTAATCTTGCTTTGTATTATTTTTTTTGGCAATAACTGTTAACCTGTACCCATTTAGAAACGTTTTTTTGCCAGACTTTTTTATGATATACTTTACAATACAATCAAAGAGAGGATAAAACCTCCCATTGTATTTTACGTATGCCCGTTCCGGGTATGGATGAACATTAACCCGTTTGTTATATGACTGATATGAACTTTCTTCGGTACTTTTTTCTTCTTCTGCTAAGCCTTGCAATATATCCAGGGTCATTATTGGCCAGTCCTGAGCAGCCACGGATCGAAGCCATTGGGTATCAAAAATCAGGTAGTGTGGAGCTGGTAACGTTTACTCTTAATGTTCCCAATTCTCCCACGGTTTTTACTCTTACGGGTGATAATCCAAGGATTGTTTTCGATTTTGCCAAGACGACAATCAGCCGAAAGGTAACCTCTGTTTATTCTGCAGACGGCGACATAATCGAACGGATTCGCGTTGGCCTTCACAAAGGTGCCAACCCAAAAACCAGGGTTGTTCTGGATCTGGCCACCAATAATGAAGTATCCGTGGATCAAACGTTTAATCAGAAGACGTCCGTGCTTACAGTTTCTCTTAAAAGCATTGAAGACCAGAATGCATTACGGGAACCCCACGAGGAAAGTGCGAAAACTGCATCACCTCCACCTGCTGAGGAAGTGGTAGATACCGTGGCCTCCCCGTCAGCCCCTGAAAATGCGTCTGTGGTTCCTCCTGCAAGTACTCCAGAGCCAGAACTTCAAGCAGAATCTGTACCTAAACCTAGGCCTGATCTGCAGGAACAACCTGTTTCTCTGGGCAACACAACTTCACTTGCAGATGAGAAACCTCTTCTTCGATCAATTATTTTTGATGATGCCACAGATAACGGAGAAATGGTGATTTTTCAACTTAATGGTTTCTATCCACCAACGGTAAAAGGTATTGAAGAGGAAAAACCCAGGGCAATATGTGACTTCAAAAATACAGCCATTGCTCCGGAAGTTACCAGCATCGAAGAAACCGGCGGGAAGTTTGTCAAATCCATACGAATCGGCAAACATACCGACCCCGAGCTTATTCGAGTTGTAATAGACCTGAAACCGAGTAAAAATTACGATCTGCAGCAGGTTTTTTTCAAAGAAGACAACCTTTTTGTCATTATAGTCAATACCCAGGAAGCTCAAAAGACAGAGAAAGTAAACAATTAATCACCTCCTGTCCAGAAATGATATCCTATTTTTCGTGGATTTTTTTTGAGTTGTAGGTAAAAAATTATCCACGAAAAATCACCATCGCTCTCTTTCTTCATTCACATTGAAAAAAGCGAAACTAAAAGGAACACTGAACATTGCATTTTTCTATTCAGCGTTGATTCAGGGCACCTGTTCAATGGAAAAATGTTGGGGGATGGATACTGAAAATACTTCGGGAGATACGGCTTCCAGTGAGTAGACAGTGGTTACATCTATGGCATAACTTCCACGGATATCCTCACCTGTTATTTCAATAAGGGATGGGATTTTCAGGTTATCCATAACATGATAACCATCATATCGTACATTCAGGGCTGATTCCCGGCTATCGTTGGTAATTATATCACGTAGAATCACTGAATGTAGGGGGTCAAAACAAATGCGATGGACTCCATTTTCGCGCCCTCGCTCCTGAACTGTCAGCCACACTCCACCAGTTTCCCCTTCAACAGTTCCTATTTCAGTAACTTCCGCATCCTTCAGTGGTATGCGGCCAAGAATCAGAGGTAGAAGCTGTTCAGCCTTTAACTTAGCAGGGATATATTCCTTCCATAAATCCCCATACAAAGGCCCCTGAAAGGCTCTCCCTGATGGAATTTCAATGACTGTTAATTCTTCATCCTTTCCTACACCAATGGCTAAAGGGCGACCAATGGGGTCAACTATATTTACCCGAAATGTACCTCCGGCGAGTAACTGCATCGTTCCATCAACATTTCCCTTTTGGCCCATAACAGACCACCTGAGATGTATATCAGCATCCAAAGCCTGGACAGATTGTTGTTCTGCAAATTCCTGGAAACGAGCTAAAGCATGAGACCTATCTGGCTCTGCCAATGGTTCTAATCGGGGAATTTTTGTGCCACAGCCAGCAAAGAATACGAGTAGAGCCAGCATAAAAAACTGTAACATACCGGCTTTCCGAAAATACATCATAGTGTCATTTCTTTTTCAATTATTCTGATCTTTCGCTGTATTTTATTCCAGGAATCACTCCCTTCCTGTTCAAGCTTTTCTGCCTGCTTATAGGCTTCCAGGGCCTTTTGCAAATTTCCACTGTCCAGATATGCATCTCCGAGATGATCATGAATGGCTGCATCCTGAGGTGAAAGTTTAATGGCTTTTTCCAGTTCCAGAATGGCCTGGTCTACTTTTCCCATTTTAAATAAAACCCAGCCAAGACTATCACGAATATAGCCATCTTCCGGCTTAAGCTCCACAGCCTTTTGAATATAATTTAATGCTTGTTCAAGGTGTTGGGAGTTATCCGCCCAAGTATAACCAACAAAATTTAGCGCAGCTGCATTATCCGGATTCAATGCTATAACATCCTGCATGATGTTAAGGGCTGTCACATGATCGCCACTATTTTCTAGAAATAAACCATATTCGTAAAGAAGTTTATCATTCTTCGGATAGGCAACCACAGCACGCTCATACGTTGTCTGAACCATATCGTTTTTCCCCTGAACCTGGTAAAGCATAGCAAGAATGACAAAAAGTTCAGGGGAGCGCAAATCTGGTTGCAGGAGCATTTCCTCCATTATATTGACGGCTTCTTCTGTTCTGTCCTGTTCCTGCAGAATCCGTACCTCAAGATAGAGAACATCCTGATAAAAATCTTCATAGAGACTGATGAGCTGCAGTTGCTCAAGGGCTTGGTCGCTTCGTTCCATGCGATAGTAAAGTTGAGCTAAAAACAACCGTGCCTCAGGCAGAGAATCTTCTTCGAGCAACTGTTCAAGCACCTCAATAGCCTTGTCGTATTCACCATTTCCCGCATGCAGGCGGGCAATGGTGAAATCGACCCGGGCCGGATTCTCTGAGACATCCCGCAGATTTCGCAATTCTGCTAATACCTGTTCTTCTTTGTCTTGCAGCTGATAGACATGGATAAGGCCAATGCGGGCATTTTCATCAAACTTGTTTTTCTCAAGGATTTGGCTATATGTAGAAATAGCATCCTGGTACTCTTCAGCCTCAACCTGTAGTTTGCCTATTTCCATAAGAATTTCTGCAGACCAGTTTTCCTCAAGAGCCGCCCGGTACCAATGTATAGCGTTAGCGATTTCTCCCTGGGTCTCATATGTTTGAGCCATAAGTACTTTTGCAGGATAGACACCAATACCGGTGTCTATCATCTTTTCCAAGACATTTCTGGTTTGGGTAAACTCGTTACGGCTTAAAAATAGTTCTGCCAGCAGCAGCTGCGGTGCAGGTAATTCAGGATTATTTTGAGAAAGGAGTTTGTACTGAACGATTGCCTGATCAATTTTATTTTGCTGCACCAGAGATTTTGCAAGCAGCATCCGCATTTCGGAAGTTTCAGCATGTTGCTCAATATATCTTTCCAGCCAGGATTGTGCTTCATCCTGCCTGTTCATTTTCATCAGAAGAAGAGGAATTTTACGACTGAGAAAACTGCTGTTAAGATCACATATCAAGGACTTTTCATAGGCTTCAAGAGCTTCATCAAACTGCAGCTGTAATTCCGCATGCCTTCCCCAGAGAAAATAAAAGTATGAACAACTGGTATCAGAGTCTCCAGATGGGGTAGCATTCTCTTGCGAAAGAAACTGGCTTTCGACTGGGGGTAAGGCTTGGGCATCATTTTTATATTCAAGGGTCTTGTTGGTAGCGCCTCCATGCAATGCACAGCCTTGTAATGTGACCCAACCGAATACCCAGAAAAAAAAGGAAAACTGAATGCTTAATCGCATGATATACCTCAGAGATCAAACCTGTCGCAAACAATGGAGACTACGTCTTGCCGGACAACCTCCAAAGATCGCGCAGCATCAACGTGTACAATGGCTGGGTCAGAAAATGATGCAAACAGGGACGCAACCTTGGACAAATGGTCTTTCTGCTCGAAATCATTTAACTTTTCCCCCCTGAACTGTTCTATGCGACGAACGCTTTCATCGCAACTCATGGTAAACAACAGAACCAGATCCGGCACAGGGGCAAATTGATTTTTCTCAAAAATCAATTCCGGATCTGCACCGCGTGCACCCTGGTATGCCGCAGTAGAATAATAGTACCTATCAGTGAGCACAAATGCTCCCTGTTCAAGAGCAGGCAAAATGTGCTGCAGCACATGCATGCGGCGGTCTTCGATGAACAGTTCCAACTCTTCATCCAGGGACAGACTCTTTCTGTTATGGAACAGTGCCCTGATTTGTTGGCCAACAGGCCCATCTGTAGGTTCTTTTGTTTCCAGGACCAGCTGACCACGCTGCCTTAAAAAAGTTGCAAGCAGTTTGAGTTGCGTTGATTTCCCGGTACCATCAATCCCCTCAAAGGCAATAAGTTTTCCTCTCATTCCTGCACCCGCAAACGATTGGCAACAATCTTGAGTGCCATATCTGCAGCAGCAACAAGGCTTGTTTCTGATGCTTTCCAAGTTCCAGCAAGATCGTAGGCTGTGCCATGATCCACAGATGTTCGTACAATTGGTAAGCCCAGTGTTACATTAACGCCATCCTCGAAATGCAATAATTTAAAAGGAATGAGTCCCTGATCATGATACATGGCAATGACGGCATCAAATCGACCGGAAGCCGCAAGATGGAAAACTGTATCCGCAGGCCATGGTCCGGTTACATCTCCAAGAGCCTGGCACTCCTGTATAGCTGGAGAGATGTATTCTTGTTCCTGCAGACCAAACATACCATCCTCTCCGGCATGTGGATTCAAACCAGCCACAGCCAACCTTGGGTGTTCGAGGGCAAAATTTTCCTGCAGTGCCTTGAAAGTAAGGGCAATGCAGTCTCTGACTTCAGCCTGGGTCACCAATGCAGGGACATACTCCAAAGGTTCATGAATGGTTACCAGCACCACTTTTAACCGGTCTCCTGCCATCATCATTCGAAAATGATTGGTACCGGTCATATCTGCAAGCATTTCAGTATGCCCTGGATAATTAAACCCGCCCATATTCATACTTTTTTTATTAATTGGACATGTAACTATGCCTGAAACAAGCTCTTTAAGCGCTAATTTAATTGCTGTGGAAATGTATTCACCAGCAGCCTTGCCGGTTGCAGCATCAGGCTTTCCCCATCGCAGTCTATCAAGGGCTAAGGTACCTGCATGAAACACGGGTATCGTGCCAACCTTAAGACGGTCCCCTGGTTGCCATGAAACTATTTTCAGTGGTATCTTCTGATCATCGAGCAAGCGGGTTAACAAATGCTGATCCCCGATAATCACACCGGGATTCTCCTGCTGAGCTGCTTTGCGTTGAAAAAGTTTGATAAGTAATTCAGGACCAATACCCACTGGGCATCCCATGGTCAGGGCAAGGGGAGAGAAGCTATTCATAATTCAATTAACTCAAAAGCATTTTGCAACAGTTCAACTTGTGGTTGCCTATTTTTTTGCAACAAAATAGAAACGACATCGAAGCGAGCTGGGTGATCCAGCTTTCTTTGGCGAGTAAGATAATCCAAAGCAGTTCGGGAAAGACGTCGCTGCTTGTGGCTGGTCACAGCATCAAAGCCACTGCCATATCCGCTACTGCGCCGTGTTTTAACCTCAATAAAGCAAATCACATCCTGGTGTACAGCAATAATATCGATTTCCCCGAATCGTTTGCGATAATTACGTTCCTTTATGATATACCCACACTTCTGTAATCGTTCACAGGCAATATCCTCGCCAATGGACCCTGTCTGTGCACGATAAACCTGTTTCATCTCTATGGTCATCCTCCTTTATCTGTTCGCTGCATGACCTGATTCATTTTACCCTGATATGCGGGAAAAAGAAGAAACCATTCCAGTGGCTGTATAAAGTTAACAGCGGTTACGTGTTCATCAACACGAACTATAATTCCTTTCAGAGAATCTATGACCAGATTACTATGTTTGCCATGAAAAATAATACTGATCATGCATTGC
This sequence comes from Desulfogranum japonicum DSM 18378, assembly GCF_000429945.1. Lineage (GTDB taxonomy): Bacteria > Desulfobacterota > Desulfobulbia > Desulfobulbales > Desulfobulbaceae > Desulfogranum > Desulfogranum japonicum. The sequence goes on along the minus strand of NZ_AUCV01000008.1, from coordinate 184,659 downwards.
ATACCAAGGTAGCGCTTAGAAACCGAAACATCAAGTGCCAAGCCAGTAACACTTACATCACTGGTCAGCCCTGTAAAGGAAATATCATGCTCTTCAATCTGCACTTTCACCTTGATTTGAAAGGTAAAACGTATCCCTTGACGTTTATCATCGACATTCTGCTTAAACTGCATAGGCCTCCAATCGTCACAGATCAATCCAGCGGAGATATGCTTCAGGCAACGCCGGATTACTCATCAGTTGCTAAACAGGATAGCACGACCTGAAAACGGTACCTTTACGTCTTACATGCAAAATCCCAATGCAGTATATCCTTGGGAACTACTCATTGGGGAAACGGATAAACTTGAACCTCACCCGTATTTATAACTGGTTACACGGTGCCTGAGATTATCGCAATCAGGCCGGCTCAGCATACTGGATCATACGTAAGCCTGGCTGATCGCGGAAAGATCAGGTGCACTGTGAGCAGGTACTATCCTGGATAGTCTCTAAAGATTGTATTTTCAGATATTAATGTGACTTCAACGCTGTATTTCAGGAATTATCTCAATCATTTTCAACCGTATATGATTTGAGCTTGAGTCACAGGAACCAAATGCCATAATAAAAATCAGAAAAATTCTATCGCACTCCATCACCGGCATAACATTCGCCAAGTACGATCATTAAATCCGCAAATGTATTATCTGCATGTATGAAAGTGTACCATATTTCAAGCCAATGAGAAATGCATGTTATACAGAATTACATTTCTTTGGCTCTTGATTTTCGCTTATGGAAGAGGTCTTCAACTCGTATAAGGGGCGGGTGATTGAGAGAAAACTCAAAGGAATGTATGCAATCAATTGCATCAAACGCCGATGATATCCAGCACTGAAACGTTCAGTTTTCTAGTAATATCAGCACGTTCACAAACTGATACTATATTAGACGTACGTATAACTGCTGGGGGCAGGTAACTAAAAAATTCAGTTGAATCTCAGCCTACCAGAGTGTTTTTTGCTCAGAACTATACATCTCAGCATCTAGACAGTACTCACGTACTCCTTTAAAGGTTGTTCTATGTATGGGGCAAGGTCCATATTGGGCGATAGCCTCCCTATGTTGCTTGGTTGGATACCCCTGGTTATCAATAAAACCGTAACATGGGTATTGCGCATGATATTCAGACATGAGTCTGTCCCGTGTTACTTTGGCAAGAATTGAAGCTGCAGCAATGGAAATACTCTTCGTTTCCCCTTTCACCAGTGCCAGTTGGGGAAGATTAGAAGGAACTTTGAATTTACCATCAATTAACAGAAAATCCGGATTGATCGCTGCACACTCTTTCACTGCCCTGAGCATTGCCTGCAACGATGCCTGTAAAATATTAATTCTTTCAATTTCACGTGCATCGGCAATACCAATGCCATATGCGGCTTTGCTGTTAACGAGTTGAAGATATAAATCTTCACGCTGTCGGGCGGAAAGAATTTTAGAATCAGAGTAGCCATGCGGTTGGCAATCAGGAGAGAAAACTACACACGCGGCCACAACAGGACCAGCAAGGGGTCCTCTTCCTGCTTCATCAACACCTCCTACAGCTCGAAATCCCTGTAGAGCGAGTTGCTGTTCATAAAAGAGGTTGGAACCATCCCATTGGGATATATGATTTGAAAATGAGGTTGAAAGAGACTTTTGCAAAACTTTACTCCATCAACCCCATGGAAGTTCTACTCAAGGCAATTACTTGAAAAAACGATGGTGTCAAGCTCAAAGGCCAAATAGATTCCAAAGACACGTAGGATAACATGAAGATCATTGTGATACAATGCTACCCGCACTACCAGCTTTAGAATGGAGACAAGTACCCTTGAAAACTAAATGAAACTCTAGGATAACTTGTCTCCTGAAGCCTATTAGTTGATGCCGCGCTCTTTAATACGAGCTGCTTTACCACGTCTATCCCTGAGGTAGTAAAGACGGCTACGACGCACTCTACCTCTGGTCAGGACTTCAATTTTCTCAAGACGGGGTGAATGCAAAGCAAATGTTTTCTCAACGCCAACACCGTGAGAAATTTTACGTACAGTAAAAGTTGCATTCATATTACCGCGTTTTCTTTTAATAACAACGCCCTGAAAGACCTGAACACGTTCTTTATTACCCTCAACAATACGAATATGCGCCTTAACAGTGTCGCCAGGGCGGAATTCAGGAATATCGAAACGCATCTGTTCGCGGTCTATTTTATCAAGTATATTCATTGCCTTTGCTTTACAGGTACCCAGCAATTATTTATGCTGCCGACCCGAAGGATGCCTCCATATCATCCATTCTATTTCCATTTCACAACAATAGCCTCACTCACGACATCCTGAAACGTTAATCTCATTCCCCAGGCATCGTGACTGATGATTTCAATATTTGCCTAGCAGTCGATCAAGAATAATTGAAACTGCTGAGCGTACAGAAAGATGGTTAAATTCACCTTCGCCTCGTATTGGTGGCAATGTTGCATCTGCCTTATGCATCATTTCGGGAGCCAGTCCCCATGCAGTACCAAACATCAGCAGCACTGGACGGTCTTCCGTGATATTTTTTTTTACCTCATCATACCCAAGCATGTTTGCCTGGGGACTGGCACAGGTCACAATAGTCTGTGGGTTTACACCATAATAACCCTGCATTTCGTCCACAACTTCATCAATGGAGGTGCGAACGTGTACCAATTCCAGAGCGTTTTGCCTATCAGGATTTGCTTTAGCGCCATATCCCGATGTCCAATGACGAGTTATCTCCCCTACAAGCTTTTGCTGCTCATCAAAGGGAGTAACAATCCAATATCTGTGGACTCCAAAAGTTTTACAGGCCCGAGCGATATCATGGATATCAAGATTAGTTACAGCCGAACCAATAATATCTCCATGTTTGTTCACAACAGGCCAGTGAACCAGCACAACTTCCAGCGTGGAATGATGTTGTGTTAGTCCGGTCATGTCAGATGTATTCAATTTCTGCAAAGAATTTTAGCCATTACCTCGTAGAGATAATGGCGCATTTTATAGCAAGTTTGCTTTGTTTTTGCGTTTCCCGGCCTCTACCCGTGTAACAAGCTGGCTATTTTTTCCCATACACCATTTTTCTTAAGCAGTTTCACCTCCTGCCTGGAAAACGCTGCATTGTGCAACAAATCAGGTCTTCTTTCCAGAGTTAGCCGTACTGATTCAAGAAAACGATACTCTTCAATGGCAGCATGATTTCCTGTCAGTAATTCCGCGGGAACTTCCAGGCCAGCAAATTCTCTTGGTCGTGTATATTGATGATGTTTCAACAAATTACGACTGAATGTATCCTTCGCTGCTGAGTCGCAACAGCCCAATACATCCGGCAGCAACCGCGTTATTGCATCAAGCATAACCATGGCAGCGAGTTCTCCACCACTAAGGATAAAATCTCCGATGGAGAATTCCTCATCTACACATGTATCACTAAACCGTTGATCAACACCTTCATATCTTCCACAGATAAATACCAGTTGTCTGCAACCAGCAAGGCGAACAGCTTCCTTATGCGTGAACAATTTCCCCCGAGGAGAAAGCAAAATGACTTTAGACAGATCGCCTTCCCGCTCAATGGCATTTACGCATCTGGTGAGTGGCTCAGGTTTCATCACCATACCCTCACCACCACCAAAAGGACGGTCATCAGTCATTTGGTGGCGATCGGTAGCCCATTCCCTAATATTATGTACCCTAACCTGAATCTGATGAGCCTCTAGCGCACGGCGTATTATTCCTTCACGCAGAGGTGAGCAAAAAAAATCAGGAAAGATCGTTACTATATCAAAAATCATGGACAGCTTGCTTTACCTTCATAATTCAAGCAATCCAGGTGGAAGATCGAAGACTACACTGTCTACTTTGAATTCGATAATAAACTCTGTAACCAAGGGAACAAGTATTTCTTTTCCTTCAGCAGAGATTATATTCAAGAGATCATGTCCTGATCCTGATACGATATCGCGTATCGTGCCAAACTCCTGGCCTTGAGAGATAGCTTTTTTACCGATAAGTTCCCGCAGGTAATATTCGTCATCATCGAGTTCAGGCAGTGCACTACGCTCGATATATATTTCCATACCAGCCAGTAACTCGGCAGTGTTTCGATCATTGCATCGGTCAAGACGCATGATTACAAACTTTCCCTGCACCCTTCCATTGATCATTGATCGCTGTTCAGGATGAAACGGCTCAGCAAGAGAGAGAAACAGTTCTTTATACTCCAGAACATTCTCAGGCAGTTCCGTATACGGAAACACCTTGAGTTCCCCTCGAATACCATGAGGCTTAACAATTTTTCCCAGCAGGACATAGCTACCGGCCTGCTCTCCGGCCATGGTCATTTTATTCGAGTATTTCCAATCGTGAACGCTTATTCTCTCTGGCAACAGATGCGGCGAGTACTGTCCGCATGGCACGTACAGTCCGGCCCTGTTTGCCAATCACTTTACCCAAATCTTCCTGAGCGACACGCAGTTCGACAATAACGCTATCGTCTTCTTCTCGAAGATTAACATGAACATCTTCAGGCTTATCAACGAGTTTACCTGCGATAAAGTGGATGAGTTGTTCCATTTATACAGTTTCTACAGATGCCTTGACATGTTTTTTAATTAGGTTCGCAACGGTGACGGTAGGCTTGGCACCTTTCCCCATCCAATCATTGAGTTTCTCATTATCAATTTGTATAGCAGCTGGCTCCTGCATAGGATCATAAGTACCAACGATATCTAAAAATTTACCGTCACGAGGTGCCTGACTGTCAGCAACAATTATGCGATAAAATGGTTTTTTCTTGCGACCTTTTCTTGTTAAACGAATATGCACTGCCATTGTAATTACATCCTCCTATGGATAGAAAAAAATCCGCTCTGATACATGGCTGTTCTCAGAGGGCTACGCATCTCAGCTATTCAGCGAACCAGTCCTTTGGGCAATTTCCTTCTTTTACCACCCTTTATGACTGATTTCCCTTTAATCTTCTTCATCATCTTCAGCATCATTGTATAGCTTTTCAGCACACGATTTACCTCGGCGACACTGGTACCAGAACCTTTTGCAATTCGTTGCCGCCTGCTTGCATTTATGATGCGATGATTATGCCGCTCTTTTGAAGTCATTGAGCGTATAATAGCTTCGGTCTTTTTCAGCTCCTTTTCATCAGGCTTGGGAGCATCCTTGAGTTGTTTGAGTTTATTAATGCCTGGGATCATACCCATAAGCTGCTCAAGGTTGCCCATTTTTTTGATCTGCTGAATCTGATCAAGAAAATCCTCAAGGGTGAACTCATTTTTCTGGATCTTTCTGGCGAGCTTTTGAGCCTTTTTCTGATCAACTACAGCCTCAGCTTTCTCGATCAACGAAAGAACATCTCCCATCCCCAGTATACGGGAAGCGGTTCTATCCGGATGGAAGATTTCGAAAGCGTCGACACTCTCACCAATCCCCACAAACTTTATGGGTTTGCCAGTTACTTTTTTTACGGAAAGAGCGGCACCGCCACGGGCGTCACCTTCCATTTTAGTCAGGACTACACCGGTAATCTCAAGATCTGTATTGAATTTGTCCGCAACATTCACAGCATCCTGTCCGGTCATCGCATCAGCGACAAACAGTATCTCACTGAGCTCAACGGCAGAGCTGATGTCCTGAAGCTCGGCCATAAGGGCTTCATCAACGTGCAGACGCCCGGCAGTGTCAAGGATTACAGTATCCCACTCTCCTTCCTGAGCTTTCTTAACAGCTTCCCTTGCTATATCTACAGGTTTCTGTTCAATTGACGAATCAAAAACAGGAACACCTATTTGTTCGCCAAGTACATGCAATTGCTGAATAGCTGCTGGCCGGTAAATATCGGCTGGCACGAGATAAGGCTTTCTCCCTTTGCTTTTCAGCATTTTGGCGAGCTTAGCACTGGTAGTGGTTTTACCCGACCCCTGAAGACCAGCAAGCATTATTACGGCTGGTTGTCTTCCGTCAAGTTTTATAGGAGCCGTCTCTGCACCCAGCAATTGGACGAGTTCGTCATGCACCACCTTGACGACCTGCTGTCCAGGTGACAGACTACTAAGAACTTCCTGGCCAACTGCCTTTTCGGTAACAGATGCGATAAAGTCTTTAACGACTTTAAAATTTACGTCAGCTTCGAGGAGAGCTTTCCTGACTTCTCCCATAGCTTCCTGAATATTCTCTTCAGTGAGCTTACCATGGCCGCGTAGCTTTTTAAAAACGTTGTCAAGTCGATCAGTTAAATTCTCAAACATGTCCCGAGCACAGTATAGTCAAAGCGGTCACCCTACGCGACCGCTATTCATTTTTGCAAGCAGAAATCTCATACTATTACCCTAACCAAAACATATTGTCAAGCAGTATGAAACAGATGGTGATTCGGGTAATTATTTATAAATCTACCCGGCAATACAGGCTGCAACCTCTTCAATTGTTTCCGGAGTGTCAGCCTGAAGACAAACACAGGTGGTTTTGCGTGGCAATATTTTTTTCATCATCCCCGTGAGTACGTTTTTAGGCCCCAACTCTACAAAAACCTCCACTCCGAGATCAACCATCTGCTCGATGACTTCCACCCAACGAACAGGCGAGGCTATCTGTTTAGCCATGACATCTTTAATGTCTTCAGGTTGATCAAGAGAGCTTGCGGTAACGTTAAAAATCACTGGTATCTTTGGCGCAAGAAACGTAATGTCCTGCATAAAAGCAGAAAAATCAGGAACAGCGCCAGCTACCAACGGACTATGGTTGGCAACACTGACTTTCAATGGAATAACTTTTGCGCCCTCACTTTTACACAGTTCGCCGAGTGCTGATAATCCGGCATCGTCTCCACTGACCACAACCTGCGCAGGTGTATTGTAATTTGCTACAACCACCTGCCCACGGCCCTGACATTCATTGACCATTTGCGCAACTTTTTCACCGGAAAGGCCTAAAATAGCCCGCATTCCACCGGGGTTGGCATTCCCTTCCCGGTCCATCAGCTCACCACGTTTAGTAACAAGCTTGAGTGTATCTTCCTGAGATAAAACTCCAGCAGCATGCAAAGCAGAATATTCGCCAAGGGAATGTCCGGCAACACATGCAGGCACAAAATCAGGAAGTCTTTTTTGCAGTTGCTGCCAGCAGATGAGATTAATTACCGTTAAAGCTGGTTGCAAGGCAACCACTCTCGTCAAATCTGCCATTGGCCCTTCGAGGCACAATTTGTGAATTGGAAGCCCTGCAATACGATCACCTGAAGCGAACAATTGAGCTGCTTCAGAATCATTTTCCGCAAATACTTGCCCCATACCAATATACTGAGATCCCTGACCAGGGAAAAGAATAGCTGTTTTTTTCATACTTCTATTTTATGATTTTATCATTTGTTCTTTTCGCTGCTGGCGTTCAAGAACAAAGTTAATAACAAGAAACAAAATAACGCCCACGGTTATGGCAGAATCAGCCACATTGAAAGCAGGCCAATGCCAACCGTTTACATAGACGTCAAGAAAATCAATCACGTGTCCAAGACGAACTCGATCAATCAGGTTGCCAACGGCCCCACCTGCTATGAGTCCAAACGCAACGCCGTAAAGTTTGTGGGACCTTGAAAAACTTCTGTGCGCAAACACAAGAACCACCAGAGCCAACGATGCTGTAAAAATAAAAAACAGCTGTCGCCACAAGGCCGGCTGACCTGCAAGCAAACTAAACGCAGCACCGTTATTCGTCATAAACGTCAAGTTAAACAAACCAGGCACCACAGATATGGACTCATACAAATCCATATTACTCAGTACCAGTAATTTGGAAAACTGGTCTGCACACACAACTAAAATCAATATTATAACAAACTGCATCGCTTAATCTGCAAGTGAACTGACAACGGCAGCACAACGTGAACAAAGGGCTGGATGCGCCTCTGATTCACCCACAGTTTGGGAAATGATCCAGCATCGTTCACATTTCTCTCCAGGGGCCGCTACAACAGCCACTTCGACCTCGGCAAGCCCTTCTTCTACCGTGGTAAACTGAAGGGTTGAATCAGTCTGCCCAGAATCAAGCACCAAAGAAGAAACGATACACAACTCTTTGATTTGCTGCAGGTTCTCTTCCACAAACGGTTTAAGTTTTTCCCCAACCCGGAGGATAACCTGGGCATCAAGCGACAGGCCGATGGTTTTATCCCTCCTAGCTAATTCCAAAACACGGGTTATTGTAGACCGGAGAGCCAATAAGGTGTCCCAACGATCCATAAACGCTGCGTCGACCTCAACATCATCAACTTTTGGAAATTGCTGAAAAAATATAGATTGCTCAAGTGGGCTGTTTTGAGGCAGTGAACGAAAATAGCCCCATGCCTCATCTGCGGTAAAACATAATACAGGGGCCATGAGCTTCAAGATTCCATCGCAGATACGATATATTACTGTCTGAGCAGCCCTCCGCTCAGGAGCATCGGAAGCAGAACAGTATAGTCTGTCTTTAAGAACATCCATATACAGACTGGAGATAACGGTCCCGCAAAAATTAAACAGGCTGTGATATATAACGTGGAACTCAAAGCGGTCATAGGCACCTAAAACACGCGTAACAAGTTCTGCGTACTTCGACAATGCCCATTTATCAAGGTCAGTAAGCTCAGAGTACTGGACAGTATGTTTTTCTGGGTCGAAATCATTGATATTTCCCAAAAGAAAACGAATAGTATTTCTGATTTTCCGATAGGCATCACTTACATGTTTTAAAATTTCCTCAGAAACTTTTACATCATCCTGATAATTTTCACTGGACACCCAAAGGCGAAGAACCTCTGCACCATACTTATCAATTACCTCCTGGGGTACGACGACATTTCCGACGGATTTGGACATTTTTTTTCCTTGCCCGTCAACAACATACCCATGGGTCAGTACACCTTTATAGGGAGCGCGCCCGCGAGTCCCTACTGAAGTGAGCAGTGAAGACTGGAACCACCCTCTGTGCTGATCACTTCCTTCCAGATACAAATCGGCTGGAGAATGCAATTCCGCCCTTTGCTCCAACACTGCTGCATGACTGGTACCAGAATCAAACCAAACATCCAGAATATCAGATTCTTTTTTAAAGGAGGTAGAACCACACTGACACGTTGTACCTTGAGGGATAAAATCTTCTGCAGGATGATTAAACCAGGCATCAGCGCCTTCTTTTACAAACAGCGTTTCAATGATTTCACAAACTCCTTCATCCCTGATGATCTCACCACAATCCTTGCAGGTCAGTACAGTGACCGGTACTCCCCACGAACGTTGACGGGAGAGACACCAATCCGGACGAGCTTCCACCATGCCATAAATGCGTTGCTGTCCCCAGGCCGGGGTCCATTTCACCTGCTCAATTGCCTGTAAGGCTTTTTTTCGCAGGTCCTGTTTTTCCATGGATACAAACCACTGATCCGTTGCCCTGTAAATGACAGGCTCTTTACATCGCCAGCAGTGTGGATAGCTGTGACGAATTTTTTCTTCTTTTACCAAAGATCCATCAGCGTGCAGATCAGCGTTGATATGCGTGCTGGCATCTGGCACTTGTTCTCCAGCATACTTCCCTGCTTCATTGGTGAACTTGCCATCATCAGCCACGGGAGAGAGGATATCGAGCCCATAACGCAGACCGGTGAGATAGTCATCCGCACCATGACCAGGTGCAGTATGTACACACCCTGTTCCAGCCTCAGTGGTAACGTAGTCTGCAAGAACCATAAGAGAGTCCCTTTCCATAAAGGGATGGCGGCATGTTTTTCCTTCGAGTATTTTTGCTGAAAATGAGGCTATGGAGGAATACCCTTCTACCTCAAACTTCTCCATGCAGGTACCAACGAGATCTTCTGCTAAAATCCAGGTTTCATCTCCCACGCGGACTGCTGCATACGTGATATCAGGGTGAAAGGCGACAGCGAGATTTGCAGGCAATGTCCAGGGAGTTGTAGTCCAGATGAGTACGAAAACATTCTGTCCCGCCAACTCGGGAACAAGATCTCCAAGATCCTGCTTTACAGGAAATTTCACATAAATGGATGGCGAAGTATGGTCGGCATAATCAACTTCAGCCTCTGCCAATGCCGTTCCGCAAGTTGAACACCAATATACAGGTTTTTTTGACCGTACCACTGCGCCGGAAAGCAAAAACTTATTGAATTCTTTGGCAATACTAGCCTCATACGCAAAATCCATGGTCAAATAGGGATTATCCCAATCACCTATAACCCCCAGTCGTTTAAACTGTTCCTTCTGGGTGTTGATCCATTTTTGCGCATACTTACGACATGCCGCCCTCTTGGCCAAGGTGGAAATCTGTTCTTTCTTATTTCCCAACTCCAGATCAACATTATGCTCTATTGGCAACCCGTGACAATCCCAACCCGGTATGTAGGGGGCGTTAAAGCCATTCATTCTCTTAGAGCGGAGAATAATATCTTTGAGCACCTTGTTAAAAGCTGTGCCCAGATGAATATTCCCGTTGGCATAGGGAGGACCATCATGCAGTATATAGGCAGGTTTGCCTTCTGCATGTTGCTGAATTTTCTGGTAGAGCTTTTCTTTTGCCCACCGTTTGAGAACCATAGGCTCCTTCTGGGTGAGATTAGCTTTCATTTTAAAATTTGTTTTGGGCAGATTCAGCGTTTCCCTGTAATCCATATGTATTCTCTAATTGTCTTGGATGAGCTGGTAAACCAGGAGTTATAATCAGTATCAGCCTGAAATTATGTTATTTTTCAGCTTCGAATTAGTTAGTGTCTGTCAATAATTGTCTAATCGGAACTCCGTTCATCGCTTAGCGACTCCCAAAGAGCGCTATCTCCAAAATATATCTCCAGAAGTACGGGAGCTCAGTTGTAAACTATGTGCTTGTGGTAAAATTTTAAAGACGCTTAGGAGCCTTAGTTGAGCTACTCTCAAACTATAAATCCTCATTTACAGACAGACACTAATGAATGACGCTTTTCCAACAACAGGACACTTGTATGTAGCCAGTCCGCAAACTAATCCGATAAACATTTAAACGGCCAAGTTTGAAACAATACCAATTGATGATGAAGATGCAAGAGAAAAGGCTCTGTTTTCGGCGCAAAAATCACTCTTTTAACCAGTGTACCTTTTTCAAGCCATTGAACACGGATTAATTACCACAAGTACCTGAACGAAATTACTCGACTATTTATTACCTCCGCCATGTTGCCTGATATATTCAAACATGGCCACGGAAGCTGCAATACTGACATTCAGGCTTTGCACTTTACCCCACTGGGGAATAGCCAACGATTGAATGTCATCATAGTCTGCAGGGTCAAAACTTAGCCCAAACTCTTCATGCCCAAGGATAAACGCTGTTTTTTCAGGCAGGGAAAAATCTCCTAGCACGCTCCCGCTATCAGGCTCCATACAAAAAAAAGACAGCCCCTGTCCCTTGAGTGAGGCATAACACTCTGCAAAATCCTTATGTTGATGCAGCACAACCCATCGCATCGAACCCTTTGCAGGCTCAGGATCAAAAAATTCCACTCCTGTTAAATGTACTTCACGTGCAGAAAAGGCATCAGCCGTCCTGATAATTTTTCCAATATTGAAGTCTGGTTTCAATCCATCCAGAATAACTACAAACTCATGAATACCGTGATTGGCGTACACCATATTTCGCTGACGAGCTTTTTTATATCGAGTTTGTATATCCTGACGACGATTAAATCTACTGCGCATATTTCTCTTTTATCCCCTTTGACATTGATTTCAGATTAAGAGTTATACAGTGATTGACGCATGACGTATTGTATTGTTGCTAGGAGCAAAGCGGTCCACGTTGCCTTAATTGATCACAGGCACTTTATCTCTGGACGATCCCGATGTCACTCATAGATAGGCTATAGCCTCAAATCGAGCTTGTTCAAATGTGAATCACCTGTGGGCAATTACAGTTCAGAGGTGAATGAACCCAAGTACATGAAGCCCCCCATGAGTAATTACATATTTCCAGATGAATATATATCACCTCTGCAAGCCATTGAAACCAATAACTGCTTACAACGCATCTGACCTTTCAGGTATTGGCCTGCTTTACCATGATCCAATACGTTTCGCTATTCTGCAAACAGCAGAGCTGGGTGGAAGGTATTACGCTTAACGATTAGACCAGGAGTTGCTGAAAATGAGTATTTGCAATGCTGAAATGGTTCACTGGCAATCAAGTGCATACCGCCCATGAATTTTTTCTTTGCCCACTGTACACAGGCAGAGTATAGAGAATATAGAATTCACCTTCATTGAGTAATCCTGTTCCGGAGGCTGTTTTGAAACAACAACCTAACAAAGATACCTGCCAATACTGTGGCAGCGGGGATCTGCACAACACCCACGAAGACAACATCTGTGACAGTTGCCGTCACCTTCGATCCGTAATCCTGCAAAAACCTGATATAATTAAAAAATTATGGAGAGAATATCAAGATGAGCCACTACTAATCAATCCCCAGTTAAACAGGATTGATGCTGAAATAGAATTACCTGAAGTACTTGATGGAAAACGATACAGGACAATTGATCGCGAATTTAACAAATGGTATCTTTCTGTAAGTGAAATTGACGGTCGGCCTGTGGAAATTTTTGCTTCTACGGCTTTTGACCGTGATCATCAGCTGCAATCTCGAATTTCCAACCTAACGACAATCACCAGACTCATCTCGCTCATCCTTCGACATGTTATGCTCGGCGAACCACTTACTCTGGAAAAATGCCTGAAACAGTTACAGCGAAGTTCTCGACAACAGAACGATCTCCCAGACATGCTTTATGGTGTACTGAACAAGTATAGCCGACTACTGGAAAAAGAAGAGAGAAACACTGTCAAGTAAACCCTCTCTTCCAGATACGATATCACCTGTTGCGGCCTGCTCTTGCCAAGAGAAACCGGGAGTATCCTGATACCATGGCAGGGGTGACTGCGGCAGCATACCGTAGCACTATTACCACCGCGCATTTTTTCCGCCCGATAACTATCTAATAAACCACCGGCTCCAACGTTTACTCCATGCCAGACATGGAGTTCCTCAACCCCATAAGCCTTCTCCATATCCTATTTCCCTGCCATTCCTACAGGCAGGCCCCCTTGTCATACATGTAAGGTGAACCAGTGAGGACATTGGTTAACTGTGTCTTTAGCGATGATCCAGAAAGGAAATACACAAACCTACTTTGCAGGTGCACCTGTTTTAGCCATGAACTGATCAGTGTCGATAATAAAACGCTCGTGATGCCCTCGACCAATAACACCAGCTTCATCCTCAGCTTCAACCTCAAAAACAAGCTTACGACGATCAATCTTTACAAGTCTTGACCTGCAAACTACCCGCATGCCGACAGGCGTAGCCTTTGTGTGGACGATATCAACTTTTGTCCCCACAGTACCGTATCCGTCAGGCAAATACTGAAGTACTGACATCAGGCAGGTTTTCTCCATTAAAGCAACCATGGCAGGGGTTGCATACACCTCAACCAGTCCGCTTCCATAGTTAGCTGCAGTATCCTCATACTTAACCATCAACTCCTGAACGCCTTCCTGCCCCACGGGAATTTCAAACTCCACAGTGTATCCTCCCTGTTACATTATACAATTTGATTGCATTAAAAAAAGCGTGGATATGTCCACCACATATCCACGCTTTGCTTTGTACTACTGACAACTCTGCTTAATATAAATAGCCAGAGCGCATCATGGCATAACTGTTTACATTACTGTTCAGCTGGAATATGTTCATCATCCGGCCTTTTGAGCATAAGCGCAATAATAACCGAGATGACAAGCAATCCTGCAGAAAGATAAAATGCAGTATCCAGGCTACCGGTTTTATCCTGAATGGTTCCGGCAAGACGGGGCATAAAAGCACCCAGCCCCCAACCGAAGAAAACAACACCGAAATTCATTCCAAGATTTTTAGGACCAAAAAAGTCAGCTATAAAAGAAGGCATCAGAGAGAGCAATCCTCCATATTGCCAGTAGCCAATACCGACAGCCAAGAACAACAGGAAGATATTCTGAGATGCCATAATCATCGGCATACAAGCAAGTGCAATAGCAGCAAGCCCATTATTCAAAGCATACGCTTTCATACGGCTCCACGCATCGGAATACACACCTGTAGCGGGACGTCCTGCAGCGTTCATGATACCACCGTATGAGGCGAGAATCCAACCATTGGCTGCCAGGAAAGGTATGGCCTTTGACGTTTTAGCCAACATACCTGCAGCTTTTCCTATAATGAGCAACCCTGATTGAGTGGCAAGAATAAACATGATGAGCAGCATCCAATACTGAGGAGTTTTGATCATCTGCTGCCAGTTCCAGTTTTTATTAGTTGCAACTGCACGCTTCAGATGGGCACCTTCTTTAACAGGCGGTGTTGGTGCGACATAGCCTTTTGGCGGAGTAAGCAGAAGCTGACCTGCGACGATAACAACAACTGCGAAAAAAATACCCAGAGCAATAAAGCTTCCTGTAATTCCGTACTTATTAATCAGGAAACGTGCCAAAGGTGCAATGTAGATAGCTGCGCCGCCGTAACCCATAACAACAAGGCCTGCGATAAGGCCGCGACGTTGCGGTCCAAACCAAGCCAGAGCGGCAGGAGTAGGAGAGGCATATCCAATTCCCATGGCAGAGCCACCAAGTATACCAAACCCAACTATCAAGCCTGTATAGCTTTTCATTAGGCCCGCCACTATACAACCTGCTACTAAAAGAAGACCGCCGAGTGTGGCCCCGAATTTCGGACCGAATGCGTCCCTGATTTTACCACCAGGAATCATGGTGAGCGCAAAGAAAATAACGCAAATGGAAAACGGCGTAGATGCCTGTGCATTGGTCAGATAGGTCCAACCGGCATTTATGCCTTCCATTGGTTGGCCAGCGAGTTCGCCATTAACGAGAGACTTCCCCCAGACACTCCAGGCATAAAGAATACCCAGACATGCATTGATCGCTGTACCCGCGAACGTGGTGATCCAAGCTTGAACAGGCACTTTGTCTTGACTCATAAACAACCTCCCCCTTTGTAATGATTCACTATTGTTAAAGACACAGAGATTTGTCTCCATGCCTATGGTGGACAACGCAATCAATACAACCCACTTCGTCAAGAAAAATTTACTGAAGCTAAGGTCTTATAACAGCCTGAAAAAAGCGAGTCAAGAATTAAAAAAAGGAGGAATCCATCTTCACGACGAGGCAATTTGACACACAACAAAAGACGATGTTACAAGGAGAAAGAAAAGAAAGAACGGAAAATATAGTGCCGGAAAAAAGACAAGCTTACCAACGTTTTTCCGGACTTAACCTATTTAAATAAATCAAAATTTGAAAATAGTCGCCATCAATAAACATGCAAAAAAAACAAAAGAAAAATAATGCTTATCCCCTGTAATTTACCCTTAAAAACGGTGCACGTTTACCTAGAATCGCCTAACCATTGAACAACAATATCAGAAAAAAGGGGGTACTCTCCTTTTTTCTGATATTTTCGTTACATTTTACCGGGGTAAACACTTACCCCCAGATCATCAACCTACTGATATTCAGCGTATAGTCTTACGATGAAACCAGAGCTCAGTTAACTAATGGTTTGCCAACAGGTAAAATGGGGCGCCCAAAAAGTTGACCATAAATAGCCGCCGCCATCATATACCATGCGAGAGAGGCGCAGACGATCAGATCTATGGCTGTAATTTTGAGCAGTTGAGCTTTCATACCAGCCAGGAATACCAGATCCAGGCCGATAAAGCCAAGCAGCAGTGTGGTAAAGGTTAAAAACATAGCCATATGGACACGCATGGATCCAATCCACATGATAATGGTATACAGGGTAAATCCAACAAGGAAAAAGCCAATATCATTCGTTGTAATCCCTAAATGCTTCCAAGTATCAGGGACTGCATCAGCCAGAAACCAAATTGAGCCTAAAGCCATCCAAAACCCGCCATACGTACAAAAGGCGCTGTATCCAAAGTTGTTCCCACACTTAAACTCCTGAAATCCGGCAATAAATTGCATCAACCCGCCGACGAACATCGCAGTACAGAATATGGTGCCGGTTCCCATCCAGCCCAAATTATGAAACTGCAGCAACATAGTTGTCAACCCGAAACCAGCCAAACCTACCACTGCCGGATTACCCATTGGTTTTACATCTGCCATACCCCCTCCTTGTAACAAGATTGTTTAACACCTGAAACGATTCCAGGCGCCCTTAAAAAAGGGATTTTCTACCAGAATGCCTGCAAGAAAACCCCAACTCACCTGTTAAACAACTAGAACCATAAAAATAGCAGCACATATTCGGCAAAGCACAACTGTAAACACATCGCCCCTTACAAAAAAACAGGCAAGAGCGGTACAGGATTCGCGTAAAATCTCAAAGTTTGCAAAGCGAAATCATGCACGATAGTACTCAAATATCAATTCAAAGCTGGCGTAATGAGGAGTCATTACAAAAAATTAAAGAAGAACACAAAGAGAGAGACAAAAAAAGGATTACGAGACAACAATTCATACCTACACATTCAATAAAAAATCTTAGATAAGCTGCCAAGATGACAAAAGGGTCCACCACAACCCTTTTTAATCAACAGTTAAAATTGCAAATAGCTACAGATCCACCATTACCTGTAACATTAACAATTCTTATCATATACAGCACAAAGATTTTTTTACGCACTAAATAGGATAATTATCTAAAATCTGCTATCTTTTTCCTTATTTCATGTTTATTGATCTTTATCTAACACGGTAAAAATATTTGTCAACAGAAAATATCAACTACAACACCATAAGCCCCACATTGTCGTACATATAATTACTATCAACGTCCCCAGTGGCCTATGCAACCAGATCGATCTGCTGTATTGTTCCTGCCTGCCCATCTTGCTTGAGAAAAATTCCGGTGGTGCGCACTACTCCCTGCAAGTCATTATTTGAATCTTTGAGAGAAAATGCAGTCGAAATATTCCCTAGATATATTGCCCCGATTCCCTTCTCGGCTAAAGCAACAATCGAATCATTTCCCTGATCATCTTTTGTCCAAATACGAAGATGAGAATAAAGGGAATCATTCTCATCAATCCAGCCATTTTCATCATCATCAAAAAGAGAAAGATCTGCAAAACCATCTCCACTCAATGCCCCGAATAACTCTTTGCCATCATTGATCACGCCGTCATTGTTCTTGTCCCATGCCAGAAATCCTGCACCAGGCTTGACAAATGCGATCTGGTTTTGCTGCCCATCCGCATCGATATCAAAGGAAAATGTCTGTTTGGTAAGTTCAACTCCAGTACCGGCAAAATCTATAACAAGTGGGTCTTTCAGCGCATCACCAGCTCTTACAGAGAGCTGCTCCGATGTAAAAAATTCCCTGCTCATATTCAACCCGATATCAATATCTATCTGTTTTCCATCTGCGGTACGTACCTGCCCCTTGGCATTGAATGTGGTTGATTCCACTTCGGAGTGTTGTAACGAATAATTATAGATTATTCCCCAGCCACTGTTTTCCTGATCAGAAGAAACTGCTTTCTCTGGGCTCGCATCAGGTATCGATTCAGACTGAATGGATTGTACAATTTCGGCAGGTGAACTGAGCCTGAATTTTGCTCCAAAAATTTTTTCGAGCAAAGCCTTGAGCAGACGCATATTCAAATCTTCCAGGGGGTCCATTTCCTCAAGACCGGAAACAGTCAATGCGCCGGCCTGCTGTGTACGCCCTGAAGAACTGAGTTCTACGGTATCTGCTATTTTGGAAGAAAGGATATCAGTATTTGGTTGTTCAGGTTCTCCTGTAGTCCAAATTTCAAGAGTTTCATTCTGGACCGAGGTTTCCTTCTCGTAATGATGGCTTGTTAAAAAGAGTGATGAATCAGTAATTTTCATAGGTCCCTCCCTGGTTACCTACCTTTGCATACTACTGTCAACTGGACTGCCCTCATCCATGAGCGCATAGTGATCCTATTCGTTTATCGGCAGAAATAATGGAAACCTTAAGAGGATACGGCAGAGCGCTGTTGTCTTAGTGAATATTATATGCTACGATGTGTGCACTTTTTATAAAAACTAGGGGGACAGATATAAGTTTTTTTCAGCCGTTAGAATACAGTCCAGAAGGATACCATCACAGCAGTTCCTATAACGATCGTATTTCCTGAAAAATACTTCCCATTAAATACCAGCAGAATGGTCCGAATCATGGCTATACATGATACTGATCTCTCATCAGAGAATCTCGATGAAGAGGCACATACCCTCAGTGACGTCTACTCGTTTTTATCACTGACTATGCGCTACCCTAACCCTGAATTTCTTGACCGCCAGTTTCTGGAGACATATGTCCTGCTTCTTAAATCCTTGGGATGGCAGGAAGAGGCCGAACAGATTCAACTTCTGATTTTTTCCAGTGAATCCTGCCTGGACGAATTGCAACTTGAATACACCCGCCTTTTTATCAACGCAATCCCAAAGTCCACAGTCCCTCCCTACGCATCTGTGTATATGGATGGCGATGGAACATTACAGGGCAAAACGACAGAAAAAATACATGACTTTTACAGGAACTGCGGATTTGACATAGCTGACTCCAGCGAACCGCCTGATCACATTCAACATCAGTTGGAATTTTTAGCAGCCATTGTCAAAGAAAAACGTTTTGACGAAGAAGAGCAGTTTGTAAAAACACTCTTTCGTCCATGGTTTAAACGGTTTAAGGAGCAAGTATTGAGAGAAGCTCGACAGGATTATTACATCGTGTCGATACAGTTAATTGATTTTTTCACCAAGGAGGAACAGTAAATGGCAATACATCTGTCCAGGCGGAGTTTTCTTAAAACCGCCTCCATTGCCGCTGCGTCCGTGCCATTATCAAAAGTTGTGGCAAAAGCAGAGTCTGATGTTGTTAAAGCACCACTGGTGCCCCCTGGAAGTTTTAAAGATACCCAGACAGTCGTTGGCGGTGTCTGCGAAATGTGTTTCTGGCGCTGTCAGTTGGTGGGTAAAGTACGGGATGGCAGGTTAGTTAAAATCGAAGGTAACCCAAAATCAATCGATAACGGTGTTTCCATCTGTGCCCGCGGTAACGCAGGTGTTAAAATGTTGTACGACCCAGACAGATTGAAATATCCGATGAAAAATGTTGGCAAGCGTGGAGAACCCAAGTGGCAGCGGATCACATGGGAAGAAGCACTGGATACCTGCGCCGAAAAACTTAAAGGCATTGTTGAAGAGCATGGCCCTGAGGCCCTGGCAATTTTTCCCCATGGTGCGTCTGCAAGTTATCCCTTTCATTTTTTTGAGCATACCGTAGGAACTCCGAATGTTTCGGAAGCTTCTTTTTTTCAATGTCGCGGTATCAGGGATATGGCGTATGTGGCAACCATAGAAAAACCGCCGGGAGAAAATGTGGATATGCCCAATACCAAGGTGCTGTTCCTCATTGGCGGCCACTTTGGTGAGAACGTGCATGTCTCTCATCTCAAACGATACCTGAAAGGATTGGAAAACGGGGCGAAACTCATTGTTGTAGACCCACGCTTTTCAGCCTCTGCATCCAAGGCGGATGTCTGGGTGCCCATTCGTCCTGGCACAGACACGGCCATGCTTCTTGCCATCATGAATTACCTCATTGAAAATGAACTGTATGACGCAGACTTTGTCGATGAATATGGCGAAGGCTTTGAGGAGTTTGCTGAAGGTATCAAAGAATGGACACTGGCCAAAGCAGCCATAGAATGTGATATTCCTGTTGCCCAGATCAAACAGGTTGCAGAGATGCTTGCGGAGAATGCGCCCAACGTTGCTATCCATCCAGGCCGTCATGTATCGTGGTATGGAAATGACTTCCAGCGTCAGCGTGCTCTCGCCTGCCTGACCGGCCTGCTTGGTGCGTTTGGAGTCAAAGGTGGCTTTGTTCCACCTAAAGGACCTAAAGGACTGAAAAAAGTTTCCTGGCCCCATGGAGAACATGAAGCAGACCGCTTAACAGAATACTCCGACAATCCCTATACATTTTCACCTCCAGGCACTCCCACTGATCTGATCAGGGACGCAGCCATCACCGGCAAGCCCTACCCCATTAAAGGATGCGTAGTTTGGGGGCAGAATCCAATTCAGACAATCCCGAACCAGGAAAAAACAATCCAGATGTTACAGCAAATGGATTTTGTCATGTGCACGGATATCCAGCCCACAGACATTACCATGTTTGCTGATATTCTCCTGCCGGAGTGTTCATATCTCGAACGATACGACTATATCAAAACCGGTACCCAATGGAACTTTGCCGATGAGCATCAGCAATACATTGCACCACGTATGCCGCTGGTTGAACCTGGTTTTGAACGAAAAGATGGGATCTGGATTACCAATGAAATTGCCAAACGCATGGGGTATGGCGAGCATATTCCTGTTAAGGACCAGGTGGAAATGGTTAACTATCGCCTTTCCGGTGTAGGCCTATCCCTGGATAAAATTCGTGAAGAGGGCGGTATTCACCTCCAGCCAGGTGTGGATCCCTACGGTGTAGACGAAGATCTGACTATTCATTTTTATAACGAAGATCTTGAAGACGAAGATTATCCACCTATCCCCACATACATACCAGTGGATAGAGCGCCCGCCGGGTATATGCGCCTTCTGTATGGCCGCTCACCATTGCATACGTTCAACCGAACCCAAAACAATGCCTGGCTCATGGCAGCCAACGACTCCAACCCTGTCTGGGTGAACGACAAGGTAGCAGAGGCTTTAGGCCTGCAGGACGGAGATACGGTTAAACTCATTAATCAGGATGGTGTGGAATCCCGAACCACCACCACTGTCAAGGTTACTCCCGGTATTCGCAAGGATGCTGTTTACATGTATCATGGCTTTGGCTCCCGTAATCCTGAACTGACCATTGGCCACAACAAAGGAGTTGATGATACGAGCCTGATTACCAGGCTCGCTGTAGACCCAGAAACAGGATGCCATGGCATGCGTAATAACTTTGTCAAACTTGTGAAAGTAAGTTGAGAAACGATACAGATCTACTCTCAACAGCTGTAGATATCTTCCGGAGGAAAATGAAATGCATTATGGCATGATAATAGATATCGATAAGTGTGTCGGCTGCCATGCCTGCACCATTGCCTGTAAGGCAGAGTGGGAAGTTCCCGCTCAATTTGGCCGCAACTGGGTCTATAGACTTGGCCCTGCGCAAACCTCCCAGGGGCTCTCCTATACGTATTATCCGGGGCTATGTAACCACTGCGATCAACCATCCTGTGTGGATGTTTGTCCCGCTGATCCGGTTTCCATGACTTTCAAGGATGCTAAAACCGGAAAGACCATAACAATGGAAGTGGCAGCCACCTGGAAAGATCCGTTCAATGGTACCGTTCAAATCGATAAAGAACGTTGTATTGGATGCGGTGCCTGCCGAGACGCTTGTCCCTATGGTGCTCGCTATATCAACGAAGACCTTGCAGATGATGAAAGCATGGGCAAGGCAGATAAGTGCACTTACTGCGTTGAACGATTGGCAGAAGGACTTGAACCTGCATGTGTGCAGACCTGTCTGGCCGGAGCACGTATATTCGGAGACTTGGACGACCCCAACTCTGATGTTGCCCAATATGTAAAAAAAGGGGCAAAAGGACTCACCTCAACTGCGGTGCAGATAGGCCCCAACAGTATGTATTACGGTAGCAAGCAAGCTGATATGGAACTGTTAATGCAAAGTGCCCCTCAAGAAATGCCAGAGGCTTCTTTACGCAGACGGATGTTAGCCCAGATGACCAAACCAGCCATGAAGAAAATTAAAGAAATAGGGCTGTTAGGCCTTGCCGGTTCTCTGTTGGTCAGTTCGCTGGACAACAACAAATCTGAATAATTTTCTTCAGCGTCACTTGCTGAACGAATTCCTCCGCACTACTCAGAGTGGTGCGGAGGAGCATCTATATACCCGAGCCATGTACCATAACGAATTTCGAAGTTATCGACGTTTTAGTGGCAAAATTTTTATAAATGCTCCCTTCAGCAGACTCCGTACGGACCTGCTGCCGACTTTCATTGACAATGGCCTCCAACCGGAAATAGGCTTGGAGGGAAATGATCTCTGGGATACTCCCCAGCAGGAATTTATTGAGTTGGCAGAACTTCTCAACAGGCATGGTCTTCATTGCACCTTACATGCCCCCTTTCATGACCTCACCCCTGGCGGCTTTGACCGTGAAATCATTCGAGTGACCCGCGAAAAGCTTACCCTGGTATTCAATTTACTCCCCGTGTTCCAGCCGAAAAGCATTGTCTGCCATCTTGGCTATAATAACCTTAAACATTCCCAGGATTTAAACAGGTGGCTTGATGTCTGTACAGAAACATGGACACCACTCCTTGAATCAGCGCAGCGTTATCACGTACCAGTGATGTTTGAAAACACCTACGAGCATGCACCTTCTATTCATATGGCCTTGCTTGAAAGGCTTGCTCCCCTGAATCCTAAATGTTGTCTCGATACTGGTCATATCCTGGCCTTTTCCACTACATCCTGGGAAAATTGGTACTCTGCATTTTTGCCGCATCTTGGCCAATTGCATCTCCATGACAACAACGGCAGCACAGACCAGCATCTTGCTCTTGGTCAGGGAATATTTCATTTTGACAATTTTTTTTCTGAATTACAAAACAAAGAAGAACTCCCAATTATTACTTTGGAGCAGCGCTCAGTGGAAGATGTCTTGCATAGTCTATCCTATCTTGCGCGCACCATTTTTGCTCCCTGACCTCAAAAACCTACTCTCCGTAATACCTTTTGGCATCACAGCAAAGGAAAACTCCGTACCTGCCGCGACACCTGTCTGTTTGATCCATGCTACTCCTCTTGCTTCTTTATAAAGGAAGAAAAAAGTACTTTTCTTTCAGTACGATAATACCGATAATATGGTATGGAAGATAATAACAGGAAAGATACTGAAGCGATACCAATAGATCAGAGCAAGGGTATATCTGACGAAGAACCGCTTATACAGGAAGTTGTCAGCCGACCGCCAGCTGACTACCATGCTACCATTTCTCAACCTGTATTTGTGATTGAAGATTCTTTTTACCGTTCCCGCACTCCCCGCTCTGTTCATTGGTCCATTGCATGGTCAGATCTGATGATGACGATGTTTATTCTTTTCCTGACTTTGTTCATCTATCAATTAGCGCATCGAGAGTTCCTCTCCCAGGACAAACCAGAAGTTGTGTCCGGTTCCGTCATTTCCGTTCCCCCAAAAACAGATCCTTTTACTGTTCCGTTTCATCCAATATCTCCTCAATTGTCTGAACATAAGGCTGACAAACTTAAAACACTGGAATCAGCAAAACCCGAAACACCTGAAGAAATTACAGACATTATTGAAGAACCTGTACAGGATCGCCCTATCCCTCCTCTCACTCCTCAACCGAAGCCCATCTCTCCGTCCATGAATATTGGAGATCTGACCATAGCTCAAAAAACGCCTGGATCTCCCGAGATATCGCAAGAGCCTGAGAAAAAAATAACAGATGATAAAGCCACCCCTACAGCGAAATCCTTGCAACAAGGACAGCGGGAACATAAAGAAATAATTTCAGAAATCTATGATTTATCACAATTAACAGTTGCTGAAGAAAAACTGGAAAGATTTGCCTCTGTTGAGCTAATACCGGATAAAGCAATGCGAATCATCCTTACAGGAGACCTTCTTTTTGCAACCGGAGAAGCCGATCTTACCCAATCTGCCCAAATATCGCTGGGTAAACTCTCGCCCATCATTGCCCAGACACCATATATGATCAATGTAGTAGGCCACACGGATTCAGTTCCCATGCACTCGTCTCTATACCCAACCAATTGGGAGCTTTCAGTTGCCAGAGCCAGTAAAGTTGCGAGATTTCTTATCGAGGAGATGGGTATTTCCGGTTCACAAATTGTAGTATCGGGCTTCAGCTATTTCAGGCCTGTCAAACCCAATACAACCGAAGAAAACAGAAGAGCCAACAGGCGGGTGGAAATTATTCTTTCAAAAGAAACTCCACCAGTGATACACTCTGATCAACCCAAACTCTCTGCGCCTTAATACACTAATGATACGACGAAACTTAATAGGGCTTATCCTTTGTATGTCGATTTTTATCACTGGGTTTGTTCTCAAAGGCAACCTCAGTCTCTACTTTAACCTTACAGGACTATTAATTGTAATCGGTGGCAGTCTGTCTGCAGCATTGATCAGTTTCCGCTTGCAACGCCTGAAAATTGTTTTTCACGTTGTACGTTCTTCCTACGCACAACGTAGAGTCTCTGAAACAGAAATAGTTCATATTCTAATAAATTTAGCTATCAAATCCCGTATAGAGGGCATTCTATCCCTGCAGGAAGATGAAAATGAAACATCTATTCTTTTTCTCCGCAGGGGACTTGGGTGCCTGGTTGATAATTATGAACCTTACCAGATTCGGGATATTCTCAACACTGAGATGTATTTTTTTAAAATGCGCAGGGAAGACAGTGAACGGGTTCTTCGAACAATAGGCGATTTTTTACCGGCTTTCGGCATCATCGGTTCAGTGGTCGGATTAATCTCGATGCTGGCTGGCATCGGCGATACTTCAGTTATCTTACGCACTGTACCTGTTGCTCTTACCTCAACCCTCTATGGACTGGTACTAGCTAATTTCTTTTTTATTCCCTTTGCCTCCAATTTACGGGAACGAACTAACCATGAGCTTCTTCTTCAAAAAATTATCCTTGAGGGTATCATTGCCATTGAAAGCGAACTCAATCCAACCATATTAAGGACTAAATTACTTTCTTTTCTCACCCCATCTGAAAGAAAGGACGACCTTGTACCACTGGCCAAGATCAGAGAACGATTCAACATACGGGATAAAGACACAGGCCAATTCATTGATCTCAAAGGATGATCCTTTTTCTGTCAAAAGATCATAGCCAAACCGATGAGGACGTGGCATATTATATGCTTAATTGCAATCAGGTTGTTTCAGAAAGAGTTGTTTCACTGATGCAATCATTCATGCTCCCTGCATCCTGACTCCAGCCTTTCATTGCTTACACACAACGCACGGCAGCAGATCGATGGATAGGAGCATTTCAATGCCTGTACAAAACAGCCTTTATCCGCATTCAAAAGATTATCTATCGGGACAGTACATTTATCATTACTGGCATTGAAGGCGTTTTTTACCCTGTGACCTCATATCGAATTAACGTCATATTTCGCGATTTCAGTAGTCTATGTCATGCGAACATTGAGTGTGAAATATTTCTTTTTTTCTCATTTCCTGCGCTATTGTAGTTGCAGACACTTTATTCAGCTGCCAAGAATAACACCTAAACTCCTACAGGTTATGATGAGAACACTTGTTTGTTTCAGCTTGATCCTCTTTCTGACAGGTTGCGCTCCTGTCACCGTGAACACCCTCCTGGAACGGGAAAACGCACAGCTTCTCAATGCACAGGAACTTTACTCCCTCATAAACGGCAACACCCTATCTATACGAAACGCAGGGGAAGATATATCTCTCTACTTTCAGGAGTCCGGACATATAGCGGCCAAAGACATACAGGCAAACCAAGATACAGGAAAATGGGATGTTAGTGTTGATGGAGAGCTTTGTTTTCGCATGCGAAAATGGTGGCATGGTGACCTTCGCTGTTACACCCTCTACCGTGCTGAAAATACCTATCACCTCGCCAATGCTTCTGCTGTACTTGTCTATACTGCCAAGGCATTTTCAGGAGACAGCCAGAGACTCCACCGAACCGAAAAAGCGGGAAAAAGAAGCTATCGCAATGCATTACAGGCAACCAGGGAAACGACCACACAGGAGGAAACAGCAGCGCCAGGGTTGGATGAGCAAGCCTCCAAAAAAGCTGAACAGCACCATACAGATAATAAACAAGATATCCACAACACAGTGAAATGGATTGCTAAAAATTGTCCCGGTTGTAACCTGGAAGGCGCAAATCTCTCACGGGCTGATTTAATTGAAGCAAACCTCAAAGGTGCGCAACTCTATGCTGCCGACCTCTCCCACTCCAACCTTCGCAGGGCAAACCTTCAGGGGGCAGATTTGCGCAATGCTGATTTAAGGGTAGCCAACCTTCCTGGTGCAAACCTTCAGGATGCCGATCTTCGAGGAGCAAATCTCCAGGGAGCAAACCTTATAAGGGCAAATGTAACTGGCGCACAAATAGATAAGACAAGCTTTGACGGAGCCCTTCTTGACGCCATAATCGGATTCCCTCATTAATACTTTTATTGTAGTACTTAGATTTTTTCAGAATCTTTTACCAAACGAAACGGCTACTTTCCCAGGTTCAGCAGACAGTATTTCACCTCTTACAAACCTTTAATACGAATTTTTTAATAATATACAATTATGAGTGCACCATTTGTACATTTGCATGTTCACAGCCAATTTTCAATGCTTGACGGCGCGATACGCCTGGAAGACCTTATTGCCAAAGCCAAAGAATTTAACATGGAGGCTGTGGCGCTGACTGACCATGGAGCGATGTACGGCGGTCTGCAATTTTACGAAAAAGCTAAGAAAAAAGGACTTCGCCCTTTGGTTGGCTGTGAGTTTTATATCTCTGAAAAAGATATGCTTCTCCATGATCGATCCGCTGGCCACAATTTTCATCTTGTTGCCCTGGCCATGAATGAAACAGGATATCGAAACCTTATGAAACTCGCCTCACTGGCTCAGACCAGGGGGTTCTACTACAAACCAAGGATTGATACCCCGACCCTGTTTCAGCACCATGAAGGCCTTATTGTCCTTACTGCATGCCTGCATGGTGAAATACCTTACCGAATCACTCACAACAACCCGGAAGAAGCCAAGGCAAAAGCCCTGCAATACAAAGAAGTATTTGGTGACCGTTTTTATCTTGAACTACAGGAAAACTCGATTCCAGAACAAACCATAGCCAACAAAGGCTTAATGCAACTTGCCGAAGAACTGGACATCAAACTTGTTGCAACTAACGACTGCCACTATTTGACAGCCGAAGAAGCCTATGCGCACGAGGTGCTTCTTTCCATCCAAACAGGCAAAACAATTACCGATCCCGACAGGTTTCGCTTTCCAACCCAGGAATTGTATTTCAAATCAGCCGAAGAAATGGCCAGGCAGTTCAGCTACTGTCCACAGGCTATCGCCAATACACTGGAAGTCGCCGAACGATGTGATCTACAACTGGAATTTGGAAAACATTATTTTCCTATTTTTCCAGTTCCAGAAGGGCAAACTCTAGAGACACTTTTTGAACAGGGCTGTTGGGATGGCCTGAAAGCCAGGTTAAATCATCTCCGTGAAATGCAGGAAGTCGACAAAGAACTGGAGCAGGCATATGTAGACCGATTAACCATGGAAATCGGTGTTATCAAGCAAATGGGTTTTTCCGGATACTTTCTCATAGTAGCAGATTTTATAACATGGGCAAAAGAACAGGATATTCCCGTAGGTCCTGGACGTGGCTCCGGTGCAGGCAGCCTGGCCGCATTCTGTCTCAAAATAACGGATATAGACCCCATCCCATATGGTTTGATTTTTGAGCGTTTTCTCAATGTCGAGCGCATGTCCATGCCTGACTTTGATGTGGATTTCTGCAAAGACCGAAGGGACGAAGTTATAGATTACGTGCGCAATAAATACGGTGGTGACGATTACGTTGCCCAAATCGTTGCCTATGGCTCCATGAAAGCCAGGGCCGTTCTCCGTGATGTGGGAAGAGTTCTGGAAGTGCCCTTGCCAGTGGTTGACAAGGTTGCCAAATTGGTACCAGAAGAGCTTAAAATCACACTGAAAAAAGCTATTGATAAGGAACCCAGGCTACGGGATGCTATGCAGGATAAGGAAATCCGCAACCTGCTTACCGTAGCTAAATCGTTGGAAGGACTTTCCAGGCATAAATCGACCCATGCCGCCGGGGTGGTTATCTCCCCTACCCCGCTGGTGGATTACCTCCCGGTATGTATTGGCCCGAACAAGGAAATCCTGACTCAATATGACATGAAATACACAGAGAAAACCGGACTGATAAAGTTCGATTTTCTCGGATTAAAAACCCTGACAGTCATTGATCGAGCTCTGAAACTGATCAAATTTGATGTAGGAACCTCCGTTGACCTGAGTAAAATCCCCATGGATGACCCCAAAAGCTACGATCTTCTCTGCAGAGGTGACAGTCTTGGAGTCTTTCAATTGGAAAGCGACGGTATGCGAGAGCTCCTGGTCAAAATGCATCCTGAGCAATTCACGGATCTTATCGCACTGGTTGCACTTTACCGTCCAGGCCCATTGGATTCCGGGATGGTTGACACCTTTGTTGAAACAAAACACGGACGCAGACCACCAGACTATCCTCTTCCACAAATCAAGCCTGTACTTGAAGAGACCTATGGGGTTATCGTATACCAGGAACAGGTAATGAAAATTTCCAATATCCTGGCAGGATATAGCCTGGGTGATGCCGATATTCTTCGTAGGGCCATGGGGAAAAAAATTCCAGAGGTCATGGAGGAAGAACGTGAAAAATTCATGGCAGGAGCTAAAGAACTCAATGTACCAGAGGATAAAGCAAAGTACATTTTTGATCTCATGGCAAAATTTGCAGGCTATGGTTTCAATAAATCACACTCCGCAGCATATGCACTGGTAGCATATCAGACAGCCTATCTCAAGGCACATTATCCATCCCAATTTTTTGCAGCTCTTCTCAGTTGTGATGTAGACAATACAGATAAGGTCGTCAAATACATTAACGAATGCAGGCTTCAACAAATTGACGTGCTTCCTCCTGATATTAATGAATCATACAATGATTTTACGGTAATTAACGATCGCATTCGATTTGGACTTGCCGCAGTAAAAAACGTTGGGGGGGCTGCCCTGGATTTCATCCTGGCAGAACGCGAACAGAACGGACAATTTCATTCATTCACCGATTTTTGCAATCGAATTGACACGGCAAAGGTCAATCGCAAGGTGATTGAAAGTCTGATAAAAGCCGGAGCTTTTGATTCCATGGGGGGGAAGCGGGCACAATTCATGGCCGTGCTTGATCAGGCGTTGGAGCAGGCAAAGGCCGTACAGAGGGATCGGCTCAGCGGTCAGATGAGCCTGTTTTCACTGGGCAGTGCGGCTACTAGCGATCCAGCGCAGCCTGAAGAAATTCAACTTCCTGACATCGAGGAATGGCCGGACCTTGATCGGTTGGCAAGTGAGAAGGAAACCATAGGTTTTTTTCTCACCGGGCATCCACTTGAAGGAGTGAATAAGGATCTGATGCTTGTTGCTGACTCTGCAATTGATCAATCTGAAAACTGGCACGACGGACAGCCAATTCGCATTGGCGGTCTCGTAAATAGCTACAAGGAACACCGCTCCAAAAAAGGTGACCGGATGGCATTTATCTCTGTGGAAGACATGACAGGAAAGATGGAGGTTATTGTTTTTCCATCAACATTCGCAGAATGTTCTGAACTCCTGCGTAGCGAAAAGCCGCTCATCGTACTTGGCGACGTACAGGTGGGTGAGCGGGGGGCTAAAATTATTGCGCAGGAAATTCATGAATTAGATGCAGCCATAGAGCGCTATACTGAAAAGGCCCAGATTACATTACAGGCAAATGCGACATCAAGGCAGCATATGGTACAGGTTAAGGAACTCCTTTACCAGTACCACGGTTCCACACCTTTACATCTTACTCTTCACTTTGATGGCAGGGGTGAGGTGGATATAGACATCCTAAAAGATCTCACCATTCGACCCTGCCCGCAGTTTTTTAAGGAGATTGGGCAGCTTTGCGGTAACAATGCCCTGCAACTGCAAATGCGTCCCGTAGAAAGTGGACGGCGTAAGGGAAATGGCAAGTTCAAACAGCAGAAAGCCGCCAATTAGCAACGACTATTTATTACTATAAAGTAAAGCCGCCAACTCAAACAGTACGAATCCCTTCTCACAGATTAGGACCCACATATAGAATACAGGTGAAAAACTTTCACCTGTATTCCAAAATTTCCTTTCAAGGCTGACTATTCACTAAGAACTCAACCTCATTTACTACTCAGGAAAAATCAGGCAAGGCATAGTCCGCAATCCGGACAGGTTGTACTTGTCGGTTCGAAAGCATGACCGCAGGCAGGACAGATTACCTCTGCCATGTCTTGATCAAAAACAGATTCAATATAACGTGTATCGTGGTCGGCCAAGCCCGTTGCTACTGCATGTTGTCGTTGCAAGAAGGCCGTGACATCAGCATAATCTGCCTCACGAACATAAAGAGTTACCTCGGGCTGGCAACAGCTCTTACCACATGTTTGTTCTTCATTATTGCTTACCATGCTTACAAGGTGAACACGTCTCAGTTCAGCTTGTAACTGTTTTATATGCAATATATTTCCATGCTGCACAGGCAGCAGCGGTTCACCTTTTTCAATAGGTTGCATCCGCCCCATCTCATGCTGTTCTTTCAGCCTCTGCCGTTTTACCATCCGGGTACCAGAAAGAAGCAGCACTGAACAGTCGACGCAACGACTGGCATGTTTCTGGTACTCTTCACCACATTGCGGGCAATACTTGAGGTCAGGATCATACCTGGTGCTCACAGCCTATCTTCTCCTTCTTTATGTGACATATTCCGACACATATTATAAAATATAACGGCTCAGATCTTCATTATCGGAGATATCAGCAAGTTGTTTTCGGACATACTCTGCAGTCACTGTAAATGTCAGTTCTTCTTGATCAGTGGCATTAAAAGAGAGTTCGTCTAAAACTCTTTCCAATATAGTGTGCAGTCGACGGGCACCTATATCTTCTGTCTTCTGATTTACATGTGCTGCAAGCCTGGCCATCTCACGAATTGCGTCTTCGGTGAACTGGAGATCTATATCCTCTGTTGCCAGCAACGCCTTATACTGCCTGATCAGAGCATTTTGAGGTTCGGTCAGAATACGGAAAAATTCTTCTTCTCCAAGGGCATTTAAATTTACCCTGATGGGGAAACGGCCCTGCAACTCAGGGACAAGATCAGATGGTTTACACAGGTGGAAAGCTCCACTGGCAATAAATAAAATATGATCTGTTTTTACGGGCCCATATTTGGTAGTCACGGTTGCCCCTTCCACAATCGGCAATAAATCACGTTGCACACCTTCCCTGGAGACTTCAGGAGTTCCGGAGTTACCACCTCCCCGGGACGCGATTTTATCAATCTCATCAAGAAAGATGATGCCCGACTGTTCCGTACGTCGAATGGCCTTTTCTACCACACTTTCATTATCCACCAGACTTTCGGCTTCTTCTTTCTTTAACGCTTCAAATGCCTGATGAACTTTCATTTTTTTGGTTTGTTTCTTTTTCGGAAAAAAACGTGAGAAAGCATCCTGCAGAGAATTCTGCATATCTTCGACACCGGAAGCGGAAAAAACTTCCACCATGGGAGTACCGGAGGGAGCCACAATTTCAAGTTCCACTTCTCGTTCGTCGAGCATTCCTTTGTGCAGCATTTCTCGGAAACGCTCTCGTGTCGATTCGTGGTTTTGCCGTTGTTCTTCACCAGACGATCCCTCAGCCCCTGAACCATATCCCAAGGCTATAACATCAGGCTGGTGACCTTCTGTTCGCATATGAGAAGGTCTAACAGAGGGAGTATGTGGGAGCAATAAATCCAGCAAGCGTTCTTCTGCTCGTTTGGTAGCCTGATCCTGTACCCCCTCTTCAGCCTCTTTTGTCACCATATTTACAGCAAGCTGGGTCAGATCTCGAACCATAGATTCTACATCACGGCCAACATATCCAACCTCTGTGAATTTTGAGGCTTCTACTTTGATAAAAGGGCTTTGTGCCAGATGAGCAAGACGCCGGGCAATTTCAGTCTTTCCTACACCAGTAGGACCGATCATAATGATATTTTTAGGAGCAATTTCCTCCCGTAAACCTGGCTCAACCTGTTGACGCCTCCATCTGTTTCGTAAGGCGATGGCTACTGAACGTTTGGCTTCAGCCTGGCCAATAATATAGCGGTCAAGTTCGGCAACGGTTTCCCTTGGGGTCAGTGAATTAATTACGTTCATCGTTGGTGGTTTCGACAATGATATTTGAGTTTGTGTAGACACAGATAGATCCCGCGATTTCCAGTGATTTTCGAGCGATTTCCGACCCGCTGAGATCACAGTTTTCTACCAGGGCGGTGGCTGCTGCCTGGGCATAAGGTCCACCTGAACCGATGGCCAATATACCGTTATCCGATTCAATGACATCACCAGTACCTGACAATAATAACGAATACTTACTGTCAACTGCTATGAGCATGGCCTCGAGCCTTCGCAGCATTTTATCTGTGCGCCAGTCCTTGGCCAGTTCCACCGCAGCACGCATAAGATTGCCATTAAACTGCTCCAGTTTGCCCTCTAATCTATCATAGAGAGTGAAAGCGTCAGCTGTTGAGCCGGCAAAACCGGTAATAACCTTATCGTGGTACAGTCTTCTCACCTTACGTGCCTGATGCTTGATCACCGTTGGCCCCAAACTGACCTGGCCGTCACCTGCAACCACTACTTCACCCTTATGGCGCAAAGCCAGTATTGTTGTAGATCGAATTTTTTTCATGAATCTCTAGAGTAATATATAAAAGAAAATTGAAGTCCAATGGAGGATGACGTTAACCATTGGTTTCATCCAGGTCAATGCTGCCTGTGTAATAACCCGCGCAGACCAGACTCAAAATAACGCATACATACAGCTAAAATACATAGAGACCTATGTTCAATTTCCATCTTTCTGAGCCTGAGGGTGGGCTTGATCATACACTCGACTGAGGTGTTCCACATCGACATGGGTGTATTTTTGAGTGGTGGAAAGGCTCACATGCCCTAACAGTTCTTGAACTGTACGCAAATCCGCTCCCATTTCCAACAAATGGGTGGCAAAAGAGTGACGTAAGGCATGCGGGGTCACCACGGTGACTATTCCAGCCTGTTCTCCATATTTTTTGACAAAACGTTCAACACTCCGAACGGTGAGCCGCCCGCCTCTGGCATTCAGAAACATGGCCTCTCCGTCGACATTTTTGCATTTGCTTATACGGTCAAGGCGTATCTGCTCTCTTTCACGCATGTAGGCAGCAATGGCTTCGACCGCGGCTTTCCCAAAAGGGATGATCCGCTCCTTGTTACCTTTGCCTCGAACACGAACCATTTCAGCGTTGACATCATAATCGCTGAGGTTACTGCCAACTAATTCTGATACACGCATGCCGGTGGAATAGAGTATTTCCATGATGGCCCTGTTACGATGCACGAAACTCTCCCGTTCGTCAGGAGCATCGAGTAGAGCAAAAACTTCATCAACAGTAAGAAATCCAGGAACGTATTGGGCCAAACGTGGATTTCCTATGGAAGCAAGAGGATCCCGGCTGACAATGCCACAGCGCAGCAGGTAACGAAAAAACGTTCTCAACGATGAAAGCTTCCTGGCAATGGTAGTGCTGGAATTCTGCCCGTACAAGGAGGCTACAAACCCGGATATCTGGTCAGCATTGATTGTCTCCACGTTTTCCGGTTCACCACAGTAGGTGAAAAGCTCACGAACATCAGCTGAATACCCGGCAATGGTATGCGGAGAGTACCCCTTTTCAACCTTCAACCAGACAATGAATTGTTCAATGTTTTCGATCATAATGAAACAGCTATTGAAACCAAAGACTAATATGTTTACATTATACAATTACCTTTCTGTCTTATGGAGAGCAAGATAATATACTCAAGCCATGGAAAAACAGAGTTAACAGACAATGGCCAAAAAGAACTTTGAAAGCGCACTCGCCAAACTGGAGCAGATAGCAACTGAGCTGGAAGCCGGTGATCTCCCTTTAGAATCGAGTCTCAAAAAATTTGATGAAGGTATCCAGTTGGTTCAATTCTGCAGTGGCAAACTGGAAGAAGCCAAAAACAGAGTGGACCTCCTGCTTCGTAAAGACGGGACCTGCACGACTACCCCCTTTGATGAGGACGCAGGTGATTAAAACATATCTTAAAGAAAAAAAATCTGTTGTTGAAAAGGCTCTCGGCACCCTTATGCTGCAGGCTGAAGGTCCATTTGCTGAACACATAGAAGCAATGCGTTACAGCCTCTTTGTGGGAGGAAAACGGATACGACCGATTTTATGCCTTGCTGCAGCTGAATCCGTGGCGCAAAATGAAAAGGTTGACCAGACCGCGTTACCCATAGCTTGCGCTCTTGAGTGCATTCACACGTATTCGCTCATTCATGACGACCTGCCAGCCATGGATAACGACGATCTGCGTCGGGGAAAGCCTACAAACCATGTGGTTTATGGTGAAGCACAAGCAATATTGGCCGGAGACGGATTGCTCACCTTTGCCTTTGATCTATTAAGCCGAAACGATACTGTTGCTATCCCCCCGGTGGCGCAAATGCAAATCATCCAGGTTATAGCCAAAGCAGCAGGTTCCATGGGTATGGTAGGCGGCCAGGCTCTTGACATCAGCAACGAGGGAAAAAATATTCCCTACGAAGCGCTACAGACCATGCACAAGAGCAAAACAGGGGCACTGATTACCGCTTCGGTCCGTAGCGGTGCACTGGTTGCAGGAGCAACACCTGCACAAATAGAGGCCCTGGCAACCTATGGAGACAACATAGGCCTTGCTTTCCAAATTGCGGATGACCTCCTTGATATAGAATCAACCACCGAAGAATTGGGCAAACCGGTTGGAAGTGACCTTTCAGCGCATAAAGTAACGTATCCATCGCTGTTTGGGTTAGAGCGATCTAGAGCCATGGCCCAGGAAGCTGTGGAAGCTGCGCTTGCTGCGTTAGCTCCTTTTAATCACTTTGCTGAGCCACTCCGGGCTTTGGCAGTATACATTATAGAACGGAAGAATTGACATGTTATTGATGGACCCCCAGCTGAATCAGCAGGGCAAAGTGCTTGAAGATATCCATTCACCGGATGACCTGCGTAAGCTGAATTACAGAGAACTTTTAACCCTGGCCAGGGAATTGCGTGAAACAATAATCACTACCGTTTCAGAAAATGGTGGCCATTTGGCTCCCAGTCTCGGTGTGGTGGAATTGACCATGGCACTCCATTACGTGTTCAACACTCCAGAAGACAAACTTATCTGGGATGTGGGCCACCAGGCATACGCACACAAACTGCTTACCGGTAGAAAGGAACAATTTCATACCCTACGTAAGCAAGGTGGCGTCAGCGGGTTCCCAAAACGTTCTGAAAGTATCTATGATCATGTAGAGACAGGACATAGCTCGACCTCGATTTCCTACGGATTGGGGATGACTACCGCCAAAGAACTACTTGATGATGACGGCAGGGTCATAGCGATTATAGGTGACGGTTCCATGACCGCAGGTATGGCTTTTGAAGCGCTGAACCATGCCGGAGACCTTGACAAGAATCTCATTGTCATTCTCAATGACAACGAGATGTCGATTTCTGAGAATGTCGGTGCCATGTCCAGCTTTCTCAGCAGAAAAATGACCAGTAAAACCATCCGGCGGCTACGAGACCATATTGAAGAACGCCTGATGGCCCTAAGCTCAGTGGGGGAAAATATACTTTCTGTGCTTCGCAGGAGTGAAGAGAGCCTGAAAGTCTTCCTCACCCCGGGTATCCTTTTTGAAGCATTCAAATTCAAATATGTAGGTCCCATTCCAGGTCACGACCTCGATGCACTTATCACAACGCTGAGAAACGTACGCGACCACGAGCACCGTCCGGTTTTAATACATGTGATAACAAAAAAGGGTAAGGGATACAAACCTGCTGAAGAAAATCCCGGTGCATATCATGGTGTTGGTCCTTTTGACATCCAGACGGGCAAAGCAAAACCTGCCTCTCCGTCTCCGCCCTCATACACCAAGATTTTTGGAAGTACTTTATGCAAGCTAGCACAATCAAACAAAACAATCTCTGCCATCACAGCCGCCATGCCGGGAGGTACCGGTCTCCAGGCATTTTCAGAACAATTTCCAGATCGTTTTTTTGATGTGGGAATAGCCGAGCAACATGCTGTAACCTTTGCTGCCGGCCTTGCTATGGAAGGTATGCGACCGTTTTTTGCTGTCTATTCATCTTTTATGCAGAGAGCATTGGATCAGCTTATCCATGATGTATGTCTGCCAAACCTGCCTGTAGTTATCGCCCTTGATAGAAGCGGTGTGGTAGGGGCAGATGGCCCGACCCATCATGGTATATTTGACCTTTCCTTTTTAGGGTATATTCCAAACCTCACCATCATGGCTCCAAAAGATGAGAATGAACTGCAACATATGCTCTATACAGCCAGTAGGCATAATGGCCCTGTGGTACTTCGTTACCCCAGAGGCAATGGAGTTGGCGTTCCTCTCGACAAAGATATGAGGGAACTTGAATACGGCACAGGCGAAGTGCTGCAAAGTGGTGAGGATCTTTTACTTCTTCCCGTTGGAAACCGTGTTTATCCTGCTCTTGAAGCGGCAGAAAAACTCAAGCAATCTGGTATTAGGGCAGCTGTCCTTAACCCACGTTTTATCAAACCGCTTGACGAAACTTTACTCACTCACTGGGCACAGCAGACAGGCAAAATTATCACCATTGAAGATAACTGTATCCAGGGAGGATTTGGCAGCTCCGTAATGCAGATGCTTGTAACACAGGGGCTGAATATTCCCCTTAAAATCCTTGGCCACCCAAACCAGTTCATCGAACATGCCTCACAACAGGTTTTATGGGAGAATTCAGGTATAGATACCAAAGGGATCATAAAAGCCGCCCTGGAGTTTACAGAAACAAAAAAATAGGCAATTTCTTCGACACATCAAAGATGTACGATTAACACAGTCAGACAGTTCGATATCTTTCATTTCTTCGAAGAAGCCTCTTGGCATGATGCAAATGAGAATTCGAGGCAATTTCCACTTCACTCTTCTGAGTCTATGGGTATTGCCATATTCCATTGCAGCGCAAAACGAAATGCCCCATTTAGAAACCTTTAAACAAGCATCATACACATAGGCAGCCGACTTACCATTAAAGGGTATGTCGGCGAGCTGGTCTTTCCCCCTTGCACGTGCAAAAGCTGTCCTTAATAGCGGTGATGTGGATGGAGAGTTTCCGTCAGCCGGGACATCATCGCCATGGATTCCATACTGTTTTCAAATCCTTTTGCCAGTGACCAGCCAGGGTTACTTATCAGAAAAAAACTGCACAGCAAGGGCCTTTCTCCAGGGACAGTAGTAGGTGTTGTCCGGGAAACAGTCCTACCCAAGGAACTCACAGATTCCTTACCATTCAGAATAGAAACGTAGCCACGGAAAATGCAGTTGGCGAACTTTTAACTCAGGCCCGTGAAGATAAAAATAGCACTGGCGCTGCTATGCAGGAAGCCGAGAAAACTGGAAACCGGATGTGTTTCGTATAAAACAGCAAACTCAAGAGCAGTTTTAATAACTGCAAGTTACCACTGCTCAGCTATTATAGTATCAGAGGCAGGTTAAATGAACCAAGACACTGCCGCATTGCATCTTCACCCTGCCAAACGATCACAGATGAGATGCAAGGACAGCCGAACACGGCGGTATCTACAGTGAATTCTATGTTCGACTATCTCTGCCAGCTCTTCATATCCTGTAATATGCACGATACCAATCCACAAACCGTTGTACACCTTCCTCAATGGTTGTTTGCGGTTTAAAACCCACTTCACGAATAAGATCATCTACATTGGCATAGGTAGCCGGGACATCTCCATCCTGCATCGGAAGAAAATTTTTCTTTGCCTCAATGCCAAGACAGTTTTCCAGCACCTCCACATAACGCATGAGTTTTTCTTTGTTGTTGTTGCCTATGTTAAAGACTCGCCAAGGACAATAGCTGGTTCCCGGATCCGGACTGTCTCCCTGCCAATTCGGATTAGGCTCAGGAACATGATCAATCACGCGAACTACCCCTTCCACGATGTCATCGATATAGGTGAAATCCCGTTCCATATTTCCATGATTAAAAATATTGATCGGCTCTCCGGCAATCATTGCCCTGGTAAAGAGAAACAAAGCCATATCGGGGCGGCCCCATGGGCCATAGACAGTAAAAAAACGGAGCCCTGTGGTGGGAATATTAAACAGGTGGCTGTATGTATGCGCCATCAGTTCATTGGCCTTTTTGGAGGCTGCGTACAGAGAGACGGGATGATCCACATTGTCGTGCACAGAAAACGGCATTTTGGTATTGGCACCGTACACTGAACTTGAGGATGCATACACCAGATGTTTTACCCCGCCATGTCTGCAGCCTTCCAGAATATTGACAAAACCAACAAGATTCGTATCGACATACGAATGAGGGTTAATCAGTGAATACCGAACACCAGCCTGTGCAGCCAGATTGACGACTCCGTCAAAGGAATATTCTGTAAAAAGTTCTGCCATTCTGGCTCGATCAGCCATATCAAAATTGACATGGCTGAATAAAGGATTCACCGTCAGTTCAGCCAGGCGATCCCTTTTCAATTGGGGGTCATAATAGTCATTTAAATTATCAAGCCCTACGACTCTTCTCCCCTGCTCCAACAGACGTTTTGCTAAAGCGTGACCAATAAATCCGGCAGCACCGGTGATTAAAATAGTTTTCATGTATTTCTCAACAAGCCTTTATCTCAACTCCCTGTATGTGCAACTGATTACAGGGTGTTTGAGATTTTCGCAACCAAGCTGACGCAGCGTATTGGGCATACGTAAGCCGGGCTATCGCGGAAAGATCAAATGCACTGTGATCAGTTACCAGGAACTATCCAGACTATGCTATGTATTTATCAATAATTCAGTTAAACAGTACAAATTCAGGTCAACAGCGTTAAAAGCGATTCTGGAGAAGGTACACAAAACCAGTACCCACACCAGAAGCGCTCCTGTGCAAAACCGGAAAAAATGATTAATCAATCGTCAAAATCCCCTTCCGGCCCTTTATCAGTATCCAAGGCAGCAGCCTTTGTCTGTATTTTTTCAGGAGTCCACTCATCAATAGACTCAATACGACCAACTTTAGGCCCAACATCATAACTGCCGGCATCAAGAATACATTCAACACCATAGTGGGCAGTGTCACCTGCGTTAAACACCTCTGTCAATAAAGTGTAGACAAAATCTTCTACCCTTCTCGCCATACGTTCCCGAATGGATCGAGGCTGACCTAAAATTTTATTTTCAAACGCCAGGTTCAACTTTTTATAATCACCTTTCTTCCACCCCTGTGCATCCGCATAAGCACGCATCTCCTGCCACAGCTCTTCACTGACGCCTTCACCTTTCACCTTTATAAAATTGCCGTCAGCATCCATAGAAGCATTGCCATAATCATTAACAACCAGGCCCCAGGAAATCATCTGCAATGCCGTAGCTACATTGGCTTTTGTTGAATTAGTCATTCCGGCGATGGCCCGTAACCTGTCGGAATTATTTCCTGAAGTTCCATGCTGGGCCCCTGATACGCCATACCTTTCCAACGCCTTATGAATCTCTGCTGTCAATTCAACCTGAATGCCTTGTGCAGATGCTTCAATTCCATGGGTTGTTCCATTATTCAGCGCAATCCAATCCGGAAAAACATCATGGGCATTAAGTCCCTGAATGAGAAAAAGAGCCTCCTCGCTTGATGAAAGCCCCTGGGTTCCTTTTATTTCACCCACCTCAGTTTCAAATCCAGCCCAGGCTGGTACCTGTTTAGCCAGTTCTATACTCGCCAGCAGATTCTGGTCATCAGGCATATGGGAAGCATCAATAGCTATTGATGTTATTCCCGCATCTATCACAGAAGGTATCTCCTGTTGTGCAAAAGGAATGTCGTCCATGCTTTTTATACCATAATGGTCGGCATGAATAGCCACAGGAACCGTGATGCCGAGCTGATTACACAGGGCGTCGACCTGGCGTGCTATATTCCAGTAGTTAACCCCGCAATATGCTGCGGCACCTCCTTCGGAACGGGCAATCTCGATGATTATGGCGGAGCGGGCTCTCTGTGCTGCTTTCAATGCTCCACGGATTATCAGGTGGCTACGACCGTTAGCAGCAATGGTCATGGCCTTACCCTTTGCAATCATGGCTCGATCAATAACCTTTCCGCTTACCAGAAGTGCTCTGGAATGTGGAAAAAGCTCTACAATGTTTGGTGGACGTCCAATTTCGAGTGCTTTTTCAAAGTCGGCATAATAGGACATACTAACCCTCCCTGAAGGCAAGAATTCGGCATTTGCGCTGGTAGAGACCAACGTCATTTTGTTGTGCGGAGTGATCCAGGCACATCAAGATATTAGCCTGAAATTACTCTTCTTGTTGCTCTGAAAAACCAAGAAACGGCTTGCGTGCAAAAAATGACACCGCCACAATACTTACTTCGTACAAAATAATTAGGGGGCCAGCCATGAGACACTGATTGACCACATCGGGTGTGGGGGTCAGAATTGCTGCAACGATAAAGGCAATGAGTAAAGCATACCTACGATTTTTCTGCAAAAATTGTTTGTTCACAACACCAATTTTAGCAAGAAAAACCATAAAAACAGGTAACTCAAAAACTACCCCAAAGGCAAGTAATAATCGCAAGGCAAGAGAAAAGTATTCACTCACTGCAGGCATGGGTTCCAGAAAATCATTGGAGTAGCC
The DNA here is from genome assembly GCF_000429945.1 of Desulfogranum japonicum DSM 18378. Classification (GTDB taxonomy): domain Bacteria; phylum Desulfobacterota; class Desulfobulbia; order Desulfobulbales; family Desulfobulbaceae; genus Desulfogranum; species Desulfogranum japonicum. The sequence continues at coordinate 143,833 of NZ_AUCV01000008.1, read as the reverse complement.
TAGCAGAAAACGGAATGCAGGGGTTAAAACCACAAAATAACAAAAAGCCGCTCCACCGACAAAACATGTTGTTGAGATGACGGTGAAAGGCAATACTATCCGTTTTTCATGCTCATAGAGCCCTGGAGCAATAAATTTCCATATTTGATAGAAGATAATCGGACAGGCGAGAAAAACGCCGCAGACAAGGGCGAGCTTCAGATAAAAAAAAACCCTTCCTGGTAGGAAATAAAAATCAAAGACTTAGTTTCAGGTAACACCTTTATTAAAGGAGCGAAAAACCATTCTGCAATGGGATGAATAACTCCATAGGCTGCACCAAACCCAACAATGACAGCAAGAAGGGAAATTACAAGGCATGACCTGAGATCGGTTAAATGCTCGCTCAAGGTTTGCTTATTAAAATTTTCTTGATCACTCACAAATACACTGTACTCCTTGCATGAGAAAAATATTCATCGGGCTGACATCAGGTTAGCGATGAAACTGTCTTTTGTGTGCCCGACACTCGTGCACCTGTTTTTTTCTTTGACAGCACAACCTGGAACAAGTGCCATAAAGGCTGAAATTTCTTTGGGTGTTCAATATAAATATATAAATTGTTTATCCTACCGCATCTCCATACACTTGTAAACCGATACTGTGATAGTGATTGACTTGAATAGAGAGCGCAGGCTACACTGGCTTTAAGGTAGTGGATAATGTATTTTTTTCACTACCCTTTATGAATGATTTGATTTGGCCCGCATTTCTCACAGGTGATTTTTTCTGCGGCAGATAGACTTCGGATACACGGCAAAATTACTGTCCTGCAATTGGTCGAAACAAAACTGATGCTGCGAGCTTGAGGGGCACTTGAACACTCCGATTCGCCAATCAAATACAGTCACAGGTAATACGCTACGCACTTTTTTGACAGGAAATAGTATGGCAACTTTGCTCGTTGTAGACGATGAACTCAGTATGCGGCAATTTCTCACAATTCTTCTTCAAAAAGAAGGCTATGATGTTATAACCGCAGGCAATGGCCGGGAAGCTCTTGATATAGTCCTCCAAAAGGACAGCAAAGTGGATCTGATTGTTACTGATATTCGCATGCCTGGCATGGGAGGTCTTGAACTCCTTTCTTACATTAAAGAACATGACAGCTCCATCGGTGTGGTAATGATTACCGCTTTTGCCAATCCTGAAGATGCTGTGGCCGCCATGAAACATGGAGCATTCGATTATATCACCAAGCCTTTTAAAGTCGAGGAAATCACTGCTGTTATCAGGGCCGCCCTTTCAAAAAAAGACGGAGCTTCTCAACAAAGGACCGAATGCTTTCCAGAAATCATCGGGCAAAGCCCGGAGATGCTTAAAATCTTTGATCTGATTAAAAAAATTGCTCCAACTCCTGCCAATGTACTCATTCTTGGAGAGTCGGGAACAGGAAAAGAATTAGTGGCACAGGCCATTCATAATCACTCACGGGTCGCACAGCAACCCTTTGTACCGATCACCTGCAGCGCCATCCCTGAAAGTCTGCTTGAGAGTGAACTGTTCGGTCATGTCAAGGGAGCGTTTACCGGTGCCATTGCAGATAAAGCCGGCTTATTTCAACGTGCAAATGGTGGTACGGCTTTCCTGGATGAAATAGGAGAGCTGACACCAATTATCCAGACCAAACTCCTTCGGTTTCTTCAGGAACGAGAATTCATGCCTGTTGGTTCAACTCAAACCAAACAGGTTGATGTTCGAATCATTGCTGCAACCAACAGAATACTGGAGGAAGAAATAATATCCGGTCAGTTTCGGGAAGATCTTTACTACCGTCTCGCCGTGGTTCCCATACGGGTTCCACCCCTTCGAGAGAGAAAAGGAGACGTTCCTCTTCTGGTTAATCATTTTCTTAAAAAATACAGTGAACGTCTCGGTAAAGAAGTGCAAACGATCTCCTCTTATGGGTTGGAAGTGCTCATGGAATATGATTTTCCAGGTAATGTCAGGGAACTGGAAAACATTATTGAGCGCGGCGTGGCTATGGAAGCGTCCAACATTATCTTACCGGAAAATCTAATCCTTTCCGCACATCGAAAGAAAAAAGGTTCAAAAGCCCAAAACACCACGAAACCGGCACTCTTTGTGGCTGCTGAAAATGAAGATGAGCTTTTTGAACGTGGTCTGGAAGACATCCTGCAAGATCTGGAGCGGCAGATGATCCTGTACGCGCTGGAAAAAGCAGACAACTCAAAGATGCGTGCTGCTGAATTATTGAAAATCAGTTTCCGCAGTTTACGTTATAAAACCAAGAAATACAAAATCGATTGACAGTCATATGTCCCGTTCGCCTGCATGTTGCCACAAACTACTATTTTGCTCATGAAAAGATAGGCTTGAAAAATGTATAAGCACAGAACATCTATAGGCTGTTACAATCGTTTGTGATTCGATATCAACTATCCCGTACACTATTGTACTTGTTTCATCCACATTTTGTAACGCTTATGAACTCAGCTTATGCCTGGAAAGACCTTTTTTCACCGGTCCTCGATACTGAACAACAGTTGAAACGCCATTTGCTTTCCCTGCTTCTTGTTCGTATCCTTCTTTATGCGACCCTGCTCATTATAACCACTCTGTTGCACGTTAAAGGCCACGATGGAATATTGCCACCACATGGCATTATTATTACATTCATGCTTGTGCTCACCGGCTACTCAGCGGCCTCTGCTGTTTACCTCAGGCGACCAGGAATATCTCTTCGAAAATTCGGAGTTATCCAGCTTCTTTCTGATACACTGTTTGCCGCGCTGCTGGTATATGGCACAGGATGCAGTCAATCCATATTTACCCCGGTCTTTATTCTTCCCGTTATAGCTGGAGGCCTCATTTTATATAAAATAGGTGGCCTCATCCCAGCAGCTTCAGCCACCATTCTGTATGGTGGTATTTTATATATGGATTATGCAGCTATCATTCCCGAATACCTGCTGACAACTCCATATAAACCAATGTTTAACCCGCTGACCGGTTCAAACCTCTTCGCCATTCATGGCATCACCTTTTTCGTTGCAGCCCTTGTCAGTGGTCAGATAGCAGGTAGATTGAGAACAACGGAAAAGGAACTGTCAAAAACCACCCTTGAATATGACCGTCTGTCTCTTTTATACAAGCAAATTTTTGATGATATTTCCACTGGCATCATAACTACCAACGAGCAGGAGCATATTACCTCATTTAACAATGCTGCCGAAAATATAACCGGATACTCAAAAGGCCAGGTGCTTGGACAACTGTTTACCACCATTTTTCCAGATATCTTGTTGGACAAACCGCAAACCAGAAAGGTGTGTGACCTGAGACGAGGAGATGATCATTCATCAATACGGGCAGGCTATTCTTTTTCTTACCTCCACATGCCTTCAGCTGACTCAGGTGAAACGCCTCCAAACATGTGGAAAATTGTAACAATTGCCGATATCAGCCAGGTCGAAAAAATGGAAAAACAAATCAGGGAAGCGGAAAAAATGGCTGCCATCGGTGAATTAAGTGCATCCATCGCCCATGATTTCAGAAATCCCCTGGCAGCTATCTCCGGTTCTGCACAAATTCTCGCTGGAACACAGGGTGATGGAGAAATCACTGACCCGGAAACAGTACGCACTCTTATGGCAATAATTCTCCGTGAATCCAACAGAATGGCAAGAACAATCACAGATTTCTTGCAATTTGCACGGCCTACAGCACTGCATCGGGAATGGTTTGATGTTGAACGAATGGCAGCTGAAGTACTGCAACAGTCGGAATTGGGAAAAATCGGTTTGGACTCACAGACAATCCTGCAAGATATTGAAACAAATCTCCACTGCTGGGCTGACCTCCAGCAAGTGCAGACTGCACTCAAACACCTGTTGGAAAACGCAAGAGCCATGGCAGAAGACCTGCAGGCAGTCATCGCCATAAAAGCTTCTGAAAGACAGATACAAGGCCACGCCTTTGTTTGTATAGAAGTCTGTGATACAGGCCCAGGTATCCAAGAAGAATTACGGGATAGAATATTCGAGCCATTCTTTACAACCCGTGAAAATGGAAGCGGCTTGGGACTTGCCATTGTGAAACAGATTGTCGATAATCACCATGGTACGATTGAACTTACGCATAATGCCGTCTATTCCTGTATTGTTCGTATTTGCCTGCCAACCCCTTGCCCGAAAGAAAATCTGAGCAGCAGGTAAAGAGTGTCTATCCATAAATAAATATTTTTGCTCAAGTTCAGATAAGCGCAGACTCCGGGGTATGCGATACATTTTACTGTAAACATAGAGTTGATATCGGAGTCTACACTTACCTTCGAAGATAACATTTTGAGCATACCGCAAAAATCAGGAAAAAAAACAGTTATGGATAGACACTGAACATACTGCTTTTCATATTTTTTTTGCCTGCTGCCCTGCTGTTGTCAATTTCTCCTTGATTCTAACCATAAGAGACGCCACATCATGCTGAATCATCAGAAGAGACGGAATTAAAATCAATGTAATCACTGTGGCAAATAGTATACCATAGCCAAGAGAGACCGCTGCTGGAATAAGGAACTGTGCCTGCCTCGTTTTTTCACCAAGAAGCGGCATGAGTCCTGCGTAGGTAGTACAGGAGGTGAGCAGTACGGCCCGTAATCGGGACCGACAGGCAATACCAATCAGTTTTTCAGGGGCGCTGCCATGATTTTCTTTTCTCAGGCTGTTGAAACAGGTTACCAGGAGAAGACTGTCGTTGACCACAACTCCGCTCAATGCAATGATGCCATTCAGGGAAAGAATGCAGAGCGGGAGATTGTTGTACCAATGCCCAAGAATTGCTCCCACCACTCCAAAGGGGATGGCCATCATGATCAGGAGCGGCTGCACGTAGGATTTGAGTGGAACCGCCAGGAGAACATAGATGATAAACAGAGCCATGAGAAACATATTGATCATTGAGTGCTCTGTTTCAGCCTGCTGCTCGGCTTCTCCTGCAAAATGAACGTCGAGCCCGGGATAGTGACGTTTGAGTTGCACTACCAGTTCCTGCTGCACTTTGGTCACGAGTTCAGTGGCAGACAGCATCTCCTTATTTATATCTGAAGAAACATAGACCGCCCTTTTACCGTTAATGCGATCAATCGTGTCCCTTGTATATCCATAGGTCACGGTTGCCACCGAATCAAGTGGCAACACCGTATTGTCGCTGGTACGGATATTGGCCATAAGCACATCGGCAGGGTTTCCCCTGCTGGATTCTGGATAGCGAACCTTAACTTCGATTTCATCACTGTTACGCTGATACCGCTGGACTATCTGACCGCTGAATGCCTGATAGATCTGTTGGGAGAGCATATCTGTAGTCAGCCCCAGAGCCCTTCCCTCTTGGTTGAGTTCAATATGCAGCTGGGGCATGCCCGGTTCCAGGTTATCTTCAATGCCACTGACGGCTGGTATATCAAGCAGATAAGTCTTTACCCATTCTCCAGCTGCAATTAGCTCCTGGTCGTCATTGGAACGTAATTCCATTCTGAAAGCATCAATGGTGTTATGTCTGGACTGGATTGAGACGGTCCTAGCTCCTTCCGGCTGCCCCGCAAGCTCCCGCCAGCGATTGGTAAAGCTTTTGACATCATAGGGGCTGTCAGGGGCAAGCTCCACTGTAATTTTGCCGGACCTGTCAGCCTCGGAGAGAACCTGGAGGCTGGCAATGCCTGATGCTGCGCCGTCACCTCGCAAATCTTCATCTGCCTGAAGAGCCTGTTGCTCCAGCTGAGACAACGCCGCGTGTGTTTGCCCGTAACTGGCATCGTTCTGCATTGCCAACTGACCGTTGATGGTATCGCCGGGAACATCCGGAAAAAAGCTGAGGCGGACCTTCCCTGTCAGCGGCATACTGACGACAAGTACAAACACGACCAGAAAGAGAATGGAAATCGTATAACGATGGGAAAGGGAACACTCAATCACGCGGCGGTAGATTTGTTCATTGAACCATTCCAGACAAAAATCTGTTGCAACCTGCACCTTTTGCCAAAGCGCAAGATAGGGGTTGCCGATTTTGCTCCGCCTGGTGTTGAGATGACTAAGATGAGCAGGCAGAATCAGCTTTGACTCGATCAGGGAAAGAAGCAAACAGACGGTAACCACTGTTGCAAACTGACTATATAGCTGGCCCAGGCGACCGCTGAGCTGGGTAAGAGAATAAAATGCCGCCACTGTGGTGAATACACCGAAAAGAGTTGGCACAGCCACAAGCATGGTGCCTTTAATGGTGCTTGCCTTGGTATCGCCTTCACCACGCCGGACCGTATACACACTCTCACCGATGACAACCGCATCATCGACCACAATGCCGAGTGCCATAATGAATCCGAAAGTCGTAAATTCATTCAGGGTGAGATCGATACATGGTATCCCCATAAAATAAAGGGTACCGAAGAAGATGAAAGGCAAGCCCATGGCCACCCAGAATGCGACAGTGAGGTTGAGACAAGCTGCCAGCAGGACAAACACAAGCACTATACCGCTAAACGCGTTCTTTCCCAGCAGTGCCAGCCGCTGTTTGATGTTTATCGAATGATCATGCCAGGTTGCCAGCTCAACACCTGTTGGCAATTTACCGCCATCACGCCACTCAGTGATTACCTCAAGGGCACCGGAAACAGTCTCGGTTATATCATCATCGTCAGACGCGATAACCTGCAGAGCCACGGAATTAACACCATTGAACCTGGACAGAACAGAGGTTGAATCATCAAACAGGTCTGCTACCTCTGCAACATCACCCAGGAGGACCTGATGACCGTTATTGGTTGTAAGCAGAGGAATAGCTGCGAATTCTGTTTTGTAGTATGCCTGACTGGAGGATTTAAGCTGCAGATACACGTTATCGCCATTGAGCACGGCACTCATGGTATCCGAAGAGGTGGCGTTGACAGCACTCTCCACATCGGACAGTGATAAGCCGTACGCCTGTAGCTTTCCTTCATCGATCTCAATGACCATCATCGGATCGATCCAGCCGGCGGTATTGACCTGGCTGACATAGCTGTTGCTTAGGAGATCAAGCTTCAGCCGGTAGGCAAGATTTTGCAAGGTGGCTCTGTCCGCTTCGCCGTAAAGCTGTACCCAGATGGCATGCTCTTCCCTTTGGGATTTGCTGATTACCGGATTTTTAGCATCTGCCGGAAAAGTGGAAATCGCATCAATCTTATCTTTGACATCATCAAGCAGGGTCTCAAGGTTATAGTCATCGAGCTTTTCAACAGTTACCGTGGCACCACTTGCAGTTGAGGCTGAGGTAAGATTTTTGATGCCATTCACACCTTCGAGTTGATCCTCAATCTTCATAGCTATGCCTTCCTCGGCCTGTTGGGCGGAGCCGGAATCATAGGAAACGGAAATGGTAATTGAGTTTGGTTCCGTTGAAGGAAAGGATTCTCTCTGCAGGTTAGCCGCCTGCATGACGCCCAGCACGATAACAACTATCATCAACAGGTTTGCTGCAATTGGGTTTTCGACAAACCAGCCAATAATCCCATAACCGTCACCCCCCCTCAGCTTCCCCGAACTGTTCATAGTTTAACCTCCACCGGATGCACGTTCATGCCGGAGACATAATTTGACAACGGATGAACCAACACCTGTTGTGGTGAATCGCCAAGGCTTTCCGGAACCTCGATATATATTTTGTCAAGGTTGCTGAAGACAAGGTTTGCCGAAAACTTATCCAACGTACCATCCACTACATACCATATCTCACCACGCTGACTGAGCGCAGACATCGGCAATCTCCAAAGATTGTCAACCTCTTTGCCATGAATTTCAATCTGTACAAAAATGCCTGGAAGCAACGGCGTAGATCTGCTGAAAGGATCAAGGACTTCTACCACCACGTCTCTCTGCCGGGTTGCCGTATCAACGCTACGCTCCACCCGGTTGACACTGCCCTCCCAGGAATAATCGCTGTCAACAGCGCTGATCTTCACGGCATAACCTGAGAGCTCAGGTGGCTTCGGCAAATTATCCCAATTTCTGGTGGACAGCGGTACGGAGATTTCCACCTTGTCCACACTGTAAAACGATCCTATAGTTGAACCTTCCTGCAGATAACTGCTGGGAGAAACATTACGGGCGACCACCAGACAATCATAGGGGGCGTATACTTCGGTCTGGGCAAGTTTGTCTTCTGCAAGTTCCAGGGCTGCCTTACTGCTTGCCACCATCGCCTTGGCTGCAGCAAGTTGCGGTCTTCTCAAAACAAGTTCCGAATCAGGTTCCCCTTCCAACCCAGAAGATTCCCATTCAGCCTTTGCCTGAGCCATCTGTCGTTCTTCTTCAAGCAGGTTAAGTTTGTTCTGCTCCAGGTCGCTTTTGGCGGTGGCTACATCTGCGAGATATTTTTTATTATCCAACTGGACAAGCAACTCACCTTTTCTAGAAATATTGCCTGATTCAAAAGATACTCCAACCTTCTTCACCCTGCCACTTACCTCTGCTACCAGACTAAGGGAATAATGCGGTACTGATTCTCCGTATCCCGAAATCGTAGCCATATAACTTCCGGGACTCGAGGTAACCACAGAAACATCCGGGAGTACGATATTTTCCGCCTGTTTTTTCGCGCCTTCCGTTTTATTCTCTCCCATATCAGCCCTAACATACAGAACAGCCACCCCAAGCAAAAGCAAAGCAAACAGAGGCGCAATCCACTGTATCAATCGTTTCATAATTCCGTAACTCCTAAACCAAGCGCAAGTCCGAGCTGAATACGGTTCGCCAGTTTATTGTAAACAAGATCATCCAGTTCAAATTCCAAATCATACGTTGCTTTCTGCACGCTCAATAAATCTAGAATATCAACCAGCCCCGCACGATAACTGTTTCTATAAGTGGCCAGGGAATTACGGGCACTTTTCAGCGCTGATTCGACAAGCACTATTCGTTGGCTCAGCTCCTGTTCATAGGCGAGTCCATTCTCGACCTCCCCAATGGCTGACAGTAACGTCTGCCTGTACACCTGATAGGTCTGGGCAGCTTCCAATTCAGCGATTTCAGCCTCTGCTCGTAATGTTCCCCCATGAAACAGCGGTGCAGCCAAATCACCAAGCAAGGTCCACAACGGATCAGCCAGCAAGAGACTTGAGGGAGAATCTCCTATATCTTCAAGTACTGCGGAGAGATTAATTTCAGGCAACAACTCTTTATATGCAACAGAAGTTTTGAGATCTGCAGACCGGATGGCATAATAAGCAGCCTTAAGATCAGGGCGCCTCCCCAGTGTTTGTTCCGGTACCTCGACGAGCGGTGTGAGAACTACTGGATAGTTTTCAGGTAGGTCAATGGTAAGAACCGTTGTCTTACCAAGCAGTATCTGTAATGTACGCTGGAGTCGTTTACGCGTTTCCTGATATTCAACCAGTGTTGCCCGAGCGGAAGAGGTAGCGCTGCGCGCACTGTCCAGATCCTGGAGGTCACCGAGTCCGCTGCGATATCGTGAGAGAATATAGTTCTCTGTCTTCAGCAACGTTTCCACTCGTCTTGTTTGAAGTCCGATATCATGTGATGTAGCAACGAGCTGCAGCCAATACCCCATTACCTCAGCAACAAGATCGTTTCGGGCAGCCTGCAACAGTGCTCTTTTCTCATTGACCTCCATATCGCCAGCCCTGGTTATATCTCGCAATTTACCCCAGATATCGAGTGTCCAGCTGACAGACAGGGCTCCGGTGTATAACTCCTCAGAAGCTTCTTCTTTCCCCATGGAAAGATCGGCATCGACCAGGGGTATCTGGTCTCCTTTGGCCTGCCTAAGCTCAACCTGAACAATCTGTAGATTAAGGGCTGCTTGCTGCAGGTCTGGGTTAGCAGCAAGAGCTTCATCTACAAGCATTCGCAGTTGCGGAGAATCAAACAGAGTAAACAGAGATGTGGCAGAAACAGCATCCTCTAAATTGTCGCTTTGCCAGGCAGGGAGGTGGTTAAGGTCCTCCTGCGTTAATACTGCATTCTCAGGGCCGATGTGCAGTCCACAGGCCATGAGTTGAAAAGTCAAAGCAATAAGCAAAAAGATTCGCATGACATTTTTTAAGGTAAAAATTTGCAAAACAATCAGTTTAAAGTAACAAAAGCGGCACACAGAAAAGAATCCCGCAAAAAGAGATAAGCAGCCCTCGTTTAAAATGACTGTTGCCAGGTATATACATCCAGAAAGAGGAAAGAGCTAAAAACAGAAGTGCAATAGCATACAGAGTCGTAAACCAATGCCTGCCGTCCTTGCTACTCACATGGTGTAAATTGTTAAACAATCTCAGAAGATATGGATGCTCACTTGCGGTATAAGTAGCAATACCTGTTACGGTATTATAACTGCCAGTAGCAAAGGATATGATATCGTTTTCCCCAGCAGTTACCTTAAGATCTCGAATGCGCAGTTCTCTACCGAGGGTGTTTGCGGCCAATCCCGGTTTCAGTGTTTTCTCAATGAGGATTTCGCTTTTAAGGAAACCGGTATCCCGGTAGGTTAAAAGAACTCCGCTTACGCAGTAAATAATGGTTAGCCCCACTACAAAAAAGCCAATGTCTCTATGGAGTGTACGCATCCATCTGGTTAGACTCAGTTTTTGTTTACGATTCATGTTTTTTCACCTGTGCATTAACGTTTTGTCTTATATCTGTTGCATCGCAACTTTTTTGGCAGTCATAGAGGGATTAACTCTTTAACTACACAAAACAATACTCTCCCTATTTTCAAGAAATGTGGAAAGAATGTGCAAATGCTGGCTATTCGCGCAGGTGATGTTACTTTTAGAAATATTTCAAATGAAATTTGCTACTTAGGTTGCATCAAAAATTTGCTTTTTTACACGTAGCAGTTGATGAAGATGGAAATAGAACTTGAGGTTTGATCATATGGTGGGGCCCGCCAGCCATAAGGCTGGCGGGTAGAGTGATCTCAGGTGTTGAGACAGTCGCCGGTTCCAGGTCCATTCCCCGTTCCGTCCAAGGGGCCGTCACCCGTTCCTGTTCCGTCACCAGGTCCGTTGCCACCGTTATCCCCTGACCCGGCATTGCCTCCACCGCCACCGTTACCGTTACCGTTCCCTCCGCCTCCATTTCCATTGCCACCTCCGCCACCTTTGGCAAGTAGCGGGCTGGAATCCAATTTTATGATCAAAGCAGTATCACAATCTCCAGGCCCGTTTGCCTCGCTTTGGTCACCAGATCCTGTTCCATCACCTGGACCATGCCCATTACCGGCAAGAAGGAAACCAGGATAATCTTTCATGATTGATGTAAGATCACAATCGCCTGGACCATAATCTCCGGTTGAATCTCCGCTACCATCACCATAACCGGCCGATTTTCCTTGACCTGCATATGTCGCAGTTGTCAGCATGAGGGTGGCGCAAGAGACAACAAACAATGTGCTGATCTTTTTCTTCATGTGTACACTCCTTTAATCGTGGCTTGAACAGATAATTCCCCAAACACCATGTTCAGAGAAATGGTTGTAAATCTGCCGTATTTCATGAGGTAAACGTAGAAGAAAAAAGAAGGTTACAGAATATTTTACATTTGATTATCAAATTTCCAAAAAAACCTCGGTATTCAATGTTAAAACAGCAAGTTAGACAACATCTTGTTGTGAAACACAAGATACTACTTACAATAAACCTTATTTTTTATGAAACCTTCACTCTCTTTTTCCGTTAGCATAGTATTATGGATAAATTTCGGGCATTCTATTTAGAAAATGGCGGGCGACTTTATCACTTTTTGCTACGGAAATCGTGCAATTCCCATGTAGCAAATGATTTGGTTCAGGAAAGTTTTACCCGTTATCTGGAAAAATATAAAAACCGGGAACTGAGTTTGGCCTTGCTCTTCACCATTGGCCGAAACCTTTTCCACGATTATATACGTCTGCAAAAACATGACGCGTCTTTAGATGTAGAACCTGTTGAGCCCGCGTCAGATCAGGAGAAGAAGTATATTGAAAAAGAGGAAGCGAGACGTGTTCTGGATGCAATGAAACAGTTATCACCGGAAGAAAGAGATATCCTAGCCCTCGTTGTTAGCAGCGGTCTAAGCTATGCTGATATTGCGGCCATCCACCAGTGCAGTGAAACAAATATTAAAGTAAAAGTACACAGGGCAAGAAAAAAACTAAGACAACTTTTAACCTGAATCTGCCATGGAAGACTATTTAATTTCTCAATTCATTGATGACGAACTTAATCTTGATGAGAAGATAACGTTCGTGGATAAGGTACACGACAGTCATCAATTTGCATGCGAAACCAAGTCATTTTTAGAGCAGGAAAAACTTCTGCACGGAGCACCTGAAAAATGGATGCCAGGACCGATTCCTTCTCAGGCAGTGCAGTTTTCCCTACAGAAAGCTCTCTCCTCTTGGTGGCAGCCAATAGCTAGCTTTGCAGTGGCTATGGTTATAGTATTTTTTATCTTTACAGGAACAGAGAAAGGTCCCCATGAAGAAATGGCAGGCGTAAACGTCACCCCTATTCAGAATAAAGCGGTTAACTATCGTTTTGTTCTCTATCAGGAGGCGGTGAAGGTTGAGATAATAGGCAGCTTTACTAACTGGAAAAAGGTGGCTCTGTTACCCACTGGCATTGGTAATTACTGGGAAATTACCCTGCCTGTAGTCCATGGGGAACATAAATATTCTTTCGTAGTGGACGGTAAGATGCTTTTACCCGATCCAACCGTAGCAGCACGTGAGCCAGATGATTTCGGTACAATAAATTCTGTCATAAAGGTGGAGACATAAAAATGGTTATGTTCTTTCAACGAAAAACGCTTCTGGCTGCTGCAATCTTCCTGATTTTTATTACTACCGGATGTTCAAAGCGGCACTACTTTATCATCCAATCGGATTCTATCGCGCTGTATTACCAGAATCCGGATGCAAGAGAAGTCCTTTTTGCCTCGTCCATCGACCACTTCACATTACACCCTGCCGCACATATTGACCACGGCATGTGGCGAATTACGGTACCTAAAAGAAGTAACTTTTCTTACTTCTATCTTATCGATAAGGTACCAGAAATTCCTGCATGCGAACTGACCGTTGTCGATGATTTCGGAGCGAGAAACTGTTTATTCGCTCCTGAAAGGTAACCTTAACAGTAAGCAATTGTTATATATGAAAATCATCATACAAATCATGAATCCAACAATAAAGGCAAACAATTGTTTGTGTTGTGGCAAGGCTGCAAAAAGCAACCATGCCCGTTGCATTGGTAACCGTCAGCTTTAACGGGAGAGATAATCGCATGAAAAACAGATCTATGATTCTCATAGGGATAACTCTTGCCTCTATTTTTTTTAGTCTTGCCGATCAGGCCGTAGCACAAGTGAATACTTTTAAGAATTCTGGTGTTTCAATGCCCTCTTCTAAAGACGGCATTGAAGAGGCGAATCTTCTGCAGGCAATGAAGGAATACAGGTTCAGCCAAAAAAACATTAACCAAGTGCGTACTATTGTTTCACTGGCAAAAAAAGAAAAGCTACCAATGGAACCTGTTACAAATAAGATCTATGAGGGCATTGCCAAGAATATTGATCAAGACAGAATAGTTGTTGCGGCTGAAACGGTGCGAAGTAGGTATGCAAATGCCTACAAAACAGCCCGGAATCTCTCTGATAATACGACAATACAGGAGACTCTTTGTGACCTTGTGGCCAACGCCTATGCTGCGGGGCTTAAGACTGAGGATTCCAGTAGGATAGTCGCCGCACTGCAGACAAGAACCAGTACAATGAATAAGGCTGATGCGGATAAGCTAACTATTCAGGTATGGACTACAGCACGTGCGATGGCCTATCGCTCTGTACGCTCAGAGACAATTGGTGAGATGACAGAAAATGCAATCAACTGTGGTTTTGGGGCTGCTGAAATGAGGCAGGTCAGAAATGCTTTTGAGCGCCAGGCCCGCTATGGTTCTGCAGAAAACGCTGCACGTAGTATTTCATCTAATATTTCAACCGGCAGGGAAACAGGAATCTCCGGCCGAAGTGCTGGAAGCGGTTCTGGTAATTCTGGAGGAGCGGGCAATAGCTCAAGTGGCTCTGGTGATTCCAGTGGATCAGGCAATAACTCAAATGGCTCAGGTAGTTCAGGTGGCTCCGGTGGCTCCGGTGGCGGTGCAGGAGGATCTGGCGGCAATTCTGGCGGCAGTGGTGGGTCAGGTCGACGATAGATAGTGTCTATCCATACATGAGGATTTATGTTCACCTTTGGGTAAGCGTAGAATCCGAGACATGCGATATCTTTTATCATAAACATATACCTGGTATCGGAGTCTTCGCTTACATTCGAGAATAGAATTTTGAGCATAACGCAATAATTGGGTAAGTAAGCGAGTAACGAGCTAACGAAAAAGCATGTATAGACAGGCACTAACTAACCAACAGGGCAGTAAAAAATAGATATTGAACAATGAAAGACGATATAGAGGTACACGGGTGGATATTAGCCCAAGAGAAGGAATTACTGAAAACACCGCTGGCAACCATCAGATCCGGTCCGGCAAGATGTCAAAGAACTGGCAGAAAAAAAGAATTTATCAGGTTTGATTTTTCCGACTGGGTAAATGTTGTTGCAGTAACCCCCATAGGGCAACTGGTCATGATACGCCAATTTCGCTATGGAAGCTGCCGTCCGGAGATAGAAATACCCGGCGGCATAATTGATCCAGGAGAAGACCCGATAACTGCAGGATGCCGAGAATTACAGGAAGAGACCGGATACAGGGGGAACCAGCCTGAAATTATAGGAAAAGTGTGCCCTAATCCTGCTCTGCAGGATAACTACTGCTATACAATACTGGTGAAGGATGCGGTTAAGTCTGATAACCCCAAACAGGATGACATGGAGGATATTGAGTGCTTCCTCAGGTCATATAAAGAAGTAACTGCTCTGGTGAGGCAAGGAACCATTGACCATGGACTTGTACTCAACGCGCTTATGTTTTACGCCATGACAAAATGACTTTTAACGTAATTGATCACAGGTATTCCACATAATCTCCAGTTGCTCGCTTTTACCTCTTCGATTGATCATAATTGCACAGATCCGAGGCATCAGAACACCGTTACAAGGCAAATGAAAGCAAGAAAATACCTGTGATCAGGTATGCTGTGTCCGCTATTCACGCACGCGTCTGATATTGGCTCCGAGCCCTGCAAGTTTTTCAATCATATTCTCATAGCCACGTTCCAAATGGTAGATACGCGATATTTCAGTCATACCGGAAGCGGCAAGTCCGGCAATAACCAGGGAAGCACTTGCCCTAAGATCCGTCGCCATAACTTGGGCACCGCTTAAAAAACCTCGTCCAACACCTCTCACTACAGCACTGCCGCCATCTATCTTGATATCTGCTCCCATACGTTCTAATTCGGCAACATGCATGAAACGATTTTCAAATATAGTCTCATGAATTACAGCAGCTCCGGTTGCCAACGTCATAAGCGCCATAAATTGTGCCTGCAGGTCGGTAGCAAACCCAGGATAAGGAAGTGTCGTTACATCCACACTGCGTAACCGGCAATGGTTCTGTCCATTATTTTCCGGGCAGCACACCTTAAAGCTATTGTTTCCCACTTCAATATCAACGCCGCATCTCTCAAGCTTTCCGGTAAGAGCGGGGAGGTGCCCAGGTATACAATCAGTGATTTCCACCTCTCCACCAGCAGCCGCCACTGCGATCATATAGGTGCCGGTTTCTATTCTGTCGGGAATAATAGTTGCTGTGGCCGCATGCAGACTCTCCACGCCATGAATAGTGAGACAGTCAGTATCTTTCCCTTGGATGTTTGCGCCCATGCTTTCCAGCATATCAATTAAATTTCCGATCTCAGGCTCTCTTGCTGCATTTTTAATTACTGTTTTGCCTTTGGCATACACAGATGCCATGAGTATATTTTCAGTGCCCGTCACCGTAGGTTTATCGAGGTATATGGTACCTCCTTCAAGACCACCATTTTCTGCACGTACTTCAACATATCCCTGTTTTAACTCAGTCACAGTGCCAAGTTGCTCAAAACCGTTTAAATGATAATTAATTGGCCGGGCGCCTATGGCACACCCTCCGGGAAGAGATACCCTGGCAAAACCTGATCGAGCGATGAGTGGGCCAAGAACTAGCACTGAGGCACGCATAGTTTTCACAAGTTCATAAGGTGCTTCAGCTGTGGTCAGATTTGAAGTCTCGATGGTTACAGTTGACCCGGTACGCTGCCAGTGTGCACCAAGAATTTCCAGGAGACGGAGCATTGTCCTTGTATCCCGTAAGTCGGGGACATTAGACAATGTATGTAAACCAGGTGCGAGAAGTGTTGCTGCAAGTAAAGGCAATGCTGCATTTTTTGCTCCACTCATTGACACTTTTCCGTAGAGCGGTTGACCACCATGAATGACTATCTTATCCATCTATTCCCTTTATTATGTTAAAAGTAAACCTGTTTGTATTCACATGCATTTTCGATGCGCGAAATTCTCGGTTCATTGATCGCCTCCCACCTTTGGAGATCAATAAAAATATATAAAAAACGACGAAGCTTCACTGGTCCAATGGTTGGCACTTCTGTGGGATACAGCCAACTGCAAAGACAAATCAAACAATGCAATTTGCGTGCCGTATTTTTCAGGTTGGTGCTAGCCACAGGCCGCAGATGATCAACCCTTTAAAGCCTGCCGTGGAAGACTCTATCCTTTCCGGACCAGTCCTGGGTAATCGATGTTTTTCGGTAATGCCCTATGTGAGAGGCAAGAGACAAAACAGATTCTGACTGGCCGGCTCCTATCTCTAAGAATAAAGATCCACCAGATCGCAAATATTGGGGAGCGCTGGTCAGTATGCGAATAATACTGTCCATACCGTCTTCGCCGCTGAAAAGAGCCAGATGCGGCTCATGATCTTTTACTTCAGGTTCGAGCTGATCCTGTTCGTTCAGCCCAACATAAGGTGGATTGCTGACTATAAGGTCAAACTGTTTTTTCGGAGCAATCGCGCTGAACAAATCGCAACAAAGCAGAGAGATCTTGTCAGTACACTCATGGTGGGCAACGTTCTGCCGGGCTACAGCCAACGCAGGCAAAGAAAGGTCTGTGGCAAGAACTCTGGTTTCAAGTTCCAGGGCCAGTATTGTAGCGATCACACCACTACCAGTACAAAGATCAAGTGCATTTGCACATGCGGTTCGATGAACTGATTGCAGCACGCACTCAAGCAGGAATTCAGTCTCTGGTCGGGGAATTAAGACATCTGGGCCTACAATAAAATCCAAAGACCAAAATTCACGTTGCCCGGTAAGGTGCTGCAATGGTATTCGACGACATCGGTGGGCAATAAGATTGGAAAATTTTTCCTGTTGATCCGGTGTGAGGTTATCATCAGAGGAGAGATACAGTTTTGCCCGCGAACATCCAAGAACATGCAGCATAATGAGCTCTGCTTCCAAAGAAGCTGCAGACACGCCACAGCCATGCAACTTTGCACTGGCCTGAATAAGGAGTTCTGATATTCGCATCCGAACCAGGTTCAACACACTTTAGGCATCTGCCCGTTTCAGTGCTTCTGTCTGGTAATGGGTGATAACAGGTATGATTACTTCTTCCAGGGCGCCAGCAATAACCTGATCCAGCTTATATACCGTAAGGTTGATACGATGGTCTGTAACTCGACCCTGGGGAAAATTGTAGGTTCGGATCCGTTCACTTCGATCACCACTTCCTACCTGATTCTTGCGGTCAGCTGAAATCTTATCGTGACGCTCCTGTTCCATTTTATCCAGCAAACGAGCCCGTAGAACCTGTAAGGCCTTTGCCTTATTCTTATGCTGTGATTTTTCGTCCTGGCAGGTGACTACCAGTCCTGTGGGCAGGTGCGTAACGCGAACAGCAGAATCAGTGGTGTTTACAGACTGACCGCCTGGTCCTGATGAACGGTAAACATCGAATTTTAATTCATTGGGTTCTATGTGCAGATCTACTTCTTCAGCCTCAGGAATGATGGCAACCGTTACAGCCGAAGTGTGTATGCGTCCCTGTGTCTCGGTATCGGGAACCCGTTGGACTCTATGCACCCCCGACTCAAACTTAAGCTTTGAGTACACACTTTTACCACTGATTAAAGCAATAATTTCTTTGAAGCCGCCGATTCCAATCGGGTTGGAACTCATAACCTCAACTTTCCAGCTTTGACTCTCTGCATAACGGCTGTACATGCGGAAAAGATCGGCTACAAACAGAGCGGCCTCATCACCGCCTGTTCCTGCCCGAATCTCAAGGAAAATATTCTTCTCGTCATTGGGGTCTTTAGGTAACAGGAGAACGCTGATATCCTGCTCGAGTTTGACCTTGTCCTCAGCCATTTCACCCAACTCAGCTTTAGCAAGTTCAACCAGCTCCGGATCTTCCCCTTCATCCTTGATCAAAGCTTTATTGTCATCCATTTCCTGACAAAGAGCCAGATACTTTCCATACAAAGAAGCAAGCTTAGACACAGTAGAATGCTCGCGAACAACTTTCTGGAACTTTTTCTGATCTTGAACAAGTGCCGGATCTGAGAGCTGGTGCTCAAGCACAGCAAGCTTTTCATCAATGTCACGAAGGTTGTCAAACATGCAGTTTATCCTGGGCTAAAGACAAAAAAATCCACATGACACAAGAAGAATGGGCCATGTGGATTAGAGAAAAAATATTACTTTTTGTTGAGATGCGCATATTTTTTCTTGAATTTCTCGATACGGCCAGCAGTATCCACCAATTTTTGTTTACCAGTGAAAAACGGGTGGCAGGCTGAACAAATCTCAACTTTCATTTCGGACATCACTGTTCCGAGTTCTACCTCGTTTCCGCAAGCACATACAGCTTTAATTTTATTATATTCTGGATGTATATCTGATTTCATTGCTCATTACTCCTTGTAAAATTTCTTCGCGCTTTTTTTGCACAAAAAAATAATAATATACCTTTTTTCCCAGTTTTTTTAAAGTAAAAATCACATTTACCGATTCATGGAGGCAAAAAATTCCTGATTGTTTTTCGTCTGAGACATTTTATCCAGGAGAAATTCCATAGCATCTGCAGGATTCATGGAAGAAAGGAGTTTGCGCAAAATCCAAATTCGATTGAGATCATCTGGTGGAAGTAAAAGGTCCTCTTTACGTGTACCGCTCTTTTGGATATCGATGGCAGGATAAATTCTGCGATTAGCCATTTTACGGTCAAGAACGATCTCCATATTACCGGTACCTTTGAATTCTTCAAAAATCACCTCATCCATGCGGCTGCCGGTATCGATGAGCGCAGTGGCAAGAATAGTCAAGCTCCCGCCTTCTTCGACGTTTCTAGCTGCTCCGAAAAACAACTTTGGCCTGTGCAGTGCATTGGCTTCGACACCACCAGAGAGAATTTTGCCGGAAGCAGGTGTAACGGTGTTATAAGCTCTCGCCAACCTAGTAATGGAGTCAAGAAGAATAACAACATCTTTTTTATGCTCAACCAACCGTTTAGCCTTTTGAATTACCATTTCAGCGACCTGAATATGGCGCTGGGGCGGTTCGTCAAATGTAGAACTGACGACCTCTGCATCTACATTGCGCTTCATATCGGTGACTTCTTCAGGACGTTCATCAATAAGGAGAACAATAAGATGGGCCTCCTTATGGTTTTTCACGATAGAATTGGCAATTTTTTGCATGAGAACAGTTTTACCTGTTCTAGGTGGAGCTACAATCAGGCCTCTTTGTCCTTTCCCCAAGGGCGCGGTAATGTTCATTACCCTCATGGAATAATTATCTGGAGAAGTCTCAAGGTTGATGAGTTCTTCGGGATGGAGTGGCGTCAGATTGACGAATGCGGTCTTATTTTTGGCAGCTTCGGGAGGCTCGTAATTGATTTTGTCAATTTTCAACAGGGCAAAATATCGCTCATTGTCCTTAGGAGCTCTGACTTCTCCCTCAATAGTATCACCGGTACGGAGGTTCAATCTCCGTATCTGAGACGGACTTACATAAATATCGTCCGGACCGGGAAGGTAATTGTAATCTGGAGCGCGAAGGAAACCAAATCCATCCTGGAGTACCTCAAGAACACCGCTCCCCCTGAGTTTTCCATCTTCATCTGCCTGGGACTTGAGAATGGCAAAAATAAGCTCCTGCTTACGCATATTGCTATAATCTTCAATGTTTAGCGAAGCAGCTAAGGCGACAAGCTCTTTAATTTTTTTATTTTTCAACTCAGTAGGATTCATCGACCGGTCTTTCCTCCGTATGGTCTTTCAAAGCGTCCATGAGCGACACCCATGCAGCTCAAGGGGAATAAACAGCGCTATTACAGAATATTTTGTTATCAACAATGAACGAATACATAACCGGATAGCCACTATATACTGCCTAGAAATCCTTCGACTGGTAGAGAGACGCGAAGTTCCTGTAAGAGGATACGTACAGCTAGTTGAAAAAATATGGCAGGGTCGTTTTGATGGTATGTTATATTGCCTGAACAGCAGATCAGAGGTTAAAGATGTGCCTCCCTGACCCTCTCTAGGCTTTCTATTCGTTATTGTTTTTTATATGAAATATCAGAACAAGAAATCAACAGTCATTGGAAGAATTGTTGAGGTGTATACAGCTAAATATTTGGTAAAGCTCATACTGTCAAGTTTTTTTTCTTGAACAGCCCTATTTCTCGTTCCAACAGAAGACAGAGATCCACCACCTTATTTCTAGTATCAGCCCATGCACCGTTATTGTCAACAATATAATCTGCCAAATTTACCTTTTTCTCGAGTTCCATCTGTGCATCGACAGATTGGCGAGCCTGCTCCTCATCTACTCCATCACGGGTGATTGTGCGTTGAATTTGTTTTTCACGATCTACGGCAACAACAACAATAGCGTCAAAGTCTTTGTCCCACCCAGCTTCATATACAAGCGGTACTTCCACAAGTAAAAACTGATCATCATATTGCTCGATTGCGTCAAGCAACGTTCTGCGCGCAATGGGATGAAGAAGGCTGTCGAGTTGCTCCCTCAGTTCGGGATCGGAGAAAAGAGCTTCACGTAACCGCTTGCGATCTACATGCCCAGATTCATTGAAATAGACATTCCCATATGTATTTTGGAGAGCATGCCATCCTCTGTGCCCTTTACAGAGTAACTCTTTACAACACTCATCAATATCTATACATGGCACGTTACAATAAGCAGACATGAGCCGGGCAACAGAACTTTTCCCACTGCCAATACCACCTGTAATGCAAATTACCCTACCCATGAGAACTGTCCAGCTGATCAAGATAATCTAGGGATTGGCTAAAATCTGACCACAATTCAGCGAAATAGTTCATCGTTTTGCCACTCACCGGGTGAGGAAAAACGAGTGTGTGTGCATGAAGCATCTGTCGCTCAACATGTTGGCCACCTAAAATGTGCTTTTTACCACCATACAGTAGATCACCAACTATCGGAGTATTAATGGAGGCCATATGTACTCTGATCTGATGGGTTCGGCCAGTCTCAATACGGACTTTAACCAGGCACATACCATTAACATATGAAGCCATGACCTCATAGTGGGAAATAGCATGACGCCCCCTCTCAACAATGGCCATTTTTTTTCTGTTAACAGGATGTCGTCCTATGGGGGCAACGATGCTCCCAGAATCCTTGACGGGACAATGCTCCAGCAAAGCATAATAGGTTTTGCTCACCGCTCGGTTCCTGAAAGCATCAGCAAGATTTTTCAAAGCTGTATCAGATTTGGCAACAAGCATGATACCAGAAGTATCTTTATCCAGCCTGTGTACTATCCCAGGTCTGGAATTTTCCAGACTTGGCAAGTTGCCAAATCTGTGCAGCAGGCCATTCACCAGAGTTCCATGCCTATGACCAGCAGCGGGATGTACAACTAATCCAGGAGGTTTATTGATTATGAGAAGATGGTCGTCTTCAAAAATCGACTCAAAATCAATGGCCTCAGGCTCCAACTCGCTAGGCTCGACAGGAGGGAAATGTACAGTAATCTGATCGCCTGGTCTGAGTTTATGACCAGCTTTTACAGACTGACCGTTAACAAAAATGTGCTTGGCTGCAATTAATCTGTTGATATACGATCTGGAAAGATCAGGATGTAAACGAACAATGCAGTGATCCAGACGTTGTCTGGCTTCATTTGATTGCACGTTGTGCGTCAAAACGCGGTCGGTATCATCCTCACAAAACACTTGAGAAAACTTTATACTAATTATACCAATATTTATATATCAGCAAAACAACTGCTCAATCTGCTGTTCAATAGATGTCTCTTCTAGCTCTTGAGCTAAAGAAAGTTCTTTAACGAGAAGGCTTTTCGCTGTATCAAGCATCTTCCGCTCCCCATAAGAAAGCTCTTTATCTTCTTTGAGCAAAAACAGGTCCCTGAGAACAACAGCCACCTCAAAAACGGATCCGGTTTTAATTTTTTCCATGTAATCGCGGTATCTTCTATTCCAAGTCTGAGCGTTGATTTTGATATCACGCTCCTTTAGAATATCAATAACTCTTGTCACCTCGTCACTGGAAATAATAGCCCGAAGCCCAACATTTTCGCTATTGGCGGTTGGAATCATTATAGTCATGTCATTGTCCAGAATTTTCATTACATAAAAACTCTGATCAATGCCACCAATGGTTTGTGTTTCAATGGCTTCTATGAGTCCTACACCATGGGCAGGATACACAGCCATATCACCTTCTGAAAACACGAGATCCTCCGGAAAACATTTAAAAATTCTGCATAATGCACGTACAATATTTTAATCCCGAAAAGGTTTTCACGAATTCATACAATACCATATTTTTCCGGAATAGCAAAGAGTAGCAGCAAGTTTTGTTTGATATTGACGAATATGCAACACACAAACGGTTAATTTCCAGTCTTATCAATCGACTATGGGCAATCCGTTTATTTCATTCATGCAGGCCGCAACACCTTGTGTTAGCAATATGTCCACGGCATCACCGATTCGCCAATATATCTTTTCCAACAATACCTGCTCTTGGGCAGTAAAACGTGAAAGGACATATTTATCGACAGGGATGTCTTTCTGGTTCCCCTTTGACGATGGTCGTCCTACACCGATCTTCATTCGGGAAAATGTTTTTCCCCCTACGTGCTGGATAATCGAGCGAATACCATTATGACCACCGGCACCGCCGTTTGCCACAATTTTAACTCGACCAAAAGAAAGGTCTATATCATCATGTAAAACGACAAGATGATCAAGATCCACCTGGTAATACTCCATAAATCTGACGACAGCTTCACCTGATCGATTCATATATGTTTGTGGCTGTAAAAAAATCAGCCCGCAATGGGGAAGCTTTATCCGGGTAAACAGGCCCTGCATCTTCAGTTTTGGAGCAGAACAGTTGTACACGCCTAGAAGTGATTCAATGGCCATAAAGCCGATATTGTGACGGGTTGCCGTATACTGGCTACCAGGATTGCCAAGTCCGACGAACAGATAATCCATGAATACATTATAAAAAAAATGAGCCGGTTATTAAACCGGCCCATTCATAAAAATACGCATTAAAAATGCTTAATCTCACTGAACAAAAACGCAGGTTACCTCTGGCTTGTCAAGCATGGTTACCTTTTCAGGCAATTCGAGATCGCTGTACTTAAGGCCAGCACCGCCCTGCTCCAAGCTGGTTATATCCGTTGAAATACTATCAGGTATATCCAAAGGGCAACCTCGCAGCTTTACACTTGTACGATTCACGACAAGCTCACCACCTAAATCAACACCTTTGGCAGTGCCTGTATACTCAAGAGGTACTACAAATTCGAGTTCTTTTTCCAGATCGATCTCACGAAAATCCACGTGAATCAAACTGCCGGTGACAGGATCCTTTTGGATTTCCTGTACGACTGCGTGGCGCTTTTCTTTTTTGTCACCTTCAACCTGTAAAGTGACAACAGCATTGCGACCGTGAATATAAAGCATTTTTTTATAGAGCTGTCCTGCATCAAACTGCAAGGCTACAGCCTCATCACCACCGCTATAAACCACTGCCGGCGTAACTTTCTGCATCCTCATCTGGCGCATCGGCCCTTTACCGAATACGGTGCGCACTTTGGACGCCAAATCGACTTGTAACATAAAAAGCCTCCCCTATTCCGGGTTACGAATAAATACTGTATTTGTGTTACACAAAAAGATAGCTGACGGAGTCTTCGTTATGGATTCTTTTAATTGCCTCTCCAAGCAATTTCCCAACCGACAGCACGGTTATCTTTTCACACTGCTTTGCCTCTTCCCTTAAGGGGATCGAGTTGGTTACCAACAACGATTTGATTACTGATTTGTTCAAACGTTCAATAGCAGGACCAGAAAGCACGGCGTGGGAACAACAGGCATGTACTTCGCGGGCTCCCTTCTGCATCAGTATTTCTGCTCCGTTGCAGAGAGTACCGGCGGTGTCGACCATATCATCAAGTAGGATGGCAGTCTTTCCTCTGACATCACCGATAACATTTTCCGCTTCGCACTCATTTGCCTGATCTCTCCGTTTATCTACAATGGCGAGACCTGCATTGAGCCTTTTTGCGAATGCGCGGGTCCGTTCAACTCCGCCTGCATCTGGAGACACCAGAATAACATCATTGAAATTATTCCTGATAAACTCCAGCAGAATTGGAGCTGCATACAGATGATCGACCGGGATATTAAAAAAGCCCTGTATCTGCCCGGCGTGCAGATCCATACTCAGTACACGTCGAGTTCCAACGACCATCAGCATTTCTGCTACTGCCTTGGCTGTAATGGGAACACGTGGGCGGACCTTTCGATCTTGACGCGCATACCCATAATAAGGCATTACAGCAGTGATCCTGCGAGCTGACGCCCTTCTCAGCGCATCAACCATTATAAGCAATTCCATAAGGTTGTCGTTTACGGGAGGACATGTCGGCTGTATCACAAACACGTCAGCTCCTCGAACATTTTCCCCGATATCGACGGATATTTCTCCATCAGAGAATTGCTTCACTTCGGCAGCCCCCAGGGGCACCCCCAGGTAATCACAAATTTCTTTGGCTATCTGCGGATTGGCATTACCTGTAAAAACTTTCATCACTTTGGGCATAACGCATCCCCGTGCATCTCTTATTCACATATCGGTTGCTACTGCAGGCAGGATTGACGAGAGACTAACATACCACAGGGGACAACAAATGGCTGGGGCGGAGGGATTCGAACCCCCGAATGCAAGGATCAAAACCTTGTGTCTTACCGCTTGACGACGCCCCAGCTTATCTTCATTTTGCACTTCCTAGCCTTGGCCACCAACGACCTGAGCCAGACTCACAAAACTTTCGCTCCCTTTAATACGCTGCACGCAATGTGCAGCCTGATGCTCGCTTGCAAATACACCAAATACCGTAGGACCTGAACCCGACATGAGCGCATGAGCAGCTCCACACTGTATCAATGAATGCTTTATCTGTTTAATTTGCCCGTAGCGAGCAGCCGTAACCTGTTCCAAATCGTTATAGAGACAATCCATGGGAAAAGGACAACTACTTCCTTGCCCACAGGACCGCCACCATTTCTTGATACGTGAACGATCTAGGTTAATCTTTTTTTCATCCTCTGTCAATACAAAATTTTCATACACCCATTTTGTCGAAACGGAAAAACCAGGATTGACAACGACAAACCAGTAAGATGCGTCGGAACATACAGGTTTCAATATTTCACCAATTCCTGTTGCAATACAAATAGATCCAGACTGCAGGAAAAAAGGGACATCAGCACCAAGGGAAACTCCGACTTCAGCCATTTCACGGACTCCCAGAGGACTACCATACAACGCATTAAGCCCTGATAATACAGCAGCGGCATCACTGCTTCCGCCACCGAGGCCAGCTGCTATCGGAATCCCTTTTTGTAACGTTATGCCAACCCCGTAGACGGACACTCCCCTGGCTATCAACACGGAATAGAATTTTTCTGCAGCTCGATACGCCAAGTTCGACTGATCTTCCGGGAGGGAACTATCAGGACATGTTAAGCTGATCCCCTGATGTTCGGTCAATGTCAGCTCAACTGTATCATACAGATTAATCTTCTGCATGACCGTTTCCAGGGTGTGATAGCCATCGGAACGCTTACCTGTTATTTTCAAATAGAGGTTGACCTTTGCTGGCGCGTTGATGGTGATAGATTTACTTTTTTCCAAACAAATCTAGCCTTTTTCTATTTTGACGAACTTCATCTTCAACTCATATACAATCCGGCTGAGCAGTTCTTTCTCATCGCTTTCCAAGTTACCTTTGGTTTTCTCTTCAAGCATGGACAGAGTATCAATGGTATGTTTTGCCAAGGCGCGATCAATAACTCGCTGCCCACTCTCCGGGTGAGGCAATTCCCCCATATGAAAAAGAGCTGACGTGTTCAAGGAGAGCACAAAAGATGCAAAAGTTACACAGGGCATGACACATTGCCCATATTCATCCTTCACCATTCCCTCGGGACATTCACCACAACCTGTCTGATTCTCCATTGTTACTTTCTCTCATTTTCTATATATACAGATTAAATCGTTCCAACTTATTCACAGGGGCAGAGCAATACGTATAACTTTGTACTCTTCTTCTGGCCCCATGGTACCGGTTACAGAGAAAACGCCCTATATCTCGTTGAAAATATGACCATAGCCCACAGATGAAATTATAAAAGCACGCATATCTCAAATTCAACGGCAAAAGCTAATAACTATAACGAGAACACCCTTGCCACACAACTCTTTTATCCCCACCCACAAAAGATTATTTCCTGGTTTCTGCAAGAATCAAAACCTTGAAGATATCTCATCTTCAGGCTATAACCACTGTTTTTCCCGACATCAATAACTGAATATTTTTTTCTTATGGAGAAAAGGTATCACGTTTATTTCATTTTGCCCGGAGATTTTTTTATCGCACAGAGGTACACCCGACACATAACCGTTGTGACCTTGCTCGAGATAACAGATTGTGAGATTTCCTTGTGCGGCAGTAACCGTTTTTTGACATTACCTAGGACGCCTACCGCAGGCAACAGAATTTTCACGTTGGCACAGCAACTTATCCAGTTTCACTGTGTATATATTAGGAAACTCCGGATGATAACAATCCTATTAAATTAACTACTCAGGAATATAATTTTTGCTTTTTTCAACAAACAACATCTTCAATCAATTCATAAAACCGTATATATTTGATTCCAGAAGTCATATTGTACTTTCTGCCATCCACACACTACATATTGAGGAATTCCCATGGTAGACGTTCGAGTTCGTTTCCCCCCCAGCCCTACAGGATATTTGCACATAGGCGGTGCACGTACAGCTCTTGTCAACTGGCTTTTTGCAAAAAAACACAATGGCAAGCTAATTTTGCGTATCGAGGATACAGACACCGAACGTTCCACCCAGGAATCCATCGCCGGTATTATTGATGGTCTGAAGTGGCTGGACCTGGACTGGGATGAAGGACCATATTTTCAAACCGAATTCGAAGAGGATCACGTTAAGGCTGCCCAACAATTACTGACAGAAGGTCATGCCTACAAATGTTTCTGCACCAAGGAAGAACTGGATCAAAAACGTGAGCATGCCATGGCGAATAAGCTTCAGGTCGGGTATGACGGCACGTGTCGACATCTCTCTCCAGAAGAAGTAGCCACCAAGGAAGCCCAGGGACTTCCCTACGTGATCCGCTTCAAGGTGCCTGAACGTACCGGGACCCTCTTCTACGACGACGAGGTACTAGGCAGAATTGAACGGAAATACAGCGAAATGGAAGACTTCGTCATTGTCCGCTCCAATGGAAAGCCCCTCTACCTCCTCTGTAATGTCGTTGATGATATCCGCGATCGTATTTCCCATGTGATCAGAGGACAGGATCACATGACAAATACCACCAGACAGGTATTGCTTTATGAAGCTCTGGGCTCGCCACTTCCTGTTTTTGCCCACATGCCACTTACATTGGACCTTCAGAAGCGTAAAATCTCAAAACGCAGTCATGGGGAAGTCGTTGCTGTCCAATTTTACGAAGATAAGGGCTTTATCCCCTGGGCACTCTGCAATTTTCTCTGTCTTCTTGGCTGGAATCCCGGAACTGATCAGGAAATATTTTCAAGAGAAGAACTTATTGAAACTTTTACCCTTAACAGAATCAGTAAGGTCAACTCTGTATTCAACTTCCGTCCAGGTGATCCAAAATTTTTCACCGACCCCAAGCTGATTTCCATTAATGAAGTCTACCTGCGAACCATGGACATTGAAGAATTGGCGGCTATGGTCGCCAAGCGCCTGGAGGCTGAAGGCTTGTGGAAAGAGGAGTATTTTGCTGAAAACAAACAATGGTTCCTGCAAACTCTGGACATGATCCGTGAAAGATTCCATACGCTTGAAGATTTCACGACAACAGGGCGAGCCTATTTTTCCGATGAATACGCAGTGGAAGAAAAACCTCTGAAAAAAAACATTCTCAAGTACCCAGATCTCGTCACCTGGATGCCCATGCTTGCTGACAGGCTTCGCTCTCTGGACGAATTTGACAAGGAAACAGCTGAAGCCGCCACTCGATCACTCGCTACAGAACTTGATATCAAACCCGGCATCCTTATTAACGGGATGCGTACGGTGCTCACAGGTCAGCTTGCCGGTCCTTCAATGTTCGATATTGTCGAAACACTCGGAAAAGAGACAGTGGTGAAACGAATGGAAGACATCAGTCACCTTTATCCTAATAATTAAACGTGCCGGTGGATACCATGAATGAAGAGAACAAAACCAAACGCCCGCTGGATTTCATTCGCCAGATTATCGCAGATGATCTCTCATCGGGTAAGCATGATACCATAGTTACACGTTTTCCGCCGGAACCCAATGGATTCCTCCATATTGGCCATGCCAAATCAATATGCCTGAACTTTGGGGTGGCCCGGGAAAACAACGCATGTTGTCATCTTCGTTTTGATGATACCAATCCAGGCAAGGAATCATCTGAATATGTAGAAGCAATAAAAAATGATGTCCACTGGCTCGGCTACGATTGGGGCGAGCACCTGTATTATGCTTCAGATTACTTTGACAAGTTGCATGATTTTGCAGTGGAACTTATTAAAATGGGTAAAGCCTATGTCTGTCATCTCTCCAGCGAACAAATGCGTGAATACAGGGGGACATTGACAGAAACCGGTAAAGACAGCCCTTATCGCAACAGATCTGTGGAAGAAAACCTGGAACTCTTCTCCCAGATGAAGGCAGGCGAGCTGGAAGAAGGGAGTTGTGCGCTGCGTGCTAAAATAGACATGAACTCACCCAACATACTATTGCGGGATCCGGTTCTGTATCGCATCATGAAGACACACCATCACCGCACAGGTGATACCTGGTGTATTTACCCCATGTATGATTTCACCCACTGCCTTTCGGATATGCTTGAGGGTATTACCCACTCTCTGTGCACCCTGGAATTTGAAAATAACCGCCCTCTTTACGACTGGGTACTGGATACTCTGGCCACTCCATGTCACCCCAGGCAGATTGAATTTGCCCGTCTGAATATCAACTTTACAGTTACAAGCAAGAGGAAGCTGCTTCAACTCGTCAACGAAGGTCACGTATCAGGCTGGGATGACCCTCGCATGCTTACAATTTCCGGCCTTCGCAGAAGGGGGTATACTCCAAAATCCATCAGAAGCTTCTGTGAAGGTGTAGGTATTGGCAAAAAAGAATCATGGATCGACATGGGGGTTCTTGAAAACTCCATACGCGATGATCTCAATGTCACAGCACCTCGCGTATTTGGTATACTAGACCCCATAAAAGTGATCATTACCAACTACCCTGAAAACGAATCTGAAATGCTGGAGGCTCAAAATCATCCCCAGAATGCTGATATGGGCACCCGCCTGGTTCCTTTTTCCAGGGAATTGTTCATAGAACGATCAGATTATATGGAAAACGCACCAAAGAAATTCTTCCGCTTCACAGAAGGACGGGAGGTACGGTTACGGTATGCCTATCTTGTCACCTGTAACAAAGCTATTAAAAACAGCGAGGGGGAAGTAGTCGAACTCCACTGCACTTACGATCCTGAAAGCCGGGGGGGCAACGCACCGGATGGACGTAAAGTGAAAGGTACCATTCACTGGTTGAGCGCGGCAGAAGCCGTTACGGCTGAAATCCGACTCTATGACAGACTTTTCAGTGTAGAGTACCCCGACGCGGACAAAGAAAAAAATTTCAAAGATTTTTTAAACCCCGAATCCCTGCAGGTATTGTCAGGATGCAAGGTGGAGCCGAGCCTACTCAATGCCAACCCGGATGACAGGTATCAATTTGAGCGGCAAGGTTATTTTTGTCTTGACAGCAAAGACAATAATTCTGAAAAACTTGTTTTTAACCGTATTGTGACATTAAGAGATTCATGGGCCAAACTGGCTGGAAAGGGATGACGGCTTTGCCGTGCAGGTTTGTCCTAGAAGTTTTTCTCTGTTACTCCACTGTCAGAAAATTGCAAAATGTTTACCTGGGACCTCTGGTCCCGGGCAAACTGGGATTATTTTTACTCCTCACTTTTTATCAAGGAGCATATGGCAATAATAAATTTACGCCAAATGGCAATCAACCAAAGCGGAACCATTATCTCGGTAAAAGCGACCGGGGAACTAGGTAGGCGAATCCGCGAAATGGGACTGGTACCAGGAACTTCAATTACCGTCCAACAGAGAGCTCCACTTAATGATCCTGTTGCCCTGCGTGTGATGGGCGGCACTTTGACTCTACGTAATAATGAAGCAGACTTTATTGAAGTGGAAATCTGAATAATGACGAGCAGAAGACAACAGTTTCTTCAGGTAACCTGTTGTTTTTCTGCTCGATGCTTCTTTCACCCGGCGCAGAGTTGCTGACAGTTCCTACGCTCAGCTTCATTTCTGTAGATTTCATACAGATAAAAAACAGTGGTGCCCACCTGGAGATAAAACCGCTGAGTCCGTTAAAAAACTTGACCAGCCAGTTGCTCCCCCCCCCTGCCAGATCAAGCAAGAAAAAGTTCCAGGCCATAAAATTCTCCTACTTTTTGAACAATATTTGAAGACTTGAAAGGAGACTGCAGATATACACCTGTTTTTTCCAAATTTGCCTCGACCTGAACGGCAATGCCTGTTTTCGCACAACTCTCCCTGGATAAACTCCACAGAAAGACAGCCCTGTAAGCTCCCGCTCAAAAATTACTCTTGGTATTGTCTCTTTTTCACTTTTCCCCTTTTCAAAGCTATTGACAGTACCCATAGTTTTGGTGTACCTAACATTGATTCGCAACTATAAATTTACAGGTGATCATCCTGTTTTTTTAAACACCAATGGACATAAGCGGTAGAAACACATGAGTGACAAGCAGTTCGCAAAATCCTGCCACCTTTTTAAAAAAATTGGAAAACGGTGTGTACAAGGAAAGAAAAAGCGGCATGTTGGCATTCGCCCTCTTTCCGATACCTGTTGTTGCGGCAGGTTAAAAGTATGTTCTGTACAAGGTGATCGAGAGACCTGCGCCCGCATGGCTCATATGGGAGTTTTGCCAGGTTCAGAACTGGAACTCGTCTGCCCCAACACCGGGAGTCAATGTATGGTGAAAATTAATGGCAGCACGTTAAGCCTTGACCACATTGCTGCAACCAACATTATGGTTACGGCCAGCGAGCAGGGGTAAAAGAAACGTTTTTTGGTGGAAACATTTTCAATGCAGAATCTCATCATTTTTTCCCTGGTAGCCGTAACCATAGTCTACCTGGTCCGTCATATCATGATATCCATAAAAACTACGCTCCGAGGAGGTTGTGGAGGCTGTGGTTGTCAATGCAGCAATGAAATCACCTGCACATTTGATGACCTGAAAAAAAGTATGGATAAAAAACGTCCTTGCAAACAATAACTGTTACAACATCATGTTGCTGGACTTTCTTTGGGTCTCCCCGCCTGCAGCAACCATGAACCTTTCGTAGCATTTCCAAGAAAAATATCTGCTGTCATTTCATCCATGGAAAACGTTATTCATCTCGCCCTGGCGGGAAATCCCAATGCCGGTAAAACCACCCTGTTTAACTTTCTAACAGGAGCCAGGCAACATGTCGGTAATTATCCAGGTATTACTGTAGAACAAAAAGAAGGCTGCTGCATCCACGATGACTTTGGGCTTTCCATTGTCGACCTCCCAGGCACCTACTCACTCACCGCATATTCAGCCGAAGAATTGGTGGCTCGAGATTACCTCGTCAACAATAATCCTGATGTTGTCATCAACGTTGTTGATGCATCCAATCTTGAACGAAACCTCTATCTCACCAGCCAATTTCTGGAACTAGGCACTCCGCTGATCATTGCCCTTAACATGGTCGATGTTGCCGAATCGCGTGGTTTTGTTATTGATGCAGAAAAACTCAGCGAGTTGATAGGAGTGCCCGTTGTTCCCATTGTAGCCCGTTCAGGCAAGGGAGTGAATGCCCTGCTTGACCAGGTGGTTACCATGGTCAGGGATAAGAAACAGACAGAGCCAATACTGCTGCGCTATGGTTCTGACATTGATCAGGTCCTAACACAAATCACACCAGTTATTACAGAACATGGTCTTTTAACGAGTACCTATCCTGCTCGATGGGTCGGAGTTAAACTCCTTGAAAACGATAAGCAGATTATTTCCATTGCACAGGAAGAACAGCCTGAAATAACCCAACAGCTTCTTGATCAGTGTGAAAAGGTTGCCACACACCTGAAAACGACAGCCGGAGTTTATCCGGAATCGGTTGTCGCAGATCACAGATATGGCTTCATCAAGTCCATTCTGCGACAAAACGTGGTCACCCAAAAATTTGTTGGGGACAGACTCTACACATCTGATCGTATCGATAAAATAGTAACCCACCGCTTCCTCGGGCCACTTATCATGGCAGCCGTACTTTTTGGTCTCTATTATTTTACCTTCACATTCAGCGGTTCCCTGGTCGGGGCTTTTGAGTCTACATTTGCATTTCTTTCTTCAACGGCTAATAACCTGTTACCTGACGGCCCCATTAAATCTATGGTGATTTCGGGTATTATTGACGGAGTAGGTGGTGTCATGGGTTTCGTACCCATCATCATGTTCATGTTTTTTGGCATTGCCATCCTTGAAGACAGTGGCTACCTGGCTAGAGTTGCCTTCATGATGGACCGCATTTTTCATACTTTTGGCCTGCATGGCTCATCGGTGATGCCTTTCATTGTTTCTGGGGGTATTGCAGGAGGTTGCGCTGTGCCGGGTGTAATGGCTACCCGTACTCTGCGAAGCCCCAGAGAACGATTAGCTACGTTATTGACAGTACCTTTTATGAATTGTGGGGCCAAATTGCCGGTACTTACCCTGATAATTGGAGCTTTTTTTGCCGATCATCAAGCCGTATATATGTTTTTTGCAACACTCCTTGCATGGATGGTCGCCCTGTGCGCAGCAAAATTTCTTCGTCTGACGGTATTAAGGGGAGAATCGACCCCTTTTGTCATGGAACTGCCCCCATATCGCTTTCCAACCTTTCGCGGCTTACTTATTCATACCTGGGAACGTACCTGGCAGTATATGAAAAAGGCCGGTACAGTTATTCTTGGCATTTCCATACTTCTCTGGGCCATGATGACGTATCCTTCGCTTCCAGAATCGCAAGTTGCAAAATTTGAACAGCAACATCAGGAAATAGCGACAAGTTATCAAAAGACTGACGGAGAACAATCAGAACAAGCATATGAAATGGCCCTGCAGGAGCTACAGAGTCAGGAAGCAATGACCAGATTGCGTCACTCCCTGGCAGGTCGTATAGGACTCGCGATGGAAAACCTTACCCAACTCGCGGGTATCGACTGGAGAACCAACATTGCCCTTCTGGGAGGTTTTGCAGCCAAAGAGGTTATCATCTCCACACTTGGGACAGCATATTCCCTGGGAGAGGTTGACCCGGAAGAATCAACACCACTGAAAGTGAGGTTGGCTGAAGATCCTAACTGGAATCCTGTGGTGGCCTTGGCCGTCCTTGTTTTTATCATGTTTTATGCACCTTGTTTTGTCACTGTCGTCTGCATTGCCAAAGAATCAGGCTCCTGGAAATGGGCTTTTTTCTCCATTGGCTTCAACACGACACTGGCTTTTCTCATGGCCGTGGGAATCTTTCAGCTGGGTACCATGTTGGCATGACCATGATTGTATGCGGTTAAAAGCACTATAGATATGTCCGATTTGACAGGCGAACTATATATGTACGCCTGTCAAATCGTTCGTAGAGGTAAATCAAAAAAGGGAGACTCAGCGGGTTGCTGGTGAACGCTCACCAAGCTTCAGGGCTTATAGGTTGCAAAACGCTCCAACACCTCCCTCATGTCTTCTGGGCTTAGAAGAGGTGGCTCAGGATTGATCTGCAGCATCTGAACATATATCCTGGCAAGGGATTCCACTTCAATGGCAAGGGGAAGAAGGGCGTCAGGAGAAACAGTGTGGCAAATCATTCCATGATGCCCCATGAGACAGGCTCGCAGTGGCCCCATAGTTTTGACAATGGAATCAGATAGTTCCTGCGAACCAAAAGGCCGGTAAGCAGTACAGGGAATATGGTCCCCTCCGGCCATGGCGACCATATAGTGAAAGGCCGGGATATCTCTTTCCAGGCAGGCCAAAGTAGTACACCAGGGAGAATGGGCGTGTAACACAGCTCTGCTTTGCGGATGGTTGAGATACAGATCCCGATGCAACCGCCATTCCGATGAAGGTTTCCTTATACCCTCAAAGGTACCGTCTGCTTTAACCAGTACCATATCTTCTTCCGTACACTCTACATAAGGCAGTGCCGACGGAGTGATAAGGAACCCGTTCTCCACCCAGACGCTGATATTGCCCGCAGTTCCCTGATTGAGACCACAGGCATTCATCTCACGGGCCGTATGCAGCAAAAATTTGCGCATTTTCTGTGTTTTCATTCCAGATGTTCCGGGTAAAGGCCCAACAGACCTTCTTTCGATGCTGAGCATATCCCTCGTTCTGTAATCAAACCTGTCACCAACCTTGCAGGGGTAACATCAAAAGCATAATTCGCTGCGGGGGTGCCTTCCGGAGCAATGCATATGGTATCTACACGGCCGTCGCAGAATTGTCCCTGAACAAAGAGCACTTCCTCTTCATCGCGGATCTCTATGGGAATAGAGAGCCCTTCCTGCATCTGCCAGTCAATGGTAGATCCGGGGAGAGCAACATAAAATGGGATATTGTTATCTTTTGCAGCCAGAGCCTTAAGATAGGTTCCGATCTTATTACAGACATCCCCATTGGCAGCAGTTCTATCCGTTCCGACAATGCACATGTCCACCTTGCCATGCTGCATCAGGTGCCCACCCACATTATCTACGATCAGATGATGGTCGATGCCTGCCATACATAGCTCCCAGGCAGTGAGATGCGCGCCCTGATTTCGTGGACGGGTTTCATCAACCCATACGTGCACAGGGATTCCCAACTGTTGTGCTTTGTAAACAGGTGCCAGTGCAGTTCCCCAATCCACAGTCGCCAGCCAGCCGGCATTACAATGGGTCAGGATATGAACAGGTTCAGATTTCCCTTTTTTTTCCCATATTTCCTGAATCACTGCAGCACCATGACTACCCAGAGATTCATTGGCTTCCACATCTTCGTCGCAAATGTTGGCTGCTTCCTTATACCCAACCTCCAACCACTGAGAGGTCTCGACGGACAACAATTTTCTCTGCATACGATCTACTGCCCACTGCAGATTGACAGCAGTTGGCCGACACGCTATTAACTTTTCGCAGATCTGATGCAAATGTTCTTCCGTGCAGGACTCATGCAGGCCAAGGCAAACCCCGTAGGCAGCCATGGCTCCGATGAGCGGCGCACCACGCACCCACATATCACGAATGGCCTCCATGGCATCTTCCGCAGTGGAAATTTCGGCAACAACGAAATTGTGGGGAAGGCGGGTCTGATCAATACACTCCACATCTCGCCCATTGGCAGCCAGCCAGAGGGAACGGTACGGTTTTCCTTGAACCTGCATATTACTATCCTTTTTATCCTGTTGCCTTACGCCTATTTATCTGAAGGGACAAGTTCAGGGGTCCAAAAAATAACCCCTTTTCCCTCAGCTTCTTCCCAGAAGCTTTCACCATCCCATTCCATCTGCTGGTCGTGATAGCCGTTATGCATGACTTTCATGGTTATCTTGTCTGTGTTCTCCAGTTCTTCTTCCTTGAATTGGTGAATACCGCGAAGAGGCGTGTTTCCGAGATATATCCACCTTTCACCACATGGCAACTCGGTACCTGAAAGCTTATATAGCACCTGAGACCCCTCTGGCTCAGAATTCACTTTAAATCTGACACTGACTGTTTTGGATGAGCAGGCACCCAGCAGGCAGACGCAACATCCGAGAATTGCCATGGATGCACTCTTTCTCAAAAGAGTACTGTATGTTGGACGCAGCATGATTAATTCCCCCTTTTAATGAGGTCTGCTTTAATAGGCTGGGCATCTTTCTCAGCCTGTTCACGAGTATCATGGCGAGTATTCACCCAAAAAGAGGTAATCTCTTCTTTATACCCTGTTTTACGCATTTCAACGGTAACATACTCTGGTTTGCCGTCCTCACCTTCCCAAAATCCCACACAAGGGGTGGTACATAACGAGGCATCGTCTTTTAAATTTACAACTTCGGCACCGGGTGGTTCTGTGGTAAATTTCACAGCACCGTAGGTCTTCTGCTTGGCGCAACCGGTCAAAGCTGCAAGACACCCCGCCAAAGCGATGGAAGCAATGGTCAGTTTCCAGTTTTTTGTACGCATGATTCTCCTCTTGTATTCCCCAAAGACGGTAAAACAGGGGATAAATTATTCATAATTTGTTCCAGGAAGACTACCTAAGTAAAAGCTACGGGGTCAAGGTAAATTTACAGGAAAACGTATCTCCTGGAAAAGATTTCTTAAAAACTCCTTGCAAACATCATCCGCCACTATGTAGAAATATTACAGATACACATCAGAACATAAAAAAGCCCGTTCTGTTTATCGAATTCTCTGTTTAACGTAGCAAAAATCTGCATACGCATTAACCACATAGACCATACCCTTTTATGAGCTCTTCCTCCAAGGTGTTGCAGCGTCTCTCGCTTTCAAAACAATTACCCAGTATGCCGCCCATTCTTCTGCAACTTATCAAGGCCTGTCGCGACCCGGCCCTTGATCTCGCATACATAACCTCCATTGTGAATAAAGACGCGGCCCTTTGTGCAAAAACCCTGCACCTGTCCAACTCCGCCTATGTGGGAGCAAAAAGAACTTTTACCGATATAGGGCAGGCAGTTGTCTACCTTGGGGCAGATACTATTAAAAATCTGGCCATAACAACGTCAATCAGGCAGATTTTCAAAGGTATTCAAACTGAAAAGCAAGTCTCAATACAATATTTTTGGTACCACAGTCTTTTTTGCGCTGTTCTAGCTGAAAAAATTGCCGAAACTCTTTCCCCACGACAATCACAGGACGCCTACCTTGCAGCTCTTCTCCACGACATTGGCAAGCTGGTTCTCTGGGTAGTGTTTCCTGAAAAATATGAACAGATTCTGCATGGTAATGAATCCTGCTGGAATCCCACATTAAGGCAAACAGAACAAGAACTGTTAGGGGTAGACCATACAGAGGCCGGAAGTTGGTTATGTAAAAAATGGCACCTTCCCGACACCATAGGTAAGGCGATAGGACAACACCATCATCCGCTGCCCGCCAGTATGCCATCCGACACACTTCCAGGCATTATTGCAGCCACAAATTTGCTTGCCCACGCGGCCCTTCCGCTCCAGACAGACCAGCTACGGACAGTGCTGAAGTTTACCGGACTCTCCATGGATAAACTTGGTCAACTTCATCAGCAGACCACCCAAAACCTGATTGAGATGGCTGATGCGTTTGCCATACAGATCCCGCCAGAACCTCCTTCTGACTATTTGGGAAAAAATAATTCTCCGCAATCAGATGAACGAGTGATGGCTCAACTGGCTGAAACAACTCAAAGTGCGGCCTCGCTGGCAGGAATTCTCGAAGAACTTCTCAGCTGTATAACATGGCAGGATACCTTGTTAACAGTAAGGCGGGCGCTGTCTCTCCTTGTGCATCAGGACCAGGTACTGTTTGTATTACCCACCCAGCAGCCCAACCATTATCGAATAGTTCACTCTGAAAGCTGCAGACAGCACAGTGCGGCCCATATAGACGTGTTTTCCCTGCATAAGGATAAAACCTGTATATTCTACAAACCTTATACAACAGGAAAACTTGCCTGTATATCAGTAAAAGAAATCAGTTCTCAGCAAACAGACATCTTCCTCACCCAAATAATTGAAACCCTTAATCAGCCGGCATTGCTTGTCATCCTGCCACTCTTGCACCTGAATGAAATTGAGGGATTTATGGTAATGGGAGTACATCATGCTGATCATGACGGAGTACTCAACCAAACGTCAATTCTCGAACTCCTTGCCAGGCACACGGCACTCCAGCTGAATATGGAAAAAAACAGAAGGAACAAACAGGAAATCATACTGCAAAAACAGCTGGATTCAGCCTCGCTCTTTGCACAAAAGATAGGGCATGAAATAAGCAACCCCATAGGTGCATTACGAAACTATATGCAGGTGGTACTTCTCAAAGAGGCAAAAGGAGAAAGATTTCAGTCTGAATTAAATATTATCAATGATGAACTTGAGCGTGTCAGCCATCTCATTCACAAATTACAAAATTTTCCAAAAGAAAAAGAATACAGCGAATTACACGAAGTAAACCTCAATAGAATTATTGAAAAAATCGTTCTGCTTTGCAAGGCATCTATCCCACCCCATAAGAATATAGCTATTACTTTTCAGCCCTGTTCAAACTCCTCTCCTGTTATAGCAACAGATGCCGCCATCAGCCAGATATTACTAAATCTCATTACCAATGCCATTGATGCCATCGAACAGGATGGAAAGATCCGGATAACCACCGAACATCATAACAACCAGATCTCAGTTACAGTGTCTGATACTGGTATAGGTATACCTCCGGAGACAATGAGCAATATTTTCATGCCGGGAGTAAGTAGTAAAAAAAACAACCACCCCGGTTTAGGCCTTGCAATCACCAAAAAAATACTATTAGACTTAAATGGTACTATCAAATACAACAGTTCCAAAGGCCAGACGCATTTTACCTTTACATTGCCTGCGGCAATACCGTGAACAATCCTTATCACGAAAGCTCTCATTGCGTTCTTAAGCCAATAAACACCACCGTATATTACGGGACTTAATTGTTCACCGGCACTCCAGGGAGTCGCCCCGGAGGCGCTTACATCCGCATACACGATTTGGCAGCCAACGTGCACATACATGAAGCACTGACAATCGCTTGCAGTCATGGGGCATGCCATATATTCACACCTTGGTGAACGGTTACAACTGAACAGTGTCAGTAATGCATTCTTTACAAAGCGCAATGAAGCAATCAATTCTTATAGTGGATGACGATCCTTTTTTCTGTACCAGCCTGAAAAGTCTCTTGCAAGAAGAAGGGTATGAGATTACTTCCGCCTACTCGGGAAAAGAGGGGTTATTTTATCTTGAATGCCACACCTTTGACGCTGTCGTCATAGACATTGGCCTGCCGGACCTGTACGGGATTGATATCGCTGCAGAAACAGTCAAACGTTTCCCGGACACAGCAGTTATCATACTCACCGGAAAAGCTTGTCTTGACAACGCTGTCGCAGCTTTTCAACAAGGTGTCTATGATTTTCTTCGAAAACCCTGCACTCCAGACGCCATTCTTCGAACCCTGGCACGCGGTATTCAGCACAAGCGACTTCAAAAAGAACTAAAGGAAACCAAAGATCAATTTCAACAACTGAGTGAGTGTACCTGGGAAGGTATTGCCATTTACGATGACAAAGGCTTGCTGCTTATCAATAATCAGTTCTGCGAAATGTTTGAGTACAGTGAGCACGAACTCCTTGCCCTGCACAATTTTAATTTACTGCTGGAAAAAAATTGTATTCAAGTTCTTCAGCCAGACAGTGAAGCAATTGCTTCGCAGCCGTTTAAAGCTCTGGGGATAAAACGGGACGGTCGTCGCTTTCCGGTGGAAATACGGATCAAACACATCAATTATCAGGGAAGGCCGGTTAAGGTTGCAACTCTCCGTGACGTGACTGATCAAGAGAGAACCATGCAGCAACATCTGCTCCTTCAAGAAAAACTGGCAGAAGCTAAACGGATGGAGGCTTTGGGGCTCATGGCAGGCTCGGTTGCCCATGACCTGAATAACATCCTTGCCGGGATTATAACTTATCCGGAGTTACTTCTCCTTGATCTGGATGAAACCTTTCAATATCGAGAGGAAATTCGAATGATCAGAGATGCCGGTAAGCGAGCTGCCGCACTGGTGGATGATCTTCTCACGGTTGCCAGGGGAGCCACGAGTAAAAAAATCGTACAAAATATGAACCCTATTGTTTCCACCTATTTCAATTCCATGGAACACATGGAAATGTGCAAACGATTCCCATATATAACCTGTGATTATATCCTGGATACACATCTGCATAATAGCAGTTGCTCCTCCATGCATGTGTCCAAATCCATCATGAACCTTGTCATTAATGCCGCAGAAGCCATCCAACATACTGGTATAATAATGGTTTCCACTCAAAACATACAGGTGAAGGCAGCTATACAGGGGTATTACGAAACCATAGAACCTGGTCAGTATGTCGTGATCTCCGTATCTGATAATGGCCCTGGAATTTCAGATACTGACATAAAAAAAATTTTCAGCCCTTTTTACAGCACCAAAGTTCTTGGTCGCAGCGGCACAGGTCTGGGGCTGGCCGTTGTATGGAACACTATGCGGGATCACAATGGCTATATCAATGTGGAAAGCAGTACCAATGGAACTACTTTTTTCCTCTACTTTCCTGCGGAAAAAAGCCCTTCACAGGATATTCAGCTCACCCCTCTTCCTGAAACCATACGCGGCAATGGAGAACGTATCCTGATTGTCGACGACCAGAAAAACCAAAGAGAAATTGCATTGAGGCTACTCAATCGTTTAGGATATACTCCTTTTGCCGTTTCCTCAGGAGAGGATGCCCTTGAATTCCTAAAAAAGAACTCTGTGGAACTGGTCCTGCTTGATATGTT
Organism: Desulfogranum japonicum DSM 18378; assembly: GCF_000429945.1. Classification (GTDB taxonomy): domain Bacteria; phylum Desulfobacterota; class Desulfobulbia; order Desulfobulbales; family Desulfobulbaceae; genus Desulfogranum; species Desulfogranum japonicum. Next base: position 102,492 of record NZ_AUCV01000008.1, on the reverse strand, counting down.
GATGGACCCTGGTATGAATGGATATGAAACTTTCCGGATGATTCAGGAATACATTCCTAACCAGAAAGCAGTTATCACAAGCGGGTATGCTCCTACTAAAGATGTGCAAAGAGCAAAAAGGCTTGGGATTTCCCAGTTTGTCAAAAAACCGTTCACGCTTCAGGAATTGGGTCTGGTAATTCAAAACGAACTCAATGTTTGAGCTATTCTCGACCTCTTTCTTACGCGCAAATCATTGACTTTAACCCTATGACACAATACCCTTACCTGAATTTCAGATGAGGTTTTATTCCGAGTTTCTCGCGCTTGCATTTTGCAGCAGTGAAATACAGGGTGAAAGCCATATTTATCTGATGTAAAAAACAATAACTGAGCAGAAAAATTTCCAGGCATTACGACAACAGAAAATTCAACATACGGGTAAAGCTTGCCGTTCAGACTCTCTATGCCCCAGCCGGGCTGTATACCTGAATCAGTTCAACTTCGTTACTTCCCTGGGAGATTGTCCGAGAAGAGGCATTTTTTCAACTCAAGGCTTTTGAGAATAATACTAAATGATTTTCAGACAGCCTCCCAGGTCTGCTACCATACGTACCCTGCCCTTTTGGGACAGTAAAAAAACATCCTCTCATACGAAAGGAGCCGCAACAGTGAAAAAATTCTTCAAAATCATTGGTTTTCCCTTCTGGTTACTCTGGAAATTCTTTACCATTGGAACCTCAATCTTCGCGGCTGCAGCCTTTATTGCTGTTGTCGTCTTCATATGTACTGCCCTTTTTTACAAGCCCACTGTCACTATTCCTGAAGACAGTATCTTTCTCCTTGCTCCCCAGGGAAGTATTGTTGAACAGCGTTCAGTTATGGATCCTTTTACCCGGATGATCAACTCCATGGCAGGTTTTCCCCTTGAAAAGGATACTTTTCTGCAAGATATTATCGACTCCATTGAAGCAGCAGCAGATGATACGCGTATACAGGCGATGGTCCTTGATACTGACAGGCTCGAACGAATCACCATGGATCAGGCTCAGTCCATAGGAAAATCCCTGGAACACTTTCAACAAAGCGGAAAAAAAGTCTTTGCCCGGGGCAGCGCCTTGAGCCAGGGCCAGTACTATCTTGCATCATGGGCAGACGATATAAGTTTGCACCCCATGGGTCGAGTCGATGTCAAAGGATTTGGTGTGTTTCAGCTCTATATGGCAGATTTCCTCAACAAGACCAACATTGATTTCCATGTATTCAGGGTGGGAACATACAAATCTGCGGTAGAGCCACTTCTACGCAACGACATGTCCGAGGCCGCTAAAGAGGCCAACCAGCTCTGGTTGGATAAATTATGGCTTATTTATTGTGGAACAGTTGCAAAACACCGAGATATTCCAATAAGAAAACTGCAAACATATGCGGACAACCTGACTGCTAAACTTGATGAAGCACATGGTGATCACAGTCAAATGGCACTGATCAATGGTCTGGTTGATCACATCGAAAACGATCAGCAATTTAGGCAACGCATTATCGAACAGGGGGCACAGACTGCCTCCAACCAGGTTGGTTTCCAATATGTCAATCTGGACAAATACCGCCAGACCTTCCAACCATCCTACAGTGCTAAACCGGCTAGCGGAAACGCCATTGGTATTATTTCTGTTTCAGGAAACATACTGTATGGTGAGAACGTTATGGACCAGATCGGCTCAGAAGACCTTATCAAACAAATTCGGCAGGCTGAACAAGATTCAAGTATAAAAGCACTCGTGCTTCGTATTACCACGGGTGGAGGAAGTGCTTTTGCTTCGGAGCGCATTCGCCAGGAACTCCTCACTTTTAAGGAATCTGGGCGTCCTGTTATCGTTTCCATGGGTGCCGTTGCAGCATCTGGAGGATATTGGCTGGCCGCCAATGCTAATGCGATCTATGCTTCGCCAACAACCCTCACAGGCTCTATCGGTATTTTTGGAGCTATTCCAACTGTTGACAGGGCAATGCGCACACTGGGCATCCACGGAGATGGCACATCCACAACAAGAAACACCTATTACGGCAACCCTATAACCCCCATGTCTGATAGTGAGAAGCAGTACTTCCAGTTGAGCGTAGAAAGCGGATACAAGCAGTTTTTGGAAATTGTGGCCCAGGGAAGAAACATGACCATACCAGAAGTCGAAAAAATTGCCGAGGGGCATGTCTGGGATGGAGGCACAGCTCAGGCACTCGGCCTGGTAGACGAGCTTGGTGATCTGCAAGATGCAGTTGCCCAGGCAGCTCACCTGACTAAGGTTCCTGAAGAGAATGCTGTCTACATAACGCCAAAGGGCAATGGATTGCAGAATATGGTTGAACAATTGAGTTCGTCTGCGTCCAGTGGACTCTTAAAAACCCTTGGTTCCCCCTTTTCAAATCTGGCCAGGATCTTTACAGGCCAAAGTATCTCTGTGCTCGGCTCAGATCCCAATGACATGTACGCCCATGCATGGCTGCCGACAAATGTGGATCAGTTCTAATGCGTAGCCGACTAACATTTCTGCACTTTATAGAAGGTAGTAGTATGGAGGCTCTGTCATGAACGAGCCTTCATTACTGCTTTCTCTTTGGGACGGTTTGGTGCATCCGCTCCTCCGTCTCCTGTTATTCATATCCGTTGGCCTGTTAGTGGCCAACTTCATTGAGGCTCTCAACTGGACAAGAAAAATTGCTGTGGTGGCAAAACCATTAACACGCTTTGGTCACCTCTCTGCCATTACCGGAGCCTCATTTTCCATGGCTTTTTTTTCAGGTGTAGCGGCCAACACCATGCTTTCTGAAGGATATGAACAAAATAAACTCAGTAAAAAGGAACTTGTTCTCGCAAACCTGTTCAACAGTCTGCCCACCTATTTTCTCCATTTACCGACAACTTTTTTTATAACAGCCCCACTGATAAAAGGGGCAGCTGTAATTTATGTGGGGCTGACTTTTGGAGCTGCCATATTACGCACCCTTGCCATTACGTTGCTCGCCCATTTCCTGTTGCCCATCCCTGTTGAACAGCCCAAGGCCTTACAGGAGAAAAGAACGACGACCATGCAGCAGGCCTTGATGAACACCTGGAAGCGTTTCACCAAGCGAATACAAAAAATTGCCCGATTTACAGTTCCCATTTACATTCTCTTTTATTTCCTCAATAAATTTGGATTATTCGATTACATCGAACAATTCATCAGCATGCACTTTACCTGGTTATCCTGGCTTTCTCCTAAAGCTATTTCCATAGTGGTGCTTCACGTAGCAGCGGAATTTTCCGCCGGATTAGCTGCAGCTGGTGCAATGCTTGCGGATGGTTCTATGAGTACACGGGAAGTCATTTTAGCTTTGCTGGTCGGCAATATACTTTCCTCTCCTGTCCGGGCCATTCGCCACCAGTTTCCCTATTATGCCGGCATATTCAAACCAGCCCTGGCCTCGCAACTTATTCTGTTTAGTCAATCCTTTCGGACAATAAGTATTGCGGTCATGACATTGTTGTATTTCATCATCACCTTGTAGATTTTTCCATCAAATACAGTATATAATAGACCGTAACCCTTGGTTTGGACTTCTCATGATTCTTTTCAACGGTGAGAAGTCCGGGTCATATGGTTTCCTCTCCATCTGTTTCACTCGATACAGGAGTCCCTCATGAAAAAATCAATCTTGGTTGCCATAGACGGATCTGTTTACAGCTCCAACAGTCTTGATTACCTCATCAAAATTTTTGGCCCTCTGGCTAATCTGAATATCCATCTCTTCAGTGTTGTACAAGCTGGCAGTAGCGGGCAGGACTGGATGTTTGAAGTTGATCCTTTACGGGAAAAGACACCTCTGGCAGAGAAAAAAACACATCTTGCCCACCGATACCTTAAAGACGCCAAAGCCAGGCTCCTCAGAAACGGCTTTAGTAAAGAGGATGTTGATTACAGTGTCAAAACATCTGTTTCCGGCATCACAACTGCTATTCACCATGAAGCCAACCATGGCAACTACGACGCCCTTCTGCTTGGGCGCAGGGGAATAGGAGCAATGGGAACCATGCTCTTTGGCAGTACATCCATGGAACTGATAGAAAAATGCCATGAAGTGCCTCTCTGGATCACAGACGGCGAGGTCAATTCCAACCGTTTTCTGCTGGCAGTCCAAAGCAAACCCGAGTCCCTGATGGCTGCAGATCATCTCGCCTTTATTCTTAACGATCATCCTGAGGTGGAGATCTGCCTGTATCATTCCAACTCCATGTTCGGGCAACAGGAACCATCTCCAAAAGAACATTTTCACGGGCAATGGGGTAAAGAATGGTGTGACCAGTACCTTGATCTGGAAAATTTTCTTTTTTATGCCCATGCCCAAATACTCAAAGACAACGGAATATCTCCTTCGCGCATTACCCAGCTCCCAGCACAAATGCATGTCGATCCGGGCTTTGATCTTTTGCGCCAGGCAAAAAAATATAACTGTGGAACAATTGTAATTGGTCGTAGAGGACGCGGTACAGACAAAGGGTTACTCAAAGGTGTTTCCGATCGGACAGTACAGAAAGCGCAGAATGTGGCGGTATGGTTGGTGGGCTAATCCGGATATTTCATTATTTCAACGTAAACATTTAACTGATTGAAATCATATTGTTTACCAGGAATCCCTGAAAAACAAAGTGTTTTTCAGGGACATTCACAAAAATCACCCCAGGGGGCGAGCAAATTTGCAGTAGTTTACAGTGGCTGCATGCCCGGAACCAGGTATCTACTGAAAAATATGCCCGTAAGAAATCCGGAGTAGCGCCTTAACAACGTACGAGTAAATCATCCCCTCAGGACGACATTTATTGAGGAGAGGAAATTATCACCATCGCAGCCTTTTCTGGCTGCAGATATTCAAGGGCAATCTGGCGGATATCATCTACAGAAATGGATTGAAAATCCGGAAGTATAGATAAAGGCCATTGCAGTTGCTCAGGATGACGGGTAGCCAGGGAAAGGACTGAATCAAGCCAGTAACGATTGTCGCGTTTGTAATCGCGGATAGATGTCAGGGTAGGCTCCAGAGCCCTGTGCAGCTCACTCTCAGGAATCGAAGTGTTTGTCAGCTCCTTTGCCACCCGCTTGACTATTTCCGCAATTGTTTCTGCCTGACCAGAGGCAACTATCAGTTGTGCCCGGAGAACTCCATAACCGGGGTAGACTCTGCTGGACCGATTGTACACCACGGGAGAATATGTTGCACCAAGCTCCTCCCGAATGGTCATTCGCAATCGATCATCAAGTACTGAAGCCAGAATATTAAGTCTTCGTGTTCTGGAAATATCCCAGAAATCATTGGTTTTCCAGGCCACAGTAACCAGAGCTTTATCAATGGAGGAATGCACGGTAATATTTTCCTGTTTTCCTGTTGGAAAAGATACCTGATGTGCTGGTGAAGATTTTGCAGGTTTACGCTCATGTCCGGCAAAGTACTTCCTTACAAGCGTAATAGCCTGTTCCTCATCCACATCTCCCACGATATTAATCTCCAGGGGAGCGCTCTGAAAAGCCGTTTCCAGCCAAGAGACAACCTGTTCCATGGAAAGTGAAGCTACCTGCTGATGCTCCGCAAGCCCATAGAGACGACCTCCACCCTCCAGGAATGTTTCCCCTTTGATTTGCATCATCCCTTCAACGCTCGATTCCAGTCGGTCGTAAAGCTGGCCCAGTCTTTGCTGAGTTGTTTTCCAGGCATTGTCACGAAATCCAGGATCATGCAGAGCGGTATACAGAAGTTGCAGTAACTGTTCCAGTTCACTGTTGAGGCATGAACCGGTATAGACAAAACTTTCCGGACGTACGTTAAATCTATATTCGATGTTGGTACCAGCCAGGGCTTCCTTAAGCTGCTCGGCAGTCAATCGTCCCACTCCGCTTTCAAGAACAAAAGGCTCAGCAACCATGGCCATACCAGGTTCAGGTTCTCCTGCTTTTCCATGCCCAAAATGGATGGCTACGTTGACTTGATTCTTTTGAAAAGGAGTCGACTTGATCTGCAATACAACATTATTATCTAATGTTACACGCTGTACCTTAATATCTTTGTCAAATTCCCGGGAAACGATAGCCGCTGGAGGAGTATTTATCTCCAGATATGGAAATTTTACAGAATGGTCATCTTTCCATGTGAAACCATCAACGGCAACGGGATGCTCCACAGATTTCAGTATAATATCTTCAGGGGATTGCTCTTTGTCGCGCAAATCTGCCGTGCCTACCACTTCATAAAGACGACGCTCTCTGCCCCAGATTGCCTGCATCGCCCTATCGACCTGATCCAAAGTCATATTCTCCAACATAGGTAAATACAGTTCCAACTCCTGTTCAGGGGAAAGCATCACCTCGTTGCTGTTAATCTTCCGAATAATATCTTTGGCCAGCGCCCGACTGTCTCTGGTTTCAGCAGTCTGTACCTGTTTCTTCAGATGCGCTGTCAATTCTTTTTTCACTCGATCAAGTTCTGCTTGGCTGGTGCCCTGGCTCAACATCTCTTCCAGACTGTTTTTCAGCAACGCCATACTTTCCTGCCATGTATCTTTTCCTGTTTGCACCACCAGATTAATGTAGGCAAATTGCCCTGAAAAGATACCCTTGTATACATTTGCTTCAGTAAAGGGACTGCCGGCCTTTCTACTGATTTTTTCCAGTCGATTATTGAGAATGGAAACAGCTATATATTCCTGCAGCTGTAATTTTTCCCATGCCCTGGTATCAGCATGGGGCTGTATATTATATACCGTTCCAATGGAAAGTTCCGTATAGCCTAATTCAGGTTCATACAAGTAAAAGGTATCCTTACCTTTTTTCGCAACGTTACCAAGCTCAGGGCATGTGATCTGGTGAGGTGTACCCTGTAAAGGAGCAAAATGCTTTTTCAACAAGGCTTCGGCCTGTGTTACGTCCATATCCCCTACAGCCACTACTACAATGTTTTCCGGTCTATACCACGTATCGTAAAAAGAACGTAACAAAGCAGCATCTGCTGTTTTTATCACCTCTTCCTTACCAATCGGATTTCGCTTGGATATCTTGGTACCGGAAAAATCAAAGGCCAGCTGTTCTTTTCTCACCCTGCTTGCAGCTGTATCCCTGGCTCGTTTTTCTGCTAAAATAACGCCCCGTTCCCGATTGACCTCTTCCTCGAGGAGCAATGCTCCTCTGGCGTAATCTGCAAGTACCAGAAATCCCTCATCAAGGGCTTTTTCACTGGCGGAAGGAAGCAACAGGTTGTACACGGTTTCGTCGTATCCTGTATAGGCATTGGTATCACCACCAAATCCCATACCGATGGATTGAAAATATTTAATCAATTTACCAGGGGGATAATGGGTTGTTCCATTAAAGAGCATATGCTCCAAAAAATGCGCAAGCCCCTGCTGGGAATCATCTTCATATAGCGACCCGGCCTGGACATTAAGATACAGACCGACACGATCCTTTGGCTCAGCATTACGCATCAAAACATAGCGCAACCCGTTTTGCAGACGTCCAAAATGAAGTGTATCATCAGGTTGCAGGTCACTCTCTTCGTGGGGCCAGGTAATGGACAGGCAGTCCTTGGTCAAGGATGCGTAGCTCACGTTCTGCTGGGTGTAACTGGAAACCGGCAGCCAGCATCCCACTACGATCGCTAGGTAGACGCAAATTCGAAAAAAAGTATGCATTACAGATTTCATGGTGTATCTCTTTATTTTTATACATAACAAGCCAATGGATTTCTCACTTATAAAAGGAAGACAAGCACAATGACTACCTCCAGAAAATATGGTCTGGTCCTTGGGGCCAGCAGGAGCATAGGACGGGCCATCGCACACACATTGGCAGATCAGGGAGTTATCCTGGCCCTGCCCTGGTATGACTGGCCAGAGGACAGTGCAGCCATGATCGACCAATTTGCAGAGAAATCCCACTTACATGTATGCATGCATGCCGATCTCTGCAACCCCGAAGAAATCGGTAAGCTGGTTAAAAATATGGAAAAAGCATTTGGCCGGCTTGATATTCTGATCAACAATATTGAAAGAGGAGGTATGCCCATTATCCATGGTTCCTATCAACGACGGGTGAACGTAGGGCAATGGCAACTGGAGATAGAGACCACCTTGCATGCGAAATGGCAGGTATTTGAGCAGTGTCTCCCCCTGCTGCAGAAGAGTGATTCAGCCAACGTGATTAATATTTCTTCCATTGCTGGCATTGTGGGACGATCGGGACCCACGAGCGTCCTTTTTAATGATGGATATAGTGCAGCCAATAGAGGCATACGTTCCTTAACGGAAACCTGGGCAAGAAAATGCGCACCAGCTATCAGGGTCAATGAACTGGTTCTGGGCATCATTGACCAGCGTCATGGACCCGGAACCAGAGGTTGGGAAGAATTGAGCACCGAACAACGACAAGCCATAATAGAACATACACTTCTCAAACGTACCGGTTCTGTAGAGGATGTTGTCAAAGCAGTAGAATTTATCCTGCATTCAGATTTCCTGACAGGTGCATCCATAACACTGGATGGAGGGTACACTCTGGGAGGAGAAGAAATACTCCCCATGCCCCCGGGAATTATATAGTAACTCTCAAATAGGCTGGTCTACGTCCAGCCTTTTGCACTATTTTCAAGGATTAACAATCTGATAGTAGAGAAGCCCCATCCATTCGTGCATGGCTGCGGCTGTTTTTTTGAATGATGCGGCACTCGGGAGAAAAGCAAGCCATGTATACTTTTTATTCTGCCAGGTAGTCAGTCCACACGGAAAAGGGATTGCATGCAGGCCAATTGCTTCAGAGACAAACATGGCACGTTGCATATGTATCGCTGAAGTTACCAGCAGCGGACGTGTAAATCCATGCTGTACACAAACCTGCTTACTGTACAATCCATTTTCATAAGTATCACGGCTGCGATCCTCCACAAGAATATCCTGGGAAGCAATTCCAAGATCAAGAAGAAACCTGCGGGTCACGTGACTGAGAGGAATTCGCTGAGAATCTACCCTACCTCCTGAAATCAGGATGGGTATCTGCAACTTTCTGTGCAAGCGGGCAGCAGTAACCAATCGTTCAATGGTATTCGGAGCCGGAGCCCCGATCCCGCTCATATCCGGGACGTCATCATATGCCCCTCCGGTAAGCAGTATAATTACATCACCTCCAGGATCAGCAGGCACAGGATACGCTCTCTCCAATGGTGCGGCAAGCATATCTGCAAAAGGTCCTGTTGAAAAGAGCCAGAGGAGTATGGCCATGGCCCAAAATGAACGGTGAGCCCTATTCTGCCTTTGGAAGAATCCCTTTACAGCCATCCCTGCCAGCAGCACAATAAAAAGCCCTGGGGGAAGAAGAAACGGAGTGACTATTTTTTTAATACCAAAAAGCATACTTGCACGTTTTATCTACGGTATTTTCTCCAGCTCTGCACAGTTCAGCATTCATACTTGTAGCCGATACCATATACGGAATGGATCAGTTCGACGCCAACATTCAACTTGGAAATCTTCAGGCGAAGCTTCTTGACATGGCTATCTACAGTGCGATCGTTGACAATTCTATTATCTTCGTAAATATGTTCCATCAGTTGGGTGCGTGAGAATATTCGCCCGGGATGCCGATGTAAAGTCACAAAGAGTTTATATTCCACCCCTGTCAGGCCTAAATCTTTTCCCTGGACCAATACTCTGAATCCTTCCCGATCAACCTGAACAAATTGCTCTATATTGTGGTCTCCCATCACAGAACGTTTGAGTACCGCCTTCACCCTCGCAACGACCTCTCTTGGGCTGAAGGGTTTACAGATATAGTCATCTGCACCGAGCTCGAGTCCGAGGAGACGATCAATCTCATCTACTCTGGCTGTGACCATAATGATGGGCACCTCTGAAAAATACCGAATATCTTTACACAGGGCAATCCCGTCTTTTCCGGGGAGCATCAGGTCCAGCAGGATCAGATCAGGCAAGTGTCCCCTCACCCACTCTTCAACTTCAAGGCCACTGTCAAGGATATATGCAGTAAATCCTGCATTCAGCAGGTAATCACGAAGCAATTCAGCAACCACCGGCTCATCTTCAACAATTAAAATTTTATGGGACATGAAACAGCCTCATCCAGCAAAGGAAATCGTACACATATCTGTAGTCCGCCCAATGGAGATACGGAAGCATGTATCTGACCGTTATGTGCCATAACAATTTGCCTACTTATTGCTAGCCCAAGTCCAGATCCCCCAAAAGAGCGATTACGGCTCTGTTCAACACGGTATAATCTGTCAAACAATCTGGAAAGCGCCTGGTCTGGCACACCCGGTTTGGAATCATCCAACGTCAGGACCGCTGAACGTTCTACCCCTGCAAGGGTGACTATCACTTTTCCACCCGAATCAGTATAGCGAATACTGTTAATCAGCAAATTGCTCATAAGCTGCTGGATACGTTGTCCATCGCCAAGGATATACAGAGACGTATCAGGTCTTTTACATGACAGCTCCAAGCCTGCCAAATCAGCTTCAAACTGATGCGCAGCCAGGGACGATTCAACCAGAGCGCAAAGGTCCAGCTGCTTATTCATCATGGCAAAATTGCCCATATCACCACGAGTAAGGTCGTAAAGATCATTAACAAGCCTTTCCAGCCTGGTTACACCATTATACAGGTTGGTATATGTTTGCGGTCCTGGTTTTCTGATACCGTCCTGTAATCCTTCAATCTCACCTTTTAACCCGGTAAGCGGAGTTCGAAGTTCATGGGCTATATCACTTACCCATTGTTGGCGTTGCTGTTCATTCTCTTCCAAAGTTTTAGCCAGTGTATTCACATCATGGGACAACCGTTCCAGCTCATCCCCTGACCTGTTATTGACTCTGGTGCTATAATCACCCAGAGCTAACTTCTGAACTGCAACGGAAAGAAGACGTATGGGCTTTGTCCAATGCCAGGCCAATACCAGGGACAGGACGATGGTAATCAGTATTGCTGCAAGACAAGTCAGTACAATAACTTCCTGTTGTTTTTGTACGAAAAGCAGCTGGTTGACTTCCATGAGTTTTTGCGGGGGGTATATGCCGATACGTCCAACTTCTTTGCCCTGGTATTCCAAGGCACGTAAGGCTGGTAGTTTCCCTTCTGTAATCCGGCCAAAAACTATTTCACCAGCTTCATCAAGTATAACGGTTCTTTGAATCGGATAACGAGGATGGTCATCTCTTCGTTCATTATCTGAATGGTGCGAATCAGGCATTCTACCTTTGGCTACAATTTCCATAAGCCGATGCTTGCCTTTCCCATTGGGCATCACCTCTGCCCACATAGCAAACACAAGGAGAGGATTGCCTTTTAACTCTGCCCACGTTTGATGGGTGTTATAATAGTTCTCCAATTGTTTTTCCAATAAAACAATTTCAGCCTGCTCTTCAACATTGACGTAGTCAAGAAAGCCGCGGTCAAAACTCCATTGGAAAACCAGAGTCATAAACGCTACCACACTAAGAATTGCCAATAACATAATGGCAAATAATTTATATTGGATGGAAATTTTCATGGACGGGGGAATACCTGACAACAATCTGCTATCTATATATAAAAAAGAGTTTCACATGTACATATGAGAAAAATACTGAGAAAAGATTCGTTCCGAAAAAACTCTACATGACAAATGTTTCGTAGTTTATCACGCATCTTAAGAGTTATTTACGAGGTAATATATCTTTCTACAAATGCTTTTTCACTTTGCACAATATTTCCACATTTCGTGTCTATCAAGTGGAAGAGATATGTGACAACCCTTAGGGTCGCGGAAAATACTACTGATACTCCCCACAAAAAAGCAGCCGCTCCGGTTGCCCGGAACGGCTGCTCAAGTACCTGCGCCGCGATCAGGATATCGCGACTATATATAAATACGACCTAAACTGTTCGATTAGGCAAGTACTTTCATGGAAGAGAGCTTTCTCCCCTGGGGATTGACCATATGAATTGCACAAGCCATGCAAGGGTCAAAAGAATGAATGGTTCTCAAAACTTCCAGAGGTCTCTCCGGATCAACTACCGGATTACCGATTAAACATCGCTCATAGTAACCAGGTTCATCATTTGCACCGCGAGGACAGGATAACCAGGTTGATGGAACAACGGCCTGGTAGTTTCTGATTTTACCACTCTCAATAACAACCCAATGGGAAAGAGTACCACGTGGAGCCTCATGAATTCCAACTCCTCGTTGCTCACCTTCTGGAAAATGTGGAGCATTAAAGGTGGTAAAATCACCACTGTTGATATTATTGATCAATTTATCCCACTGATCTGCCATGGCATCCTGTACGACGGCGGCACGAATACAACGAGAGATATGACGTCCCATGGTGGAAGGCAGGATATCGATACCAACCTGACTACTACCAAGAGCTGCCATCTGATCAAAGATAGCCCGGCTATATTTCAACGCCGGCTCAAATCTGGCGGCATGCATTGCCAGCACAGAAGCAACTGGGCCAACTTCCGCTGGCTCATTGAGGAAAGAAGGTGATTTAACCCAGGAGTAAGCCCCTTTGGTTTCGCCTGCAGCGTACTTTGGCTCTGTCTCTTCAACGTATGGATGACGATTCCAATCACCATTGTAAAAAGAATGCTTGATGCTCTCTTTTACATTATCCTCAAAATAAGGATCTTGAGAAGAACTGATCCGGCGGAAGGTGCTCAGGTCATCGCCTTTGATATACCCACCAGGCATCGCAAAAGTCATGCCTTTGGGATCAAGAGGCATTTCAGGTACGGAAAGATAGGTACCGTTGCCTTTCCCATAGCTGCACCACTCCGGATAGCTGGCGCCAAGGGTTGCAGCATCCACCATATATACCTGATGGACAAAATCCCGTACTTCATCCATCAATGTTTTAATGTAGTACAGTTTTTCCAGGGTCAGAGTTGCAGGGCTGTCCAGATTGATAGGGTTGGCAACACCACCAACTGCAAGATTCTGAATATGAGGAGTCTTGGAGCCAAGAATAGTTACGATTTTATTGAGTTTGCGCTGAAACTCCAAAGCCTGAAAATAGTGTACAGCGGCCACCAGGTTCACATCAGGATCAAGGGTCATGGCTGGATGCCCCCAATATCCTGAAGAAAAAGGTCCGAGCTGACCTGAGCCGATCAGCTTTTTCAATTTTTCCTGGACCTGCTTAAACTCCTGATAACTATTTCGTTTCCAGGGAGAGAGTTTCTGAGCCAGCTGTGATGCTGATTTGGGATCTGCCTTCAATGCAGCAGAGGCAATATCAACCCAGTCAACGGCTGAAAGCACATAAAAATGAATGATATTATCAGCAAGACAATGGGCGCCGACAATCATATTTCTTATATATTGGGCATTGAGAGGAACTTCGAGTTCCAACGCGTTCTCAACCGCACGTACAGATGCCATAGCGTGAACAGTGGTGCAAACACCACATATACGCTGTACAATTATCCAAGCCTCTCGAGGATCCCTGCCTTTAAGAATGGTCTCAATACCACGCCACATGGTACCCACAGACCGGGCATCCTGCACCTCGTTGCCTTCAATCTCGCATTCGATGCGCAGATGGCCCTCAATACGGGTAATCGGATCGATAACAATTTGTTCAGACATGATGTGTCTCCTTAACTATTTGATGCAGTGTGCTCGTGACTGCTGAATACCGGAAAAATTTTAACAAACAGAGTATATGCAGCGATTTCAAAGGCGATCAATCCGTAGGTGATCATCTGTTCACCAATGGATGGAAAATATTTCCACCCTGTGCCGGGATCAAAACCGATGATATAGGTATTGAAACGGAACAGAGAGCCACCGATTAAAATACACACTGCGGCAATAAACAGGAGCCGTGGACTGGTTCGATTGTTTGGATATGCCAAAATTATCAGACCAGTGAGAAGCATCAGGTTTTCGAGCAGGAACATATTTCCAAGGAAGGTTCCAGAGAATGCCAATGCCATTTCACCACGCATAAATACATTCTGGAATCTGATGATAAGATAGAAGCCAATCACCCAAACCATAATGCGGGCAATCTTGGACAGCATCGGGGTCTCATCACCGAGCTTATAGACCCTGGAGGAAATACTTGCCTCAAACACGACAATGGCAAACCCCATAAACACTGCTGTGAGCAAAAAGAGGAGTGGCAGTGCCTGAGTATGCCAGAGAGGAGAAAGCTTAAATCCTGCCATAAGCATCATGGTCCCCAGAGAGGACTGATGCATGGTCGGCAACAGCACACCCATGGCAATGAGGATAAAAATCACCTTGTTGAGTCGTTCACCAAACTTGGTCAGCTTATATTTTTCAACGAAAGCAGGGGTAAACTCAAGCCACAGGACAAAGATGTAGGTACCGATACACATGGCAACCTCAAACATGACGCTGTGATAATTCATCTGCCAGGGTAAGTACAGATTATAGACATTGAGATACCGCCCGATATCAAGAAATACCGAAACACCTGCCAACGTGTAACCAAACATGGAAGCAAGTAAGGCAGGGCGTACCAAAGGATGGAACTCACCGCGATTGAGTATATACACCAGCAGCGCCATAACATACCCGCCACAGGCAAAAGCGGTCCCGACAACGACATCGTACGCAATCCAAATTCCCCAGGGGAACCCGTCATTCATATTGGAGATGGATCCAATACCAAAAATCAATCGTTTAACTGCGTAAAATCCGGCTATGCCAACAATTATCAGACAAATGACAAAGGTTGGTGTAATAATTCTGCCACCAAGCGGCTTCGCATCACTCATGATCACCTCCTTGTTGCTGGTCATGGCCCTCAGCCTCTTCCGACTTTTTATTCTTCTTCACCATGACCACCAAGCCGGCTAATACTACCAGAGGATACACCATACCCTTATAAATGGCGTATTGGATACCACTGGCCATGGAGACAAAACTCTCCTTGGGGAAAGCTGGTAAGCCAAATTCCTTATATGGCATTGCGGACATGTACATCACCTGCGTTCCACCGAGCTCTTCCAAACCATACACGTGACGAATGTAGTGTGGAGCAGCGAAAGAATGGGTCTCCCCTGAATCAATAGATCCAACAGGATACTCATAGGCTTTCCCGGGCTTCATCTGTAATCTACGCCGACTCTCCTCAATCAGCGATTCAACAGGACCAAAAAGGGATGCACCGGTAGGGCATACGGAACAGCAGGCAGAAATACCACCCTTCTCTATCAAATGTGAACACAGTTGACATTTGACAATCTCTGGATACATATCATCCCATTCAAATTTGGGAATGTTATATGGACAGGCTACCTGGCAATAACGGCAACCAATACAGGCATTTTTATTATACTCAACAATACCGGTCTCTTCGTCTTTGGTCAGAGCGGAAACCGGACATGCGGTGACACAGGAAGGGTCTATGCAATGCAGACACTGCCGTTTAATAAACGCATATCCATCGGAGGGAGAATCTTTGACCTCACCCGTACCCACGCTGGCTTTTTTGATCACATTGAGGGTGGATGCAGAAAGATCCTGGGGATTATCCCAGGTTCCTGGATTATTCACTGGTTCAGGATTCTTATCATTAGCCTTCTTACAGGCCGCCATACAGGCATTACACCCGACACATAATGTTGAATCGTACAATATGCCGACAGCTCCAGGAGGCAGAGCCTGCACTGTGCGCGCGTTGGCTATCCCTGCTCCAGATGCGGAAGCAAGGGCCAGGCTCCCAACAGCTCCTTTAATGAACTCACGCCTTTTCATTTTCATCTGTTTTCTCCTTACCGCCTAATTTTGCAGCAAATACAGCACCTGCACCAAGGGCAGCACCACCAAACCCAGCCATGAGGGCAGCGGTTTCAGCAGTAACGCCTTCACCTCGCTCAACGGTTATAGGAGCATGGCTTGCGGCTGGTGTGGCAGTGTGGAGGACAGGACTGGTATTGAACTGCGGCATATTAAAGCCGACACCCTGCTCGGTACAGCCGTAGCAAGGGTGGCCGGTTCCAACTGGCCAGCAGCCGGAGCCTGCATCACCAAATTGTGATGTTGAGCAGTTGGCATAGGTAACGGGTCCTTTGCAACCCAAATAGTAGAGGCAATGTCCATTGCGATGCCCTTCGTCACCAAACTGACGGGCAAACCGGCCATTATCAAAATGAGGTCGACGTTCACAATGTTCATGAATCAGGCGGCCATAAGCAAATTTTGGACGGTTCTTATCATCCAAAGTAGGCATCTTCTTGAATGTGAGAAAATGAATAATGGTGGAAAGCAGATTGTATGGATTGGGAGGACATCCAGGGATTGAAATAACCTGTTTTTCCGGCAGAACTTCCTGAACACCAACACACCCTGTTGGATTTGGGTCCATGGCTGCAACTCCGCCCCAGCTTGCACAGGAGCCGACAGAGATCACAGCACCCGCATGGGAACCTATTTCACGTACTGTATCTGCAAAATTTTTCCCTGCTATACGGCAATAAATTCCACTCTCTTTAAGCGGAACAGCACCTTCAACAACCAGAATGAATTTGCCATAATTTTGTTCAACGGCGTGATGCAAAGCAGCTTCTGCCTGTTCACCGGCACCTGCTGCTAAAGTCTCATGAAAATCCAGGGAAATGAGATCAAATATCAATTTTTCAATACTTGGATGCTCAGACCGCAGCAGCGACATACTACACCCGGTGCACTCTGATCCATGGAGCCAAACCACGGGCGGGCGATCATCAGCTGTAATTGCTTGAGCTATCTTTGGTGCTACAGCTTCGGGCAGTGCCATACCAGCAGCTAGAGCTGAGCAGAATTTCATAAAATCTCTTCGTGACACTCCTCCGAGACGCTGTCGAACTTGTTCAAATTGGTTTTCTTTCATAAACCCTCCTTGTGATTACGGCATGGACCTTACAACCTTTTGTTGGCCTGAAATCAAGACTGCAAGCTCCGCCGGCTTGAACATTGTTCAGACCACATATTGTGCCGGAGACATTCGGCGTTGCCAGAATAACCAAGTAGCTTAGTTACGCTGAGAGGAATCCCTGCCTGTTCACAGTACAGCTGCCTACCAACCTCTCAAGGTTATAGTTTGCACAACATGCACTGCAACAACATAGCATTATATCTTCATCAACAACCGAAACGGCATGCATCTCTTGAGCAGAACGATACGGAAGCACACAAAAAAACCATTTATTTTCGGGACATAACTGCGAAACTGATGTGCATCGCATTGCTCAAGATGAATATCACCGCATCTATCTCGATAATAATTGCGCACGACAATAGCGCAATTTGCACAATTTGCACACGTTTTAATATTATTTTGACATTTTTTCTTGACGAACAGTCAGGCAGGCTTAAGACAATTTTCTTCGCAGTAAAATAAAGCATGTCTTTTCAGGATATTAGCAGCAAGACTTATTTGGGCAGACAAAGTGTACCAACGCAAATCACGGAGCCTCCTCTCACCCCATGCACAACAGGCACAAAACCGCAGCAAGGATCCGACTAAGGGTCGCGGAAAATAATACATATCCAGAAATTGCGTAGGATATCGGCTTGGCAAGGTCGTCACGTCAACGATTCCATACTGGCCGCATTGAGTCATTAACGCGATGACGTTACCGAGTTGAGAGACGAGCAAGATTGAATAATGTATTTTTTTGTAGCCCTACATATCAGCACAGCGTCAACGGGTATACAGAATTGCAGACTGGCACGAATACAATAATTTCCTGATAACTTTTACAGCGCAGGAATAACCATATCCATGACAGGAGGGAAAAACACTAAGAGAGAGAACAGCAGAAAAAAAGCAAGTTACAGTTCTTTTCAGGAATAAACAGCGAGCATTGCACCACAACCCAGCTACCACACACTTCTCAGGATTTTTTACACACCAGCTGGATTTTCAATACTATTGTTTCTGTCCAACAGAACTTGAAAACAGTGTGTTTTCAGCAAAACCCAGAATCTGCCATTTCACAGCAGCTGCAGCCCCACATCTATTACAGAATTCAACAGGGAAAAATCCAGATAGCGGCACCTTTTAGATGAACACCCAGAAAACGGGTACAGACGAGACAAACCGAAGAGAGGGAAAACTATGAAAAAGACAAGGCATTCCATAGCATAAGAAGACTCCTGCACAGAGACAGGAAACATGAATTAAATCAAGGAGAAACCGAGCAACTCCACCCAGCAACAGCCAGTACTACTGATATAAAAAAAAAGGTGACAGAAATTCCGCCACCTTTTTATACTCATATATCCAATGCCCAATCCGGTATACGCTGAAGAATGTAATCCGTCACTTTCTGCTGCGCTTCAGCGTCTTTTTTATCAACTCCGGCATCTCGCATAACTTCTTCGTAATCAAACCAACATATTTCTTTATCGTCGTAATTATATACAGTCAAAATACGATGGTCAGGGCGATGTACATCTTCCTCCTCCTGAATAGCAGCAACAATTTTCCCAGCAGCCTCAGGGGACAGAAACTGAACCTCTTCGC
The DNA here is from genome assembly GCF_000429945.1 of Desulfogranum japonicum DSM 18378. GTDB lineage: Bacteria > Desulfobacterota > Desulfobulbia > Desulfobulbales > Desulfobulbaceae > Desulfogranum > Desulfogranum japonicum. Next base: position 83,949 of record NZ_AUCV01000008.1, on the reverse strand, counting down.
TCATTGCTCACCTCTTTTACAAGTTGAATGAACGTATAAAAACATATCAAGACACCACGTTGACAAATATTACCGGGATATTATGCAGGCTTTACAACCGCACCGGAACGGATACAACGGGTGCACACATTCATGCGTACTGTTCTTCCGCCAGCATCAACGGTTCTGACGCGCTGCAGGTTTGGCAACCAGCGACGTCTGGTTTTATTATGGGCATGGCTGACGTTATTGCCAGTCGCTGGACCTTTGCCACAAATTTCACATTTACGTGCCATTGTATTATCTCCTCAGACAGACATTTTTTTTCACAAGCTATCTTTTCTACCTAAAACAAACTATAAATGCAAGCATTTTCATTACCCACTCTGTCTGAAATTTCTTTTTAAAAAGTTACAAGGGGATACCCTAAAGACATGTATCTGATGCCTTGAAAAAAATCAAGACACCTCATGGAATCAAGGGTCGCGGAAAATAATAGATATCCAAAAATAAGGTAGGATATCGGCGTGGTAACGTCATTGCGTCAATGGTTCCATACTGGCTGTATTGAGCCATTGACGCGACGACGTTATCAAGTTGAGAGACAAGCAAGATTGGACACTTTACGGTGTCATAGCTGCGGGCCTTGTTCACTGATTTCGATTGTCTTCAAATACTTCGCGAATTTTATTTGAAACGTTTTTGGGAGCATTCAGAAATTTATCGACCAAGCGATCATCGGTACAACCGGAACCGTTCAGAGCCTTCTTCTTCGCAACGAATTCCTGTCTTAATGCCTTCCACTCCCCCCCCCACCAGAGCAGGAGGACTATCCTGAAAGGAAAAAATTACCACATAATCGACCGACAGATTCAAGTGTTTCAAGGAATTACGACATTTTTGACTCGGATCCGTCAGAATTAGTTCACCTGCCAGCGTGGTTTAAGGTAAAAAAACTGCCGAACATTTTTATACTGTATTATCATAGCACCGCGCTCTCTCACATTGCCTGCTATACCTGTATAAAAAACTTCCATGACAGTATACGCTTCATACAATCCTTCAATATTCTATCGCAATCCTTGTGTATAATAATAAACAATGACGCCCCACGAACAACTGTTGAACATACTTCGTCCCTCTCTCTCTGAGACTGCGTTATCTTTGATTCCACGTAGTTATGATATAGTCGGAGATATTCTCATTACAGACCTTAGCTCTCAGACAGATATGGGTAAAATCCTGATCGGCAATGCATATCTTGATAGTATGCAGAAGATACGCATTGTGGCTTCTCTGGCCGGACAATGCGAAGGTATATATCGCACGAAACCACTCCAGATCATTGCCGGCAGAGGCACCTTGGATACCATTCACCGTGAGAATGACGTTGATCTCCGGGTAAACCCATCTACCGTCTATTTTTCACCACGGATGGGGCCGGAACGTTTACGTATAAGCCAACTGATCAATCCTGGAGAAAAGATCGCGGTCCTTTGCTCTGGTATTGCCCCCCTCCCCCTTGTGATAGCAAAAAATAGTGAGGTAGACTCTATTGTGGGCATTGAAATAAATCCTCATGCACACGCACTGGCAAAAGAGAACCTCATCCTGAATAAAATGAATCACAAAATAACTCTCATCTGCGGCGATGCGACAAATGTCCCAGGCCAAGAAAGCCTGTCCTGTGATCGAGTTGTCACCATGCTCCCCACAGATCACAACAAGCTACTCATCTCCGCCATACGCATGCTTCGTGCAGGAGGTATTCTCCATCATTACGCCATGGTTCATCGAAACAATCACAGCGATATTATAGCAGCCATTCTGGCAAAATGCGCCCAGGCAGGCCGGACAGCTCACAACCTGGAGTATCATAAATGTGGTCACTGTGCGCCAAGAACGTATCGATTCTGTTTCACCGCTAACATTGGATAACGATCACTTACAACGATGATACCAAAGGGTTATGCCTGACGGGAATCTGCTCCCATCAAAAATACATCTTTATATAGAGACAAACATCATCACCAAGGTGCCTGGCACTGTTGACAGTGACTTTCTGTTTCATTTGCATGCCGCATACCAATATGGTATGAGAACACCCTGTGGTAGCCCCCAGCTGCCCAAAGTATTCATTCCCACATTCCTTGTTAGTCAGGAGAATACCATGGCCTCCCATCAAAAAATGGTCAGACATCAAACATTGTACCTCAGCATAGCAATTGCTCTGCTTGCAGGGTTCCTTCTTGGCGTCGGCTATAGTTCGTATAGACTTCCGGCAATCAACGAGCAACAAAGCCAGCAGACAAACCAGCTCGCGGCTGTTATCGAACAACTCCAAACCGCTACTCAAAGCAACCCCCAGGATGGGCAGGCGTGGGTACAACTGGGTCACGCCTATTTTGATGACAATCAGTTCAACAACGCCATTAAAAGCTATCAAGAAGCCCTGAAAATTCTTCCAGGTCAGGTGGATGTCATGACTGACATGGGTATAATGTATCGACGCAACGGACAGCCGCAGAAAGCCATTGAAACTTTTGATGCTGTCATTGCCATGGATTCCAACCATCAACAGGCGCGTTTTAACAAAGGCGTCGTCTTGCTTTCAGACATGCACAATAAGGAAGCAGCTCTTGAGACTTGGAAAGAACTGCTTGCAATCAACCCGTTGGCAGCAACGCCCTCCGGAGAAATGCTTTCAGATCTCGTCGACCGAATGGAAAAAGAAGGTCAATAAATATTCCTGCAATCTCATCCCGATTTTTTCCAATCATCGTATCACGTATTATCAGCTTCGCGAGGTAAAACTGGCTCTCGAAGCTGATTCCGTAGCACATGATGTGAAAGAGCTGGTTTCCTGCTTGACAGCCTATTTTATCATTTATATATTTCTTGGTTGCGTTCACTCCATAGTGTAGGATCAACGAGGCAGTGCCCATCCAGAAACGGTCTTTTTGCTCTTTCCTTTTTGCGTTATACGCACAATATTTACTTTGGAAAAACACGTATAATGGTAAACCAGCCAGAGGGTGAAATCATCTTCTTGTGCGGTACAAGGCAGACAATTTTTTCTGGTCAGTTATATGATGCAAACCCATCAGAGAGAGGGATGGGAGCATCTGACGACCTACAAATGGAAACCTGAGAAGGATTATATAATTCGTATATCGCAACATTTGCCTGCACAGGTGCGCACGTCTATTTCATCGAAGATGATGATGTACAATCTTAAGAATGTATGCCCGAGAAACGTAATCACGCCCCCCTGTTGTTTTTACAACATATAGCGCGAACACTTTCACAGGATAAGGCGGCCATGCTCATGCAGGAAGAACATATACTGATGCACAAAAAATGAGAATCGTTCGAGCAACGACCCACCCGAAAACCCCGAAAGGGAGATAGAGAGGACATGCAATGAGTACAATGGTAGGCTCCCAGGCAATTATCCGCTGCTTGAAAGAAGAGGGTGTTGACATAATTTTTGGGTACCCGGGTGGTGCTGTCATTGAGCTATACGATGAGCTCTGCAAAACAGACATCAAACACATCTTGGTCAGACATGAACAAGGTGCGGTCCACGCTGCCGATGGCTATGCCAGAGCAACCGGCAAGGTGGGTGTTGCTGTCCTCACTTCCGGTCCAGGCGCTACCAACGGTGTTACAGCTATTGCCACCGCGTATTGCGATTCCATCCCGCTGGTCGTATTGACTGGGCAGGTTCCCCGTGCACTCATCGGGAATGACGCGTTTCAGGAAGTTGATATTGTAGGTATAACCAGACCATGTACCAAACATAATTACCTTGTAAACGACCCTGAACAACTTGTTCCCACCCTCAGAGAGGCGTTCTACATTGCTGCTTCCGGGCGTCCGGGGCCTGTTCTGATTGATCTGCCTAAAGACGTCATTGCCTCCTTTATTGCTTATCCCGAGCAGAAAGAAACCAGAATGCAGACCTACCAGCCCAATGTAAAACCACATCCTGGACAAATTGAAAAGGCCTGCAAGGCACTGCTTCAATCGCAAAAGCCAGTCCTGTACGTTGGCGGTGGAGTTATTCTTTCCGATGCCCATGAAGAATTGACCCATCTTGCTCGCACACTCAATATTCCCGTTACAATGACCCTGATGGGACTGGGCGGGTTTCCGGGAACGGATTCACTTTCTCTTGGTATGCTCGGCATGCATGGAACATATGCAGCCAACATGGCGGTTGCCAAAAGTGACCTCCTCATCGCCGTAGGCTCCAGGTTTGATGACCGTGTAACCGGCAAGCTGGATGCCTTTGCTCCCGATGCAAAAATTATCCATATAGATATTGACCCCACCTCCATCAGTAAAAACGTGGATGTTGATGTTCCCATTGTAGCTGACTGCAAACTGGCTCTGCAGGCCATAAACGCATGCTTAGAAGCCAACCCTTCATTTTCTCCACAAGAGATTGCCTCCCGACATAATGCCTGGGTGGAGCAGGTAAATGAGTGGGAGAACAAACACCCCCTCGCCTACCAGGAAGAAGGTGATATCATCAAACCCCAGTACGTTATTGAAAAAATTAATGAACTGACAAGGGGGGACGCCCTCATCACTACAGAGGTAGGGCAAAATCAAATGTGGACGGCCCAATTTTACAAGTTTAACCAGCCTCGCCGTTTCCTCACATCAGGAGGATTGGGAACCATGGGGTATGGGCTCCCTGCGGCCATCGGGGCAAAACTGGCCTATCCGCAACTGGACGTTATAGATATCGCCGGTGATGGTTCCATTCAGATGAATATTCAGGAGTTGGCAACAGCTAAACAATGGGGAGCCAATGTAAAGGTAGCTATTTTGAACAACAACTACCTGGGCATGGTGCGTCAATGGCAGGAACTTTTCTATAATCGACATTACGCCTCAACGGTCATGGAACACACGCCGGATTTTGTTGCCCTTGCTCAAGCATACGGAGCTGTAGGATTACGCGCAAAAACTAAAGACGAAGTGGAACCTGTCATCAAAGAAGCCCTTGCCACCGACAATGTCGTGATTATGGATTTTGCCATAAGCCGGGAAGAAGGCGTTTTTCCCATGGTGCCGGCGGGCAAAGCTACTACAGAGATGCTCCTCGTATAAGGGGCACGGAAAAAATAAATTATCCGATCTTGCTTGTCTCTCAACTCGGTAACGTCGTCGCGTCAATGGCTCAATACAACCAGTATGGAACCATTAACGCGACGACGTTACCAAACCGATATCCTACGCAATTTTTGGATATCTATTATTTTCCGCGACCCTACATTACATGGTTGCAGTGTCTGGCAAGTCTATCAAATAAGGATTACGTATGATGAAACATACCCTATCGGTTCTTCTGCAAAACAAACCCGGAGCACTTTCCCGGGTTACAGGATTATTCAGCGGTCGCTGCTTCAACATTGAAAGCCTCTGTGTGGCTGAAACCATGGATCCATCAATTTCTTGTCTCACCCTTGTGACACGCGGGGAAGAAAGTGTGATTGAGCAGGTTATGAAACAGTTGCACAAGCTCATTGATGTGGTCAAAGTCACAGATATCTGCGAAAACGAATATGTTGAGCGTGAAATGGTGCTTATCCGGGTTAAAGCAGATGCAGGCACCAGAGCTGAAGTTTTACGGATTATTGATATTTTCCGAGGCAAAGTGGTCGACGTTAGCGCCAACTCCTATGCCGTTGAGGTAACAGGGTCGGAATCCAAGATCAAAGCCGTCATAGATATATTAAAACCACTTGGGATTAAGGAAATTATCCGCACAGGCACCATTGCCATGGCACGGGCACCCAAAAACAGATAATCCCCTTAAACTATGAGCGTTCACATGGAACAACCACATATTCCGGTTCATAAAGAGGGCTTACCCTTTATTGGACTTTTTGCATTCACATCTCTGATTTTTGCCCTGGTGGGTTGCTCTGCCATGGCGCTCCTTGCCCTGGCATCGACCTTTTTTGCCACCTACTTTTTTCGCGATCCCAGCAGAATTGTTCCTGATAAACAGGGTGGTATCATCAGTCCGGCTGATGGCAAAGTCATTCGTATTGAGGAAGTGGACGACAACCGCTTCCTCAATCAAAAAGTACAAAAAATATCCATCTTCATGAATGTGTTCAATGTGCATGTGAACAGACTTCCTGTACGCGGTACCATAGAAGCCGTTCATCTCCAGCCGGGCAGATTTTATGCGGCAGACAAGGACAAGGCTGTTTTGCACAATGAATATTGTGCTATGATAGTACAAAGTGAAGGTAACGTCCGCTATTGTGTAGTACAGATTGCAGGACTTATTGCCCGTCGAATCGTCTGTTTTGCCAGGCCTGGTGACACACTTGAATCCGGACAGCGCTATGGCCTGATTCGATTTGGATCCAGGGTTGACCTCTACCTGCCAGAGACAAGTGAAATTACCGTCAAGGTGGGACAAAAAGTGAAAGCCGGCGAAACAATCCTGGGAAGCATTGGCTAAAATGCAATCCAGTGCTTCAACTAGACATCGCACCATGATTATTTAACGAGAAACGCAGCTATGCATACAGATGAATCTGATCAATCTCTTGAGAGCGGTCAATCCAACAAATTTTATCCACTTCCCTGCCTGATTACCTGTGCAAGCCTCTTTAGCGGCTTTTATTCCATTGTGGCCTCTTTTAACGGTCATTTTTTTGCAGCCGCCGTGGCCATTTTAATAGCAGGGGTTTTTGACTGCCTTGACGGACGAGTTGCCCGAATGACCAATTCCACTTCCCAATTCGGGATGGAACTCGACTCTCTATGCGATATGGTCTCCTTCGGTGTTGCACCGGCTGTCCTTGCTTATCTCTGGGCATTGACACCTTATGGTAGATATGGTTGGCTCGCAGCCTTTTTATACGTTGCAACAACGGCCCTTCGGCTGGCCAGATTCAATTCCCAGACAGACGACCTCCCTGGTCATGACTTTGTTGGGCTTCCCTGCCCTGCTGCAGCAGGCATGATTGCCACGGCTGTAATGTTCAGTCGCTTTCTGGGCGCAACAGATACAGTCAAACACGTTTCACTTCTGCTGCTGGTCTATCTTCTATCCTATCTCATGGTTTCAACTCATCGCTATCTGAGCTTCAAACAGACCAATATAGGCAAGGAACGAAAATTTCAATTGATCGTTGCCATGCTGTTGCTGTTTATCCTATTGGCCACTGAACCACCCATTACATTGTTTTTTGCCACCCTGTTTTACATTCTCCATGGTCCGATCATGGCATTCAAAGATTTCATTTCCCACAGAAAAAAGAAGAGGCAAAAACGCATTTCCCATAAAAGTAACGAAATGTAGAACGTGCGTATTACAGGAGGTCAGTGTAGGGGACGCAAGCTTGCCACCCCGAAAAACTTGTCCCACATTCGTCCTACCAGTGATCGAGTCAGGGAAGCAATATTTAATATAGTAGGTTCTAAAGTAGAGGGAGCTGGCGTGTTGGATTGTTTTGCCGGGACCGGTGCTTTGGGGATAGAAGCCCTCAGCCGGGGTGCAGATTTCGCCATTTTCATAGATCAGTCCCGCAAATCATTGGAACTCATTACTCAAAATCTACTTACATGCTTTAAGCAGCCACGGGCAAAATGTATTCAGCACAGTCTTAACGACAAAATAAAAGTCAAAAGTCTGTGCAAACATCTTCCACCGGGAATATCCTTTGATCTTATCTTCATGGACCCTCCATATGGAATGGAATTGGTCCTCCCAGCTCTTTCACTGATTGAACAGGGAAATCTATTGGCAGACAAGGGAATAATACTGGTAGAAGAACATCGGGAGGTACAACTTCCTGCAACAACCTCACAAATGCGGCTGGTTGACCAACGCGTATACGGAGAAACCGGCATATGGCTATATACTGCCGTAGCTTCAATAAATAATTATGCCTACAGAAAACCCCAAGAGCCTTAATTTGGCTCACCAACAAGCAGCGAGGCCATCCATAGCAGTCTACCCAGGAACCTTTGACCCGATCACAAACGGACATTTGGATATCATTAAACGTGCCATGTGTCTGTTTGACAAAGTGATAGTGGTTATTGCAGTCAACCCAAACAAAGCCCCGCTTTTTTCTCTGGAGAATCGCATTGCATTTATACAGCAATGTTTTGATTCTGTTGATGATCGGCTCCAGGTCAGTTTTACAGAAGGCCTTATTGTCGATTTTGCCCTGCGACACAAAGCAGGTACCATTATCAGGGGCTTGCGGGCGCTATCTGACTTTGACTATGAGTTTCAACTGGCATTGATGAATCGTCGCCTGGAACGAAAAGTAGAAACCATATTTTTAATGACTGGATTCCGCTGGATTTACATCAGCTCAACCAGTATCAAAGAAGCTGCAAAATGTGGCGGTAACATCGCAGGGTTGGTACCCGACCACGTTGCAAAAGCTCTGAAGGAAAAGTTTGCCTGATGTCCGGAAAGACACTACCACACTCTTCTGCAAAATCTCGAAGAGCTCTTCTAAAACGTTTATTTGGCTGGTCAGTCAGCGGTGCCTTGCTAGCCCTGCTTTACCCGTTCTTTCGCTTTACCCGTTACCAGCCAAAGCCAAAACCCAGATATGTGACAGTTCCCGGCCCTCTGCCTCTCAGTGGTTATCGCCAGGAAAAAGATTTTATTCTTTTTGCGAACCAAAAGGGTACGCATGCGGTTTCAAGGACATGTACCCATTTGGGGTGCCGGGTTAATTATCTTGAAGATAAGGAATACATTGAATGCCCCTGTCACCAAAGCAGGTTCTCACAAAGTGGTGAAAGGCTTGCCGGCCCGGCTGAGCGTAATCTGCCTATCTACAAGGTTGAGGTTCAGAACAACGACAACGGAAAAGCACAGGCCTATGTGGTAGAACTGGTATGAATAGGTTTCCAGACCTGCTACGTTACGTTAAACAGCTCCTGCTAAATAACCGCTGGGGCGGCCAGACTTTGATCAGCCTGTACATCTCACTGATATCGGGAATCCTGCTTGCCATACAGTATGATGCACACTCTCCATATTATTCTACGGCAACTATAGAACTCATCGCTCCTTTTGGAAGATTCTGGAGAGCTTTGCATTATTACTCTAGCCAGGCGTTTTTTTTGCTGCTCCTGGGCCATATAGTCGTTGTTCTCTGGAAAAAAGAAGAAATGCTTCCCCGCGCCAGCTGGATCAGGCTTTGCGCATCTTTCCCCATAGCAGTACTTCTACTCTTTACCGGATACGTACTACGGGGAGATGCCACAGGCGAGGCAGCTGGCCTGATAGCAGAAAATATATGCCTTTCCATTCCCGTTGTCGGCACCTGGCTCAATGACCTACTATTCGATATAACAGAAAGCGGTGTACGGAAAGTCTACCTGCACCATCTTATAGGATTCGTGGCTTTGGGAGCTTTTTCCCTTTGGCCACACCTTCGGCGTTATCCCGCTTTCTGGCGTAATCACAGTGTTCTTGTGCTGGCTATTTTAGCTATTTCTGTTTTTCTCAAAACACCAATGGAGCCTGAACGTTTTGGACTTCTCCATATTGCAGGTCCCTGGTTTTTTCTTGGTCTTCAAGAGTTGCTCCGCTATCTCTCGACCTTTGTTGCCGGAGTAATCGCCCCCTGTATTCCAGTCGTTCTGCTGTTCTTTCTCCCCCAGAAAACAGAAAAAAGGCAATGGGCGTACATCTTTCTTGCCCTCTGGCTCATCGCCTATTGCATATTGACCTGGATCAGCTACCAGAGAATTTGAGCGATACGGAAGATAGTTCCTATTCAATTATTGGGTATGTACGACGAGTTGTTTGCTTGTCGAGCCCATTGAAAAGCCACCATTCAAAGCCCAAGGGGATAAACCCGGCCTGCTGCATGATCTCTGCTAGTAACTTCCTGTTAGTGCTTTGCTTGGCAGAGATCTCGATTCCTATTTTTTTCTTTGCATATTGCCAATACAGCTCAACTCTTGTTTTTTTAAAAGGGGTTGGTCCCATGTCCAGTTCAACACCTCGTTCATCAACAACGGTAATATCAACTGCAATACCATAATTGTGCATGGATCCCTTTTGCGGATGAGCGACATATCGTTCAAATGGTGTCCCCTTCATTTTGTCATACATAGCCTGAGATACAGATCTTGGTCTGGCGGCATCCAATATCTGCAGCGAGTAGCCCGGATATTTTGCCTTTACCAATTTTTGAGCCATGGAGAGTTTTTCAGCGACCTCTTTTCGCAGATAAGCTTTTTGCAATCCGTTATAATAATCTTCGTGAAAAAAGTTTTTCCCAGGGTCCGAGTTAACAAGGTCGACTTGAATACTCGAATCAATATCTGCCACATTTACAAGCCCTGCCATAATGAACTTCTCTTCAATCTCATTTCCCAGCACACTGTTCACTTGAAAGAGTAGTAACAATACACACGACAGGAGTCCTATTGGGTATTTACTCACCCCATTCTCCTATTGCTACATCAGGAAGATTGTGAAAAACTTCAAGGTATGTTTCAGATTGTTCGAGAACCTCTATAACCACAGGAAGAGGTTGCGGCCAAACACCCTGAATATTGCATTCCCCTACCGAATCGAGTGAAAATGCCAGCTGTTCTCGAGGCGGACAAAACTGGGCATCAACTCCTGGTTTGTTGCCACGGGCATCAACTCGGTACCAGCCGTACTGTTCTAGAAACACACCATTTAGACCGTGCAGACAAAACAAAGATCCATCTGGCTCAACTGTCAATCTCTGATAGCATAAACCTGCCGGGATATGATTAGCTCGCAACAATGCTGCCAGTAAATGACTTTTGGCATAACAATACCCTGTTCTATGTTGCAAGACTTCAGAGGCTTTAACGGTTACAGGATTACGTTCATAATCCTTGCTATGTTGAATGTGGTCACGAACAAAAACAAAGCATGATTCGGCAATTTCTTCATTTGAGCTACATTGAACAGCCAAATCCTGAGCCTGCTGAACAATCTCAGGATGATGCCAATCTATATATTTACTTGATTCCAGATATGCTTTCATGAATGACTCAATGAGCACAGGTGTAAACTAACAACCTGTGGATGTTGAAATGTTAACAGATGAAGAAAGAATACTAAAAAATCAGGGTCGCTGAACATAATGACTATCCAATATTACCCAGGGTATCGGTCCGTTCTCATGCCAGTTTCAATATTTCAATGCTTGCCGTATAGATTCCCTTGAAACAGGTATGGGAATGACTTGAGGGACCAACAAGATTGGATATTTTTTTTAAGCGGCCCTTAGTCTACGCGCAAAAGGTGCAGACGTTCCGGGGCGAGAAAATCTTCCAGAAGAACACGACCGTCAAGACATTCAATTCGGCCGGGAGCTGTACCAGCTAGTTCGCTGTAAAGACAATAAAGTTGCTTACCGTAACTCTCCAGACTAAATTTATCAAGGATAACATCTCGATTTTTAACAACAATCTGAGATTTGCAGGGTTCAGGAGTTAATTTTTCAGGAAGTAATTGGCTGCAATCCTGCGGTGATGCTGCAAGATGCCGAATTATTTGCTCCTGAAGTAGTTCATCTAATCTACCAAAATCCACACAATCATTATGAACCCAGGCAGCAAGTGTTCTTTGGCAATCCTCCTTGCCCGGGGAGCGTCCGTAAGCAGCCATATATTGTGTTAATCCCTTCCAGGCCGCAGCATGCAACTCTTTTTTCCCTATCCATTCTAAAGGTACATCAAGGCGATGATATACGTGGGGCAATTCCAGTCCTTTTTCCACAAATTCGTACGTGATCTCAGCAAGATTTCGGCCATAAACTGGTCGGTCCACAAGCCAGGGCTCAAGAAATGCCATACCAAAGCCCTCTGCAACACTGGTGGTAACAAGTCCCCTGGATTGTCTGAGGACGTCATAAAAAGGACAGCCTTCCAATACACCCTTTTCAAACTCTACAGGCAGGTCAAGTTCCCTGGCGATTTTCACCCATTTCTCATAACGTGTCCTTTCTGTGGGATTCTCTGGACCCAAGGTTGTGGCAAAGCTATTTCCTTTTTCAGCTACAGTAGCCCACAAAAGGAACTCGCCAATATTTTTCCTGCGTATCGCCCTGGTGGGATAAACCCACAAAGAAACATCAGAACAAGGTGATATGTCTTCATCACAGCACCTGGCATCAATGTGTACTGGATTGGCAAGCAAATGGATATGCGCCTCATCGGCACCAGCTGCCTGCAGATAACAATAATCACGGGTATTAAGGACCGCATAATGGATGTGATCAGACCAGGGATACAAAGATGCAGAAAGATTTGCGACCCTCCCACTGCCTATTTCAGCAAGCATTGCACGGTAATTTCCTGGCCGTCCGTCTTCGGCAAAATCGTGGATGTGCAGTAAAAGAGGATAGCCCTCCTCGGCCAGTTTACAAAGCGCTCCGGGCAGAGCAAGATTTTTTCCCAAACTATGATTATGGGTATGCCAGATATCCGGCGGACCTCCCAATGCAGCTGATGCAGCCCTGACCATCTCATCTGCCAGAATATCAGATGACACCTTGGGACGATGAAGTTCATACTGCAACCCTGGAACAACGACGGTTTTACATGGAAATGGTATATCGGGAGCTTTACCCGTCACCACGACTACGGAAACAGAGGCATTGACAAGACTATTGACACAATGCTCAATTATTCGGGTAACACCACCTTTTTGCAGATGATAATGTACCAGGGCAACACGCAGGTCTGATTTATCCCCCAATGGTATAGCTCCCCCTATAAATAATTGTGTGCGAGTTTATACAGCGTAAGGTTCGGAAACGTATAACTCTCCAAAAATTGCATGGGACATTGGCTTCTTCTCATAACCTCTTTCAGTGATGCCATACGTCAATATTTGATCCATAAACAATTACGGGAATGAATTGATAGACCAACACGATTAAACATTATTTCTCAGGTTAAGGTATTTTCAGAAAATCTCTGCAAACCCATATAGTTGACATTGCAAACATTATTTTTCTAATAATACCACAAATATGGAAAAAAGAGCTTCCTTCGACAGACTTTTAGGCCCGCATATCACAAAGGGACAGTACACATCATCAGGCTAAAGAAGTCCAAACTCTATATAAAAAATATTTCCAGTTCGATGTATACGATGCCTGCCTGGCACTGAACCTCTCATCTTCCCCCCAAAATCCCATTTTATCACAAATCCCCAAATGCGTAATTTACGCTTTTCAGACAAAGGCATACTTTAGTCCCTTCTACGCTATAGCTTACCTGCTCGTGAAAAGGATCTCCAGAATAATCATTAGCGTAACTGATTACGGGGTTAACAACATTAACATTTCAATTAGTTCTGAGTTGTAACTGGTCACAGGTGCTTCAAATTTGGGCAAACCCGATTTTTCGCAGGCAAGCGAAAACTCCGGTGACTATCTATGCGGGAAACCGCGGTCGTGCAAAGATATAAGCGACCAGCGGGAGACTTCGTGGAGTACCTGTTATCAGTTACGTCATTCTCATTTAGGAACACTTCCCATATTGACTGCCCAGCTTTTAACCTTGTGCACAATTTTCAGGAAACTTCAGATATAAGTAGTCAAATAAAAAAAATCAATTCCCACTGAATTAATACAATAGAATACAATGATCGCCTAAAAACAATTTGTTTATTTACCCAAGAGCAATAATAGCAATTCTTACATATAACACAAAAACACAACTGCAATCAAAATATCAACACAACTGCATAAAATCATCATACAATTTACCAATACAAGACCGTTTACCAATGCATGAAACTTCTTCGCATAAGATATTGGCAGTTGGATACTGTTTATGGTATAGACGACTGTTATAAATTGTTACCTTCCTGTTGTATTCCTCTAAGAAAACCGCAGTAAAGAGCAATTATCCTTTGATACCAACGCTTACAGGGCATGCTCGTCAATTACAGATCTTGCCCTGAAGTGAGAAGTTGAGAACTATATCAAAGTCACACCCCTGCTTTGTTATTAAACATTCTTCAATCAGCACAGACCAGATTCAACCTATAGTTTTTTACATAGGGTTCCTGCTGCCAGGCCCGAATAGGATCTTGGGATGTCGAGACTGTAGTCGAATAACCCCGTTAGGAGTAAAAAAGTGAAATCGGCCCCAAACAATCACCTTGCATACCTCATCCCCATCCTCTTTATCTGTATTTTCGGATTCTTGAGCTCTGCCAATGCTTTGGAATGGGAGGTCAATATGGAAATACGATCTAGTGTCAAGACACGAAATCAACAGTACAAAGAACAGGTTATTAATGAAATTAATCAAGATAACGTGTTAGCAGCAATACAAGACAACAGACTCACAATGTCAGGTAGTGACAGTCTCACACAGCTACGCACCGCTCTTTTTGACAACTCTTCGAAAATGGCAACTTTTCTAGGAGGCCCTGTAAATTTGCGTTTAACACTGCCACAATCAGCCAAAGAATTTACTCTGCAATTAGAAGCAAGAAACACTACAGGATACAAATGGGAAGTTTTGAACAGCGGAACACTTCGCCAGAAGGACAATAGCACAGTTCGCTTTAAACCACGATACCAGGCATATGGATCGCCCTCTATCCAGACGTTTGTTTTTCAGCCAAACAGCATTGATGAACAGGAGATCCAACTCATCTACCACCGACCTTTCGAAAAGGGCTCTCAATTCAAGTCAACCTTGTCACTCAAGGTAGATGCCGGTATGGAAACAGTGGAGATCAGTGACCCGACGCCCTCAACACCAGAGCAGCGAAGTTCTGCTGACCTGGTCGATACAAAACAACACAGCTACTCCGAGCTTGACACAAAAAAATCACTCCCTTCCTCCTGGGATTGGCGCACCAACGGAATTGTCCCACCAGTCAGGGATCAAGGCTCATGCGGCAGCTGCTGGAGCTTTGGTACAGTTGGTATCATGGAATCAGCTGTACGTAAGGCCGGGGGACCATTAACTGATCTTTCTGAGCAATTTCTCATAAACTGCAACCGCGACGACTGGGGGTGCGATGGAGGTTGGACGGCCAATAAATATCATTACAATGTACTGGGAAGCAATCAAAATGCAGCTGGAGCTGTCATGGAATCGATCTTGCCATATGCGGCAGCAAAGCAATCCTGTAATGTCTCCTATCCTCACCCCTACAAACTGAACAACTGGCAATTCGTCACCGGGTCTGAACAGACAATGCCTACCGTTACACAGATAAAAAATGCCATTTATACATATGGGCCTGTCACAGCTGGGGTATGTGTTGACAATGGATGGTACAGTTATACTGGAGGAGTATATATCCCGTACTATAATGCTTGTTATGGTTACACAAATCATCAGATCATATTGGTAGGCTGGAACGACTCCACCCAAAGCTGGATTCTTCGTAACAGTTGGGGGCCAAACTGGGGGGTCAAAGGATACATGAATATACGTTGGGACTCCCTGGGGACCACCTCCAGAGTTGGTGAAGGGACCTCATGGGTCCGCCACCCAACCATTGGCGGCACCAGTCAGGTATCTTTTTCCCACATCACCTCACTTCTGTTAAAAAACGCAGACACACCTTCAACAGGAAATTCCTGCCTGAGCACAATAGCTGTCGGTGATTCAGAAAGCGACTCTTGGAATGCCACATGTTTCTCAACGCACAGGAGCGGTAGCTATGCAAAATATTTCACATTTTCCGTCTCTTCTTCTACTAGTGTACAAATTGACCTTACCTCATCAATAGATACTTACCTCTATCTGCTCAACGGAGAAGGAAAGACCGGCTCTGTTATTGAATCAGATGATGATGGCGGAACAACAGGTTATAACTCACAAATCACCCGTACACTCTCAGCAGGGACATACACTATTGAAGCGACAACCTATTCCTCTTCAACCGCTGGACCTTTCACAGTTTCTGTACAGTAGTGTATTTGCAGATAAATAACTCAACAGGAGGGTGCCCCCTTGCGCATCCTCTTCTGTGGATTCAAACAATGTGCTACGTTATTTATTAAATCTCAAGCCTCTGAGTTAGCTTGTTTTGCCCACTTCGAAAGTTGAACTAATAATCACCACAATTACAACAGGTTAAACTTTTTCATACAGCCAATCTCATATGTACAATAGAGCAAAAAATAATTTTGGGGTCGTAAAAAATAGGACACCATGCACTTGCGAAGACTATCCATCGAGCCAGCAGGACCAATTTATGAATGACAATATTGTAAAAGCAAGCAAATATTTAAGCCTTTTGCTTCGGCATAAGCCAGAGATAATCGGCCTTTCGCTTGACCTAGAGGGATGGGCCAAAATCGAGGATATTGTACGTCTCACAAATCAGAATGGTACATCGCTAACCAAGAAGCTTATAGAAAAAATCACTGCTACAAGCGACAAAAAACGCTTTATTATCAGTGATGATGGTACCAGGATAAGAGCAAATCAAGGTCATTCTATTACGGTGGATCTTAACCTCAGGCCTAAGAATCCTCCGGAGATACTTTTCCACGGAACAGCAACCAGATTCCTTGATTCGATTTTGCAGCAAGGTCTTATAAAAGAAAATCGGCAGTATGTGCACCTTTCGCCAGATAGAAATACTGCCCTGAAAGTTGGCCAGCGTCATGGCAAGCCTGTCATTTTGAGCATTGCAGCACAAGAGATGCATGTTTCTGGTTTTGTTTTCTTCCTTTCAGCCAATGGCATATGGCTTACCGAGCATGTCCCAACCAAATTTTTAACGGCATTACCATAAGGTCTAACTTACTGCCTGTAGCAAACAGCCAGAAACTCCGCATTTTTATGTCCAGGATAAATGAAATCACCTCTCTGATCTAAAAATGAAAACCGTAGCCCCAGGAAAAGCTTTAGTTTTTGCAACCACAGGAACAATTTTTAACGTCCTTCATAAGAAAATTGGTGGGCATGCATCAGGTGGAAGGTATTCGGATCCACATACATGGACAGAAATGAGGGATCTGGCGCCACAATTTATTGGATTATTTATAATTATTTTTCTAGCTGTTTATTTTTACGACTCATTGTCTTCAAGAAAGACGTTAATTTGTCCTCAATGCGAAAGGCCTTTCGACTCGTATAAAAAGAATATCGATTCGAAGTGTTCAGCCTGTGGAATTGAAGGTGTACCTATTAAAAAATACTATAAGTAAGAAACGAACCACAGTCTTATCGTTGTTTGGACAAGCCTGGCCTATCCTAACGAAAAATATATACGTCGTTGAAGTTGTGTCGTCAGCAACAAGGAGTAGATTATACAAACTTTAAGATTGCCATTAAAAATATTAATATCCATCCTGATCGTCTGAATTTATTATTTCTCCCATCTTTTACATTACCTACCTCAAATTAAAATTTTCTCCAGTTCGAAAATAGTGTTTAGGAAATATTTCAACTTATTATACCAGAAGGAAGACTTTCGATGTAATATCGAATGAAGATGAGCAGATAATCTGAAGGGGAGGCATAAGCATGACGATGTTATTTAATCCGCAGACTGGTACAGTGGCAACCGAGGAAGAATGGCATGAAATGTTTTTGCAATCATCCCTCGAAGAGTGGGGGTGGTGAAAACTTTGAAGAGACAAATTTAATTCAGTCATCTTTAACAGCGCAGGAGTTTGGGTGGAAGTGGATTGATAACCATCCCGCGGCTATAACCAATGAGCCTCGCAGGATCTTGTTCAGGTTCAATTGTACAAAAGCAGTTGATAATTGGGATTTGATACCTGATGAGAGAGACAAGCGATGTTATACTAAATCAAGGTATTATTTTAGCCACTTCTGCAGACTCCTCATAACGGAACCCAAGGTATTGCCCGCTATCCGGTAATTGGAAAAAAGATAAAAGACCTAGTGTATAATCGCAATGTCTTAGCGTGCTATTTTTTGTGTTTTGTGCACAGAGTTCTTTATATCCCTGTCAAGATTGACAAAAGTCATTTCCGGTATAGCCAAATCACAAAATATCAAATGCAATAATTTGTCTATGTCTCCACTAATTTCGACTAAATGGTTCTCTTTGTCGTATAAGAAGTGCATTGATAGTGTACAATGTATTTTTTACCTTTCATCAGATGAAATTAGCGATTTGCAAGAATATCGGCGGGCTCAATTACTTAATTTCTTTTTACCTTTGATGGCAGCTGTCCTTCTCATTGCAAGTTACTTTAATGTTGTGACATTTCGCTTCTATATGGTTGCCTGCATAGAAGCTGGCTTAGGTATAATTTCCCTGGTTGCCTGGTTCTGGTTCAGAAAGACGCTGGATCCTGTCATTCCAGGTTGGACGGTCTCCACAATTACAGGCTTCATTACCATCATGCTACTCCTCTATACGCAAGGACAGAGGGACAGCTATGCCCTGACCATTATCTATCCACTCATTGCATATCCCATTCATGGTGTTAGAAAAGGCAGCCTGGCATATGCTTTGTATCTCTTGATAGTTATTGGCACAATTCTTTACGGCACCCTGCACTGGCCGTTTGTGTCCGCGTCATCCTCCCTTTTTAATATGCTTGTCGTACTTCTCATGGGTGGCGGCATAATTCTCTATAATGAAATTGTGAAAGAGGAGGCTGTCCAAAAAGCCCATGATGTATCCATGTGTGATCCTTTAACGGGAATCTGGAACCGAACCATGTTTGAAGAACTTCTAGATAGGGAAATTGAGCATTGCCGGCGTTATCATCGACCATTTACGCTTATCATGTGTGATCTCGACCATTTCAAAAGAGTGAATGATCTTTATGGTCATCAAACAGGCGATAAGGTACTGCAGGAATTTGTATCCATAATAAAGCAACGCAAACGGTCTGTTGATCATTTTTCAAGATGGGGCGGAGAAGAATTTATGCTTATTTTGCCCAATACGGAGTTGGCAGATGCAGAAAAATTCGCGATGTCTCTGATACAGCAAGTGCGTAATTTTAGATTCTCAGGAGCCGGCAAGTTGACGGTTAGTATGGGAATAGGAGAATTCGATAGCAGCCATGATCGCAATGCTTTTTTCAAAGAGGTGGATCAGGCTCTGTATAAAGCCAAGCAAATGGGACGAGACAGGTACTGTAACAACGAATGCTGCCCAGAAGAGTTCTCAGGACCATCTATTTTACCGACTTTCAATTCGGGCCAGTATTGACTCTGTTTGCAAGTGGATATATGTTCAATTTTTCTCAAACAACCACAATTCTCACGCCCTTAAACATTTTTGCATGTGAAAACTCCCCCCCCAAAAAAAAGGAGTAAATCCCAAGAACTCCACAGAATAATCCCCCTCATCCAGATGCCACCCCACCCTTTCCCTGGCAGATTTCGGATGTTTATTTCATTGAAAAAAAACAAAAAATTCTGTTTTTTTTGTAGAGAGCAACAGAAATCAAGTATACTCGTTTATGAAAAGGCTCTTCATTTGCCAATGTGTCTCAAGCCTCGCCACCATGTAGTACAGCCTTAATTGAGGTTGCCAGAATATTGATCGTAGCGAAACCGACAGTTCATTTTTTGTGATACTGTTCTGTTTGTAACATTGTATTTAAACAAGTACAGGAGATAATGCCTGTGCGGCCCCATTTTCGGGTTATGCGCCTAAAAGTGCACCGATATATCCACAGGATCCTGATATCATTAGCTTCATTTGGTTATTGATAGCATCTGCCTGACCTTTCAATCTCCAGAATTTGATGCGCAGGCGACCACGGCAAGATACATCTGCACCTGGTAACAAATATGAATGAACAACTCAATTGTACAATACTCCTTTTTGAAGACGACCCCGTCACCTCCACCATGCTGAAGACCTTTTTCCAAAAACAGGGAGCAATGGTGGTACATGCTGACAGCGGAAAGAACGCCTTACAGATAATCGAAGATACAGCGCCTGATATTCTTATTTTAGATATAATCATGCCATACAAAGATGGCTTTACTATTATAAAAGAGTTGCGAGAGGTAAATAACGATCTACCGGTGCTTTTTCTCACTGATAAAAGCAGGGTCGATGACAAGGTAAAAGGTCTAGAGCTGGGTGCAGATGACTACATCCCCAAACCATTCAGCCTGCGGGAATTACATGCCAGAGTTAAGGCTCAGTTGCGTCGTCTGGAACGTACTACTTTGCCATCCCAAACAAAGAGGGTGCAGGTTGGCCCGCTTACCATTGACCCCGAAACACGAGAGATCTTTATCACAGAAAACAATCCTCTCAAATTAACCAAAACCGAATTTGATCTTTTCTATTATCTTGCTGCACGGCAAACACACGTTGTCAGCCACGGGGAACTCCTGCAAGAGGTGCTTGGATATGAACCAACGGTGGAAACCAAATCGCTGGTTATGCATATTGCCAATATCCGGCGCAAACTGGAAAAGGCACGCCCAGGTATGATTGAAATCGCAGCGGTTGTCGGAGTTGGATATAAACTGACACCATTGCCTTAAATACATCTCATATCCCATCTGCCGGGGAGAATACAATGCAGGTTTTTCATGCCCGAATGTCAAGAAAAAAGATAATTGTTTTTTCCTTTATGTTGTGCATGCTTCTTACCGCGAGTCAAACCAGTCACGCAGTGGAACAGCTCATCCCAATATATGTGCATGCAGGCACAAACCTGATCCACATGGCAAGAGATTATTGTTATTCCAAAAATTCCTGGAAGATCATAGCCCGCATTAACAAACTCAAGCCTCCCTATCTCATCAAAAAGGATACTTCTCTGCAAATTCCCCTTTCTCTCTTAATTGCCGAACCACTACAGGCACAAATTACCCACAAGGTCGGTACAGTTTCCATTCAACATAAACAAATTCAAGGGAACAGCCTCAACGCGTACCATTTAAAAGCAGGAGACGCATTAATAACCGGAGATGACGGCTATGCACATCTCCTCTTCCCTAATAACAGATCAGCCCGAGTTGATGCCAATTCCCGGGTAACACTCAATTACCTTATTCGGCTGACGGACGGCAGTGTTAAAATCGATTACGCTGTCGAAAAGGGGGCGGTGACAAATACGGTGACAAAGCGGCTTAAAAACAATGACAGTCATCGAACAAGAACGCCAACCGCCATAACCGGCATACGGGGTACAGAATATCGCCTTAAGACAAGCGAGACAGACAGCAGTATAGAAACACTGAGCGGGCTGGTTGCAGTACAAGCAGGCAACAGTTCAATACTTTTGCCTGACGGCCAAGGAACAAAAATATCAAAAGGCAAAAGACCTGACCCTCCGAAGCCTCTGCCTCCTCCACCGGCAATAGGCCAATATGATGCTGTTCAAAAAACGCTGCCGGTGCGGTTGCCCGCCCCCAGATCGGACGAATCCAAGTTCTACACCCTCCGGTTGAGTTCAGATCTGGAAGGTGCCAGGACCTTAGCCAAAATAAACGCTCCGCCCGGCTCTACCTTTGTCATACCTGATCTTGCTGACGGCCACTACAACATACTGCTTACTGGTACCGATAATGAAGGATTCGAAAGCATCCCCTCAGGACCATATCCACTCCAGCTGCGGACCATTCCTGTTGCTCCGGTAATTTCTACTCCTGAAACTCATATGACCACTTGGGAATCCCAAGTCACGGTGCAGTGGCTTGAGGACAAAACCGTGGCCCAATACCATTGCCAGCTTGCTAAAAACAGCAAGTTTACAGATATAATAGAGGAAAAAAACTGCACAGGAACAAAGTATCAGTCACCAGTGCTTGATATCGGCAACTATTATTTTCAGGTGCAGGCTATTGCCGATGATGGTTTTCGCACCTTCTACTCTTCCCCTATACACTGGACCATTGCGAAAAAGCCTGAAATAGAGCAAGCAACATTTGAGTCGTCCTCTGTCATTACCCTTAACTGGCCCAGCATGGGAGATGATTGTCGTTACGATATTCAGATTGCTGAAGACAGTCAGTTCAAGCAGCTTCTTATTGAACAAAAAGCCCTCAGCACGCATTCTTACAACATTTCGACACCTCTTTTACCTGGAAAATATATGATCAGGGTTCGAGGAAATTTTAAAGGAACAAGCACTCCATGGACACCGCCGCAACAACTTACCATCGAACAACCTCCCCCTGGCTGGCAAGAAATGCTCATGGGTATAGTTACCATTGGCATCATTGTTTTGTAGAATCGTGACAAACCCTTGATAGCCAGAACGTCTTACGAGTATATTTTGCAGTAGCGCAGTGCCCCAGGAGGCTGCCTGAGAATGCCCTTTTCCCGGCCAGGTGTTATTGTAGAAAAAACAATCGCCTGTAAGAGTCTTCGCTAACCAAATAGACAATGCAACATCTCTAGGTCCGATGTGATACTATATACAAATCAACTATTAAGCCGCAATAGATACGTTCTCCTGTTGCAATGAAAAAATTCTTTCGCATACTTTTTCTGTTTCTACTCATATCTCTATGTATGGTGTTCGCTAGAGTTCCGCTCCTCGAATTTATAGTGCCCCTGTATGTCAACAGGGCAACGCCACACAACCTAGAGATGCACCTTGAGACAGTCTCCCTTAATCACCTTCTCCTCCGGAATCTGAAACTGTCTGTAACTACAGACAAAGGCCCCATCAATGTTAAGGCCGAAAATGTATCAGCCATATATTCCCCTGACACCCTCAAGCAAAAATCTATACATGAGCTTCATATCGGCACATTACAAATATCTCTCCCCAGTACACCTCAAGAGCCTCAAAGCAGAGATACGTTTACTCATTCCTCAATACCACAACTTGTGGAGAAAATACTGGAAGTACTGGGTACCAATTTTCCAGTGCAACGCATTCGTATTGATCAATTATCGATACATGGTCTGCCATATACCGAAGTTACCCAGCAACTGATAACATTTCAGCTGCACGACAGCCAAGTACAGCGAAAAATTGAAATTGGGGCAGGCCTCAAAAATGCTGGACGATTCAAATGTACCATCCGTGCACCAGCAAAAAAAACCAAGGAAATCGAAGTCATAGCGACACTTGCCGCTCCAGGTATCCAAGAGCAAACAGCTTACCTGAACCTAACTCCCGCGGCCTTAAAGGCTGAAGCACATATATCCCTTCAAGATATCACACCTTTTCTTACCCTTACCTCTCAGGAATCGGTCAAAGGATCTCTTGATTTCCAAGGCCAGGCAACCTGGGACAATAGTCTGGACTTTTCCATGGGCTGTGCAATCAGAAACATGAGTATACATCAGAACACTCTAAGTTCTTTTACAGTAACAGCTGAGGGTAAGTACGAAGAATCCGAAAAACTGATTCTCTTCCCCGGGAGCCATATGGAAGCAGGCAGCATGCAAAGCGAATCCTCCTCCTTTGATGGCCTGCAGATAGGGCTGGCAGGAGAATACTATTGGCAGGAGCAAGACTGGTCATTGGCATTTGCTCCAGATATGCAGTGGAAAATCAACAACATAAAAACTAAAGAAACAAACATTGCTCACGTTGTAATGCAGCCACGCCAATTTTCCATGAGCAGAAAAGCCAGAGATATTGTCAAATTTGAGGCGATTCTGGATACAGTATCCGGCAAGGGGCTTGATCTGAAAAGCATCTCCATCCCCGAAATAACAATACACCCGAAAAATCCTCTGCAACTCACTGTTGAACAGGCAAAATGGATGCTGGCTCCCCTGGGAATACAACTTTCTCCTCTGACAATCCATCATAACAAGACACGAGCATCTCTGAAGCAGGCAGAGCTTACTATCAACCTGCTCGAACAATCTGGCAAAAATTTGGCTTATGAGATCAGGAGTCGTGTTGCAGATGCCAAGGTGCAATTTTCAGAATATGCCATACCTTTTCGTACTGTAGAGACAGAAATTGCTTCCTCGAAAGATATCGTTACAGGGACAATACTACTTAACACAGGTGGTCCAGAAGACCTGATAACACTCCATTTGCAACATAATATGCATACCGGGAAAGGTCATATCAACGGTACCACCACCCATAGTTTTCAGGGATCAAACTCCCTGCAAAAACTCATCAAAGGAAAGCAAATCCCCTTTGATCTGACAGGGGGGCAGGCAGCATGTACGTTCTCCACTGTGTGGGGAGTTGGTGACACACCAGAGACAACTGTTGAATTGAACATAAAAAATGGAGCAGGCTCTATCCTTGGTTTCCCATACACAGGGCTGAATGCTGAAGAAAAATTCCAGTTTGGGAAAATACTTCGCACACCGGAACCAGGCACATTAAGTATAGAACAATTACATATGCTTGTGCCCCTGGAACAGGTTCAGGTCACCACCGTTATTGATAACCGAGAGCAATCAGCTCTCCCTGCAGTCATTTTTCAAGAAGTATCAGCCAAGACTCTCGGGGGAAAAATTCAGGCCGCCCCCTTTACACTCTCGCTCACAGAAAAGAGTAATGATACAACTCTCTATTTCAATGACATAAATCTTGCCTCACTTATCAGTTATTTCAAGGCACAGGGGCTGGAAGTAGAAGGAACAGTCTCTGGGCACCTGCCCGTTCAACAAACGTCGGAAGGTTTCGTTGTAAATGAAGGCGAGGTTCATGGCATCGGAAACCAAGGTGTTATTCGTTATCAGCCCCCCGACACAGGACAACAAAGTAAATATACAGAAATGGTTCTGCGGGCTTTGCAGGAATTCTATTATACATTACTGCAGGCCACAGTGACCTACCATCCAGACGGTAATCTGCTGGTGGAGATACAACTTCAGGGAAAAAGTCCACATTTATCTGAAACCAGACCTGTACATTTGAATATCCATACAGAACAAAATCTTCTTTCGCTTCTGCGAAGCGTCCAGTACAATAATAAAGTCACTTCCGACCTGGATAAAGAGCTCCAGCATTCGCTCAAGGCCGGATCCCATAAACAGAGGGAGACTGAGCGTAAATAGTCACCAGCCGTTTCAGTATCCTCAGAGTAATTCATTTCCATGTGCCTTCATGTCCCAAGGAGCCATTATGAATAAACCTCCCTATGCTTTTTTGTTTTTGTTGTCCTTTTTTCTTATCCTCGGAGGCTGTACCCCAAGGGTGGAAGTCGCTCCTCCGGAAAAGCCAATTACCATCAACCTTAATGTGAATATCAAACATGAGATTCAGGTGAAGGTTGAAAAAGATTTGGAACAAGTACTCAGTGAAGATAGTGGATTGTTTTAAGGAGCCCTTTTATGAAAAAAATATTTCTCTATTTTTTAGTTACCCTGTTCTTCAGTTCGGCATCTATTTTTGCTATGGACCTGCAAAATGCCAAACAGAAAGGTTTGGTAGGCGAAACTCCCAGCGGATACCTTCAGAGTGTTAAACCTGGAAACGGCGAAGTTGATAAACTCGTACAATCAATTAACGCAGCTCGAAAAAAACAGTATCAGGAAATTGCCCAAAAAAGGAATACATCTCTTCAGGCAGTGGAAAAGCTTGCTGGAAAAACAGCCATTGAAAAGACCCCTGCGGGTCAATTCATCCATATCAATGGCAAGTGGATGAAGAAGTAAAAGCATCGCCCATGTATTCTGCAACTATTTCATGGGACATGTGCTGAGAACTCTGCCAGTAATTGATTGCGAGGAGTACATCTCGTTAATTTCATTTCCCACAGAACTTCAACAGGTCTCAGGTGTTTCAATTATGGACAATCGTGGTTTTTCGTTATAGCCCATCTATGCGGAAAAGTGATATTGTCCGAAGATGAAGTACCTGAGCCCAGTTACTTCTGCGATTGTCTCGCTTTCTACATACGTCCATGCCGAAGGATGGACAGCAGCAACCAGAAGCCCATAACTCCGGCCACAAGAAAACCAATGATGCCGATAAGCGGTATATCGTGCCAGCGAGGGGGTATATCTGAAAGAACAATCAGTGAGCTACCAATAATAAGGGCGGCCAGTACTATGGAATATGCGATGCGATTGGACACCCTATCCAAGGTCTTGCGGAGAGATTGTAAGCCCAGATGCTCAAATTCAACCTTCATCTTGCCGGTTCGCAATAATTTGAGGATACTCAATACTTCATCAGGCATCTCCCGCAACAGCTGAACATAGGACTCGGATGTGTCCAGTATATCTTCCGTAATTCTTCTGGGATCCATGCGACCAAGTTGAATTTTTCGCATGAACGGTTTGGCAAGAAGTATTAATTGCAGGTCCGGATCCAGCATCAGCCCAACACCTTCAACTGTGCTGAGGGCTTTCATCATCAAATACATGCTGGGCCTGAAAGATAACTTGTGTCTTGAAATCAAATCCAGCATGTCCTGAAGGAGTTTGGCAGCTTTTATCTCGCCTAAAGGACGGTAGAGGTACAGATCGATGAGTCCCGCAAGATCGCGACTGAGAAGCTCCCGGTCCACTTCTCCCTGTTGAATGGTAATGGCAAGAATACCGTTGAGGATTTTACGTTCATCACCAGAAACCAGACTCAGGACGAGATTGGCAAACACCTCCCGGTCCCGCAATGACAGACGTCCCATCTGACCAAAATCAATGAAACTGATCACGTTACCCGGCAGGATAAAAATATTTCCCGGGTGAGGGTCGGCATGAAAAAAACCATGCACGAAAATCTGCTCCATCACCAGATTCGCCCCACGTCTGGCCAATAGCGAAAGATCACAATCCATATCCTTCAACTTCTGCAAGTGGGAGCACTTCACACCGGCTATATATTCCATAACCAGAATACGTTCTGTGCTCAAGTGGGGATAAACTTTGGGGACAAGAATGGTGTTGTTTCCCTCAAATTGACGGCTGAATCGTTGTATGTTCGCCAGTTCCGTATTGAAATCTATTTCCCTGCTCAGTCCCCTTGCAAATTCTTCAACAATATCAGAGGGACTATGCCCCTGGAACTCTTCAAGGTATTGTTCCATGAGACTGGCCAGATGAGCAAGAATCTCCAGATCGACAGCTATGACCTGGTCGATCTTTGGCCGTTGCACCTTCACAACTACCTCTTCACCGCTGTCCAGACGAGCAAAGTGTACCTGGCCTATGGATGCTGCTGCCAGTGGTTCAGATTCAAATGACAAAAAAAACTCTTCAGGATTTTTCCCCAACTCTTCCTGGAAAATTTCTTTGACAGCCTCCGAAGCAAAGGGAGGGATGTCGTCCTGAAGTTTTGTCAGTTCATGAACGTATGACGCGGGAATAAGGTCGGGCCTGGTGGAAAGCAGCTGGCCAAGTTTGATGAAGGTGGGCCCAAGCTCTTCAAAGACCAGTCGCAATCGTTCTGGCCGGGAAAAACGGGTGATTTGCTCACGAGGTTTTCGGTTGATCATCTGCAGACCAGATTCAAGATACTGATCTATGTGCAAACGATCAACCAGGTCTTCAAAACCGTATTTGAAAAGGACGCGTAATATCCGGTGATACCGGTTTAAATGACGATATGTACGTCCAATGGCCCCAAGTTTTCGGATACTGAACATCGTCCAGAATCAGGATTCGTCGCTACTGTTTTTATTCAGGGCAACCTGTAGTTCGGCAATCTGCCTACGCAACTCCTGCACCTCATCTGCGGTGGCCAGGTTAAGCTGCTTCACTTTTTCTTCAACCCGTTTGTTCAGCCACAACTCAAATTGTTCCTTTGCCTGTTCAGATTTTTTTACCAGGTCATCAACAAACTGTTTTCCTTCTTCCTGACTCATTTTACCCTTTTCGATCAGGTCAGTTTTAATGTCCTCAATCTTTTCCTTGGTGAGAAAGGCTGCTCCCAGACCGGCATACACAACATTTTTAAATAGTTCTTTCATACGATCCTCCTCACATGTTTGTGGGATTACATGATTTGTTATTCCTTGTCCATATCCCGGTGATATGCTTCCAAGGGAAAAGGATTTTCATCTAAAAATCTTCTAAGGTGCTCAACAACAGCGACACTTCTATGTTTACCTCCAGTACAGCCTATTGCTACAGTAAACTGCTCCCTTTCCCTGGAAGCGTGTTCTTGCAGAAGAAAGTCCAGAAACGGCTCCAGGTACTCAAGAAAATGGCGTCCACTTTCGTTACCCAGGGCATATAGAGCGACCCTGGGGTCGCAGCCACTGTGGGGCTTGAGTTCCGGGACCCAATAGGGATTAGGGAGAAAGCGCACATCAATGACCATGTCCGCCTCAGGAAAACCATGTTTGTAGCCAAAAGAAAAAAGAGTAATCTTCACAGAGTACCTCATATTGCTGCTCACGGAGATGTATAAAGATATTATACATCAAGGGAACATAATCAACAGCTATAATAAGATTTTCCTATTTATTGACAGGAAGGAAAATGTAAAAAAAAGAGCACCTTTCCGGTGCTCTTTTACAAATTCCTCATTTGATGTTTACTCCTATATGAGGCATATGCTCAGGTCGCTGAACATAACATACGGATGGATTCAGCCTTTTCGTTAATACCCCGGTTGAGCATTTCATGGTTATACGCTGCTATTACATCCTGTCGTCTGAGCATACCGAGCACCCACGGTTCTTCATGGGATTCCACCACAGGGATTTCATCAATCCCCTTAATATCGAAAAGCTGCATGGCTTCGTAACAGGTTGCGTCAGGGGTCAGCATGATCACATCTCTAGTACAGATGGCACCTACCAGGTAACAGACCCGCTGTTCTTCATCGTGGAGTATTGTCTTGACATCCTGCATGGAAACAACACCTACCATGAGCCCCTTATGGTTTACCACGGGAAAATAAAAACTGTCTTTTGCAAAACGAAATAACTCTAGAAGATGATTTATATTTGCATTCTCACTGATAAAATCAACGTCTTCAATAATAGCTTTACCAACACGGATGGATTTCATGATAGCCACTTCTCTTCCTTGATGGATATCAATACCCTGACGTGTAAAATCGACTGTATCAATTGAGTCTGAATAAAATCTGGTTGCAGTCATGGTACCGATGACAGCGGTCATCATAACAGGGATGATGATCATGTAATTTCCTGTCATTTCAAACAGGAGAAAAATCGCAGTCAGGGGAGCATGGGTTGAAGCCGCCATAAAAGCACCGATACCGACAGTTGCATATGCTCCGGGATCGGCTGTCAGACCGGGAAACCAGTTATGAACCACGCCACCATATGCCCCGCCGATAACGGCGCCAATAAACAGCGAGGGAGCAAAAACGCCTCCTGCGCCCCCTGAACCCAGGGTTATGGCTGTGCCTATGGACTTAAGGAAGATCAATACAAACATCAGCCAGACAACACCATGACCTGTTAAAGTCTTTTCAATGTAGCCATAGCCATCCCCCATAATCTGTGGGAAGAAAATCCCTATGCATCCTACAAGAAAAGCTCCCAGTATTGGTTTAGCCTGCGGATGCAATGGGAGGTTTTGAAACTTATCCCTCACATAATAAAAAAAACGAATATGAATAACTGCAAGAATTCCAACAAGAAAGGCCATTATTGCATACAATGGCAACTCAACAAAATAATTTACAATCTGGTAGTCAGGAATAGGAAAAGCGGGAACCTGCCCATAATAGGCCCTGGAAACAACAGTGGAAAGCGCAGAAGAAATGACAAGTGCGGAAAAAGATGAAATTTCATAGGTACCAAGGAGAACAATTTCAGCGGCAAAAAAAATGCCTGCCAGCGGCGCATTAAAAATACCTGCTATTCCTCCTGCGCAGCCTGCTGCGATGTAAACCTTCATACGCTTACCGCTAACACGGAAGCGTTGCCCTACTTGTGAACCGACCGCCCCTCCAATCTGCGCGATGGGCCCCTCCACACCTGCCGAATTACCGGAACCAATGGTGAGAGCCGTTGCCACAATTTTAATAAAAATATTGCGTGCACGGATAACTCCATTTTCCAGATTTACCCGACGCAAGAAGGCAGGGAGACCATAGCCGTTAACTTTTCCGGGAAAAAGCAGGGATAAAGGAATAAGGCCAACTGCACCAGCCATGGGTAATAAAGGGATAAGCAGACAACGCCACCCTCCCTGTTCAATGCCAAGGAGATTATACCCTCCGACAAAAACGACCTCATGCACCAGTTCCACAGCCTCTCTGAAGGCAATAATGGAAAATCCTGACATCACGCCTATAAAGGCAGCTATGGTAATCATTCTCGCCTGCTCACCCGGGAGCAGTAGCTTCAATTTTGCACGCATAGCCGCTCCGGAACATCGCACCCGATCTCTCGGGCCTTACGCAGGAAAAATTTATCTGTCATTCCCGCGAGATAATCACGGACCAACTCTACACAATTGTGCTCCTGTCTGTATTGTTTGGACATGGAGCGGAGAAAACGGCCTGTTTCTCCAGTTTCTTCTTCGTTCATTGCTTGTCGTAAAAAATAGTCGAACAACTGCTCATAGCAACGATGGATTTTGACAAAATCCGGCTTGAACGCTGCATTAGTATATATATTCTGGTAATTAAATCTTTTCAGTTCCAAAAGCTGAGTCGCCACAGCCTCACTGAAACCGATAAAATCCCGTTCACCTGCTTGTGTTCTTGCGGTCCGAACATGGGTGCTATTGCAGATCAGGTCCGTTACCAAGGTATGAACAATGGTCCCGTTCGTTGTCCCCAATACAGACGCGCAGGAAGTGGGAATATCTTTTCTGGAAATGAAACCAAGTTCTATGGCATCTTCTATATCCCTGCCGATATAGGCTATGGTATCAGCGAGCCGTACAACACATCCTTCCAGGGTCATGGGATAAAGCTGCAAGCTGGGATTGTCGGCTTTGTCTTTCAATTCACAGTCAAACAATGCAAAATTTTTCTCGCGGTCTGGACGTAACCGGGTCACATTTACTTCACCATCATGGCACAAAATCCCATCAAGAACCTGAAGACTTAAATTCCAGCCCGTGCCTTTACGCTCAAAGCGATCGAGAAACTGAATCGACTGTACATTATGTTGAAAAGACGGAAGCCCATGTAGCCTACAGATCTTTGAGAGAATACGTTCCCCTTCGTGACCAAAGGGCGGGTGACCAATATCGTGTCCTAGGGCAATGCTTTCAATGAGATCTTCATTAAGCGCAAGAAATCTGCCAATGGTTCGCGAAATGCGGGCAACAAGTTGCACATGAAGCACCCGGTGACTGATATGATCATTTTCTATGAGAGAAAAGACCTGGGTTTTATCAATGTATCTGGAATACGATTTGGAATGCAGAATACGATCAGCATCCATGGCAAAATTCTGTCGATATCCAGGACGCTTCTCTTCACGTCGACGGAGGGATTCCCTGTTGCAACAGGCCAAGCCGCTCAAAATCTCCTGTTCCTGAGAATCCAACTGCTGTCTAATTTTTTCAACAATGCTTTCCTGTGAGAACACAACACAACGCCATCATAAAATCTTTATCCAAAAAACGGCACTATACCAGAATCTGTTAAAGGGCCAAACAATTTCTACGGGAAGTTAATAATATAGGTGTTTTTCGGTGAAAAAATTTTCCCCAGGCAAAATATACATGTGAAAAAAACGACAAAAACCGGCTCCCCCATTTACATCTGCGCCCAAAATGCATAAAGCACTATACAGGTAACACAGATAAAAACATTATTTATTTACTTCTGGCCTATGAGGATCTCTGATGCGGAACAATCCTACACAGACACCGGCAAAAAAACCGATTCCTGAGCGGGTTGCTTTTTTAAGAAGCCTTCCATTGGAAATCAAACAGCAAATCAGTGGAGATGAAGCCGAGCAATTTATGTATAGCGAACAGATTCCACAGTCTTTGTACGAAAAAATCAAAGATTTCATTGAAGAGGAAAATACATAAGGTGACAACGTACGGTTATGGGGTTATGCCAACCGTTTTGTACCATAAGGGTCTGTGACGAATATTTTTCCTGATTACTGGTTTTTTTATACTGTTGCCCCGAGACTCATTTTTCATGCAGCAAACCATTCCAGCATGGAGCAAAGGACCAGGTAATGAATCGGCCCTCACCTTTTCAGGTATACTGACGGGCAGGATACCATCCTTGTTAAAGGATTTCCTATATTCCTGTTTTATGCACCTGAGTAGCAATCACTTCTTATTCGCAAAGGTCTACTTATCCTACCCATTTAGAGAGCTCTTTACCGTTGCATTATACTTTTTTTTAGTTTATCTTCCCCTCATTAAATGATCTTTGTTCTTATCTGCGGTACAGGTATGTCGCCGTTGATGTTGTAAAGGTCTCGTTCCAAGAAGGCCCAACTATACTGGGGGGGAAAGTAGGGTTTCTTTCGGATGGCTAGCACTTCGTGATTGAATGAAGCGTCAATCATTTTTTTCAGGATTAGTCCGTCCTCACCCAAATCTTCCAGTGTTTAAAAAAAATGTGGCTCTTTGTTTCTGCACAGAGATGTCCCCTTTTTTCAAAACAATTGCCGACGGGAATTCTGCCGGCAATAAGTAACCATCGTGTAAGGAGAAAGAACTATGTCGCGAAAAATGGTCACCATTGACGGCAACCAGGCATGTACCCATGTTGCGTATGCCACCAGTGAAGTCATCACAATCTATCCTATTACGCCATCATCTCCGATGGCAGCAGAAGCGGATGCCAAAGCCAATGCAAAGCAACAGAATATCTGGGGAACAATTCCTGTCATCTCTCAGATGCAGTCAGAGGGTGGCGTAGCCGGCGCGTTGCATGGTTCTCTGAACACAGGCGCTCTCTGCACCACATTTACTGCGTCACAGGGTTTGCTGCTGATGCTGCCCAATATGTACAAAATCGCAGGTGAGCTGACCCCTACCGTATTCCATGTAACAGCTCGTGCCCTCGCCTATCAGGGTCTCTCAATCTTCGGCGATCACAGTGATGTAATGTCAGCCCGTCAGACAGGCTGGGCTATGCTCTGTGCAGAGAACGTACAGCAGGCTCAGGATATGGCTCTGATCTCCACTTCCGCAACCTTGGAATCACGTATTCCTTTCCTGCATTTCTTTGATGGTTTCCGTACCTCCCATGAGGTAGCCAAGATCGAAGAACTGACAATGGATGATATGCGTGCAATGATTGATGATGACCAGGTTCTTGCCCATCGTGAGCGTGCGCTGACTCCAGACCGCCCAAGTATGTGCGGTACTGCTCAGAATCCTGACGTATATTTCACAGGCCGTGAAACAGTAAACAAATATTATGATGCTGTACCTGGAATCGTACAGGCGAAAATGAATCAATTCGCCAAGATAACCGGTCGTCAGTATCACCTTTTCGATTACTACGGCGCTCCGGATGCAACAGACGTCATCGTTATCATGGGTTCCGGTGCGGAAGTTGTTGCTTCCACCATTGATTACCTGGCCAGCCAGGGAGACAAAGTTGGTTGCGTTATCGTTCGTCTTTTCAGACCTTTTGATGCTGCAGCTATGGTCAACGCCCTGCCCGGTACCGTTGAACGTATCACTGTTATGGACCGTACCAAAGAGCCTGGTGCCCTTGGCGAGCCTCTGTATCTTGATGTTCGTGCAGCAGTTGGTGAAGCAGTTGAAGCCAACCCTACCATGTTCATGCCTATGATTCTCGGTGGACGTTATGGTCTTGGTTCTGCAGAGTTCACCCCAGCCATGGTGAAAGCTGTATACGACAACATGGCATCCTTTGCACCTAAGAAAAAATTCTGTGTTGGCCCCAACGACGACGTTGCGTTTACCAGCCTGGATTACGATAAAACCTTTAACATTGAAAGCGAAGATGTCTATCGTGCTCTGTTCTATGGTTTAGGCTCAGACGGTACCGTTGGCGCGAATAAAAATACCATCAAGATCATCGGTGGTGAGACAACCAACTCTACCCAGGGTTACTTTGTTTACGATTCTAAAAAATCAGGTTCCATGACCGTTTCTCACCTCCGTTTTGGAGAGAACCAGGTTGTTGCTCCTTACCTGATCAACAAAGCCAACTTCATCGCCTGTCACAACTTTGCCTTCCTGGATTCCTACGACATGCTGGCTAACCTGGAAGATGAAGGAACTTTTCTCCTGACCACTGTATTCTCTAAAGATGAAATCTGGTCTCATCTGCCAGCTCTGGTTCAGAAACAACTGATAGAGAAAAAAGCAAAATTCTACATCATTGATGCAGTAAAACTTGGCCAGGCAATTGGTTTGGGTGCACGTATCAACATGATCATGCAGACAGCATTCTTCATGATCTCCGGTATTCTCACCCAGGAAGCCGCAGTAGAGGCTATTAAAACTGCGATCAAGAAAACCTATGGCAAAAAAGGCGATAAGATCGTCAACATGAACTATGCAGCAGTTGACGGTGCCATAGAGAACATTGTCCAGGTATCTTTACCAAGTGAAGTTTCTGGTCACGAAATGCCGCCAACCGTTCCTGAAGAAGCGCCTAAGTTTGTTAAGGAAATTACCGCTAAAATGATGGAAGGCCGCGGAGAAGAAATCACCGTTTCTCAAATGCCTGACAATGGTCGCTGGCCAACAGCCACTACACAATGGGAAAAACGAAACATCGCGGTCAATGTTTCCAGCTGGGATCCAGAGACCTGTATCCAATGTGGACGTTGTTCCCTGGTATGCCCACATGGCTGTATCCGTATGAAAGTTGCTACACCTGAAGCACTTGAAGCAGCTGGGGCAACCGCGGATTTCAAAACAGCAGACGCAGTTGGTAAAGAATACAAAGGCATGAAATTCACCATGCAGATTTCCACAGCTGATTGCTGCGGTTGTACACTTTGTGTTACTGCCTGCCCTGCGCGTAAGAAAGATACAGATGGTAAGAAAACAGAGACACCTGCGCTGGTAATGATCCCCAACACCGAAGAAGTACATGCGCGCGAGTCCAAAAACTGGGAAGCTTTCCTGAAACTGCCGGAAGTTGATCGTGCCACCATCAACCCAACAACCATTAAAGGCAGCCAGTTCCTGAGACCTATGTTTGAGTTCTCCGGTGCTTGCGCAGGTTGTGGTGAAACTCCTTATGTTAAACTGATCACCCAGTTGTTCGGTGATAGGATGCTGGTAGCCAATGCTACAGGTTGTTCTTCAATCTATGGTGGTAACCTGCCGACCACACCATACTGTACTCGTGATGATGGCCGTGGTCCTGCCTGGTCAAACTCACTGTTCGAAGACAATGCTGAATACGGTCTTGGTATGCGTCAGTCTGTTGACAAACTCGGTAGTCAGGCAGCAGAGCTGGTAGAAGCTGCTGTAGAAGCCAAATTGATCGACAAGGCAATGGCTGATGGACTGCTTGACGCTACCCAGAGCACCCAGGATGAAATTGAAGCACAGCGTGGGCGTGTTGCTGAATTGAAGGCAGCTCTTGCGGGTAATTCCGACAAACTCTCCAAAGGTCTCGTTTCCCTTGCCGATTACCTGGTGAAAAAATCCGTTTGGATTTTCGGTGGCGACGGTTGGGCGTACGATATTGGTTACGGCGGTCTGGATCACGTTCTTGCCTCTGGTCAAAACGTTAATGTTATGGTTCTGGATACCGAAGTGTACTCCAACACCGGTGGTCAGATGTCCAAATCCACACCTCGTGCAGCTGTAGCACAGTTTGCTGCTGGTGGTAAGAAAGCACCTAAGAAAAATATGGGTATGATCTTCTCCACCTTTGGGACTGTATATGTAGCCCGCATTTCTCTGGGTGCCAACCCACAGCAGGCAATCAAAGCCATTGCTGAGGCTGAAGCCTATGACGGACCATCTCTGATCATCGCCTATGCACACTGCATCAACCATGGTATTAACATGGCTACAGGTCTTGAGCAGCAGAAGAAAGCTGTTGAGTGTGGTCACTGGTCCTTGTACCGCTACAATCCTGATCTCGAGGCCGAGGGTAAAAACCCATTGACCATTGATAGTAAAGAGCCGACTATGTCCTTTGCCGACTACGCTCTGAACGAAAACCGTTATCGTATGCTGAAGATGGCCAATCCTGATATGGTTGACCAGCTTATGACAGCTGCACAGACAGATACTGACAAATCCTGGAAAATGCTCAAAGCATGGGCAAAAGCTTTGGATGTTGAATAATCAGTATTGCCATTATTGAAGAAAGCCCTGCCGGATATTCCGGCAGGGCTTTTTTTTTTACCCTGTTACTCTCCAGGACTCTGCCGGCAGATTTCCTGTTTTTTCAGATTATTCCAACAGAAAAATTCATCTTAAAAACAGCCTGTCAAACAGCATAAATTCAAAGTTTAGGATCACGAAAAATAATAAATATCCAAAAATTGCGTAGGATATCGGTTTGGTAACGTCGTAGCGTCAATAGTTCCATATTGGCAGTATTGAACCCTTGACGCTACTGCGTTACCAAGTTGAGAGACAAGCAAGATTGGATATTTTATTTTTTCCGTGCCCCTTAAAGCAGTGACTCAAAAAACTCCGTACGTAATGCCTTCAGGCCTGCTTACACCAGCTGATCATTTCCATTATCCCCCTATTTTTCTCCACCACATCAAAAAAATGAAATGAAAGAGCATCTTAGTTATAACTGAATTGATATGACTGGATTTTTACATTGTAGTGTTGCATAAATACTATAAGGGATGTATGTAAACTGCAAATTTCCTTTCAGATGAACCAAGGAGTTGAATATGCAACTATTTGCCAAAGACATAATGGTAAAAAACTTTGACACCATACATTTGGATGCTCCTGCAGTAAATGCCATCCGCCGAATACTTGACGCCAAAATTCGTCCCACCGGACACAAAACAGTGAGTCTTATGGTGGTCGATGATGCCTACAGACTGGTTGGCACAATAAGTATGTTCTACATACTGTACCATTTACGTCCTTCTTTTTTGAACTATGGTATAGATGGTGATACTATTTCATGGAAAGGTGAACTGGATCAGTTCATTGAAGCTGTGAAAGAAAAAACCGTTCGGCAAATCATGAATCCGAATATTTTGAGCATTTCCCCCGATGAACCTCTCATGGCCATAGTTGACCGCATGATAAAGGATCGTATCCGTCGGATGCCGGTGGTGGATAATGGAAAATTGGTGGGTGTAGTCTATATTTCAGATATTTTTTTCCATCTCTTTAAAGAGTAACATGTTCAATCTGTCCAGAAAGATCCCTTTCTGGACAGATCTCATCCTACATAAGAGTTTTTATCTCTTGTAACGCTTTCTTTTTATGCTTTACGTTCCTGGAGCATCCTGTCGCGCTCGGCTTTTAACTCCTTATACTCCTGCTCAGCCTTTTTCAGTGATTCATCCTGCCGTTCCTTGATTTCTTCCACCTTGGCTTTAAGTTTATCTTCCTTAATTTTCATTCCACCGGCGCCAAAAAGAGTATTTGCCAGATATCTGAATGAAAAAAGCATAAGCTCAACATCATCCTCTTTGATTTTGGCAACAGTCTCCGGGTCGACTTCATAGGTGTCAAGAAAAGAACTGTTGAAAATAAAATCCCGGAATGTATCCAAATCAGTGGATGCCATAAAGAACATCCGTTTGGCTGCCTCACTCAAAGAAGCCTGATGCCCAAACGATTTTCTACGCATGACTAGGCGAAGCCATTCCTTATTCATTTCATCACGAATATCAACGCCTTGATCAGCCCGCCATTCACGAATGGTCCACCGTTTGGATTCTTCGTGTCCCTTACAATGAGGTTCTTTTACCAAAAAGAAAAATTTCTCCTCAGCAGCATCATTTGAGCCTCCCTCATGAAAATCAGCCATTCCCACAGGATAATAGCGACACGCTGTTGGGCGATCTTCGTACACGGTACAGCCTTCAGGTGTAACAAAAGGACATCCCCTTTTCTCTCCTACAAGTTTCAGCTGTACACCGGGCATATCTGTTTTTTCCAAATAGGTAGGTTCAGTGTATTCAGTAACAAATTTACTGGCTGTAATGCCGAGTCTTCTACTCAGGATGAGAATATCATAAGGAGTTAAAATTATTTTAATATTATGGCAACATGCAGTAAAACAACTCACTCCGGGATGACACTCGAACTGGAGACTTGAATCCAGAGTCAATTTCTCCGGCATTATATTTGATGGATTTTTATCCGTGCTCTTTAAAGTACTACTCTGAATTGCATCGTTTTCAAACGTATCGGACATGCTCTAATCCCTCTCGTGGTGGACCTTTATCACCTTTTTTGGGCCCCCCCTCGGACACCCTCGAATCATTATCGATATACTCCCCTTGAATCAAACCCTTCCAGGACTGATCTCTGTAACGATTATCAGTATTCAAAAGACAGTACACGCTTTTATAAAATGAACCTGCTATATTACCACCTTCGGTAATACTGTCAAACCTTATTCTCTAGACACAAAATAGACTGCTACATCAACAGGTTAGAACACAATACATTTTCTATCGGGTTACATTGAGCATCATACGGCCCTTTCCATAATGATTGTCCCCCGAATTGCCAAAAAAAAGTACTAATCATTTGAGCAATTTTGTGTGCAATTACCGCTGAACCTGTTAATAGATAGAAGAACATCATAAGGTGTGCAGTAACGTATTGTTGTGAGTTGCCAATATTGATTACACATATCAATAAACGCAACCGTTTTCGGGTATCTATACAAATTGCACATCATGGCAATCTTGAAAAAGGTGCTCTAAGCTCCACCCTGAAGCTCAGCCATATAGCTGGACTTCCTTATTTTTTATTTTATGAAAAACATTTTCCCAAATACAATTGATTTCTCAAAAGTTGACACCCTTGTCTATCACCTTCCCGATGGCCCGTCCTTTTCACTTGAAATAGAAGGAATAGGGGATCTCATAGACATAGAAATGGAACTCGGCGACTTTTGCGACACTTCCGACATAGATGGTGTCTTGCACTTCTTTCCCAAAGGAAATGCCTGACCTCCCAAGCTCTTTCCTAAAGGATACGTACGCCCTTCATGACACTGGCCACGCAGATTGACACAGGATTTGACGGCCATATTCATACTTCGCTGTGTCAACATGCTACCGGGCAAATGGAAGATTATGTCCAAGCTGCCATTGATAAGAAACTGCATACGATATGTTTCCTGGAACACATGGAAACTGGTATTTCTTATCAGCCACGAAGCTGGCTGACCACGGAGGACTTCAGGTATTATTTTTCAGAAGGAAACCGTCTACGCGAACGCTATAAAGATAAAATCAACATTCTTCTCGGTGTTGAAGCTGGTATTAACCCTGCTATGCCCAAAGAGGTGTATTCGCGTATTGCAAAGCTGCCAGTGGACCGCATTGGTCTATCGCGCCATTTCTTTCAAATAGGTAATGAGCACTACAATCTGCTCAGCAGGAAAAAACGTGGGCTGAGCCAATTATTAGCCTTTGGTAGAAATATCGTTCTCGACGACTATTTCACCTCTATTCTGGAAGTCTTGCATGATATACACATTGATGTAGTCTGTCACCTGGATGCCGCTCTACGGCATGTACCAGACATTACTCTGACAACATATCACTATTCACTTATAGAACAAATTCTTGATGTAATGTCGCAAAAAGACATTGCTTTGGAAGTCAATACTTCCGGATTTACCTTACGAAATAATCCTTTTCCCAACCGTGACATCCTACAAATGGCGCAGAAAAAACATATTCGCCTTCAGGCAGGGTCAGATGCCCATTCCCCGGAACAGGTTGGGCGTGATTTTAATTCCCTGTTACAGTATTTGAAATCCATCGGTACATGACCTCTCCACTCAGATTTCACACTTAACATTTAACCACCCACATCCAAGGATTGATAAATGGTTACAGCGATTATTTTTATGAATGTCAAGAGAAACAAGATCAATACCGTAGCTGAACAGTTAGCTGACACTGAAGGTATTTCTGAGGTCTACTCGGTCAGTGGTCAGTATGACCTGATAGCCATAGTTCGCGTTAAAACAAATGAAGATCTCTCCAGTCTGGTAACCAAAAAACTCCTGCAGATAGATGCAGTTATAAAAACAGAAACAATGCTGGCTTTCAAAGCCTATTCCAAACATGATCTGGATGCCATGTTTGCTGTTGGCATGTAACCCTAGGGCTAGGTGCGGTCAACCCCCATCTTTTAATCCTGGGGGATGAACAAATGCCCTATGCCGTGCCTCAGAAAGGCTTGAGGAATTAACTCACAGCGATAAATTCCTCCATTGCTTTACGCAAAGATTCAGCATTGAACGGTTTAATTAAAATGGCATTAACACCGGCAGAGGTTGCAGCCTCATGATCCTGAGCATCTCCCTGGGTGGTCACCATGATCACAGGTAATTGATCTACAGTATACTTTTCCCGTAAACGCAGAGTCAGTTCTATTCCTGAAATTTCAGGCATGTTCAGATCAGTTAACACTAGGGCGGGCTTCTCTTTTCCAAGCCATTCAATCGCACTTGCAGGGAACTCAAAAAGAACAGGCTCAAAGCCCAGTTCATGCAATGTCGCTTTATAAATATTGAGGATCATTCTAGAGTCGTCTACAGCACAAACCTTCAACCTGGCCCCCTCTTCACTCACCTCGCCGGTGAGCTTACCTGCGAAATCATTCAGGCCTTTTTGCCTGAGCAATGCAATATAGTGCTCACGAATGTCCGGATGGGCGTGTGGTAAATAGACCAGAGCCATTTCTTGAAAAAACTCTTCTTCGGCTAGGCTCAGGAACATATTGTCTACCTGGGCGTTCACTATAATCTTAACAATATGCCTGGATTCATCACTTTGTGGACGAATCATATTCTTGATGCCGGCAGCAAGCACTTCATTAAAGTTCCTGTCAATAGCCCTGGCGGCGGCTGTACAGACATGATCTTCTTTATCCGTAAGCCCGGCTGCCAATGTATATGCTCCCTTACGGAGAGGTAACAAGGCCAGCGCCTCATAGGCTGCAAAGCGCACATTGGCATTTTTAGGAACACTGTTAAGCAATGTGCGAATTGGCATGATAGCACTATCGTCTCCGATATCGCCAAGAATATTCAGGGTATGGATGAGTAAATCGTTATTTTCCTCCTTGAGGTTTTCTATGAGCACAGGAACGGCTTTTGTTCCTATTGCAACGAGACTGTCTTTCGCATAGATACGCATATGCGCATAATGCGAACGTAATGTGTCATTTAATTTTTCCAAAGAGACCTGATCCTGTACATCTGCAAAAATACCGAGAATAATCAGGTCCAACTCATTGTCGGTTCCCATTCTCTCTGCGAGTCTGTGCATGGCGGTATTGGTCCCAACCATGCCCAGGGCGTGAATGGCTGCCATAATCAATTCTCTATCTGCAGAGTACAGAAAATCCGTCAGGGTATTAACGCATTCAGGATCACCTATAAGTCCAAGATTATCGATGATCAGCCTCATGGTGTAGCCATCTTCAGACTTGCCAAGAAGTTCAATCAAAGGATTTGTTGCCTCTTCAAGCTTCAGTTCTCCCGCAGTTTCCACAAACAGTGTTTTATCATCTATTTCAGGGGAAGAAAGGCTATCGATTAAAACTTCAGGATAGGCGATAAGGCTGGATATCAGAGTCTCCCTGATAACAGGAAGACTCTGACTCAAATCAGGTTGAGTCACGAGAAGGTAGTTGAGCAGAGGAACGGTAAATTTCACATCTGCTCTAGACAATTCATACACCAGCCGATTCTGGGTTTTGCTGTCTACAGACCCCAAATGATCGAGGACCAGTTGTGCTTTTAATGCATCGCCAGTGTTAATGTTGGCCTGAATTTCCTCTATCATGTGCTGCGCATTCAATTCTGCCATACTACCTCCTTGACCTGCAGGACTACAGTGGCCAACTATAGTCGTTTATTTAATATACCAATCGACCCCCAACCTGCTGATGACATTTAAACCACCACCTAATACCATGCTATCTGTTTTGCCGAGATGGTCAAGGAAGATTTGAACTTCATAGGAGCGAGTACCTGCATTGCACAAAATGATGCAGGTTTTCCCTTCCGGTATTTCGGAATATTTTTCACGCATCTGTTCGTATTGAACAGCAACCCATTTGTCTTTACCATACCGTTCAACATAGGGTTTGGCCTCCATCGGATGTCGAATATCAAGGGCAACCCAATCAGGTTCAATTTCCATATCGGTCATCCAATGAAGAAAGCGTTCCAATTGTACTTGTCGAAGCCGGTTCTCACAAAGATTTTCAGCAACAAATCCTGCGGCATTAATGGTATCAATGGCAGCGGAAAATGGTGGAGCATATGCCATCTCAACACCGATGAAATCATCAATCGTTCCGCCTTTGCCAATAAGGGCCGCAGCAGTATCAATGCGTGCCGAGAGACTGTCATTCATCATCCCGAAGCCTTGCGCCCCGAGCACCTTTCTTGTTCTTCTATCAAAAACCAACTGAAAAATAACCACGGACTGGTTGGGAAAAAAATGTGCTCGGTCCGGGGGAGACGTCAACGCATACTCGGCGTCATATCCCTCTGCGATAGCTGTTTTATAGCTGATCCCGGTGCATGAAATGCAACGCTCAAAAGCTTTCATGATAAAGGAACCGCAGACGCCACCAAACGTGGAAGGTAGCCCGGCGATATTGTCTGCGACAACACGCCCCTCGCGGTTTGCTAAAGAGCCAAGCGGGGCATAGGTTTCCTTGCCGGTAATACTGCTCACGGAAGCAATACAGTCTCCTGCAGCATAAATATCAGGGTCAGAAGTCTGCAGCCGTCTGTTAACACGGATGCCTCCCCAGGGAGCTACAGAGAGTCCAGCTTCCCTGGCCAACTCACTCCGTGGGCGTACCCCAACAGCTATTATCACTAAATCGGCATCCAGCGTGCGGGCACCGGTTGTAACAGCAGTCACATTTCCTTCACTATCACCAATAATTTCTGTGGCTGACTCTCCTGTATATACATCCACACCGCTTTCCTGCAGATGTACTTTAAGCATTTCTGCAAAATGCCAATCTACAATCCCTGGCAAGAGATGAGGTGCCAATTCAATCAGTGACGTTTCCACACCCCAGAGATCTTTTAATGCTTCAGCCATTTCTATACCAATTGCACCACCACCTATAACCACCGCCCTGGAAACCTGCCCCTGGGATATTCGCTTCCTGATTTCTATGGCTTTGTGCAAGTTGGCAATGGTAAAAACACCATCAAGGTCTGTTCCAGGAATAGGCAGGGCAAATGGGCTTGCACCTGTGGCCAGCATGAGTTTATCATAAGGGAGTTCTTGCTGTTCCCCACTCTCCATATGCTGCACTCTGAGCACCTTACGTTCCCTGTCAATGGACATGGCCCGGGTACTGGTCAGCACATTTACCCCTTTAGCATTTTTAAAAAAGTTCTCGTCTCTAACTACATGAAAACTAGTTGCACGCAGCTCACTGGCATCTGAAACATCTCCACTTACATAATATGGTATACCACACCCACCATATGAAATGAGGGAATCCTGATCAACCATGGTGATCTCGCAATCAGGATCCAGCCGTTTCAATCGACATGCCGCTTTAGGGCCAGCAGCCACAGCACCAACAATGACAATTTTTTTTCCCACTATTTTCTCCTCAAAAAAATAAAAAGAACAATACCAGCGCACATGCAGTCAAACAAAAGATCCGCCTTGCAATCCTTTCTCTCAATGGTACGCAGGTGTGATTATTTCCAATGTGATTTTTCTTCAGGGCATATATTTCAAGCCCGAGTTTTTCACTATTTTTCAAACAACTGCTTAGGGGCGCGGAAAAGAATAACTATCCAAAAAACTCAGGGGAATGAGTTGAGAGACCAACAAGATTAGGTTACTTAATTTTTTACACGGCCCTTAATTCTTTGCTCTATTCGTTTTATGGTATCATTTGCGATGACGATACATACGTATGGCCAGATCCTGTAGCGTTACTATCCCTTCAGAAATGGCAGGATCTATAGTATCCAGTAGTTTTTCAAGCTTTTGTGCTTCATCAATCATCTCGATGACAACAGGCATATCATTGGATAATCGCAACACAGAATTTGTTTTTATCCTTGAATTTGCCCCAAACCCCATTATTCCACGGTAAACGGTTGCCCCGGCTATCCCCTGCTTTCTCGCCTCGATCACAATCCATTCATAAAGTGGCATGCCCTGATAACGAAGAGCTTCACCGACAATTATTTTCAACAAACATCCCTGATCAGGTAACTTCATACTACCTCCAGATTATTCCTGCCGCAGCTCTACCCATCCAGACCATGGCTACGCCAATAACGACCTGTACCACGGAGTTAAATGCCGCTAAATCAAAGCGCCCTTCCCTCATCAACATCAAGGTCTCATTGCCAAAGGTTGAAAACGTGGTAAAGGCGCCCAGCATCCCTATCAGCAGAAAACTTCGAATTTCCACT
This sequence comes from Desulfogranum japonicum DSM 18378, assembly GCF_000429945.1. Classification (GTDB taxonomy): domain Bacteria; phylum Desulfobacterota; class Desulfobulbia; order Desulfobulbales; family Desulfobulbaceae; genus Desulfogranum; species Desulfogranum japonicum. Next base: position 39,637 of record NZ_AUCV01000008.1, on the reverse strand, counting down.
GAAAAAAAAGAACGGGTCTCGACTAACATCGTAAGAAAACCAATGCAAAAACAGCCAATCAGGTTAACAGCCATGGTTCCTATTGGAAAGAGGAGAAGATCCGAACGATTCTGAACCCAGCCACTAACCAGATAACGCCCTATGGCACCAACAAACCCTCCAGCCCCGATAATACACAAACGAATTACACTATCCATAACATCACTTTGAAAAAATCTTATCCCACAGGTCAGGTACCGCCTGCAGCAGTTCCTCCTGAATGCTTTTTTCTGCTGCCTTTTCAAGAAGCGCACCTATGTTCTGCTGCAATGCCTGCATATCACACCGTGGTTTATGCACAGTACCGGAAACAGGTACTTTTAAAATGGAACCTTCCAACACCTCATATGCGTCTTTACCTACCAGGTTCCGTGTTACGGGTATCTGGAACACATAATCCAGCTCACCGCTGTAACTCATGGAACCGGTCAAGGTGACTGCAGTTTCTCCCACCAGCAGATGAATTGGAGAGCAAGTTACCCTTGAAGAGTTGCCTTCGCAATTGAGTTCACTGTCTGCAATCTGCAGATCTCCTTCCCCCAAACCCGTCACAGATAATATGCTGGCAAACAAACCATTACGTGCCATTTGCACATTGCGCATATTCAAACTGGCTGCAAACAAGACATTCTCGGGTTTTTCCAGAGGGTAGAGCAAATGATTCAACAGAACAGAGATAGTTCCAGTTGGCTGTACAAATACGCCGAGAAGAGGATGCATCCGGGAAAGCAACTGCTCGGAAAGCGACTCGGTTATATTGACCTCATCCAAAACTCTCTGCGGCTGCTGGACCATGAGCACATGGGGAATCTCGCTGAAATCAAGGCTTGGCTGCATATATATTTTGCCGTTGTTGAGCTCGCCTTGCAGGGTAAAGCTACCAGCTCCCCGCTCCAGTTCGAGAGTAGATTGCAGCTTTGATACCAGCAGTGTTTCAAAAGCCAGCCTGTCCAGATTGACTGAAGAGTGCAACGATGGCAGGAGCTGTGTAGTTTCCTCCTTACCCGGCTTTTCGGTGCCAAATTCAACTTGAACAGCCTGCTTCCCCTCCAACATAATTGTCTTACCGGTCAGGGAAGTAAGCAATTTTGAAACTGCTCCATAATCGGGAGAAAGAGACGCATTTCCCATAACATTCAGCTCAGGATCACTGTGCAATTGCCCCTGCAACATTCCTAAGCCTGAATCAAAGGTTACGTTTTCAAGTTGCAGGGAGTTTGTTGTCCAATCATGAACAAAATCGGCATGCCCCTGAATCTCTTGCTGAGGAAACACTATTTTTTCATGTTTTTTAATTTCTGTTTCTTTACCATGAATTTGAAATGTACCTTTTTGCTCCAACCCATTGGTGGATGTGTCAGCGAGTATATCCAGAGTGCCATGAGCTGAAAAGTCTTGAGGTACCAAATGCTTCTGTATGAGCACATCCAGTACATTTTCTGCCTGAAAAGAGGCCTGAACATGTGCCTGGTACTTTTGCATCGGGTGCGAATAGTCATCAACCACTATTGACGAATCAGTCAATTTCAGCAACCCTGTGTCCAGTTGCAGATGTTGAGCATTCAATTGGCGAGTCCCAGGCAGGATACGGATCCCAACACCATTCCTCAACAAAAATTCCTGCCTGGTATCATATATCCGCAATGGAACTATCCGTACACCTTCCGATACATCAGCCACCTGCGGAGGAGGCTGTATTTTCAACTGCACATGGGTATCTTCATATCCTATTGGCCCTTGCTGCAAAACGAAATCTTGTATATTCAACAGGAGATGATCAATATCATACACATCTGGCGAGTACCGTCCAGAAGCCTCCAGGTCTATAACGCCCAGTATGTTCATTTTGACGTCTGACAGGTTCAGGGACCGGAAGAAAGATGAAAACTTCTCAAGCTCAACATGGCTGTCAAAACTATAGGAAGCTGAAACTGCGGGCTGCAGTCGTATGTCTTTGGCCTGCAGAGTAAATGTACCCATCTGAGAATCCAGACGAATGTCGCAGATACCTGAACGACCTCCCTGAAAGAGATCTCGTTGACCTGACGCCCGCACATTCATTAACAAGGTGCCAGGGGGACTTTCCTTGCCAAGAGCGAAGTCAGTTATCTGAAAATCAGATTCAAGAAGATAACGGTCCTGTTCATTGAGCGTTACAGAACTGTCCCAGCTTGCTTTCCCCTGGAGTTCTACCGGTAGCTCGACCAGCTGTCCCAACTGCTTTTGGGCCTGTGCAAGATCAGCCCAACCGTGCATGGCGAAATTATCAAGGGCACCGCTGCCGTTCAACTGTGCAAATGAAGTCTGTAATTGCAGGTTTTGTAAAATGGAGATTCCACGATCAATAACGAGAGAGACCTCGGCAGTGATTGGTTGATCCCAATAAAGTGGTACGGAGCCAACCTGACCACGTATTGTTTCACTGGTGCACTCCATTGTCAGATCACTTTTGCCGCTTCCCTTAAGTTGATAGAGGACGGAAAAATCAACTTGCCCCTTATCCAATTGCAGTCCTTCTCTGGTTCTCATTGTCTGTGGAAACAGAGCAAACATACGGGGGAGATGAACACTCCCATCGACCTGCATGCTACCCACAGTACCTGATAATTGTCCAACAGCCTGAAAGTTGAGCAAATCTGAATGTAAATCAATGGTGTTGATAACAAGCTGATCTAATTTTTGCTTCTCCAGATCCACACTTAGCTCTATCGAAGAAAATTCCGGACGGTCTGTCCCCAATACTCCTCCGTAAAGCTGCAACCCCTGAATGGCTGCATTCCCTTTAATATTCAAGTGATCCAGCCCTGCCGTCTGCACCTGCCACTGTCCGCTGATCCGCCCCTTTCCCTGGGGAAGATTACCCCGCGAGGCAACGAACAGCGTAAGAGGTTCCAGGTCGAGTTGCTCTACGGTCAGAGTAGTTTGAGATACCAGGGAGGTAAGGGCACCCTTCTTTCCGGCAGGTAAATTGAAAAAACCAGAAGCTTTGGCTTTACCACTGCCAAGAGGAGACGCCAGGCTGCAGGTATACTCTACAGTACCATTAAAAAGACTGGCATCAAGATCAAGCCCTTGAAGCACCTCATATCGATGCCCGTCATCGTTTTGGCGATGCAACGTGCCATTTCTTATCTCCAGCTCAAGGCTGAGGCCTTCCCAGACAGGTTTACCGGCTACATATAATTCTTCCTGGAGAGGATTTGTATCCTGCCTATTCTGTTTTTCCTCTGCATCATTTGCATTGCCCGATTCCCCCTTGCCTGACGACAAGGTAACAGCGGGATTTATGATGGCGACCTTTCCAGGATTTTTGTGGGCTAGCAGGAGTTTCAATAGTCCACGATCAAGGTGTATCTCTGCAACTGAGATATCGACATCAGAGTCCTGATAGATAAAATTTGAGCAGGAGAGTGGCGTGAACCAACCGAAAGAACATGATTGCACCTGCGTGGAGAACGTTTGACTGGCATTCAGAAAAGAAAAAAGATGCTTCAGAATGGGATTGAACCCAATACAGGTAGGAAGAATGGCAATGCAGAAAAGACACAGGCCGAGACTGGAATACAGTACCCATCGTATCCGTTGTTGTTGTTTACTCATCACCTCCGTGCTCCAACCGGCCCCTTATCTCTGCAGTTTCGCTATGCAACATGCCTCGAAAAGGTGCGGATGTCAATGGGATTTCCTGTTTGTTCGATGAGATATCGTTCTTGCAGGAATCACAACAACCACGTTGTGTGAGGAAGACCGTCTTTCCTCCTTTTACAGATTCCACAGCAGTGGATTGCGCAACACAGGATACAAGACTGTGCGAGCTGTTGCCAGAACCTGTTAAACGATAAACAAAACAAACTGGATAACGTAGTTCTTCTGCGGTCCCAACCCGCTTTTTCATGACTTTTTGAATAAATTTAAGTGATTGAAATAATAGTAATCAGCAGGAATCCTCCAAAAACAAGGTGTTTTTCAGAGAAACTCCACAAAACACCCTATGGAGGGGAGCAAATGTATAGCACCTGCTATATTACCGAATAATTACAGGTAAATACAGACTCAGGTCGTTCACTACGGTTGCATGTCTGGTGTCTCGTATCTGCTGCAGAATATCCTCGTGAAAAATCGGGGCTAAGCCTCAAGGCCATTACTTTAAGGCTATTCGTCTCCCCTGAATCTCTCCAGCATATCCCAGGTGGTACCATTTATACGGGAGGTGAGGTCATTGAGCCAATACACCACCTCCGAATTGAAAACAAATCCACCAGGATAGCCATATCCTCTGACCCATTCACCAAATGGCCGCCGTTCATCACCCCAGAAAACGAACCTTTTATCACCTGATAAAGGTGTAGCAACACGCAATTCATGCCCCTTTTCCAAAAGCGTATATATGACATCCCGTCCTCCGAATAGTGTGCCCAAAAAACTGGTTTGCCGGATGGCATCCTGGTAATTGGACCAGGGAAAAGGTGCGGGACTATCAAGGACATTCAATGCATCTTTACTGAGCAGAGCGAACTTTTCCCGCGTGTCGACGCTGGTTGTAACAAATACACTCCCGCCATCTGCCAGGGAGACATTACCCCAAGGCTTGGAATTAACCAATCGTTGCACGATAACAAAGGCAAGTTGAGAAACAACTCTATATTCAGGAACCTCTTTCAGTACAGAAGAGAGATTAAGGCCCGCAGAATGCCCAAGCATTTGCAGATTGCCCATCATTGTCTCATGACTTCCCGGCATACGAAGCAAAAGTAATGTAGTACTATTGTTCAAACACTTGGGGATAACAGGTTCAAATTGATATGTCCGTTCATCTTCCGCATACAGCCCGACATACTGTTGCACTTTCTGCGGCAGCACAAAATATGGACCGTGCTTGGCAACAGGATCAAGGCCACCAGGAACAGGATCAAAGCAAAGAATATTGATGTGTTTCACGGAAGGGTACATTGCAGCAAGGTGAGCCATTCGCATTGCGGAAACTCCACCACGACTGAATCCAAGCATATTAAGGGTAATATCATCACCGGGAAAGGCGCTGATTACCATATCGAGGCCACCCATGGCTTCCGCATCAATAGTGCTCCACGTCCGTGTCCCCAGATCAGGTTCGATGGAGCCAAGCAATGAAACCAGATTGCTCAATCTTGACTCCGAACCCTTCATCAGGGTATCGTTGGATGTGCCTGGACCGTTGATAAAGTATTTAAAATGCGTAACGTCAGTGTGTTCTACGGAAAGAGGAGGCCAGGAGCCGTTCTGGGGCTGAAAAGAGTCGTGCTCAATGGCTTTGGATCTATCGTGATGCGTATAGAGAGATGCCAGTAACTCCGGACTATTCCATGGACAACTCAAAGGGATATAGTCATTCCAGGTCATACCTGTACCGGCAAAATAAACTGTCAGTACCCTTTCTTTAGCCTGACCGCCTGAAGCCATCACAACCAGTGCTACATGCAGCACCACCAACCATTGAAACAGATTACCCTGAACAACACTCTTGAACGGACCAGAGAATGACATCTGCAAATGGGCGCAGAAGATCATGAATATTTTCGGGGCAACACAGTGTTGCCTCTTTATCTGAATTTCAAATTGTCATACATTATAAGCTGATTCAGTTCTTCGATCTTTTGCTGATAACAATCGGGACAGATGCCATGACTCAGGCAGTCAGTGGTGGTTGAGCTTAAATATTCTTCAATACTCATCCATTCACCAGCAAAGCCTTTGGACTGGTTACGAACCTTTTTACACTCACTGCACAGACAAAGCGTTCCCTCTTTCTTTTTCAAGGGTCCGTTCACGCTCTTACGTGCAAGACATCTTCCGACCCGTGCAACCATGTCACCATGATCGTAGGGTTTAAGCAGATAATCATCAGCACCCAGACGAAGCGCTGATATTGCAGAGTCCATTTCGCCAAACCCTGTAAGAATAAATACTGCCTGCTCAGGTTGTTCCTGTTTTATCATTTCCAAAAGTTGCAATCCATCCAGGTCTTCCATCATGAGATCTGTAATAACAAGGGAATACTCAGCTTTGGATAATAATTCCATAGCCTGCCTTCCATTTTCAGCAACATCCACCAGGTAACCGAGCTCATTCAAATCATGATGCAAACTTGTTCGAACAAGGGGCTCATCATCCACTACAAGAATTGAGCAGTGACCAGTTTTATTTATTCTGTTTCGAAAAGACATATTGGATTGTGTTCCACAGACATTGCATTCCATTAAGAATATCACCCCTTTATCAGACAACTTTTTACATAGGCTTAGATCATATGATGATCAGGGCAATGTAGCGATATCTATTGGAATCAACAACAAAAAAACAGAAAACCTTAAACATGCCAGTATTTTCAATGCGTTAAAAGGATACAAAACATCCGCTGCAGCATTCCAAAATTTGATCATGAATCAGACACCGGCAACCAGCCAATTCAATATGTCAAATTTGCAGGTCAAGGAGAAAAGCAGCTATGGTTTCGGCTCCATTGCAGATTACAGGAGAGTGGGATTGCCGGCTTTGTTCAAGTAGCCATGCCAACTGCTCAGACCAGGACCCTGTGCGCAGTGCATCACTGGATACCCGTGTAGCCTGCAGATGCTTTTCTATGTATCGTATCAGATGAGTAGACTCGGGAAACAGTGGGCGATCTACATACCCAAACGGTTTGCCAGCCTGGACGATCTCTGCTGTGGTTGAATACCCTACCTTGCCTATGACAATATCAACAGCTGCAATTAGATCCGGATGATAATACGTGGAAGACGTTGGCAGAGCCATTACATTGGATGGATGTTCAGTGTGAACGTAGCCGGGTGTGAGAAAAAGACATTCAGGAAACTGGCCGGCAATCTCCAAAGCGATTTCACTGCGCCCACCACCGCCCATGGTTAACAAAATCAAGTGATTATAGACATCACCTGTAAGTTCTTTACGGATACGCCCTGCACTGCCGCGTAATGACCGGGCAACAGGCCCAACAATCAGATCAGCCTGACCAGGATAGCAGACCGGCTGTGTTTGAATATGATAATCGGCCTGATCAAAAACATGCTGCAGATACTTTCGGTGAGATTTTAACTCAGGGCATTTCTGCAAATATGCTTCATAGATCCAGTCCCATGTAAAATTCTCGATCAACACGGAAGGAACACCCAATTTTCCGGCTGCCAGAATCCCCAATGGAGCGATATCGCAGACGATGATATCACATTCCTCAAAAAAGGTGGCGCAGGTATCTACTCTTTCGCTGGAAAGAGGGTAAAAGGAGTCAAGGGCAGCACGAGTCCGACCGAGATCTTCGTCCAAACAGGAAGCCTGAACAAAACCAACATCTGTTTGCAGAAAATGATAGTTTACCGGCTTTCCAAGAGATTCCTCAAAAAAAAACTCAGGAACCTGGGTGACAAACACAGAGTCAACAGGTACTAATTGATACATTTGTTCCATGACAGCGCAAACTCGCGCGGCATGGCCCCATCCATGGGAGGTTATGCAACACCCTACCTTAAATTTCTTCACTTTCTGTCTTCTCAATATGAACAGGCAAACTGACAATGAACTGACTGCCCTTATCAACGATACTGTTCACAAGTATAGAACCATTATGTTTGTCGACGATATTCTTCGCTATGGCCAACCCCAAGCCTGTTCCCTTGCTTTTATCAGTGTAAAATGGAGTAAAAACCTGCTCCAGATTTTCTGGTTTAATACCTATTCCAGTATCTTCAATACTCAACCGCACTTCATTTTTCTTCTGTTCAAGGCTGGTATGCAGTTGCAGAATGCCACCTTCGGGCATGGCCTGAACGGCATTGTACATAATGTTGAACAAAACCTGATATATCTGCTCCCCATCCATAAAGACATCTGGCAGGTTTGGGGATAGGCGCAGGATAAGCTCGATATCCTTCTGAGCGATTTCAGATTCCATAAATCGTGCAACACGCTCCACAACGGGATTTATCGAATCAGCCTTCATTGCTCCTTCTTGCGGACGTGCAAAGTCTAGAAATTCTCGAACAATACGGTCCAGCCTGGAAGTTTCTTCAACAATAATACCTGCAAGATGCTCATTTCCCGGTGCAATTTTGGAAATCCGTTTTTTTAACACTTCTGCCGTGGAACGAACGATACCTAGAGGATTTTTTATCTCGTGAGAAACAGCGGCGACCATCTTCCCCAAAGAGGCCAATCGTTGTGATTCATTGAGCTGTTCTTCAAGTATAATGCGTTCTTCTGCCCGTTTTGCCATAATCCGGTTAGCCCTGACAACAATCAGGCTGAGAATGGAAAACAGAAAAGCCATAATCACAAGCGAGGTAATTATAATACGTGCCTGTAAAAGGATGATGGCCTCGAGATCCTCTGAAAGATCTTGAGTTACCTCCACCACACCCATAATTTCACCGGTACGCATACCCAAGCGGTCTTCCTGCCGAAAAGGTACATAGGTTTTCAGTGTACAATAGACCTTCGGCATTCCAGGAATAAGACTGAGCAAAGAACCACCATACACTATAACAGTGGAAGTCTCCCCTTCAAGGGCCTTCTTATACTCCAACCCTCCCATATTTCTCTTGCCTTTAAGCTCAGATTGGGTGGAATAACTAATGCGATTTTCCTTGGAATCAAAAATAGTCACTGAATCTATGCGCATCCCACGGGTGACATTCAGGACTATACGGTCAAGGCGAGCATACTGGTTCTGATCCGCCAGGGCAATACGCCCATAACGTACTACGGTAGGAAGTACAAACTGAAGAAAAACCTGTCGGTTGAGATTATCGGCAAAAAGTTGAGAATATGCTTCGCTACGTTTCAGCAAAACCGTACGGGCATTGTTGGACACCATCCAGGCAAGTACCAGCGAAGCAAGAAGCATTGCCAGTAGAGCAGTAAAAGCAAAATATTTTACCAGCTCAAAGGGGAGCAGACCTTCACCGGTATTATTTCTTTTCAGTACCGAACGAATCCGATTTCGCGAATTGAGAGGTACCCTCTTGACAGACGCCGCAGCGGCGGCAATGAGATGGCCGGCATGGCGGAGTACTTTTTCCTGCCATTGATTTTTCATATTCTTTCCACAAATATGCAGAGTGAATTCCGTGATCTATAATTTCCCAACAGAGAAGCTCGTCCTTTGTTCGTGGTCGTATTGCATATTGCCAGTCCTCAACTATATTCCTGCGAACAGCCTGTTTGAAAGAGTATTTTCCCATGCCCAGGTCTAACAGGATGGGAGCAATGCGTCGATCTGCCCGTGCAAAAACAGCCTGTTGATACACACGCTCAGGATGGTCGGTTTTGATGCGTACATTGGCAAGTTTTGAAAGTGCCCTACGAAGATACTTGATTTTGCCTTTAAGTGCCAGAATTGCCTTTTCCACAGCATGTAAATCCTGAGCTACCTCAGGCTCCAGCCCTCCGAACGAAGCATATTGAAAGGCAGTCCAGGGTTTGGGAACAAAGGAATTCACAGACAGAGTAATTTCCGTCAAACGGCCACGCGCCTTCCCGATGGCTAGAAGATCACCGTGGATATTTTGAATGAGCTCTACTAATTCGTCCAGGTCATCTGCAGTCTCAGTTGGTAATCCTATCATAATGTACAATTTGAGATTATAAATCCCAGCTTCGCACAATCTGCTGGCGGCCGACCGTAGATCTTCCGTACGCAGCCCTTTATTGATAACGGTACGCAACCGTTCCGAAGCTCCATCCGGAGCGATGGCAACACTTTTCAATTTTGAATGGGCAAGTACATCAAGAATTCGGGGAGAAATATGATCTGCTCGAAGGGATGAAAATGACAATCTGCACTGGTGTAGAGAGAGAAAATCTGCAATCTGATCAAGGGTACCTTCCGGAGTCATTTCCATTCCAAGCAGGCCTACGGTATCCACCCCTTCAGGGCGATCTTCAAGTGCTTTAAGAATGGAATCAGCCTGCCATAATCTTGGTGCTCTGTAAATATAGCCAGCAGCGCAAAACCTGCATCCACGGCTGCAGCCTCTACCTAACTCAACCATGTACATACCGAGTTCAGCTTCGCGGGAAAGAATCGTGGAGTGACCGGCTATGGCTGGATGTTTCTGAACTACTTTTTTCACTCGTTGAGGGACATCGTTGGCAGGAGTAACGCGTTCCACCTGTCCCATATGGTTATAATGAATGCTGTAATGAGACGGGGCATAGATCCCATCCATACCTGCTGCAACCCGGCTTGTGAGGGTTGCTCTTGATTCCATGCGGTATCGCTGAAGATGATCAACCAGGGGATTAATGATATCTTCAGCCTCACCTATAACCATAAGGTCTGCAAAAGGAGCGAGGGGTTCAGGGTTCATAAACACCGCTACACCTCCCAATATAACGAGAGGGTCACCCGGTGCTATCCGACTTCCACGCTGATGATGAAAAGGAGGTATTCGCCCGGCGGCAAGCAGAGCCGCCATGCGAGGATAGTCCTCCTCAAAACTAATAGACCCGCACACAATGGGAAAATCCTGCAAAGGGCGTCCAGACTCAAGAGAAACCAGGGGTTCGTGAGCTGAAGGATACACAAAGCGTTCACACACGACATCGTCGCGTCTGTTAAGCAGCGTATAGACTATCTGCAGTCCAAGATTGGATGCTGCAACAGGATATGCATTGGCATAGATAAGGGCAATGGGGAGCCGGTTCGTCCATTTTTTATGAACAGTTCCGGTTTCTTGTAAGACAGCTTTTCGCAACAATTATATAACTACATCGTGATTGAAATCTTGGCCCGGAAGGGTTTTCGGGCCAAGATCTATGGCATACCGGCAGATATCGACAGGTGTCAGTTCGTAAACATACTCCTCTGCAACACTGCGTCCGAAGGATAAATCAATTAGCTTTTTTTCGCAAATATGCAGGTTTATCGTATCTATCGTCATGGTATTCAGTATCGTCAAAAACCGGTCGCGGCATTCGCGGCAGGCCTTTGGGCATTTTGTTGGGTTTAGCAATGGAAAAGGTACTCGGCTCCTGAGAGGTGGTATCTTCTTCGATACCATTTACCACTGCAGCTCTCTGATTCTTTACAGGCTGAACCTGACGATTCCTGACCATGTCGAGCTGAGAAATGGTTTCAGAGTCATCGATACTTTGGATACCTGTAGCAATCACCGTTACCCTCAACTCTTCACCCAGCGATTCATCAAACAATGCTCCGATGATAATATTGGCATCATCATGAGCTTTTTCCTGAATCAGAGCAGAAGCTTCCATGAATTCATTCATGGTAAGGGTTTCCTGAGCAGCAGAAATATTAATCAGGATTCCACGGGCACCATCAATTCCCACATCTTCAAGAAGCTGGTTATCAATGGCCCTCTTAGCGGCCTCACTCGCTCTGTTTTCACCCACAGCTGCACCTGACCCCATGATGGCCGGTCCAACTTCTTTCATAACAGTTTTCAAGTCGGCAAAGTCCACATTGATATGGCCAGGTAGATTGATAAGATCAGTAATGCCTTTAACAGCCTGCAAAAGGACATTATCAACCATTTTCATCATATCGACCAGGGTGGAGTTTTTATTCATCAGCCCGAGCAAACGATCATTGGGTACAGTAATAATAGTATCTGCATATTCCTTAAGTTGCTCCCATCCACGCTCAGCGTTACCCATGCGCTTCTTGGCTTCAAAATAAAACGGCTTAGTCACGACGGCCACGGTCAGGGCTCCCGCTTCACGGCTCAGCTTAGCGATAACAGGTGCCGCACCGGTTCCTGTACCACCACCGAGACCGGCGGTGATAAAGACCATGTCAGCCCCTCTCAAAGCGTTTTGAAGCTCATCGTAACTTTCTTTTGCAGCTTCCTGGCCTGTCTCCGGATCAGCACCGGCACCCATACCTTTCGCTATGCCCGGCCCGAGCTGTAAACGAATATCAGCCCGTGATTTCTCCAGTGCCTGCATATCGGTATTGGCTGCGATGAATTGCACACCTGCCAATCGGTTCTCTACCATGGTATTAATGGCATTACCGCCACCACCACCAACGCCGATTACCTTGATTACTGCCACAGACTCTTCTTCAGCCATTCTGAACGGCATATGATTCTCCCGAGATCTGATTTTCCTGTTTCAATTTATCCAAGTATACCAACTATCTCACCCAGTCCAAAACACTTTTCATCGTATTCAGATGATATTTTTCAGCCAGTTTTTCAATTTGCTCAAAAACCCTCCGTGTTCGCTGGGGGAATATGTTGTAGCTTTACTGCCATACAACACTAACCCGACACCTGTAGTACATCTGGGCGAGTGTACATCCTCACTTCTGCCACCGACTCCTGACGGATATCCAACACGCACCGGCATATCAAATATCTGTTCAGCCATCTCGACAATATTTGCCAGCAAAGCAGTGCCACCGGTGATTACCACGCCGGAGTTAATACGATTTCGATAGCCACTGGCATGTATATTTTTATTAACCATCTGCAAAATTTCTTCTATACGGGCCTCGAGAATCTCGACCATGACCCTTTGTGAGACTTTGCGAGGTTTGCGATCTCCCACAGTGGGAACCTCGATAATATGATTTTCTTTAATCATAGAAGAAAGAGCTCCACCGTATAAATATTTCAGCTCTTCTGCTTCCAGCAACGGAGTCCTGAGCCCTACACTGAGATCACTGGTTAAATTATTACCACCAAGTGCAAGTTCCCATGTGTGTTTGATGGTCCCATTACAAAATATTGCAAGATCTGTGCTGCCCCCACCTATATCAACAAGAGCAACTCCCAATTCCATTTCATCCTTGCCCAGGACCGAATGGGAGGATGCAACCGATTCTAAAACTATCTCAGAAACTGCCAGACCTGCACGATTGCAACTGGTAACAAGATTATGCAGTGCTGTCACGTCGGCAGTCACAATATGTACGTTGGTAACCAGTCGGACCCCTGTCATTCCAAGAGGATTTTGGATACCTGTATGGTCGTCTACCATGTATTCCTGAGGCAACACATGGACGATTTGCTGATTATCAGAAATTTTTACAGTTTGAGCGGCCCGAATAACCGCTTCGATGTCTTTCTCTTTAATTTCCTGATTGTTTACAGCTATTATTCCGGGTGAATTAAAGCCTTTGATATGGTTCCCGGCAATGCCGACATACACTGTCTCAATATCACAACCAGCCATATCCGACGCAATGCGTACTGCCTCACGAATCGCTTTGACTGTTCCTTCGATATTTACGACGACGCCTTTTTTCAAACCTGTTGACGCAGCGGTACCAACGCCGATGATATCAATTCTATCATCAAAGACCTCACCGACTACAGCAAGGACCTTGGTTGTTCCAATATCAAGACCTGCAACCAATTCTCCGGTCTCTCTTACCTCTACATTGTCCATGCTTTTCACCTGTCCATTTCCGCCCTGGCAACCAACACCTTATTTTGCATATAATCCATTCGAATGGCCTTAATGCCCTCGATACTGTTTTCCCTGTAAAGATTATCAAGGATGGCAACCAGCCGATGATATCTCGTTCTCATATTTTCATGTCCAAAATAAATAGGAAACGATTGATCGACAAGGTATACCACCACTCCCTGCTGCATATCCAAATGTATCTCTGATATCGACTGTATAGGCAAAATCACATCGCCCTGTGCTGCTAGCTGGAGCAGGGTCAAAGCGGCACTGGTCAACCCTTCGGCAGGCAATGAAACAGACTGGCTCAGATCTGGAATCTGCACTCCGGTTACTACAGGAAAGTCCAGTTCCTGACCTGGTTCTCTTTTAGCAAAGAGCTTGCCAACTTTATCCATATAATACAGCCCGCCCCCAGATTGACTCTCCACATACACCATTGCCAAAGGAACAAACTCTTGCACATGAATTTTCAATGTTGAAGGCCAGTATTTTTTTACCTCTGCAAACTCTATGTGATCCTGATCCTGGAGCCTGGCTTCCAATTCAGAACAGTCTACACTTATCAGTGAATTACCGAGATCGACACCTGATGTATTCAGGACATGCTGCCTGCTGATGACTTTATTTCCACTCACTAGAATATCAGATATTAAAAAAACATCTGAATTTTTTAATAATTGCAGTGCAAAATGGGTAGCCAGCATACCGCCCCCTGCACAAACAATTACAATCATAAACCGGACACAATATTTGACCGGAGGCGTTTTTTTACGCTGCATTCCTGCAATCAGATTCTGTGGAGAAGATGAGCGAACACGAGGTGCTCGTCTCGAACATAGCTTTCTCCATAGCTGTGACAGCTTACCGGGTTTGTTTTTTTTGGGAGGAGTTGATGAAAAACTCCCTCGAGGTACGTAGGCAGCCATAATATTTTCTACAAATCAGTAAATTTGCACTTCAGGTTCCAGGTCTATCCCTGATTTCTTTTTCACTTCATCCTGGACAATTCTCATAAGAGCAAGGATATCTGCTGCTGTAGCCTGCCCTCGGTTGACTATAACATTTGCATGTCGGAAGGATACCTGGGCGCCACCTATTCTTTTGCCTTTTAAACCGGCATGTTCGATAAGATGACCGGCATATTCACCATCGGGATTCTTAAAAAATGATCCTGCAGAACCAGCCCCACATGGCATTTTTTGTTTTCTTTTTTCAACAAGTTGCATGCACAGATTGCGGATCTGTTGTTTTTCACCCTTCTGCAGTACAATAGTTGTACCAAGAATTACAGGAGATGGCCCGACAATATTTTCAGGAAACTTGGTTTTTCTATAAAGAAATTCCATTTTTTCTGCAGATAACTGATAAACCCTAGCATCATCACCTAAACATGTAATAGATTCAATATGTTCGCCCATACAGCTTCCATATGCTCCTGCATTCATGTAAAGTGCACCTCCAACAGAACCGGGAATGCCGGATGCCCATTCCATTCCGGTCCAACTTTTTTTCATGCACAGCGCGACAAGTCTCGATAAACTATACCCTGCTCCCACTCGAATGGTCTGCTGTGCAACATTCCTGCTTTGTCCACTACAACATACGACCTGTCTGAAGTCTCCTTGCAAGCGGATAAAGATACCTTGGAACTTCTCTGGACCAACCAGAACATTGGATCCCGCACCGAGCATGTGCCAGACAACGTTGTTATTCGTGCACCAAGATAACAGCGCAGATAAAGCTGGCTGATCATGTACATCCACCAGCGCAGCAGCCTTGCCACCTGCTCTCAGCGTGGTGAATGCCCCCATATCCACATCCAAACGAACATCCAGACGCAGTGAAGAAAGCTCAGAAAAGGATGGTAAGGCCATATTGTTATGAGCATTCTCCGTCCAGCAGTTCAAGAACCCGTTCACCCACGCGAACTATGGAACCGGCACCCAACGTTAACAGAAGATCTCCGGGTTGGAGTATTTCCAGCAGGGATTCCGCCTCAGATACAAGGTCTCCGATAAAATGTGTCTGTCTCTGCCCGTGCTGTTTAATTGCCTCAAGTAAACATTGTGCAGATACGCCTTCTATAGGCTGCTCTCCAGCAGGATAAATATCACACATAACTAGAAGGTCGGCCCTGTGAAAAGAGGTTACAAACTCCTGGAACAGCCCCTTGGTTCTGCTGTACCGGTGTGGCTGAAACGCAACCACCAGTCTTCTCTCCGGCCATCCGTCGCGCACGGCATTCAAGGTGGTTTTGATTTCAGTTGGGTGATGCCCGTAATCATCCACAACCAAAATCCCTTTCTTTTCTCCCTTGACCTGTAATCTCCGTTCAACTCCCTGAAAATTTTCCAATGCTCTGGCAAGCACAGCAAAGTCAATGTTCAATTCGAGGCCAACGGCGATGGCTGCCAGACTATTGTAAATGGTATGTTGCCCAGGACGGGGGAGGCGTACTGCTCCAAGTTCTTCACCTCGATAACGAACGACAAATTCACTGCCCATACCAAGAGGAACTATTTTTGTAGCATAAATGTCAGCCTGTTCTGTAAGCCCATAGGTAATGGTTCTCTTGTGTATCTGGGGTAGAATTTGAGCCACATTCTCATCATCGAGACAGACTATGGCTACGCCATAAAACGGCAATCTGTCGATAAACTCTAAAAACACATCTTTTATATGATCAAGATCCCGATAATAATCCAAATGTTCCAGATCAATGTTGGTAACAACATTAATGACTGGTGAAAGTTTTAAAAACGAGCCGTCACTCTCGTCTGCTTCAGCTACGAGAAACTCCCCATCACCAAGTTTGGCATTACTGCCAAGGCTATCCACCTTACCTCCGACGACTATAGTCGGATCCATTCCCGCTTCCCCAAGTACAGTAGCGACCAGCGATGTGGTTGAAGTCTTTCCGTGACTCCCCGCAATGGCAATACCATATTTTTTCAGACGCATGAGTTCAGCCAGCATCTCAGCCCGTGCAATAACGGGAATATGCTCTTCTCTTGCCTGCATAACCTCTGGATTATCTGAAGCAATTGCCGTTGAAGTCACCACGACCTCAGCTCCGTTTACCCACTCTTTCTGATGGCCCTTGTAGACAATGGCGCCCAGTTCAGACAACCTTCTGGTAATGGCAGAATCTGCCAGATCAGAACCGCTGACCTTATAACCCAGGTTAAGTAAGAGTTCAGCAATACCACTCATACCGATACCGCCGATGCCTACAAAGTGTATATGTTTTGTTTTTCTATACATAAACAAGAGAAATTTGAATATTGTTAACCTGTTATCGACATTTTTCGTCTATTAGCTGCATACATTGGTTCAAAATAGCTTCAGTAGCATGTGGCATCGCGGCTGATCGCATATGTTCACTCATCTGCGCAAGATGTTCCGGTTCAGTCAATAAGCGCTTGAGATGGCCTGCAAGTACAGTAGCATCCAGTTCGTGCTGCTCATACACTTCACACCCTCCCTTCTTTTTATAATAGAGAGCATTGCCGACTTGGTGGTTATCCGCCGCGTAAGGGTATGGTATCAAAATTGCCGGCAAACCTGCTACAGCAAGTTCAGATAATGTAGTAGCCCCTGCTCTGGAGACTACAAAATCAGCCTGCCTGTAACAGGAGGCCATATCAGAAATAAACGGTGCGACCGTTGCATCTGCCTTTATCTGTTCATATTCCCGTCGCACCACAGCGGCATCCTTTTCACCCGTTTGATGGATTACTTTCAGGGTTATGCCCTGCTCCTGGAGCAGACCAACTGCTTCCACAACCAGTTCATTGACCCGATGCGCCCCCTGACTGCCTCCAAGGACGAGTAAACAGGGGCTACCGGTATGTATCTCTCTGGTTTCCTGCATCAGCTCAAGAATTTCATGACGAACAGGATTGCCGGTCTGAACCACCTTCGCTGCAGGAAAAGACGATCCACAGGGGATGGATGTACAAATAATATTTGCCAACTTTCCCGCCAGCCTGTTCGTAAGCCCGGGAACGGAGTTCTGTTCGTGTATACAGACAGGAATACGCAGCATCCTGGCAGCTACAATGACAGGACCAGTAACGTAGCCACCAACTGCAAAAACCACCTCTGCGCGAAACCTTTTTAAAAGGCGAATAGCTTCCCATACAGCCATAGGGAGAACAAACAGGCTTTTCAATGTACCCGTAAAACCAACCCCTTTAATTCCACAGCCTCTGATTGTGACGCATTCAAACACTTCTGATGCAAGTACCTTCTGGTCAATGACTCTGGATGTTGACACAAAGAGCACACGCGCTTCATGGTCAGATGTTACGGCCCTTGCAACAGCAAGTCCTGGAAACAAGTGGCCTCCTGTGCCTCCTCCAGTGATCACCAGTCTCATTGTCATAACCTAGCAGAGTGGGACAAAAATCTTATCAGATTGATACAACTCTGAAGCGGAGGCGTGCTCATAACGGTCAATATTTTGAATCGCTTCGTTGAAACAATCAGGGCAGTATCCATGGGAAACAAGTTCGTTGTCAGCCAGATCAGATGTATCAAGCCATTCGCCACGTTGTTCGATTCTGCCGCACACACAGCACAGTGTAACCATTGTTATTGTTTCTCCTGGCAAAGTTTATTTAACTGCATAACACAATCTGAAAACACCTTACCCCGTTCAGCATAACCGGAAAACATATCAAAGCTGGCGCAACCTGGCGCAAGCAATACCACATCTCCAGCAACAGCAAGCTCCTTTGCGCCTTTAACGGCGTCACAAAGAGAGGAGACCATGCTTATGGAAACAACAGAAGAAAAAGCCTGCTGCATAACAGGAGCAGCTTCACCTATGAGGAAAAGATGCTTTACCTTCTGCTGTATCAAAGAAGCAAGCAAAGTAAAGTCACTTTGCTTATCCCGACCACCTGCTATCAGCACCACAGGTTGCAAGCAGCTTTTCAAGGCAGCTTCCATGGCTCCGATATTTGTGGCTTTGGAATCATTTATGTACTGTACGCCATCTATCACAGCCACCTCTGACATTCTGTGTGGTGGTGTGTTGAATCCTTCCAGGCCTTGACAAATCAACTTATTTTCAAGCCCTGAACAACTGGCAACAAGTATTGCAGCGGCAGCATTCAATCTATTTACAAGAGAAGAAAGCGCCCCCTGAGCCAGCGGGTAGCTTTCCATTCCTCCTCCCGTATCGACGGAAAGCAATACCTCATCTCCTCTCACCTGTGCCTCAGCCCCTTCAGTTTGTCCGAAAAATATTTTTTTCACATCTGGATTTACGGACCAGGAACTCAAAACAGGATCATCACCACCAAGAACAGCAATATCACCGGCAATCTGATGAGAAAGTAAGTTTTTCTTCGCCAGGGCATATGCTGCCATGCTGTGATGCCTGTCCAGGTGATCGGGGCTGATATTCAGCACCACAGCGATATCAGGCCTGAAAGATCCCACGAGTTCCAGTTGAAAGGAAGACAATTCCAAAACAACCCCGTCATAAGCAGATGGTTCAGCAAAAAAATCCAGAAGAGGTGTACCGATATTGCCACCTACAAAAACTCGCTTGCCACCCTGTTCCAGGAGATGACCGATAAGGCTTGTGACTGTAGTCTTGCCGTTGGAACCGGTTACCCCGATAACCGGTACATGAAAACGCCCAGCAGCTAATCCCAATTCTCCAACAATTTGCAATCCACTCGCTTTGGCCTGCTCAATAATCTTCGAATCCAGAGGGATTCCCGGACTGGGTACTACAAAATCAGCCCGACAGACAAAATCAGAGCGGTGCCCCCCACATTCATATTCTTCCACGTGATCATGGAGCAGAGATAGCACATCTTGTGGCAGGTCGGCCTCCTCCCGTGTCTCTGAGACAAATACACGCACTCCGTATTTGCGTAAAAAACGAATTACAGAAAGCCCGGATTTCCCGCAGCCCAGTACAACCGCTGTATCAGCAGGGGATAACCTCATCACTACCTCAATTTCAATGTAGCCAGGGCTATCAACCCAAGTATGACGGAAATAATCCAGAAACGGATAACAACCTTGGGCTCAACCCAACCTTTTTTCTCAAAATGATGGTGAAAAGGAGCCATGAGAAAGATCCGCTTTCCGCCTGAAATTTTAAAATAGCCAACCTGGAGAATGACTGACAAGGCTTCCATGACAAAGATTCCCCCGACAATGGCCAGTAATATTTCCTGCTTGGTTATGATAGCAACGGCTCCGACAGTCCCTCCAAGAGAGAGAGAACCGGCATCTCCCATGAATATCTGTGCAGGATAGGCATTGAACCAGAGAAACCCCAAACATGCTCCAACCAAGGTGCCACAGAACACAGCCACTTCACCGGCCCCCTGTACAAAAGGAATTTGCAGATAACCTGATACCACAGCATTACCAGCTACGTAGGAAAAAATCAGATACACAGCTCCGGTAATAATAACCGGCCCGGCAGCCAAGCCATCCAAGCCGTCTGTCAAATTAACCGCATTGGAGGCTCCTACAATAATCATGACCGCAAAAGGTATATACCACCATCCCAGGTCGGGTCTGATACCTTTAAAAAAAGGCAGGCTCAGGGCTCCATCATATTCTGGATGCACAATCAGGTATAAACCAACCATTGATGCTCCAAATACTTGAAGCAACAGTTTTTCCCTGGCTGTTAAGCCTCTGGAGTTTCCTTTTCGAATTTTTTTGAGATCATCAACAGAGCCAATCAGTCCAAAGAACAAACTGATCCCCATAAGAAGCCAGACCAGGCCATTGGTTAAATCTGTCCACAAAAGAGAAGAAAGGGTCATGGCGAACAGAATCAATACCCCGCCCATGGTAGGCACGCCCTGTTTGGAAAAATGAGATTCAGGGCCGTCCTGACGAACCACCTGTCCAATCTGTTTTTTCTTTAACCAGTTAATAAAATAGGGAGCCGCGATTACCATAATGGCAAAAGCAGTCACAGCAGCCATGATGGTCCGGAAGGTAATATACCGGAATACATTGAGCCAACTGTAATCTGTATGAAGTGGGTAGAGAAAGTTATACAGCATTGATCTCGTTTACCTCATGATTCAACTGCCCACGCAGTTCCTCTATTGTGGTTTCCATCCGCATTCCTCTTGACCCTTTGATCAGGAGCCAATCATCCTGGGCCAATACGCCATTTGAAAAAAGATGATACACCCAGGTGGCCGCGGCCTGGTTTGTATCAAACACAAAAACCTGATCTGAAGTCATACCGCCTTTGCGCGCCCCACCAGCCACCGCATCAGCATACTCACCGATTACGGCGAGGTAATCGTATCCCTGCTTTCCGACTTCAACGCCAACTTGTTCATGCAGAATACATGCATCTTTGCCAAGTTCGAGCATATCTCCCAGGATTGCAATGCGTTTACATTTTCTGCCAAAGGTCGCCACAGTCCTTAAGGCTGCCGTCATGGATGACGGATTGGCATTGTAGGTATCGTTCACGACCCGCAAGCCACCAGGGAGTTCCTCCAGCAACATTCGTTTGTCCACACTTTGATAGTTTTCCATGGACTTGATAATCGTTTCGAAAGCTACACCTGCTGCCCAGGCTATGCCAGTTGCCGCTACCCAGTTGCTCACATTGTGCATGCCCGGGACAGTCAACTTGACACGGTGTTTGATATCCTCTATCTGCAGCGTAAACGAACTCCCCTTTTCTCCATCACAATGTATGCGTGTAGCCCGTACAGCAGGAGAATATTTCCTTCCATCAGGAGTTACGGCAAAACCGACATGCTCACCCCCGTGCTGTCTCGCCTGTTCCAGACAATGTTCATCGTCATAGTTAACTACGCACACAGCATCGGTTCTCATTGTTGCGAACAACTCTCCTTTGGCCCTGGCCACACCTTCAAGGGTTCCCAGTCCTTCAAGATGTGCGGCCTGGATATTGTTGATACAGCCTATATCTGGGTCAGCAATCTCACAAAGACGCTGGATCTCTCCGGGACTATTCATCCCCATTTCCAAAATGACAGCCTCATGCTGGCCGCTCAATGGCAGGAGAGAAAGGGGTAATCCTATTAGATTGTTAAAATTCCCCTGGGTCTTTAAAACTCTGTCCGGTTCATTCTGTTTTGTTTGCCAATGTTCCGCGAAAATGGCACCCACCATCTCCTTGACCGAGGTTTTGCCAGAACTCCCGGTAATAGCCGCAACAGTTATCCTTTTCTGCATTTTTTTTCGCAGATAGCGTGCAAGTTCACCCAGTGCATACAGCGTATCAGTTACCTGGATACAAAGAACATTGTCAGGAATATCTTTGACTTGTTCCTCTACAATAACTGCAGCAGCACCCTGCTCCAGTGCGCTGTCGATGAAATGATGTCCATCAAATTTTTCACCACGAAGTGCGATGAATATGTCATCCCGCTCCACGGCCCGACTATCTGTTTTCACCTGTGCATACAGACAATCCTGTTGCCCGGAAAAAATACGCCCCCCCGTTGCAGCAAGCAATCTGGCGCTATTCCAGGTCAATAAACCTGTTACAGCTTCCCGGCGATCATCAAAGTATCGCTTCTCTCTTCCAACAATCTGGTAGTCTTCATGTCCTTTTCCGGCAATAATCACACAATCCCCATGACCAGCCAAAGAACATGCCGTCCGAATGGCTCTGGCCCTGTCCTCAATGACCAGGAATCGGCCTGACCACTCTGAAGTCTTCCATACATGCTCTTCATTCAGTTCAACCGCTCCAGCCTGTTCAAGCCCTGGAACAATATCTCCCAGAATAGCATCGCTTTTTTCTGTTCGCGGATTATCTGCAGTTACAATCGACAGGTCAGCATGTTCTCCAACAATTTTTCCCATCTCAGGCCGTTTTCCTCTGTCCCGGTCTCCACCACAACCAAAGACACAGATCAACCGTCTGGGACGTAATGCCCGGGCAGTCTCTAAGACATTGAGCAGTGCATCGGGAGTATGGGCATAATCAATGAATACCGCTGGTTGATCAGCATCACCGGTTTCGGCCAAACTCACCCGTTCAAAACGTCCCGGCACACTTTGCACGCTCTGTAGAGCTGTGCAGGTAGATTCCAGAGAAAAACCCAGCCCGACTCCAACCCCTACCGAAGCAACAATATTACGCATATTGAAACGACCGGTTAAGGGGCTTACAAACATCGTCTGCTCATCATGAACATGTAATGTGCAGCGGGAACCTGTATAGGTTTGCTTCAACTCACTTACAAAAATATCGTTTCCCTGATGCAACCCGCAGCGAATCAGCTGATTTTGAGGAACCAATTTCGCTATTTCTGCAGCCCAGTCCCTCTCCCCAGCATTTTCATCCGTTACGACCACCGCATACCCGGCCTCTTTCAAATGACGTGTAAACAGTGTTGACTTGACCTGAAAATATTCTTCCATATCATGGTGATAATCGAGATGATCCCAGCTCAGATTAGTAAACACTGCTACATCAAATTGCATTCCACCAATCCTGGACTGATGCAACGCATGCGAAGAGACTTCCATGATCAGGTGTGTTACCCTGTTGTCAGCCATCTCTTTCAGCGTTCTCTGAAAAACAAGGGGGTCCGGCGTGGTCATGGGTGCACTCTGCAAAAGAGTCGTTGCGTCCTGATCACGGTAACGATAATTCACTGTCCCGATAACACCTGTTTTATAGCCGCACGCCACAAGCATTTCTTCAATCAGCCAGGTGCAGGTTGTCTTACCATTCGTCCCTGTAATCCCTATCCTCACCATTTGACTGGCAGGATAGTCGTACCAGGCTGCCGCCATCTCAGCCAGGGCCATATAAGTATCCGGAACTGTAACCAGCAGGGTATCACCAGTATCAAGAGAAAGGGGATCTATGGCTCCCCGCTGAACAACAACCGCACTGCAGCCCAAGGCAAGCATTTCATTCACAAAATCATGTCCGTCGCAGTGACTCCCCTTCAGTGCGACAAACACATCTCCTTTTTGAGCCTTGCGCGAATCAGCAATCAATCCCCGCACCTCAGTTGTCTCCTCTCTATTGCCGATATACATAGGAGAGAGGTGCTCAATGCTCTCTAATAATACTGTGAGATTTTTCATGATCGCTTTTAATATTTTCCTGATTCCAATCGTAGGGTACATTCAGTAATACCCTGCAACGATTGTCCGGCTGCCGGTGTTTGAGCCACGACAGTCCCTGAGCCCTTAATCCGCACCTTCATATCTTGCTGTCCAAGCCTTTGCAGTGCTTTACGCAGACTCATACCTGCAAGCTGCGGCATATCAATAACCGGCTGACGAACCGGATTGTCCGGGAGTTGAAAATTCAGCCGCTTACTGACAAAAAATTTGTTCATGTTTTCTTTATTTTTCTCCAATGGATGCTTGTCAACCACCATAAGATCGGCGGCCATTGCGCGAGTCAATATATGCTCGCCGATTGTATCCATACTCACAGAATCATCGTCCGCGGAACGTGGTCTGGGATAAATCTGATCCGCCTCAACAGCGAGAACTAAAAAATACTGTGGCTTTTTGGGAGGAATCATACCGACATAAAGCTGTTGCTGCACATATTCCGATGTCTGTTTAGAAAAATGTATATCGGAATGCGTGAAAACCTCAGAGACAACACGTCCTTTCTTTGTTTCATCACTGCCTTGTGTTGTTACCCGCCCGGCAAAAAGCTCGCGTCGAAGTAACACTCCGGAAACCGGTTCAAGCACCATATTTCGGGTGATTTTCCCTTTATTCAGAGGATACATTTTCCTGGTAGTGTGATCATACAATCCTTCCAGCATCCAAGGCGCTATTCGCCACCCTCCATTGATCAAACTTGCCAGGGCAACCTCTATCTGTACGCCTGTCAATGTGCTATCCATGCCATGGATAGATTCCCGTACAGCCTGTAGTCTGTCTTTATAGCCGGACTCCCAGCTGCTCTCAACAGGAGCATACAAACGCAACTCTTGCTGCAGGGATGCGATGTCTTCATCGGACACACCGTAATTTGGTGCCCGAACCCCCACCGGCAGTACGCCGTCATAGGAGAGACCTTCCCGTAAGATAGCTGCCGTTCGAGCAAGAAGAGGTGTTATCAATTCTTTGCTTAATTTCTGACGGTAGACTTTATCTTCCTGAACTGCCGCGTCAGCCTGCCAAAAAAAATTAGGATTATAGCTGGGTAAATTGCTCAGAGCCAGAATACGCCCTGAATGCGGATTGACCAAAATGCCAATACCCTTAGACACCCCCTGGGCATCAAGATATCTCTGCAACTGCTGATTCAGTTCCTTTTGCAGGGATAAATCAAGAGAGAGTTTGATGTCAGCAATAGTATCACCGAGTATTT
Source organism: Desulfogranum japonicum DSM 18378 (assembly GCF_000429945.1). Lineage (GTDB taxonomy): Bacteria > Desulfobacterota > Desulfobulbia > Desulfobulbales > Desulfobulbaceae > Desulfogranum > Desulfogranum japonicum. The sequence continues at coordinate 14,826 of NZ_AUCV01000008.1, read as the reverse complement.
CATCCTTATTGACATCCAATTCGAAAACATCAGATGCCATAAATTGACCAGGATGAAGAACAACATCATACCGCCCTTCTATTCCTGCCAATCCAATTTGCTCTCCCACAAAACCGATAACGTGGGCGCCAACATTCTGGGCAGGATAAAACCGTACCTCTTCCTCACTACAATACAATCCCTGTACGCCGAGTTTCTCCACCTCTACAGATTGATGGTAATCTAAATTTTCCGCCAGCCTGACCACAGGCGCATGGCTTTTCAACAGGGTTGCCAGATCTTTTTCCGTTTGCCCGGTTATGGTTGCAAGCGAAGAAATCAACTTAGAATCCACATGCATCCCAACAGGTTTGGCATACAGAGAATAAACAGCATAGGAAACCGCAAGTTCCTTATACTTGTGATCGTAGATCGTTCCCCTTAAAACAGACTCAGCGGGTTCCATGCCCGCTGAATTCTGAGTAATTCTATCGGCTATCGACCCCGCAGTTACCGCCATTTTGCGGAGAGAAGGAGAAAACCTGTAGGCCGTTACCGCTCCCCCTGCAATCAATATTACTGCAACGAGCCAGACAATCGCCCGACTCTTACTGCGTCGCTTGCTTGCAGTCGATATTCTGTTTCTTACGACTCTAGGCATCTTTTACATATGATGCACTTGATTTCTGTTCGGGCTATATAACCCCAGCTTTTCTGCTGCCACAACTTCCACCCTTGCCTTGGATCTGAGGTGAACATATTCGGCTTTCAAACGAATATGTTCATTGACCTGTTGACTATATTGAATCTTCAGTTCTGAAGTCGCAGCCTGCACCCTGCCGATCTGCCAGGAAAAAATATGACCGATAGCAACAGTTGCACATAACACCACAGCCGCCATAATAGTCACAGGCGCCCTTAGTTCTTTCACAGGCAGAACAAAGGACGAACGACTGGCTACCCGCTGGCGGGAAAGGGTATGTGCCCTGCGGGGCTTATATGCCTTAACATTCACCTGAGCTATCATGGCTATCCTCCAAAAAAAACATTGAGAAATAAGGGGGGCGGGTATTACTATTTTTTCTCTGCAACTCTGAGTCGTGCACTTCGTGCTCTGGGATTAACGGCCACTTCAGCAGCTTCAGCCTGTACGGGTTTTCGGGTGAGTACGGTATATTTTTCTTTCTGGAATAAATGTTTAACCATTCGGTCTTCCAGCGAATGAAAACTGATAGTACATATTCTCCCCTTCTCAGCTAATACTTCTGGCGCCTGTTGTATCAGGGAAGTAATGTTCTCAAATTCACGGTTAACAGCAATCCTCAGAGCCTGGAATACCTTTGTGGCTACATGGATTTTTTTGGGATGAAATTTTCGTGGCACTGCCGCAGCAACAATATCAGCCAATTGGCAGGTTGTTTTCACAGGATTAATATCCCTGTACTGTACTAGTCTTCGAGCAATTCTTCTTGCCTGACGTTCCTCACCGTAATGATAAAAAACATCAGCGAGCTGTTCTTCGGACAAATCTGCCACCATGTCCGCTGCTGTAACGTTGATGCTTGAACTCATTCTCATATCCAGAGGAGCATCACTCTGAAAAGAAAAACCTCTCTCCACTCGATCCAGCTGTAAAGAGGAAACACCGAAGTCTGCTACAATACCTGCAACATTGTGTATGCCTAACCGTGTCAACTCTCTGGTAAGTTGCGTATAGGAAGTGGGAACCAACGTAAATCGATCACCGTAAGGAGCTAACCTTTCGCGTGCAATTGCAGCAGCATCGGGATCCCATTCAAATCCGACAACCCGACCGACATGTACAGGATTTTGCAGAATTAGTTCACTGTGACCGCCAAGCCCCAGTGTTGCATCAACATATATCAGCCCAGGCTTTAAGCTGATCCACTGAATAACTTCTGCGGCAAGAACCGGTATATGCGCGCGCCACGGCTCCATTATTTACCAGAAGCCTGGGTGCGACGAGTCACACCTCTGTAAATTTGGGAAAAATCACGTTTCAACATTTGTTCCTCTACTTCCCAGGTTGCCTTGTCCCAAATCTCAAAAAAATGCAGCATCCCGTTGAGGACGACTTCTTTATTCAACCCAAATGAATTACGCAAATTTGCAGGAAGAAGTATTCTTCCCTGTTTATCAAGCGCGCATTCCGCAACACCAGATACAACATACCGAATGAACTGCTCCTCTTCCTCTGTAGGTTGTTCCCGAGCAAGCAGATCCTCTTCAAACTCTTCCCATTCATCTTCCGGATACACCCGAAGACAATTATGCCAGTTGGTAACTATAAGAAACTCTGATTCGTATTTTTCTTTTAGAATCTCACGAAAGCGTGCCGGAATATTCAAGCGGCCCTTGTCATCCAGGGTATGCTCAGACCGACTTCGAAATCTATGTTTCGTGATTCGTTTCTTCAAACCATCACCCGCCAGTATTCACCCCCATCACACCACTTTGCACCACTTAATACCATTTCTATACCAAGGCTCAGCACGAGTCAAGAAAAATTACCAGAACATCAAGAAGTTGCCCAAGACCGACAAGGCAAAGAAAAGCACTACATATGGTATATACATACAGACAAACAGCACAATTGCTTGCGAAATGTTGTTTTGAAAAGGAGAGCACGGGAATGAAAGTTGAAGATGACGACAGATATATTATCAGTCAACAAAGCGGAATATCTATGTTTTATTCACAGAAAATGTAGGTGGGGGAAAGTGGGGAGTAAGGTGGGGAGAAAAGTAAAAAAACGTTACATTTTATCTGGCAGGCAAAGCAGTCTATACAAACAGACACCTTGTTCTTGTTCTATTTGCTTTACCAGATTTTAATCTCAGAAATGTTGTTGCTCTGCAACATGATAACCAAAGAACCGGGACTAAAACAACCTCGCCTGAGGTCCTTCATTGGTGGGTACCGGCAGGTTAAGATGGGTGTAGGCTAATTCCGTTGCCATTCTTCCCCTTGGTGTCCTGACAAGGAAGCCTGACTGGATAAGAAAAGGCTCATATACGTCTTCAAGGGTGTTCTTCTCTTCACAGACTGCCGTTGCCAGTGTCTCAAGCCCGATTGGCCCTCCGCTGAATTTCTGCGTTAAAGTAACAAGAATGCGTCGATCCATTTCGTCAAGACCGTACTGATCAACGTTCAGCATATTCAGAGCCGCGTCTGCCACATCGCCGGTAATGACATCATGCCCGCCGACCTGGGAAAAATCCCTCACCCTCCGCAACAACCTATTGGCAATACGAGGCGTGCCTCGAGATCTCCGGCCAAGTTCATAAGCTCCTTCATCATCAATGCCGATATCAAACAACTTGGCTGAACGTCGCACTATGGTTTTCAACTCTTCAGCTGAATAATAATCTAGTCGCAGCAACACTCCAAATCTGTCCCGCAGCGGAGGCGTCAATAATCCGGTTCTGGTGGTGGCACCCACCAAGGTAAACCTCGGCAAATCCACCTTTACAGATCTTGCGCCTGGTCCCTGCCCTACAATCAGATCGAGTTGATAGTCTTCCATGGCCGGATAAAGAATCTCCTCGACCACATGATTCAGACGATGGATTTCATCGATAAATAAAACATCTCCAGCCTGCAGACTTGTCAAAATAGCGGCAAGATCCCCAGGCCGCTCGATAACCGGCCCGCTTGTCACTTTAATGCCAGCCCCCATTTCATGGGCGATTATATAGGCTAGAGTTGTCTTTCCCAAACCGGGAAAGCCGTGAAAAAGTACGTGATCAAGGGGTTCGCCACGCAAGCGTGCAGCCTGAATAAAAATCCCCAGACTCTCTTTAACCTTATCCTGGCCAATATACTGGGCCAACTGTTTAGGACGAAGATCAACACCGGATGCCCGGTCTTCCTGTTGAAGCTCACTGGTCACCAGTCGTTTACCGGTAAGCTGTTCCTCAAAATTCATGGTTGCTTCCAAACATATTGCCACTCAACCTGATCATCATTGCTGTGCCAGGCCCTGAAGGCTTAAACGAATAAGTTCTTCAACACTCACGGCATCCCCTTCCTGGCAATTTTGGTTGTATACCCGCCGTAATGCCTGCCAGGCAATGTTCTGGTGATACCCAAGATTTACAAGCGCTGACACCGCATCATGCATAACTGCACTTTCATTTGTGCCACTAACAGGGGTTGCCTGCACACTGCCGGAGTCTTCCACCTGCAAACCGCCAATTTTTTCACCTAACTCCATACACAACCGCTGGGCGGTTTTCTTGCCTACGCCTGGCAAGGCAGTCAGGCGGCTGTAGTCTTTCAGCATTATGGCATCACGCAGTTCCTTGCCGTTGAGCCCGGAGAGAATAGCCAGTCCAAGCTTGGGCCCTATGCCGGAAACCCCGACAAGCAGCAGAAACAGCTGCTTTTCTTCAATATACTCAAATCCAAAAAGGGTGATGGAGTCTTCACGTACATTGGTATACACGTGAAGAAAAGCTTCTTCCTCAATAGCAGGAAGGCTATCATAGGTACGGCTGGAAATGGCCAATTCATAGCCCACACCTGCCACGTCCAGAATCACGGCCCCTGGTGTTTTATATCGGACAATACCGGTTAGTGTTGCAATCATAGACAGGATATAACTCCCTGTTTATAAGGAGCATAATTTCATAAATGAGCAATGCTGCGCATGACATATTGCTATGGCTAAGGCATCTGCAGCATCCTGACTCGGAAAAGTATTAAGTTCCAACAGAGTCGTGACCATATGCTGCACCTGCTTTTTATCGGCCTGCCCGTACCCGGTGACGGTCTGTTTCACTGTACGGGCAGTATAATGATGCACCTGTATATCGTTTTCCATGGCAGCTACGATGGCTGCGCCCCGTGCGTGACCCAGTTTAAGGGCACTGCGCACATTGCGGTCTACAAACACTTCCTCTATGGCTGCAACTTCAGGCGCATGTGTTTCTATCACTTTGGCAAGACTTGAAAAGATAATCCAAAGTCGGCGGGAAAAGTCCTCTTCATGGGTTGTGCGTATGGTTCCGCATGAAACAAATCCCAAATCTGTTCCGGAACAATCCACAATACCATATCCGGTAACCCGAGAACCGGGGTCCACGCCAAGTATCCGCATGGTCTCCCTGTTACCTTGAGTGATCAGGAGAGAGCTTCCATCAGCTCATCAGGTATATCGAAATTGGCGTGCACTTTCTGTACATCGTCATGGTCTTCCAAATTTTCCAGGAGTTTCAGTAATGCTTTGGCAGGCTTTTCTTCAGTAACTTCCACAACATTTTTAGGGATCATGGTTATGGTTGCCTCAGAGCAGGTAATATTGCTCTTTTCTAAAGAGTCGACCACCTCGCTAAAATCCTCCGGTGCGGTGATAACCTGAAAAGCTTCCCCGTCATCAACCACATCCTCTGCGCCAGCCTCCAGCGCCAGATCCATGAGTTCTTCCTCATCAATCCCTTCTTTATCAACAAGCATGGTACCCTTATTGTCAAACATCCAGGCTACGCAACCTGATTCACCAAGGTTACCACCACTTTTGGAAAAATAATGGCGAACATCAGCAACTGTCCTGTTTTTATTATCGGTCATGGTTTCCACAAGAACCGCCACGCCGCCCGGACCGTAACCTTCGTACAAAATTTCTTCATATACTGCGCCATCCAAATCTCCTGTGCCCTTTTTGATAGCGCGATCAATATTATCCTTGGGCATGTTTTCGGCTTTGGCCGCAGTTACGGCACTTCGCAGCCGTGGATTACCATCCGGGTCTCCGCCTCCCATTTTCGCAGCGATGGTAATTTCCTTGATCAGCTTGGTGAAAATCTTCCCTCGCTTGGCATCGTTGGCCCCTTTTTTACGTTTGATTGTGCTCCATTTCGAATGTCCTGACACAGCCGATTCCCTCTACTTGTTATATCGTGTTATTCTTTTGCCAGGGAAAGACTCCCTGATATATGTATCTGGTTGCGTTCATCCCGGCGTTAGTTAGTGCCTGTCCATAAATGGTCTTTTCACCTATTTTTCTCGTCATACTCAAAATTTTATCCTCGAAATATCAATCATATATCTGCGGAAAAATTTATCACTGGCCCTAAACATAAGCAAAAATCCTCATTTATGGACAGACACTATATATGCTTTCTTACAGGTATAAAATTGCGTCCTAAAATAAAGACTTCACGACTCTCCTGTCGTGAACTTTTAGGCTTAACCACCTTGATAGTCTTAAAATATGGCTTACACTCCTCCACTAAAGCCGGAAAGTCCTCCCCCTGAAAGACTTTGCAATACATTGTTCCATTTTCATGCAACAGTTCCTGGGCAAGCTCCAGTACACGGCGGACAAGCCTGAGAGAGTGTTGATGATCAGCATACTGACTTCCAGTGGTTCGTGGCGCCATATCACTAAGCACCACGTGAAACCCTGGCCACTGTTTTTTCAACAGTGCGGGTAGATCATCTGCATAGACATCATAACAGAGCCAATGAATTTCAGCATTGGGTTTTTGAGTGGGGATATCTGTGGCCTGCAGGTCAACACCCACGACCGTCCCTTTTTCTCCTGCTATCGATGCTGCATAAAGACTCCAACTTCCAGGATGGCAGCCGAAGTCTATAATACGCTGTCCTTTTTTTAGAAACTTATATTTTTGTTGCGCTTCTTCCAGTTTATAGACAGATCTGGCCGGATAGTTATCCTTTTTGGCCTTTTTAAAATAGAAATCCTGATATTTACGCATGTTTTGCCAAATTGAATATAGAGGCGTTATTCACCCTTGGGCAAGTGAGCTTGCCAGGATTAATGCCTCTTCTTTTGTCTGTATAGCCCCCTCAATCTGCGCATCCTGGATTGCAGCCAGAATAGTCTTAAATACAGGCCCCGGCTGTAGCTTCAACACATCGATCAAATCGTGTCCATCTACCAAGGGAGGTGCCTGCAGCACAGGAGCTACATTTTCACGTTGTACCTGAAGTATACGCTCGAGCACGGCTTCCAATTCCTTTTCGAGGGTCAGAGGCCGCTTGTCGCCCTTGCCAGCAGTAGTATCTGCCAGAGCAAGGAGAAACAAACCTGGCAATAATCCCTGCGCTTTACGTATCAATCGTGTACATGCCCGAATGGTCAATTCCTTCTCTCTGGCAACATTGCCCAGGTGAAACGGCCGCATGTGCAATCCTATGAGATGCTTCACATGCGTCCGATCTGCGGTGCTCATGCGAAGTCTTTCAGCAATTTCGGAAAAAACACGCATGCCCTGCTGATCATGGTCATAAAAGGTAATTTTGCCATCACGGCTCTCATCAATGGCATGGGTAACCGGTTTTCCAACATCATGAAACAAAGCTGCCCACTTTAACAACACCCTGTGATTCTTTTCAGCCAGCCAGTTATCCACCTCTATATAACTTTTGCTGAAACCGTAACAAGGATCTGATAATAATTCTTCCAAGCAGCGTAATGCCTCCAGACTATGCTCAAACACGTCCAGATGATGACTTGCAGGCTGCTGCATCCCCACACCTTTCTTCAGTTCCGGAAAAAGCCTCCACAACATACCGGAATCTGCCATCCTTCCTATGACGGCAGCGCTATTCGAAGACTCCAAAACCATCCGGAACTCATAATATATTCTCTCAGGGGCAGAACGGGTAATTTCCCTGCAAAATTCTCCAATCCATCTGCTGGTCAGTTCGTCAATGTCAAAGCCCAAAACAGCACTGAATCGATACGCCCGAAGCATCCGCAGAGGGTCACTGTGTAAAATCTGCTGCTCTGCGCAACGGATTGTCTGTGTCTGCAGATCGTTCATTCCTGCACAGGGATCAAGAAGAGTTAACGAGGTATCATCCGCAACAGCCTCGCGTTGTAAAAACGGAGTAATCTGCACTGCCATTGCATTAATAGTAAGGTCTCTTTTCCTGAGATCCTGCTCAATAGTGACAGCTCCCTCACGAAAAGAAGAAAAATCTATCACCTGTTCTTGAAAAACAACACGGGCAGCATCTTCATCTCCAAGCGGCACATAGGCTCCGCCGATTGCATCGGCAAGACCTCTGGCCCAGTCGTGACTTTTTTCAGGAACAACCAGATCAACATCATGCGGATGTCGTCCCAGCACTAAATCACGAACTGTACCTCCGGCAAGATAGAGTTCTGCCTGCATGCGTCTCTGTAAAACACGCAACTCTGAACGTAACCACTCAGGCAACACAGAACCGACATCGCCAGCAGTCGGAACACGACAGTCACCGATAGGATGCCTTATGTGATTTGCCATGAGCTGACGACCTCCTCGTCAAGCGGCTCGAAACTGCGGCATACCATTGAGTCATCCTTTTCAACGCAAACCTCTGCTGCAACATGTACACCGGCAACTTTCTTGGCATATCTGACAACAATCCCGGCTGCATACTGCAACACATTTTCGCGTTCGTCCGGCAACACTGTTTCTTCAGCACTGCGAAGCAACGCCGTTGGACCGGGATGATTTTCCATGCTCAGGAGCCAGTCTCCTTTTTTTTGCAGGGAGCGTATCAGCTCATTTTCGCGTTCATTACGTCCAACCACCAACCAGTATTTTCCACCAATCTGAAACTGCCTGCCCACAAGCAACAGACGAACATCTTCCACTGATAAATCCTCATCAGAGAGAATAATGTCACCATTATACAGAGCTTTGATACGTGCTCCCAGATTCCGGTCGGTCAAGATACATCCGCCGGCAGGATTGGGATAATCTGTAATCCCATAGCGAGCAGCCAATTCTATCTGGGGCTTCCGACCTCTTCCAGCGAAACGGTGCAGTCCGGCACGATCTACCAGTCCTTTTTCTTCCATTGGTGTCGGAGGCAAAAGCAAAGCGGAAAGGGGACGTAACAACAGGCCACTACAGCCAGAATCCCGTTCAATAACGCGCATGGTGTCTCGACGTTGGGACATGGGGCGCTGTCCAACCACTTCACCTGTTATCAAAAAAGATGCATTATACGTTGCCATAAGTTCACGAGCCGTACGCAGCATCATAATTTTACAATCAATACACGGATTGAAATTTTTACCAAACCCGTGTTCAGGGTTATGCAGCAATTGCAGGTAGCCCTGACTCAGATCAATCACTTCAACCTGTAGTTCATACTTTTCCTGCATCTCCTTCTGATACTTTTCTTTGCACCCCAGAAGGTAATTATCAAAAAACGGGGTAACAAATTTCAACCCGATAACCCTGATCCCCTGTTCCGCAACTGTTCGGCAGGCGAGGATTGAATCCAATCCGCCTGAAAACAATCCCAGTGCTATAACATCTTTCACAAACTACTCCGTACCTCCTTTTCTGTTTACCAGCTCTTGGGCATATGCCAGTGTCTGTTGCGTAGGTTGCTGACCTCCCAACATTCGTGCCAGTTCAGCAACCCTTTCCTCATGGGCAAGCCTGTGAACCACTGTTCTGGTACGCCCGTCTTCAACTATCTTTTCGATCTTAAAATGCATGTCAGCCCCTGCCGCAATTTGCGGCAGATGGGTGATACACACTACCTGATGATGGCTTGCCAGTTCACCTATTTTTCTGGCCACAGCTTCTGCCGCTTCACCACTTATCCCTGCATCAATCTCATCAAAAATCACGGTCTCCACTTTATCCCTTTTGGCAAGAATGCATTTCATGGCCAGCATGAGACGGGATAATTCACCTCCAGAGGCAATTTTAGCCAGTGATTTTGGTGGCTCACCGGGATTTGCTGAAAAGAGAAAGGCCAGCGTATCCCTTCCTGTTGATTGAAAGCCTTCAAGCCCCAACCCTTCCGGCTGAGAAAGATCAACCTCAAAAACAGCCTGATTAAAACTGAGAGAACCAAGTTCCTTCTCCATGGCTGCTTTCAGCCGCATGGCAACTTCCCGCCGCGCAGCAGAAAGCTCGGTAGCTTTAAGCAATGCCTCTGTGCTGACCTCTTCCAGCCTCTGCTCCAGGTGCGCTATTGCAGCCTCAAGTCCCTCAAGTTCTTCAAGTTCCTTGCGAAGAGACTCAGCTTTGGCCAATACATCCTCAAGAGTGGGACCGTGTTTGCGTTCCAACTGTTTGATCTGTGCCAAACGCTCAGCGATCTGCTCCAGTCGATTCTGGTCTTTTGGTATTGATTCCAAGTACCTGGCAAGATCCTGTTCAATATCGCTCACTTCATAACAGGCTGAAATAATACGTTCAGAAAGGGGTGCGGCTTCCTTATCCAGCGCTCCCACCTGTTCCATATCTTTTCTGATTTCAGAAAGGGCATCTATAATATTGACGGCAAAGAGATGCCAGGCATTTTGTGCATGTTCTGCCAAAAGACTGGACACCTTCATACGTTCTTTTTCCTGATGCAACTGTTCATCTTCTCCTGGAATCAGATGAGCATTTTCTATTTCTTCCAGTTGAAAACCAAGAAATTCCTTATGTTGCTCCTTTCCATGCTCTTTATCCAACAACTGGCGCAATTCGCTGGAAAATTTCTGCCATTTTGCAAACAATTGGCTAAACTGCATACGTAGGGGCCAGAGATCACCGTAGCTATCCAGAAAATCAAGTTGATGACGATTGCTGAGCAGTTGTTGATTATCATGCTGGCTGGCGATATTGACCAGCCCAGCGGCCAAATTTCCAGCAGCGCGGGAAGTGACCTGTCCGTCATTAACGTATAATCGGCTTCTCCCCTGGCTGCTGATAACCCTACGAACCAGGCAGCTGGTTCCGTCACGGAGGCTGAGCTCTTCAAGAATCTCAAAAACGTCGTTATTTTGAGGATGAATATCAAACACAGCCTCAATTTCCGCCTGCTCGCTCCCGTTACGGACCCAGCTGGCAGAACTGCGCCCACCACCAAGCAGATGTACAGCCTGCAATATTATTGATTTGCCAGCCCCGGTTTCCCCTGTCAGGACAATAAGACCAGCCTCCTGTTCCGAAAGGTCCAGATGCAGGCTGTCAATGAGGGCCAGATTATTCACGCGAAGTTCGTTTAACATTATCTCAATGAAAAAAGGCAGTTATTTTATAAACCTATATAATTCTTGACGCTCCTGGGAACACACAGTATCTTCCAAAGATTACATACTGATTATATATGACTTGGAGGTATTGTGTCTACCACACCGCAACTGAGCGCCAGTTTAGAAGATTACATAGAAGCCATCTATCACATTATTGAAGACAAACAGGTCGCCAGAGGTAAAGACATTTCCGCACGACTGCAGGTGAGTGGCCCTTCTGTCACCGAAGCTCTTCGAGCCCTTTCCAAGAAAGGACTGATCAACTATGCCCCCTATGAAGTCATCACAATGACGGACCAGGGACGCCTGGTGGCCGAAGATGTAATAAGGCGGCATAATGCGCTTAAACAATTTTTTACCAACGTGCTGGCCATTGATAACGAAATCGCCGAAGAAGGCGCATGCAAAATAGAACACACAGCACCACGAGAGATTATAAACAGAATGATCCAGTTTATCAAATTTCTTGAGGTCTGTCCTCGAGGCGGCGAAGACCTGATCCAGGGGTTTGCCGATTTCTGTGAAAAAGGGGAGACCAAGCACAGCTGTCGTAAATGCGTTGCCCAGTGCATGCCTGCCCAGGATTCAGAGCCCCACTCCAACTGAATCTACCCTCCATGCTACCTTCCATATGTTCCGCCACTCTATGAACGATTTCTCACGCAACAGGCGCTTGCCATTGCTTTCCAGAATAAAACCGGGCTATAATAGCATATCATATTGAAGGTGCAATGGACATGTCACGATACCATATCTTTTACCGGCACTGAAAACATTTAGTCCTGCCAACTCACAGTCTCATTTTACCAGGTTGCTCCCATGCCCGTTTTTGAGTACACAGCCCTAGATAGCTCTGGGAAAAAATGTAAAGGCATTTTGGATGCGGATTCACTCTCAGCTGCCCGCCAGAAAATTCGCAGCCAGGGAAGCTACCCGGTATCAATTAAGCAGGCCTCAACCAGAAAAAAACAACAAGGTTCTATTTTATCACGGCAAATAGGCAGAGGGGTCAAGCATGAAGAGATCAACATCGCTACCCGGCAACTGGCCACCCTGCTTGGAGCCGGCATCCCCTTGATACCTTCCCTGGACGGTCTGATTCAACAGACCAATAACGCTGTCCTGAAAAAAAGTATTGCCCAGATAAAGGATGCTGTCAATGAGGGTAACTCCTTAACGGCTGCTCTGGAAGAGCATCCCCGGCTGTTCTCCAGTATTTACATTAACATGGTTCGAGCAGGCGAAGCGTCGGGATCCCTGGATGTTGTGCTGGAACAGTTGGCTGAATTCAATGAAAACCAGCAGGCTTTGCGTTCAAGAATCAAGGCAGCGCTGACCTACCCGTTTATCATGGCCATAATATGCCTGCTTGTTCTCACCGGGCTGCTCGTTTTTATCGTACCCAGTATTACATCGGTCTTTGAAGAATCCCAGCACGCCCTTCCCTTGCCGACAATAGTACTGCTTGCCATCAGCGACTTTGTCAAACAATACTGGTGGCTATTGACCGGCATGTTCATCGGCTCCGGAATTGGCTTGCGGGCATACATCCGCCATCCAAAGGGTAAAAGAAAATGGGACAGCCTGAAACTTACCTCTCCGCCGTTCAATGACCTCAATCAAAAAATTGCTTCTGCCCGTCTCGGCAGGACTCTCTCCAGCCTCTTGACAGCAGGGGTGCCGCTGACCATCTCGCTAAAAATTGTGCGCAGCATCGTAAACAATGTCATGCTCGCGGAGACCATCGATGAAGCCAGTGAGGAGTTGGAAAAAGGGCATAGTTTGTCACAATTTTTTAAAGGTAACAGATATCTGCCCCCCATGCTGGTTCAAATGATAGGTGTTGGGGAGCAAAGTGGTTCACTGGACAAGATGCTGGCCAAGGCGGCCGATGCTTACGAAAAAGAAGTGGAATCGAAAATTCTGGCACTGACCTCGCTCATAGAGCCTATCATGATCCTGTTCATGGGAATAGTGGTTCTGTTTGTTGTGGTCTCCATCCTTTTACCTATTTTTGAAATGAACCAGTTAATCAAATAGCAAGCCTGCCCCCAGAATAAGCACACATAAGCTGTTAGTTCTACGCTCCATTGAAAACAAACGTTTTCCCTATAGGGCATCACCACTTATGGTTCCCGCAGAGATATAGAACCACTTACGATTTCAACATATCAAACGATAGGGAGTGTTCATATTGCTCAATATAGTAGTCATTCTCATAGTGCTCCTCCTTGGAGGATATCTGATATTTTCAAAGTACCTGGCTAACTCTGAATCCTGGAAAGCTACAATAACGCCCCTTTCTTCCATCATGGGTAGTGGTTTTCTTGTCAGTGCCCCCTTGCTGGCGGGTGTTGTGGGTGACCTTGCCGTAATCTGCATGGCGGTTCTCCTCACCTTTGCCTATGGAATAGGAAGCGCTATTCGCTTCAATATCAAGCATTTTGAGCCCATCGAAAATAACGACTTAGGTGCAGTACAAGGCATAGCCTTCGCATCACGCCTGGTGCTGTCAGGAGCCTATTTTATTTCTGTAATTTACTATATTCAACTTTTATCTGCGTTTGTTTTAAACGCACTTGGCATCCACAGCGTGTTAGGGGGACACATTTTAACCACCTCCATCCTATTGGTGATATGTGGTTTTGGAATCTGGCGCGGTTTGGCTGAACTGGAGGTACTTGAAAAATATACGATCAGTCTGAATCTAGCTATGATAGGAGCACTTCTTATCGCTTTAGCCACCTACAATGTTAAGCTTCTGGTAGCTGGATCATGGCAGATGCCAGCAATCTCCTCAGACATTACTACCCAAGATGTCAGAATTTTGCTCGGACTACTCATCATAGTGCAAGGATTCGAAACATCCAGGTATCTTGAACGAATAAGGATAGATTGTGTGAGTGAGGAACGAACGAACCACAATCTTATCCGTGGTTGGACAAGCCCGTCTCTATAAGGAAATATATATTTTTCAGGTATGTTCAGATTGCGCTGCCAGGGCAGCAGCGCTGAACGGTGGGCGCAAAAATCCATTCGCCTGACCAGGCGTTAAAAAAAAACACGATGTCCATAATCAATGGAAGCCTCTCTGCTATTGTTGACTGTGAAGCGGTGCCTCGATTACCATTTAGCCAGGTTGACGGTAATCATTTCTGAATCTCAGGATGCGCATCGGTCTGTTGCAATGCGGACATGCAAACACCGGTCGTGGCCGTGGCGGTTGCGGCCTGATAATGACATGCAGGATAAGTTGAACCAACAGGCGAATCTTTTTTGCGTTCCCATGGAGAAAGCCATAGTCGCGCACCCTCCTGAATCCGCTGGGCAAGACATGTTTCAACAGAAGATACACAAACTCTTCCCCTTTAAGTGTTTTTTCCTGCATTGCGCCAGTGGCGCTGTCACGATACCTGAACGTAACTTCGCCGTTGCAGTTGGAAATGATATTCTTTTCGCTGATCACACTCCGATACAGATATCTCGACAGGTATTTTAATGCCGGTGCACCTGTGCCCATATGCTCACAGTGAACAACCCATTTTTGAGGAACATTGCATGTGATCCGCAAACCAGCATCCTTGGCTCCAGCCAGGAATTTCCCCCGAAAGACTTTGGCCAGGGCAAAGCCGTTAAACAAATACTTCTTTTTCACCTTTTTCCAGATGCGACTTTGCTGATCGATGCCACCGCCAGGTACAAGTACATGGATATGTGGATGGTACTCCAATCTTCTGGAATGGGTATGCAGTACCATGGTCATGCCGATCTCGGCCCCAAGATGTTTTTTGTTGCGTGCGAAGGTGCGCAAAACATCT
>NZ_KE386993.1:71942-198698 GCF_000429945.1 Desulfogranum japonicum DSM 18378 | reverse complement strand
AGGTGAATGGTATCACTACCGCCAGCAATGTATATGCAAACCAAACCTTTCTCTTTTGCCCCTGCTTGGTGTTTGAAAATTGTGCTTGCAGAGGAGAAAGTAAATCCTTTAATATGAACATGGTGAGTTGCTCCTTTTGGTATATTTTCAGTTACTTAGTACTAATTGAACTATACCATAGTGGCGCTCACCTTTCACCTCTTATCATGTTGATATTGCGTAATATATTTATATTTCCGACTCAAGATAGGCACAGAAAATGAACCGCTTTTTAATAGTCATTCTCATATAAAAACGTTTCCCATGTTTACGGTTTAGCTTTTAACCTTGCCGCACAATTTTCAGGAAACTTCAGATATTAAGAAAAGTATCTTTTTAATGAATTCCATATTCTTTAATTTTACTCAGTAATGACGGATAACTGATTTCTAACAATTCTGAAGCTTTGGACTTATTTCCTCCTGTTTCACACAACGCCTTACTTATGAGTTGTCGCTCCAGGATACGGCTTCCCTCTTTTATAGAAAACGTATTTAACGCCTGTGCCAACACATCTTCTGTCGCTGCATTTTGTTGTAAAGCAGGTGGCAAAATATTCGGTTCAAGAGTCTCGGAATCGCTAAGTAATACTGCTCGCTCCATTACATTCTTTAATTCACGAACATTACCCGGCCATGGATACTGCATAAATACCCCCATGGTTGCTGGCGCAATAGTACGAACAGGTCGTTGAAATCGGAAAGCATATCTCTCAAGAAAATATTGTGCCAGTTGGTTGATATCTTCATTTCGTTTTCTCAAAGGCGGTATTTTAATCTGTAGTACATTCAGCCGAAACAAAAGATCTTCGCGAAATCGCCCTTGCGCAACTTCCTGCTCCAAATCGCGCGCTGTCGCAGCAATGACCCGAACATCGATGGAAATGGGTCTTGCAGAACCTACAGGACGAACCTCTCTTTCCTGCAGCACACGCAACAGATTCACCTGAATCACTAATGGGAGTTCGCCGATTTCATCAAGAAAAATAGTTCCCCCATCAGCCTCTTCAAAAAGGCCTTTCTTGTTTTTATCAGCTCCTGTGAATGCACCTTTCACATAACCAAACAATTCAGTTTCCACCAG
Source organism: Desulfogranum japonicum DSM 18378 (assembly GCF_000429945.1). Classification (GTDB taxonomy): domain Bacteria; phylum Desulfobacterota; class Desulfobulbia; order Desulfobulbales; family Desulfobulbaceae; genus Desulfogranum; species Desulfogranum japonicum. The sequence continues at coordinate 197,576 of NZ_KE386993.1, read as the reverse complement.
ATTTTCAGGGAGGCCTCCACAATTAATGGCAATAAAGGGTTTCATTTTTCTTGGGCTTGCATCATGTATTCCCTTAGCAAACAACTCCTTGCCTGTTCCGGATTCACCAGTGATCAACACCGTGGTAGTATAGGGTGCAATTTTACGAGCCAGTTTACCTAGCTCCTGCATTTCATCAGAATGCCCCACCATACCATCAAAAAGGAAAGATTCCTGTTCTTTGGATACATACTTACGCAACTGATCATTTTCAAAGCGTAACTTTTGACGCTCTTCTGCTTTTTTTAGAACAAGCAATATTTCATCAGCCTTGAAAGGTTTGGAAATATAGTCATAGGCGCCTCGTTTCATTGCCTCCAAGGCTATATCCACTGTTCCATAAGCAGACATCATAATTACAGAAGGTGTCGCGCTTTGCTGCGACAATTGGTGGAGAAATTCTAATCCATCCATTTCTGGCATACGGATATCACACAATATGAAATCAAAGGATTGCCGGGCCAAACTCTCAAGCGCTTGGATACCTGACCCCACAGTTTCAACCACATACCCTTCTTTGCGCAGAAGAGCCTGTAGAAAATGTTGCATATTTGCCTCGTCATCCACAACGAGGACTTTCATAGCTAAGCTAGCTGCCATTATATATTTACCTTAGAATTACAAAACAAACAGGTGATGCGCGTTCAAGTATTGTGTAGCGCAAAAGATTTGCTGGAAAATAATATTAATGATCCTAGTACAGAAAATTTTACGAAAGTATCAGCGTTCAAAAATGTTACTTTGCCCAGTAACGTCTCGCAGAAAAAGTGAAAGAATTCACGATAACTTTGACCGACGAACGCTTATAATCTATTTATATATGGGTAACCTGATCGTAACCGTAGTCCCTTTGCCAGGGTAACTTTGGATATCCAGTGATCCGCCTTCGCTTTCAAGTATAGCAGATGACACAGATAATCCTAGTCCTGTTCCTTTGCCGATGACCTTAGTTGTAAAAAAAGGTTCAGTTACCTTGGAGAGCATTTCAGGCTCAATCCCCACACCATTATCTCGTATTATCACCATGACCAATTTACCTGAATCGTCATTCTCACATCGAGTTGATATATATACATATTTATCTTGGACATCGGTTACTTTGTCAAAAGAATCAACAGCATTGAGCAAACAATTAAGCATGGTTTGCCGAATTTCGTTTTCGGACGAATATATAATGTCCTGACAATCGAACTGGGTAATAAAACGAATACTCTGCCCACATTTTACCTGAAGCAACTCCACAATCTCTCTAATCATATTTTGCAGAGAAAACTCTGTTCGTTGTTGCTCCATCTGTACTTGACGACAATAACACAGTAATTGCTGGATAAGACGATGAATACGCTCCAACTCTCCTTCAACCCTGTTCAGGTACTCCTCTTGTTCATCTGGCTGGAGATCTTTTCGCTTTAGCAGCCCCACATACCCCAATACAATCCCTAATGGATTACCAATTTCATGTGCAAGGCCGGCAGTTAACTGACCTGTAGCTGCCAACCGCTCGGCTTTAATCATGTCATTACGGGTTTCCTGCAATTCTTTATTTCTATTTTCCAACTCTTGAACTGTACGGGTAAGCTTTTGGTGATCACTGTGTATGCGGTCGACCATGCTATACAATGCATTAGAAAGTTGTGAAAACTCGCTGGTTCCAGAATAAGAAAGAAAAATATCTTTTTCAGATAACGTATGATGGGAGACCAGGTCAACCAAACGATCAAGAGGCCGCATTATAAGTCGCCGCATGCGGAAAAAAATCAGAACGGAAAAAACCATGGCATTAAACAAAACATATACCAGGATGACTTTTTCCTGCAGGAAAAGGTTCGTCCAATACCTGGAAAGGGGAATCGCTAAACCAATACCATTGAAAGGCTTCTCTCGAGATGAAAATTTCAACCAGACATAGACATAGGAATCAGGAGCAAGAAATGCAAAAAATGGGTTATGAGTAAACACAACCGAAGACTCTTTATTTTCCTTGTAAAGAAGGCCGCCCCTCAGCATATCGGAAAAATATACCAGGCATTGCTGATCTCCAGTTTTATAAGTTGCACCACGATATTGCATGACAGCACATACAGCTCCTCCAAACTCAAGGCTAACACTAAGCAAGCGCCCTTTATTGAGCCTGTAATTGTCCTGCTGATCTATATCAAGGATCTCATGCACCATCTTCACCGACTGTTGGGCCTGACGGACACCTTTACGAATATCTATTGCGTGCCAAAACACCAGAGTGACCAAATTGGCCAATATCATACCAATACTTAGTAATACAAAAATAGAAGTGCTTAGTGAAAATTTCAGACTACTCATATCATCCTTATATCACAAATTATGATTCAAAATGGTAGTTGAATAAGACATAAAAAAGAAATGAGGTATTCTGTTGGGATCAAACCGCGAAGAACAACTCCAACACAAACAATACAGTCATGAGTGAACATAAAATCATTATCCAGAAAAAGCCAGGAGAGTTTTTTGATGCTCCACTTCTTTTGCACGCATTTGTTGAATGCTTTCTCCATCAATTATAATAGACATCGATATAATTAAAGAGTGAGCGTTCTGCTTCCTCTGGGCTCTGGAATCTGACATGATTGACGAGTTGACTTTTTAATAAGTGAAAAAAAGATTCAGCCGCAGCGACTTAATTCCAGTCATGATGCTACTGAGACTCGCGTTTTACTCAGGAAGGCCGACAAGGTTTCCTACATTATCAAATGGAACCCGAGAAGTGGGGATACCAGAGAATTGCGGAAACGTGCCTTTGAACATGGCATTGCGGATGAGTCTCGAGAAAAAAAAAGTAGCTCTTTTAACCACTTGCATAATTCAAGAGCACAAAGAGATAAAGTATCGTTTTACCAAGTTGGTCCGTGTTATTGAAGGGACAATTGATAAACATCGTTCAAAGCTACGGCTTCACCAGGTTACTCTTGAAGGATGGTGGACGAACTTGACTCTTCCAGAATCCAAAATTATTTCACTCTTTAAAAATCATGGTTTAAGTGAGCAGTTTCACAGCGAGTTTAAAACAGATTTAGATTTGGAGCGATTGCCCAGCGGAAAGTATACTACCAACGCCCTGGTGATATCGCAGGGAGTCTTCGCCGATAATATTTTACGATACATAGGGCAACTCGGTCTTCTTGGAGATAAGTCTCCAGTTAGACACCCGGCCAAAAGACGACGCTTAAAAACTGTTATCCAGGAGTTGATGTAAACTGGCAGCAAGACTGGTACGAAGTGGAAATCGGTTACGACGACGGTTCAATTACCACTGTTCTGCATTTGATGCCTTCAAGAGTGTGCATGAACGGTTACTTGCCTGACTGCTTCAAGGCTACCTACAATTTACCACTCAATGGGAGAGATGCGTCCTTATGATGCAATTATAGTCAGACTTTCGAAGATCGAACCGCCTGGACCGTACGATAGTGTGGACCAGGTTGGTACTTTGCTCAAATGACAAGCAAAAAAAATCGAATACATGTTTATGCTTCAATTGTCAAAACTGGCTTAACTGATTCAGAAATCAGTTATTTTTTATGTTAATTTCGTCAAAGGCAATTTCACCATTCCTATTATTATAATAAAATTTTTCCGCGTAAGGGTTATCTGGAATCTTCCATAGGTACTTTTTATAGACTAAGTAATTTAACGAAAAAGGAAAAAATCCATTCTTCTTTTTGTATTCAAGTATTTTTTCTTTAATTACAACTAAACCGTTTAAGGCTTCAATACGGTCATTGATTTCTTTTAACCTATTTTTTTTATCTGCATCATTGGTTATATCAGTATTATTAAGTAGTTCGTTTCGTATACTTTGTAGCAACGCTGTGGCCGCAAGGGTTGAATCTAATCCTGATTTAGAAGATAAGCGAGAACCAAGAACTGCAAGTAATACAGGGGCGTCTTTAATTTTAGCGGCATGCAACAATTGCATACCTGCATTTTCATAATCATTCAGAAAGTAATACGAATTAAATCCCATGTAATAGCCAGGTCGCCAGTCATAGGGGCGAGCATCTCGCGAAATTGCAAGCAATTTATTTGCTTTTTGAGGCCTGTGAGCTCTCCATGGAAGTATTCCCTGTACGAGCATGTAGCTCTGTTGAAAAAAAGGATCAAGGTTCAAAGTTTGCTTAAAAAGTGCTTCGATATTATCCCAATCTTGTTCTGTTTTCTTTTGCTTACTTCCAACAAATGCACTTATATCAAGAATGATTTTATCTGCTATTAAGCCGCTGAATTCTCCTGAGAATATTTTTAAGAGTGATGGCGGTAGTGCCAGGACTAACGAAGAGCTTTGAAAGGAAAATTTTGTTCGTTGACGTAAAAGATATAGGTTACTTGCCGCAAAACCGCCAAGCATCAAAAGACAGATTGCAGACAGAAGTATTTTGTTAATAATCTTCATCCAATTTCTTTTTTGTTAAATATATAAGTCGATATAAGTAATATCAAACCAATATAGGATATTCCATAAATCGCAATCATTAGACAATACATATAATCAACATGTAAACCGTAGGCAGCAGTAGTTTTTAAGTCAAAGGCTTTTAAATTCGGAAAAATCCAGGTGACTCCATGAAGAACCCAAACAAGAAAGGGATTATTCTCGAAATTAGGATCATTCAAAATCAGATATTTTGTTGTTTCCAGCATGTTACCAATGAAATAGGTTCCACTGGAAAATAGCATGGCAGTATAGGGGTGCGTTGTAACAAGCACCCAAAAAAAACTTAATGCCATTACTATGAAAAGCGTAAGGTTAATAAAACACCACGAAAGAAAAAAGGTTGGCCATGAGAAGTTTAGAGGAGATGCGCTTGGATAATTATGCATCACTAGAGTTATGGAAAGCCAGGAGCAAGCCCCGAGAAAAAGACTAGATATAAAAACTATAGCACATAATCCCAAGTATTTACCTATAATATATTGCCATCGGGCAACTGGCTTAGACAGGATAAAATATATATTCTTATTGGAAATATCAGCCCCCAGAATCTGGATACCCAAAAAAAAGATAAACAGTAATCCTGCCAGGGAGATGATTGATAAGGAAACATCAACAGTCACTTTACCGAGTTCCCAATTAAAGAACCCTGAAATGCCTATATTAACAAGAAAAAGCGCGAGACCAGCGAACAATATACCATGTAACCCTTTGTTACGAATAGTGTCTTTAAACGTTATATGGGTAATTAATAAAATTTTACTCATAACAATAATATCAGTGCCTTTGAACAAGATTTATAAAAGCTTTTTCAAGCTGATCTTCTTTGGTAAAATCATGGATCGGTCCACAAAAAAGGAGCCTTCCCTGATGAAGAATTCCTATCCTATCGCAAATGGCTTCAACGTCATTAAGGATGTGGGTGCAGAAAAAAACGGTTTTATTCTGGGCTTTTAATTCTTTTATTATTTCCGCAACAAGATGTCGTCCCATGGGATCCAAGCCGCTCATAGGTTCATCGAAGATGAAAATTTGCGGATCATGAATCAGGGCGGATGCGAGTCCAAGGCGTTGTTTCATGCCTTTTGAAAATTTTTTGACTTTTTTGTCAGCTGCGTTTGCAAGGTTTACCTTTTGTAAAATCGCATTTACTTTCTTTGCAACTGCATTAACGGAAAGCCCAGATGCTTTCCCTGCAAAAGTTACAATTTCTCTGCCAGTTAAATTTTCATAAAAACACGGGCTTTCAGGAAGGTAACCTATTGATTGTTGAGTCTGAACCTTCCCAATTTCCTGACCCAGTATATACAATTTACCCGAATCAGGTCGCAGGAAATTCAGGAGCATTTTTATCGATGTACTTTTTCCAGCACCATTAGGACCTATGAAACCAAATATTTCACCGGGCATGATCTCAAGGGTAAGCTCATGCAAAACTGGAATTTTTTTTAGGTTACTTCGGAAGCTTTTACTGACCGATTGAAATTGAATGGCTTGCATGCAACTGGATACTTGTTGAGTTTAAGTCATTCTCGATGAAAGATACGATATTTATCAGACATCTCAACTGACGGAATTAGAACACTATATGTATAATTATTACAGGATGTGGAGAAAGGGCAACAAAAAAACCTCCCCAGAGTATACTGGAGAGGTTTTTTACGAACATCTGAAAGTTGGGTCTTACATCTGCGCCCAGGTCGGTGTTGGAAGACCATTACCGCCTTGACCACCGATGTCGTCACCCACGCTGGTTGCTAAACCACCTGTATTAGCACCAGGGTTGTGAGGGGTAGCTTGCAGACCAGCAGCGCTTGGCCAGTTCGGATTGGATACAGAAAACATGGTGTTGTCAAGATCGCTGTCTATTCCGTATGCAGTGTCACCTCTAAAATGACGGGTAAAAAGGGTATAGTGCGAGTTCAGGTTAGCATCGTTGATGTCAATTGCTTGGGCAATCATATTTGTACCAAGGGAGACACCGATAGCCAGTGTCCTTGGTGTTGCGGTGATTGTTGTACCGACAAGGCGCGCTCCACCTGCACCGGCAGTGGCAGAACTTGCCAGAGCCACGTCCACGACAGTATCAGCAGCAGCCGCACCGCTATCAGGTTGTGTCAGATCTAAGTTTGCTACTTCTGTATGACCGTACACTCCCAGTTCTGAATTCAAGTTGGCTTGATCGGCCTTCAGGTTATGTGCCACAGCTTTTGCTGCAGTGTTGTAACTTCTCAATCGATAACTCATAAACTGAGGAACAGCAATGGCTGCAAGAATACCGATGATGGCAACTACGATCATCAACTCGACCAGGGTAAAACCAGATTCGGCTTTCATTTTGCGAAAAGCTTTCATGTTCATGTGTGTCTCCTTAAAATGATGAGGGGGGAAAAGTTTTTAGTTAACAAATAATGTTTACCTTTCATGGCTCAATTAAAGCAGATTACGTGCCACACTGATTCTTTTCTTTGAAAAAAAAAAATTATCATAATAAGTCAAAAGGTTACACTACATACTTTTTTTCAAACAATTTGAACATAACCCGTGCCTGCAAAATTTAGATGTTCTCTGGTGACGTTCACTGTCTGGTAGTGACAAATTGTGTCACCGATGACACGTTCAATCACCCAATAGAATGATACGTACGCTTAATATGATGAAACGAAAACAACAATATCTCTATTAATTATTTTTTTACCAACTTTTCGACGGGTATTATTCTGTATAAATGCCAAGTCTCTTCAAGAATACTTCTTGAGCTGGGTGCGTGCGTATTCCAGTGATTTTGGACACACAATCCAGTTGAAGGCGGCCCCCTTGGTCAGAGCGCAGCGACGCGTATCATTTACCCACTTTCTCAGGTCTTAGTCTGTCCAGCTTGCTTTCTTTTTCTCATCGAACCTCTTTTTAAATTTAATAGTGTGCACATTGTGGGCCAGTCTATCCAATATAGCATCGGCTAATATTGGATAGAGATTGTTGGGACAACGCAGTTGCTGAAAGCTTTTTTGCTTCATTGAAAAAAGGAACGGATTCACTCTGCTTCCTATAAAACCTGGGAGCAAGCCAAGAGTGACATAATTGACTACATTGAAATGTATTACAACAGCTTCAGACGTCACAGTTTCCTTGGCAATTTATGTCCAAAAAAATTCTTGAACAATTGGATGAAACTGAAAATGGTTGCATGAAAAAACTGTCTACTTTTACTTGACCATTCCAATATGCTTGGAAAGTCGCAGAGCAGACATCCCTCCCTTATCAGATACCCCAAGGTAAATTGCCCAAAACCATTTCACAAGTGGCACTTTAGTGGCATGGAACAAGGTGTCAGCAGTAACAAAAACCTGAGGCGGCACTTCGAACATTGATAGAGTTGCCTCGAGCAATCGTACTGAACTTTTTAGAGCCACATTTCTTTTTTGATGTGATATTTTCCGCGAATATCTTTGGGAATTCTAGCACGAAAATGAAAGACGCCAAAACGGTTCTTGAAAACGTAGGAAGGCACATGCGATTTCATTTTGTGTGACACCTCTGTGTGACACTGTTGAAATCTTGCGCGCTACAAAATCGTTAAGCTCGAGAAATATTTAGAGATTACAACAAGATGGCTGGGGGACAGGGACGGAATCTCTGAAATCAGCACGCAAGAATGCAATAAGTCAAGACCTTTAGCCCCCCTTTCGCGTGACACCCCTGTGTGACACTCTTAAATAGATAACACATTCTCGCTTCGCCTCAAAGAAAATTCCGCGAATTAGGAATTTCTGATCATCGCCCTACCCTATTTCCAAGACAGATTTATTTGCCATTCATTATGATCGCGCTATAGTGGGTTGATCTTACGATCGAATTATTCCGTAAAAACTTTTATTACCTGAGTTACAAGGAATATTACTTATGCACTATAAAATTACCAAGGATGGGATAGATAATCTCAAGAAAATATTAAAGGAAAATAACCTCACAAATTTAGAACGATTAATTGGACTCAAATTCGAATCGGAAAGCGACTTTCTTAAGATTCTTCATGTTTTGCTTGGCAATGATGGCACTTACGAAAATTATGGCTGCAAAATAATAAAGGAGTTTGAAATAAACGAAAGAAAGGCGCCTTATCTATCGTTATGGGAAAGCTTTCGTTCTTACAAATGGGTATTTATTGGGATATGTTTGTTTATCATAACACTATACATTATATTTTTCTTTGCAGAATACCCACCGAAAGGAATTCCTTCTGAGCCAAATGCAACATCGTCTAAACCTGACGGATCAATTTTTGGATCAATCGGTGATAGTTTTGGCGCGATAAACACCTTATTCTCTGGTATAGCATTCGCTGCACTTATAATTTCAATACACATACAGCAAAAAGAATTAAGAAACAATATAGAACAAATAGAACTTAACAGAATAGAATTTATAAGTCAAAACAATGTATTATCTAAACAAAGATTTGAGAATACCTTTTTTAGACTAATAGAAATGTATAACGAAATCGTTAACTCTATTGTTTTCGAACAAACCAAAAAGGAATATGTCGGGGATGAACCCTATTTATATGGCGGAGTTTCGACTAGAGGTCAATATAACAAATACAAAAAAGACGAAATGGGATTTTACAAGGAGGTAAATACTACATACACAGGAAGAGAATCATTTAAATATGCTCTTTATTATTTTGGGTTTAAAGTAGATAACAATGAAACAACACCTATTTTAAATATAGTTAATTCATATGATAATCCAATAACAAGATACAGTAAATGCTATGATCATATAGCACCTTCATTCGAACATTATCACAAAATATTGTACCAAATAATAAATTTAATAAAAGAGAATGAAGAATTAAATGGAAATTACTCTAAAGTTTACTCTAAAATTATAAGATCAATGCTAACAAGAAACGAATTAGAACTATTATTTTTTCATGGTCTTGGAAGTATAGGAGTAAAAAAATTTAAAAAATTAATTGAAAGATACAAATTATTTGAACATCTGCCACTTGATTTAGACGATATTCATAGTAATATATGCGAATATGAAATAGATGCGTATGGTAATAATGAAAAAACAAAAAAAGAATATTTGAAAAAATAAAATTTATTAATTATCATTGTTATTATCAGTCAAATAAAAAAATTTACAAAATGGTTATTAGGAGCTCTTTGACAATGTTTAGCATTCTATCAGTCCTAGGGTAATACGTGTCAAGCCTTCAGAGTTATTTGAGTTGCCATTTTATATCGATCTTTGGAGAATTTCACCAAATATTGCTAGATTACAATGTTTTTAGTAAAAATAGCCCAGTAGACTGCTTATGCGGGGGTTCGGAAGTACATAGAATCATGCACAAACTGGGCGAATATACAGACCTTAGAGATCTTATCAATTTACACGTTATCAAACCCCTTAAAATTAAAGGATAAATAGTGTCTAAAACTATCTTCGGCGATAATTGGGAAATAGATAAACTAGAAAGAGAGGAAGAAGCCGCTTTCTTGTCTGAGTATTTAATCGGAAAAAGCAAACTAGGACACAGTGAATTAAACGATGGTTCATTTGTATTAAATGTTAATGCTGAATGGGGTTTTGGAAAAACATACTTCCTGACAAATTGGGCAGACGAGCTTTCTGCAAAGGGACATCCTGTAGTCTATTTTGATGCATGGCAAAATGATTTCTCAAAAGAGCCATTGATAGCTTTTATTTCGACAATCAACGCTCAACTTGACCCTTATTTCAATAAAAAAATTGGTAAAAAAAGAGCTACGAAAGTCAAGCATTTATTGTCAGAGTGGTATAATAAAGGTAAAAAACTTGCAAGCCCATCTTCACCTTTCCTCTGGAGCATTGCAGCGAAAAAATTAGCAGGAATGTCTATTGAGCAAATAGGTGAGCTTTTTGATGAAGAAATAGACGAAGAAACTTCCACTGAACTAGATAAGGAGAATAAAGAGCTAAAAAAGGAAGTAGAAAATACAGTATCAACTGTCGTTTCTAAGGCTGCTGCGAGTCTCTTAGCTTCACACAATTCTACAAAGAAAACTATTGCAGATTTCAAAGTAAGCTTAGAGAATTTAACACATCATTTAAATACTTTAAAATCAATCAATATACCAATATTTATATTTGTCGATGAACTAGACCGTTGTCGCCCAAATTATGCTATTGAATTATTAGAAAATATAAAACACCTATTTGGTGTACCTGGAGTATATTTCATTGTAGCAACTGCGTCAGAACAGCTTTGCCATTCAATAAAAAAGATTTATGGTCAAGACTTTGATAGTTCTAGATATATTAAAAGATTTTTTGACCAGACATACAGCTTAAAGGAACCAGATAGAAAAAAATTTGCTGAATATTTATTTTATCAGTACAAGTTAGATACAAGACAAAACCTTTTTAGCCCTCTTGACCAGAAATTGTTTGAAGGGAAAAATATAAAGGTAGAGGCGTTTGCCATCATGTCAGACGCTTTGAATATTGGTCTTAGAGATATGATTCAATATTGTGTCATAATCGATTCAGTATGTTTAACCTTTACCGAAGCTCCTGTTCACCTTGTTTACCTAATTTTTCTCACATGGCTAAAAGATACCAGAAAAGATTTATATGATTTGATTGCAGGAGGGGTAGGTATTTCTAAGGATGAGATTCCTAAACTTAACCCAAGTTTAAGCAAGACAATAGCTACATATGCGCCTAAAGATCGTCACGGCAGCACTCTCTCAACGATTAGGGTTTCTGAGGTAATAAATGAATATATCAGACTTTCTGGAACAAGCCTAAATGCGATTTTTGAAAGTTGGAATCGCGGAGATCTCAAAAGAGATATAATTCGTTCCATAGAGTCATCTCTTCGAGGTGAAATGCCAAATTCTTATCCATCAGACACAACTCTAAATCACCACCTGTCACATTATCCAAAGCTTATTGAACAGGCAGGGAGAATCACATAACTTTTTTATGATTTAAGTGAAAAGAACAAAGACTAGACTCGCTGAAGCTCTCCGCACCACCGAGCACACTTCTGTCTAGCCTCTGGACATAGTATCAGTAATTAATCTTTTATCAGTTGCAGGTGCTCTTTAAAGCCCACCTTTGCCCCGATCACCGCGCCAGCAACCACAGTCACCGTAAACACCAGAGGCGCTATCTCTCCCCAAAAAAATACGATGTATAAAAGGACTGTCAGGATAGCTTTGAAGATATTCAGCATTTCACCACTCCCATTCTTCGCCGTCTTCATCGTCACCAAACCCCGGCATAGGCTCTGACTGCTCAATGCATCGGTCAATATTTGCCATCATCTCTTTTCGTTTCTCTGCTCGTTCATTATAGGTTGTTGCCAGTCGGTCAAGCTCATTCATTGTTGCTGTTCTGAGCACATGAGAACGTGAATATCCTAGCATCTCAGAAATACTGAGTAGCTGTTCAAACGATTCTTGTGGCAGATAAAAATTGACCATTACCATATTGTTTTTGTCTTTCCATCGATCCATAAAACCTCTCCCTATTCTAGTTGTTCTTACGAATTATTTATATTGGGAGAAAAAGGTCGTGCAGAGGGGAAACGTGATTTTCAGAAAAAAAGAAAGAAAAAAGGGAGTTTCAGAAGCATATTGGAGCTGGTTTTGTGGAGGTGCGAAGCTACCTACTCATACCTGGTAAAATGCGCTGGAATCAACGCCTACCGATTCTGACGGGAAGTGGTGGCGTCTTCTGTGCTCTACTACTTAATTATTTTATGATTTTATAAATCAGTGCTCGACTGCATCCATATTCTTTCGCAAGTTGCGTCGGCGTTGCACCTTCTGATTTCTTCTGTTTGATTTCTGCTTCTTGCTCTTTGGTCATTGAACGTGGACGACCAAGATGTTTGCCACGAGCTTTTGCAGCCTCTATGCCTTCTCTTTGCCGTTGCTTGATCAGTGACCGCTCAAACTGAGCAAAGTTTGCCAACATTCCGAACATGAGTTCCTGAATCGGATCTGCTTGTTTGCCAGGAACAAAAGTCATATTCTCTTTGTGAAAGGTTACGGTGACGCCTCTATCCAACAATTCGTTCACGATCTTGTGTAGGTCGATCACAGAGCGTCCTAACCGTGATAACTCGTGGACATGAACATGATCACCTTCCCGAACATAATTCAGCAAATCTTGAAGTTGCGGACGCTTCATATCCTTGCCAGAAACCTTTTCCTCAAACATCTTATCAATATTAATCCCGTCGAGCTGTCTATCGGTGTTCTGTTCGCTTGTACTGACTCGAATGTATCCTACGTTTGGTGCCATCATCTGCCCTCTGAGTGCCGTGAATGAATGTAATTGAAGTGTCACATTCAATATAGACCTTTGTGACACTGTTTTCCAGAGTGTCACGAACGTATACTTTTGTGACGGTGTTTTACTTGTCAAAATAGATTGCAGAGGGAGTGACATCAATCTGAATTTAGGCTATCTTTACAATGGTTTTATCCAATTATATCCTAACCATTCAAACCCATAGCCTCTTGCCCTCGATAATACAGGTAAGATACCATGAAAGAAATTTTTGAAGCTCTTGCCCTTAGAATTAGAAGCCCCCTATGCGGTTACTTCTTGCTTGCATTCGTTGCTTGTAATTGGGAACCTTTATATTTTCTCTTTTGGTCAAACGATAAAGTTATGTTTAGGATTGAATATTTTCATTTACATACTTCGTGGGTTACATTCTTTGCTGTTCCGGTATCTTTTTCTATAGGCTGGACATTAGCTTATCCTTGGGTAAATTTATTGTTTATCAAGTTATGCACCTTACCAACTGTTCTCAAAAATAAGATGCAAATAGAAGCTGAGCACTTGGTACAAAAAAGAAGTAACGAGTTAGAAGATGAAAGAAATAAAGAAAATAAATTGCGCATAGAAAAAAATAGGATTTTAGAACAAGAATTAATCGATAGAGCAAAAAGCGATCAAGAAATAGAAGGTATAAGTGATGAAGCTATTAAAAGTAATTTAAAAAAGGAGGTTGAAGGTATTAGAGGAACGCTTAATGGAGTTTTGCCAAATATATCTGGTAACCTTAGAGCCAGTATTGATGATACTATAGGGTTAAAAGAACTACGCAAGTTTGATAACCCTGAAGCAGTAGGTATAGCTTTATCTGAACTGAACAAGCTGAACGACTCTGATTACAAAAAGCTATTAATTGAACAATTAAAAGAAACCGAAGATTTTTTGAATAGCGATACAGGCATACATTTACGCCAACTTATAGAAGATGAGTTGAAAACATCTCAAAAATTAAATGACGACTTAAAGTGAAGCAAGCATTATTAATATTTCCATTAGCCTTAACCTTTCTCCCTTCCTTATCCTACGCAAAGCATCTGCACAAAGAGTCTTGGTATCAAGAGAGGTGGTGCAACGCCAGAAATGGACAGATTGAATTTGTTTTGCCAGATCGATCACGAGTTGATTGCCTGACAGACAACTATGCTGTTGAGTTTGATTTTGCCCAGAAGTGGGCTGAGTCTGGTTTTCAAGCGCTATACTACGCTTTGCAGACGAACAAGAAGGCAGCGATCGGTTTGATCATGGAGAAACCGCCTGACTACAAATACTGGATACGGCTGAACTCAGTGATTGAGTACAACAAGTTGCCTATAGAAACTTTTCAGGTAAAGCCGTAATGAGACAATACTGGCTGATAAACTCGGAACAACCTCGCAGTTGAATGTTTATTTATTATTAATTTTTTCAGCGTAATTTATAGTCTTTTCTCTTGTCCAGCGAAATGGAATTTTCAAACCATAATAAACCAATCTTGCTTTAATATAATTTTCAATATCGAACATGTGATCGTAAGTTTCGAACTTTCCAGTTATCCTAAAGTCAATTTTTTTACATTTGACTGTTTGGTATCCATGTGAAGTTTCCATATTAATATAAATTTTTTTGAATTCATCAATTTTATTATATGGAATAGTTAAAATAATTCTACCTTTAGATATGATGGTATGATGAGTATTGTATTCTATAATTTTATCACTAGAAATAAAACCAGGTCCAGCAAATGCTACTGATTTTTCTCCATCATCTGTTACCAAGTAAAATCTTTTAAGGTAAAAATTTGTTTGATAGATAGTAACAGGTGCAGTTTTTATATTTTCAAGTGTAAGTCTAATTGAACCTTTTCCTGTAGTATCATTTTTAGTTATAGTCACATTATGAATCTTTATTGCATCTCTTTTTTCTAGCCACCATGATATTAATGGATAAGAGATACCTATTATAGCCGCTATACTTGCACAGAAATCAGCGATGAACTTTAAATTTTTCCAAAAATGTTCTTCATGCTCTTTATTGTTAGGTATATTTTTATTATCTACAGCATTATTACTTATCTTTATATCTAAATTTTCATCAATCAATTGGTTTAATGATTCATTATTTGCGCCTGCGTCGTTGCCAATATTGTTTTCAATGGTATAAATTGGCGTCAATATTGAAATAACAATTGTTACAAATAGTAATTTAATTATATACATTTGTTCCCTCTATAATTCAATACACAACTTTTGTAATATTATAATTATTATTTGAAATGGACTTGCCCTTTGGATCAATAAAACGACATCGCAAGAGCTGCCATCTTTGGATCTGTTTCATGAGGCGGTACGACTAAATTAACTCTTGATGAACCACCAGAAGAATTGACGACTCTCCTGTTGTTGTTGACGGTTGTCACAACAGCATTATCGAGATTCCATTGTTCCATTGCTTTGTCGTATTCCACTTTGTCTGCCATGAGGGTTTGCATTCGTTCATTCTTCGCAATAGCGAGTGGCTGTGAATCGGCAGGAATTAACGTCAAAGACGATCCTCTTGTTTCTGAGAAGTTGATGCCAGGTGAACCGTTTTGCTTCGTGTTCAAGATGTCCTGCAACCTGTTCATTGTCTCGCTATCCCAATCACAGAAAGCGATTAGATTAGCCAGATCAGACTGAGGCAGCTTTTCAATTTCTCTCCAATTGTTGATATCAGATTCTCCAGAGAAATAATGATCAATAACACCTTGCTTTTCAAGGTTTTTAACAAGATTTTCTCCATCGTCCTTATGCATGACACGTGTTTCTTCAGAAAGATCTACTCCCAATGATCTGAGAATCGGAGTTCGAACACTATCAGGCAACCAACTTGTAATAGATTTTGCCAGATTGACAGCAACAGATTTGATATCCAGTTTAGGCAGTTCTTGACTGAATATGTTGTGACTCAACTCCATCAATTCTGTGCCTAGCATCTTTGCCCAATGAATAGGAGAGACAAATTCAAGCCCTTTGACGATCATGTCTCCTGAAAAGTTATCATTGAACCAGTTGGCAACAGGAACAGTTAACTTTTCTTTAATGAAACCAGAAAGATCCGTACTGATGCCTACCAATGACAAGATTGAATCGACACCTGACGCTAACCCTTCAACAAAGCCACCGATGCCGAGAATAATTTTATCTGTGAGTGTAGATGTTCGACCTAAGATTTCATCCGCATTGCTGATGTTTTTGAATGAGCCGATAACCCCTTCAATCGTTGTAATTGCTATTGTCAGTGGAACTGAAAATCTGCCAAGCAACTTACCTGCACGAGCCAGTTGAGGAATAATTTTTTCACCCATTTTCATTGTGCTTGTGAGTCTGCTACCTGACATGAGAGACTTGGAGATCCGAATCACACCTTTTGCAAAACTTCGAACCATTGACAACATCGTTTTTACTGCCTTTTTTGCAAATGAAGAAAACGACTCGATTCGCTCTTTTGTCTTTTCATATCGCTTCTTGATAGATTTGTATTCATCCCGTAGATCGCCACTCTCGCCAGTTGAACTTGAAAAAGATGCCAATGAAGTGTTGATCTGGTTTAGAACCCTTTCTTTCCGGTTGTCTGCTCGTGCATCTTCTCGCGATCTCTCAAGACTGCCTTTCTGGGATCGGTACAACAGGTCATTTGTCTCTCTGGTGTTTTCATCAATTTTCTTGAGCAGGTTTTCTCCAGACTCCATACGAACCAGAGAAGGCTTTTCATCATCGATTCGTACCAATTCTTGCCCTTGGTCTATCCTGTTCGGCTCGGTATCTTCAACCAGTGAAAGTGATATCTTTTCAGCTTCATAGACCATGTCAGATAGCCGCTGGAGAGCAGGAAACCGTTGCTTGACATCTAGCATACGTGTGATGCCAGAAATCGGCTGGAGAGCTGAATTCCATGTCTGCTTGAGCAGTTCCGTGATTGAACTTCCAGACGTTGATTTGTTCTCTATCGAGTCTCGTGTTGCATCGTTCAGTGATAATAGAATTTTCTTCTCTTCCTGATTCAGCGCGTTGTTGTTCTTGATGGATTTATTGATCGACTTGAGTTCTTTCAGAAGCTCTTTGTCTATAGAAGTTTGTTGTTCCACATGATCTTTTCGCCATGTGTTCAACTGCTCATATTGATCGCGAAATTCAGGTGATAAAGTCTGGTCTAATGATCTGCTTTGAAGTGCAACGAAACGAGATTCAATCTCCGATTGCACCTGATTCTGATAGCCAACCATTCCGTCAATTACATTTGAAAGAAACTGGCTGATTTCTGATTTTATTTGTGATGTTGTTGTGGCAGACATTTGAGACCCCTTTGTGACTGTTTTTATAATACTTATGCAGTCAAAAAGAGGTCTTAAATCTATGGGAATACGTCATTTCATCGCTGGCGCTCAGAAACAACGGGTAGCGGTCAAAGCCGCTCCTTTTTATTTGATGTTAGGCTTTTCACCGAAAGGATATTTGCAATATTCCATTTCATCTTTGAAAGTTCTATTTACAGGAATATGGAAATCGATGAGGTTGCCGTAACCATTTGCTTTGAGCCACATTACAATTGCCTCGTTTACAACATAGAACTTATCCAGACCTTTTTCTTCAACTGCTTCACTTAGCAAGTAAGCAAGTGGTCTGTTCATCTTTACTGTAGAATATTTCCGATTGATTTTTTTCATCAAGCTATCACTTAACTGTTGGTTCATATAAATTCCTCCTGAAGTTTTTATTTTTATATATGATCAGTGAGATAGCATGATTCTGATTTGCGCGTGACGCGATTTCAGCCGCGTCTGCCGCGCTTGCTGTGCTGAGTGCCCCCCCCCAATTAGTTTTAGAAAAATATAGAATGCAACAAAAGTCTTTTTTGCTTATATAAAATACAGAGTGCAACAAAAGTCTCTTTTGCGTATATAATATAAAGAGCCCTTATTTTATATATCCAAAAAAGACTTTTGTTGCACATTGGACTGATTCAGATGTTTACAGCAGACGAAATTATCAAAAAGAATCATTACCAAGACCTCGAATAGATCGTTGCGATCTTGCCAGAGATCGCATACACGATGCTTCCAGCATCGTACAGTATTCATTCTTTCAATAACTCTCTTATCCAAATGCGAGTTTTGTTGCACTCTGCCACGATCTAGTTGTTTGCATCGGAATAAACCGTGAAGCCATATTGATCATTTAAAACCTGAATGAATTCTTTCTTTGAAACATTGCCCCAAACATAGAAGTCGCGACTTTGTTTTCTGCCACGACCCTTCTTGCAGACTGCCGAAACAGTCTTGAAATGCATATTGTCATCTATCCAGCCGCTTTCGCGTTCCTTGAAATTTTTAATCTGTTTCACTATCAAGCCAGTAAGATCTATAATCAGCTTATTGTCTTTCACTGGCAAAACTCTTTGACTTTTAACTGCCTTCAAGAACTTCAGCCTAATATCTGTAAAACCAATCTCGCTTGAATCTACCAACCTGTTCACTGTCACCGGAAGAACTTCACGACTGAATAGCACCACTTGTTTTTTCTCATTGCCATGAATCAGTCTGAGCCTATGAATCGCTTGATAAGTTTCTGCCAGATTTACATGTTCATTCAAGAGCCTCAATTCGTGATCTGTGTAATCGTACAGCCCTTTGAAAAGCTGATTGTTGCCATCTTTCATCGTGACGATTTTATCAACCTGCTCCATATCGCCTGTTCGCTCTATATCCCTGTCGAAAATAACCTGAGAATATGCGAGAAGATCAGTTGACGGAATCATCTGTCTGCCAACTACAAGAAGACGCTTTTTATTAGAGAATCCGTCTTTGCCACGAAGACCCCCGAACCACATTGCATCTTGCCTATCTTCAATCATTGCCTTGTAAGAGATCACAGCCGTGTCATCGTCTTCAAAAATATCAATCAGCTCGTTTACAGCTTCAAGATTATCACCGACCCATTTTTTAGAAGCCCACTTATCTTTTACCTGAATCACTTCCACGTTATCCTGATAATTGACTGCTATTTCTGAAAATTCAAACTCACGCTCGAACAGCCTTTCGATGACTTCCTGCTTTCCCGAAGCATCGAGTAACAGAATCGGAATTCCTTCCCATCGTTCGTCTATTTGACGCTTCTTTGTAATCTTGAACTGATCTTCATTGCTGCCCGCCATACTTTTCAATTCGATAAAAGCGTTTTCTCGCTTCACCATGCTTTCAAGATCATCCTTGTATCTCATGAACACAGCTCGTTCATTTTCTGGAATATCTGACTTGAGTTGCTTTTCTACTTTCTTCAGCTCTTCCCGTATTTTGTCGCTGTTATCTGCAAGCCCGTATTCGATGCTTTTGCCTGCTTTAATGTATCCAGCCACGCTTCTTGCGAGTTTGACTGTGAACTCACATTTCCGCACCCATGAAGTTTCAATCATCGTGTTCAAAATATCTTCATCGATGACAATGAAATCCGCCTTCCACCCGTAGTCTACGCTTGCCGGAGTAAACAGATGAGCATGAGAATAAAAGCGAACGCCACGCCAGCTCCTGTTGAACTGATCAAAATATTCACATGAAAAGCCTGTGTCATTGCCAGGATGATAAAAGCAGTTTTTGCACCTGTCCTTGCTGTAGAATTTGAAACCTGCCTTGTTGACTTTGTTCTTTTCGCATGTGTCTTCCAATCCTCTAATTTGATTGAACAAGTGCTCTCTGAATATATCGAATTTCTTGCCTTTGTTCAGCCCTTTGATTGCGTCATTCAGTTCAGCGCCGAGCTTCTTTTCCGGTACGAAATAAGCAATATTCTTCTTTTGCGCTCCATGTTTAACGATGTACTTCAGAACAGATGTAGTTTTGCCGAATCCAGCCTCGATCATTAACGCCTGATCCTGCTTTTCTGTGAAGAACCTATCAAGTTTCAGTTCCAGTGCCTTATCAGCCTCATCAATTGAGTAGTTCTTGTTGCCCCTATATGAACCACTACTTCGAGTCTCGATTAACCTCCGACGATTGCCACCGTATCTGCTCTTGTAGCCGTTCTTTTTTGCAACGCTGAAAAAGTATCTCAGATCATTATTACATTTCGAAGCTGTTTTTGCCTGCTCTTGGAGTTGACTCAAAATGTGATCACGACCTTTCTCGTGTTGCCAGTGATCAGCAAGTAGTGGAATAGCGTTATGCGCCCCTATACCGTTGATTAGAGCCACATTGATGTAATACCTATCATGATACGGAAGTACGCTAGGAATAGCGTCCAGAGCTTCCAAGACCATGGTGTCTGAGTAGTCAGAAGACACCTGTTTGTTGCTTTCTTCAGCCTGTTTTTTCTGTTCACTCCATTTCAGATATTGAGCCTCAGCATCCTTTTTGACTGCTACAGTCTCACAAGCATCGTTGAAATATGCCTTTGAATCAGATGACAGGAAAAACGGAAGAACAATACTTCTGCATTGCCTGTCTGCTTTCATTTCAGGAAATTTCTTTTGTAGCCTTGCCTCAATAGCATCATAGACGAACCTGAAAACGTCGTTGACATTCTTCTCCGATGAAACGAAATCTGTTTTGATACCAAATTTCAGACCACCCGAAGGAGAAATAAACGCATATATCAATTCTTGAACCTTTTCTATTAGCTCTTGCTTGAATTGCTCTGCTTCATCGCCATGGATATTATCAATATCGAACTGAACGACGCCGGTACTTTGTACCTCTTTGCACTTTTCAATTGATGCATTAACGCCGTCAAAAGAGATACATGGATAATATACGGGAAGTTCGTATTTCAATTCCTGTCTTTGATTATCGTCTTCCGTTGATCGTATTTTCTGTATTGCTTCATCAAATTCCTGATCTCTGATTACCGTATAAATACTAGCAAGAGATAAGAAATCAGAAAGTAGAGTTTTTTTGTGAGTTTTAAAATTCTGCATTCGTTTTCGTGTTTTCTTAGATTTTATGTACTGTTTCGGAACTTTTACAGTGCATACTCTTTTTGGGAAGAAGTGGACACACCGTTACATTTAACTTTCTCCGTGTCCACTTCGCTTTTATTTCTTCACATCTTCCCTTCGTCTAATACTTTCCTGTTAGCTCTATCAAGAACACTCCTGATATAATCAGATTGACTAATTCCTAAGATTTTAATTACCTCTTTCATATCTGATTTTGTAGATTGATCGATGTATGACGAAATCATAACTTTCGCATATCTTTTGCTCCACCCTTTCATTCTATGTCTATTTTCTGCCATTAGCTTTCTCCTTAATTTTTATATGTATAAATATATTTATACATGCAACGATCTCGAATCGGATTTTTTTGCAATCAAAATACTGATAAAAAAGCTGTATTCATATAAGATTCATTGATGAATATTCCGACTGCGATCCACCCACACCGAAAAAAATCGGCATAAATATTAGAAATAAAACCAAGAGGAGAAAAAATGAAGAAGACATTTAAAGAATTATCAGCAGAATTAGACCAAGAAATTTTTGAAACAAAATTTGTAGATACATTCCGTTCGAACACAATAGAAGAATTGATTGAATTACTCAATGACAGAAACAAGGAGTTTCTTTCCGGCGTTATCTACGCAAAATACCTAAATGCTATTAATGCCGAAGTTAAACCTGACAATTTCTGTCTTGAGTGTGCATTCGATATCATGAAGCTCCTGAAACTCATTGCTGGACCTGATTATATCGAATTCGCTCACGAGTACATAACTGCAAAAGGCGAGGGCGAATAATGATTGATATTACAGATAGCCGAGAAAAATTTGCATCTACCAGAATTATAGAATTAGATCCACAGCCCTTTATTGAAACGTCTAGCAAATGCTCCGGCGTTTCAAAATATATCGGCGAAGATCGCCTAGCAATTCTGTACCAAGATATCTTTGATCTCATGCAGAGAGTTGACCAGATAGAGCAGAATCCTAAAAAATACTATGCTGATTGTAACGGCGACAAAGCACAGATGCAAGCCAAGCAAGCCGAGTTCATGTTCGCGTCAAACATCAATAACCTGAAAGCGTGGAGTCCGAGTCATCGCCCTGGCAAAATCGAATCTTCAGGATATTTCGACTCTCAAAAAGGCGCTTCTGCATCTGCTATCTCCCTGTTCCTGAACAAAGCCACAGACGGAGAGCAGAAGTTTGTTGAGACCGGTATTATCGACCTGTTTGAAGTTAAAAACCACCGACTTCAAGTATTAAAGCGAAGAGAGATCTTCAATGTAATACTCCAGCTTTACTACAGACAGCTTGCTCTTGCATATTACGATGCGGCTATGGCGCATGACATCGTTGAAAGAGATACTGCCTTAGGAAGATCGCACGACAGATTCATTAAGCAGAGAATGTTTTCTTTCCCTGTACATATGTTTTTCAAAACAACTGCCGTACGTTCAGCGCTCACACGTGAACAAGGTGCAATACTCGAAGATCGTATCTCGCTTTTGTATTCGATAATTTACCAAGCAATCAATAAGTTTGCCGCTGTTGAGCGAGAGCCGAATTGCTTTACATATCCTAACGACCTGAAAAATATAAAGAAGACCATAGAAACATGGAAATACGTGCTCAAGCATATTGATCGCCCTAGAAGCTGGACCCCTGAATGGTCTTTGAATCATCCAGAGACAGAAGACTTCTTCCCAGGAATGTCTGTCAAAGAGCGCTATTTCATGGACAAAGGCATCATAGATCGATGGAAGACTGCAACAGCCGGATATGCTGTTATTTCAAGGGAAGAAATGTGGAGAGAGTTGATGTCATTCTGTTTCCAGCAAGTCGCGTTAGCACAATATGAATACAACTGCTCGCGACTCAGACTATCACCCTATCTACCTGATAAAAGAAACAAAAAAGAGAAGTAGACAACCATGAAGTTATTAATAGATAAACACCAAGACCTATTTACAGAATCAACAATCGACGAACAAGACGGCGATCTTTGCATTCACGGCATATTCTTACAAGGCAACATCAAGAACAGAAATGGCAGATTTTACCCTGCCTCTGTTCTCGACAAAGCCGTTAATGAATACGTCAGCACGTATGTTAAAACGAAACGTTCCCTAGGTGAATTGAATCACCCAGATACACCTGCAATCAATCCAGAGAGAGCATCGCACCTCATTACTGATCTGCAACGCGAAGGAGACAACTGGTATGGATGTGCAAAAATACTTTCAACACCTATGGGAACAATCGTCAAAGGACTAATCAACGATGGCGTTCAGCTTGCTGTCTCTTCAAGAGGCGTCGGCTCAATGACAAAGACTGAAAGTGCATACATGGTTGATGAAGATTATCAGCTCCGCACAATTGATATTGTTACCGACCCTTCAGCACCAGAAGCATTTGTAAATGGCATCTACGAAGGCGCTGAGTGGATCTGTCAGAATGATGAATGGGTGCAAGTGATCGAAGAAGCAAAAAAAGAGATCAAGAAGCCGACGATCGCTGAAGCATTCGCAGAAATACGCAGACAAGATTTGCTCCTCCAGCAAGAGCACAAGCAGAGATACCAGAAACATGACCCCATATCTGATGTCATTGCGAACATTCTGAGGGGGAGCATTCATGATCACTAAGGAAGATGTCAATTTACCAAGCAGTCTGATTACGGTCCTTGTGCATTATTCCTTAGAGCCAGAGACAGCGGAATCGATAGTCAGATTTTACTGCCTCAGAATGCTTGACGCTTTCTATGCATATACCGGCAATCACGACTCGTCTATCTCCGTTACCAATCCATACGATGACGAATCGGCAGATTGCCGAGTATTGCTCAAAGACTTAGAAGACACACTAACCCTCTATCGAAAGATAGGGGTGCTCCAAGTTGACCTTGATGAAGCAGACGAAGCAACGCTCGGAGAAATAAACAATTACAAAAGGCAAATGATCAAAGAATTAGCTGATCTGATACGCTGAGACCATGTGTAGAGAATGGAAAACTTTGCATTACTAAAAAAAGCCCTGACCTATATCTTCTTTTGTGTTTTCGGTGGTTTTGCGAGTGAATTTAACAAGATAAAGACAAGACGAGAATTTCTGATTGTACTCTCTGTATCAATCTTTATCGGGATTAATTATTTTTGCCTTGTTCAAGAAAAGAACTGGTCAGACACATATAAAATGCTAGGGGCAAGTTTCGTAGGCTACATCGGCTTGAACGGAATCACGATATTAGCCAAGCTCATTTTGGTAAAAATAGGCGATGTGATAAAAGAATTCGACCTCACAAAAGCCCTTATAAATATAATTGAGTCGTTAAGCAAACGTAACTGACTCAATCCTTCATAGGCTCCAAATAGGGCTATCGAGCAATCGATAGCCCTAAATACACCAATAGAATTATTCAAACGATAGCATTTCCAGATATTTAATAATTTCAAAATTTTCCCTGCTATCTCTACCATAAATTTAATCAAATGCATTATAGAAAACCCAAATGACAAGCAAAACTGTAACAAATATAAAAAAATTTATAACATATATATTAAATTGATTAAAATTCACATTATCTATATTATGCTTATAAATAAAAATATTTGCAAATATACCAAACAACGCAGGAACAAATATTTTAAACATAGAACTTTCCTTAAGTCTATTACTATCCTTCTTTTTTTCGTTAACTTCAATCCATTGTATCATCTTTTTTAAATCGATTTTATGCAATAATTCATTTTTCTCATAGAGTTTTTTAAAAAAGTGATACCTAACAGCAGCTTCTCCTCTATTTTGACCAAAAAAATTAAACCCAACATCGTAATATCCTATTATTCTTCGAGATAACATATTACTGATCCTCGTAGCTGCTATAGGAATAACAGGAAGCACTACATAGAAAACCTTTTGATTCAAAATGCATAAAAATAATACTAACAAACAAACAACAAGATAAATTGAAAAAGATACATAAAAAAATATTATATCATCATTACACCGCATAATGTTAACTCTAGTTGTCTGTCGATATATATCTAGCAATTCATCCCAATATTTGTAATATTTCATATTCAGATCTTATAAGCCTTTAATAATTCTTTATTATTTTTTGACAATTTACCTGAACTATAATTCCCTGAATCGACCCACTTTTTATCTGAAATCCTATACTCAATTTGTTCCAATATTTCATCGTGAGGATACAGGTAGTAATCATCACCATCCCGAAAACAGATATAGACATTTTTCCCGATATATTTCTTATCAAACGTCAATCGGGCTTTTAGCTGAACCTTTATATCTGTAACACCATCAACGTGTACAGCTATAAAGTCAGCCCCTTTCCAGTCATTATTAAGCCACAACGTAGTATAGCCGTAATCAGCTAATCGAGCAGAGACTTTCTGGAAATTGTACATCTCTTTCGCTTTAGCGTTCAGGTCTTCGTACTTGATTTTTTCAAACTTCATAATACCAGATAACAGTTTGAAATCATATATTATATTTGATTTTCCCAAAATCAATACTTGGATACTCTACCATATCGAGAATCTTCTTTTTGTTCGGCAAATCGAGAGGATTAGCATATCTACCAAACGTAATATCATCGTCCTCATGACCGACAATCTCTTTAGCTGATGCAACTGGCACCCCTTTTTGCTTGAGAGTGTTTATCAAGGTATTACGGAATGAGTGAAAATCTTTCATTTCGCCCTGCCCTATCTCAATATTGCAGTGTTTTTCACTCTTGTACGTTCGGTTAAACCACTTCGATATTTGGGCACCATACTCTCCTTTACTGTTTTTACTCAGCATTGGGAACAATCGCCCACCATCACTCACAGAATCGACATATTCCAAGAAACCAAGCTCTATCAACTGATCATGAATAGGCACATACCTGATAGCTGCCGCAGTCTTGAGACTTCTCCCTTCTTCTGCATTAATATCGAAATACCAGATTGACGACTCTTCATCCCGCTTGATATTGCTCTTCGCCAACTGACAAATCTCATTCAGCCTTGCCCCTGTAAATAGCGCAATCAACGGTATCCAGTGATGTGCTATCGTATTGTGAGTGCAAGTTTGATATTCCTTGCTCTCAAAAAGTCGTTTCAGTTCATCAGGAGCGAAAGGCATTCGAACTTTAGACACCTTCTTTTTCTTTTTGAACTGCTCGAACACTTTCCTATGATCAATAACGGAATAACCGTCACTTGAGCAATAATCTAAGAAGGAAAGCACATAACCGAACTTATTTTTCAAGGTCTTGTCAGCAGGCTTTTTCGTATCAGGAATCTCCATTTTCAAGATTTCATCGTACGTCTTACCTTTGTAGGGTGGTAAATCGACCCTTGAAGGCAGTTTCATCAACATATCCCTGAACGTTTTCATATGGTCCAGAGTCAGCCTGTTGCAAGGAATATCGCCAACAATGGTAATGAGTTGCTCAACTGCGGCAGCAGATTTCTTGGTCGTCTCAGGTCTCCAGTCGTTCTTTTTCCAATCTACAAACTGCTCATATGCTTTCGATAGAATTATTGTTTCTTGGGGAGTTTCTACAGGTTCGACAACGGCAGGAGTCACTTGCTGAACAGGTCTGCATGTTTCTTGAGTCTCTTTTTCAACTTCCCGCTCATTAGCGTATTCCGCAAACTTCTTGAGAGATTGCTCCTCTGAACTGGCCAGAGTGTTCATATACTCCTCGACATCGCTCTGGAGCGAATCAGTACGGTTCGCGATCTTGTTCAACTCATGATATAAACGACGCCCTTTAGCAAGCTCCTGTTCGTCTTGGGCGCACTTATCCTCAATTTCATCAAGCCAATTATTTTCGCTCATTTTTACCCACAGCACCCTTGCCAAATTCATAGCAGTGCGTTGATCTTTTGTACGGAGTGATTTTTGAATTACTTCTTTTTTGATGTGATATTTTTCGCGAATATCTTTGGGAATTCTAGCACGAAAATGGAAGACGCCAAAACGGTTCTTGAAAACGTAGGAAGGCACATGCGATTTCATTTTGTGTGACACCTCTGTGTGACACTATTGAAATCCTGCGCGCTATAAAATCGTTAAGGTCGAAAAATATTTAGAGATTACAACAAGATGGCTGGGGGACAGGGATTCGAACCCCGATAAGCGGAGTCAGAGTCCGCTGTCTTGCCGTTAGACCATCCCCCAGCAAGATAAGGTGGCGCAATTATAATTGAATCTTAGTAGCTCGTCAAGAATAATTAATTTGGAATATAACTTTTTTCAAGAAACAACTAATCCTGCATATCCCACCACCTGGGAAGTATCCCCACTGGCTTCACCAGAATCAGTATATTCCACCAGTTCAACAGAATCTGCACCAAGTTGTCTGGCGGTCAACATGATTATCACCGTGGGAACCATGCCACACATACTGATATTCTTCTTTTTTACCACATCATAAAGCCCTTTGGGGTTAAATGCCAGCATCTGCTCAATGGCCTGGATATCAGATTTTGTAGCATCTGCACGTGATTTGTAATGGGTCATGTCTGTTGATGCAAGAAGTAGTACCTGTTCCTGCTGCTGTGTAATGACATCGGCCAATGTGTTGGCGGCCTGTTCACATTCCGCAAAAGAAAGGGGGAATACAGCTATAGGAACGATTTCTACATCGGGCCTGAAATGATGCAGTAGTGGTAATTGCACCTCAAGAGAATGTTCGAACTCATGGGCAAGATCGTTGAGTTCAAATAAAGGCGATGTCTGCGGCAGAGCCTCTACAAGTGGGGTGTTGAGGGTAACAGTACCCCAGGGCATTTGCCAGTCCTTTGCAGCAACAGCTACCCTGGCACCCTGGCCGTGATGATTGGGACCGATGAGTACAACGGTATCGGGTATGGTGACCTGGCCAAGGGTTTTAAATGCCGTGGCACCTGAATATATATAACCGGCATGGGGGACGATGACAGCAACAGCTTTATGAGGTGTTACCGATGGAACACTTTGCTGAAAAAGGTTCAGCGTGTCATTAATTCCGGTCTGAGTTCCGGGATAAAAACGACCTGCAGCTACGGGTTGACGTTGCATCGTTACCTCCCTGACAAAATTGGGTGCTCGATATACTTGTCACAACAGAATCACACTCCTGTACTGGTTTCAGTATATCCCATTACCCCACATGTATGGAATGATAAACAGCACCCAATTTGTTCGCCTTCAAGGATGGCCTGCTCTTACCTGTCAACGATGTTCCAGGTTGTGCCTTCAGGACCGTCCTGCAAAACAATATTATGCTCAAGCAAGGTATCTCGCACTTCGTCACTGGTAGCCCAGTTTTTTTCAGCCCTTGCTGTATTTCGCCTGGAGATCAACTCTTCAATTTCCTGCTCAGTGATAGTCAACTGAGCACGAAGTCTCTGCTGTTTCTCAGCCACCACAGTCGAAGGATTTCTTGTCAACACGCCAAGAATATTGCCGAGTTCCTTCATGATGCCTGCAACATGGTTCAACAGATCATAGTCTGGTTGGGGTAGGTTGGCTCCATGCACCCGTACCAGCTTACTCAACACTTTCACACAATCAAAAAGCACGCCAATGGCCTGGGCAGTATTGAAATCATTATCCATACCCTGCTGAAAGCGTTCTTGCAGGGATTCTAATTTAGCCCTGTCTTTTTTCCCAATTTTGCTCTCTGTTTCAGCGGTTGGCGATAAGGCCTCAATCTCTGCCAGGGTTGTATAGATTCTATCTAATCCTGAACCCGCATCCCGCAACGCTTCTTCAGAAAAATCCAAAGGGTTTCTGTACTGCGTAGAAAAAATGAACAGTCGCAGGGTTTCAGCATCATAGGTATTCAACACATCTCGAATGGTAAGAAAATTCCCCAAGGATTTGGACATCTTTTCGTCTTTAATGGTGACAAAACCATGGTGCATCCATACATTGGCAAATTCTTTACCGCTTGCTCCGCAACTTTGAGCGATCTCATTTTCATGGTGGGGAAAAATTAAATCTTTACCTCCTCCATGGATATCAAAAGTATCGCCAAGATACTTTTTACTCATTGCAGAACATTCAATATGCCATCCTGGCCTGCCCTCGCCCCAGGGACTCTCCCACTTTGGTTCTCCAGGTTTTGCCCCTTTCCAAAGTACAAAATCCATGGGATTTTCTTTGGCGGCATTGACTTCAATTCTGGCGCCCGCCTGCATATCATCAAGACTGCGACCAGATAAGCGACCATAATTATCCAAACCAGTTACACGAAAATAGACATCGCCATGAGCAGGATAAGCAAGGCCCTTATCCACCAGGTTCTGAATGAGGGCTATCATCTCCTGGATATGCTCAGTTGCCTTGGGTTCAATATCCGGCCGAAGCGTACCAAGTGCATCCATGTCTGTATAGAATTCATCGATAAAACGCAGAGCAAGAGCAGAGGGATCTTCACCACGTTCATTGGCCCGGGCGATTATTTTATCATCAATGTCAGTAAAATTCCGAACAAAGGTAACTTTATATCCCCGGTAACGCAAATAACGAACCACCATATCAAACACTAAAGAGGATCTGGCGTGCCCTATATGGCAGTAATCATATGAGGTTATGCCGCACACGTACAGTTTGACGTGATTCTCTTCAAGAGGGCGTAATGGCTCTTTCTTTCTAGTAAGTGTGTTATATATTTGAACAGTCATAAAAAACGTTTCGTATGATGTTGTAATGCTGGAATGTTTGTATACGTCGATGCAACTCAGGGTTTACACGAAATATAAGGGTCGCGGAAAATAATACATGTCCAAAAATTGCCTAGATATCGGTCTGGTAACATTGTCGCGTCAATGGTTTCATATTGGCCGTATTGAGCCATTGACGCGACGACGTTACCGAGTTGAGAGACAGGCAAGATTGGATATTTTTTTTAGTAACCCTAAGTCACGCGCTCTCATATAGAGACTGCAAACGATTTCATGTGCTCCAGAGGCAGTTACTTTTTCAATCTGCCAACCCAATATAACAAGAAAAGTCCTGGGAGCGCAATTATGGTGCAAAAAAGATAAAAATTAAACCATCCCATTCCTTGGGCCATGTATCCTGTCGGGGCAGCCATAAAAACCCTGGGCACACCCATTAAACTTGAAAGTAATGCATATTGGGTAGCTGTAAACTTTTTATTTGTCAAAGATGCCATATAAGCGACATACGCTGCTGTTCCCATGCCACCGGCTAAGTTTTCAAATCCTATTACCACAGCGAGAACAGATAAGATCTTTCCCCACCATGCCAAAAGAGAAAATCCGGCAGTGGATACGGCCTGTAAAATTCCGAAAATCCAAAGACTGCGCATAATGCCGATATGCAGAATAATAATACCGCCAGCAAGTCCCCCTAAAATGGTTGCCCAAAAACCGAAAAACTTGGATACTAAAGCTACTTCTGTGTTGGTAAATCCCAGATCCAGATAAAAAGGCATGGTCATAGTGGAAGCCATCTGGTCACCGACTTTATAAAACAATATAAAAAGAAGAATAAGTACAGCACCGTGTCTTTGAAAATATTCAACAAACGGATCAATTATTGCCTCATCAAAATTCTCTGGCGTTCCTGCCTCAATATCTGGCTCCCTTGCCAAAAGTGTTGTAATGAGACCAACACACATACACAGAGCCATAATCCAATATACTTTACCAAAAGCAATATGATCGGCCAGTATCAGTCCACCGCTGCCGGCAAGTAACATACCTACCCTGTATCCGTTCACATAAAGAGAACTACCAAGCCCTAATTCTATATCAGACAGATCTTCACGACGGTAGGCATCAACAACTATATCCTGGGAGGCTGAAAAAAATGTTACCAGCAGGGCAGCCAAAGCAACGCCAAAAGGATTTTGTTGTGGTTCACTACAACCCAGAAGAAATAGAGCAACCATTAATGCCAGCTGCATTATAATCAGCCACCCTCTTCTTCGGCCAAGAAAAGAAGGGATGAATCGATCAAATAGAGGGGCCCAGAGAAATTTAAGGGTATAAGGTAACCCGACCAGAGCAAACAGCCCTATGGTTCCAAGGTCAACACCCTCTTCACTCATCCAGGCCTGGAGTACCGAAAGGGTGAGTAACAGGGGGACACCACACGCAAACCCCATGAGAAAGGCGGTGAGCATGCGGGGAGAAAAGATATATTGAAGAGTGGTTTTCTGCATGGGTAAGATTTGATTTTTCTCCTACCTTACCCAATTTTTTAAAAAAAATAAAAAAAAAACCCGTCGACACAAGTCGACGGGTTTAAACAACGAAACATCAATAGGCTGAATTATTTGTCAGCTTTTTTCCGTCGTGCAACACCAGCTAAACCAGCAAGTCCAGCACCAAAAAGCAGCATGGTGGTTGGCTCAGGTACAGTAGATGCTGAACCGGAAACGGAACCGGTCACAGATGGTCCACCGTTGATTAATGCATTAATCGCATCAGCGATGCTACCTGTGTTTGAATTGAATGAGAAGTTTACTACACCTGGCCACGCCAAAAAATTATCAACGATAGTAGATGTACCGAGTGTATAGCCAGCACCCGCAGTCGCATTCAACAGGTTCACAGACAGAGCGTCGTTAATTGTTGCTGTACTGTTACCAACAGTAAACTCTTTAACCTCCATATCTGCAGAGAACAATACACTGCCATCATCATCATACAGAGTAAAACCGTCTGTATACAGAGTGGGTGAAAAACTGAATGGATTTGTTGCATCAGTCTCATCAAACTCAAGAGTAGCGACAGTTACGTACTCTGCACCAGCATCGTTGAACAGACTATCCAAAGAAGCATCACCAACTGCAGAACCTACTAACAAATTGGAGTTGAACGTCAATGAATATTGACCACCGCTTTGAGAAATGGTGTAATCAGGACCTGCAAAGTTAAATGAACTAGCATAACTTGCTGAACACATCAACCCTACACCAACTAAAGCCATAACTGAACTTTTTATTAAACTCTTTTTCATCTTACCCTCCTAATGTATTTGCGTGTTGTATAACAACAAACTTTTCTTCACACATACATCACTATACATCTTTCGTGCCAAAACAAAATAAACGAGCGTAAAATAATCAATCACCGCACAACTACTTGATAATTAGTATTTTTTTATATCTAAAAAGTCTGCACCATAGAGAGGTTTCCACGTCTATAGCGTATTCAAACCTCTCTTTCCCATTCACATATTCAGAATTTTCGCAGAAAATAGAAAAAAATACATTAAAAACAAGCATTTAAGAACAAACAAAACTTCCTTGTTTCCGGAAAAGCTGCTCGTTAATCGATAAACTTACCAGGGGCAAATTCTCTTTCTGCAATAATCTGAGGTTGGAAAACATACTGAGGATATTGAAAAATTTGCATCATGCGAAGTCAATGCTGACTGAAAAGGACTCTGTCCCAATGATTATTTCGCCACATTGAAGATGTTGATACCACAACACCTTTTCTTGTGGCGATAATCTGGAGAAAAATAGTTAGGTAGTAACTATCACCTTTCATTTCTACGGAAACAACTCGTTTTTCCTTAAAACAGGAAAAATGTACCGCTTATCTTCCTCATATTTATTGCACTCAAAGATCATGAGCATGTTATGCAGCTTTGGGCGATTACCACCATGTGTCATTTCGCCAGCTCCCTTGCCCGTACATTAAGAGTCATCACGCGACAATTAGAAAGGTAAGCAAGGAACGAGAATCAGGAAAGATCAAATGCGAACGGGCTCTCACAGGAAATGAAAATCTCCAGTGGTAATACACTTACATAATCGGCCAATGATTTCCTCTTGTGCCCTGGGAACTGGTGAATTGGTAAATGCGGTGATGCTTAATATTTATTCCTCGAAGGTAAGCGAAGACTCCGATATCGAACATTATATCTGCGGTACAATGTATCGCACGCCCCCTCAGAGGGGGCCCTTACCTAAGGATTACGGAAACAATAAATTATTCAATCCTGCTTGTCTTTCAACTCGCTAACGTCGTTGCGCAAATGGCTCAATACGAACAGTATGGGACCATTGACGCTACGACGTTAGCAAATCGATATCCTACGCAGTTGTTGGATATTTATTATTTTCCGCGACCCTAAACTTGAGCAAAACGCATCAGTTACGGCCACTCCGATAAACACATGTAATCATATTTTTACACATTCATTAGGAATGCGAGAAAAATCGGATAGGCAAACGCCGACAATTTGTTCGCAAAAATGCGACGAAAACAAACTTTCTCACCAATACGGAAAGAGCATTAGAGCAAAGACACGAGTAGTATAACCAACTCTTACTCTTTGCTTTTCTTTTTGATCAAAGGGGTGGAAAAAGAAGAAGGATATTCGTTGAGATGGAACTGCTGAAGATGTCGTCTGTAGTGACTACATGACGTATGAAAACAGGTCTGGCAATAATGAATCCGGTGATCATCGCCAGGGATAAACAATCCATCATGCACGACCGGACAACAGGGACTGTCAACGGAGAAAAACGGACAACTGTCAGTTTCGCACTTTTGATGATTTTCCCGTCTGGGAAAATTTTGTTTATTAAAATCTTTGGTACTCATAGTTGTAGTAATGCAAATTTTGCACCACATACCTATGTACCTTCCCTTAATTTACACACCCAGTGATACGCGTATGCCACCACTGATAACATGCAGACAAGACTTCAATAATCAGATACCATGTGTTTAGGGCAAAAGTTTCTCACCACAAAGACAATGTTGCCCGTTTTCTACAGTTTGCAGTTCATCCGCCCTTTTTTATCTGTTTTGCGGAAATATTATACCGTTTCATTTTGTCATACAGTGCTGTCTTGCCCACTTTGAGCTTTGTTGCAGCGTCAGCCACATTGCCGTCATACTTCTTCAGGGCCTGTACAATAATGTCACTTTCGAATTCGGCAAGTATTTGCTTTAACGAGGAGTGCCCGAATTTTTCAGCCACATTAATCCCGCCAGTTCCAACAGGTTGCTCATCACTCAAATTTTGATCAAACAACAAGTCTTTATCAACTATCATCCGGCCTTTAGCCATGAGAACGGCACGCTGAATGAGATTTTCAAGTTCACGGACGTTGCCCGGCCAATCATGCATCAACAGCTTACTGATGATGGATTTGGGGACAAAGTCTATATCCTTTTTAAAAGCCTTTCGGTAATGATTAACAAAATGAGATACCAACTCGACGATATCTTCTTTGCGTTCCCGTAATGGCGGCATTTCTATGTTGATTATATTGAGCCGGTAATAAAGATCCAGCCGAAATTTTTTCTCTTTTACAGCTTTAGCAAGGTCGACATTGGTGGCGGCAATTACACGTACGTCTACCTTAACAGGTTCAGTTCCGCCAACCCGGACTATTTCTCCGTTTTGCAGAACACGGAGAAGTGAGGCTTGCATCCGTGGACTGATATCACCAATCTCATCGAGAAAAATGGTTCCACCGTCAACCACCTCAAATTTACCGATTTTACGAGCTGCAGCACCAGTAAACGCCCCTTTTTCATAACCGAACAGATCAGATTCCAATATGGAATCATTAATTGCGTTGCAATTGATTTTCAAAAAGGCCTGATCATCACGACTGCTGGTTGCTTTGATGAGGTTTGCAACCAGTTCCTTGCCAGTACCAGACTCTCCGGTAATGAGGATAGTGGCATCGGAATGAGCGACCTGGTGCACCATTTCCCTCAGCTCTCGCATTTTCCTGCTGGAGCCCACCATTTTGTCAGCCTCATGGTGGTGCCCTAGCTGACTTTTCAAGCTGTTTACCTGGCGAGAGAGACGTTTGCGCGTTTCTTCACTTTCTTTCAGCTCGGTAATCTTCTGCTGCAGAATGACTTCTATATTCGTATTGAAAAGATGCAGTTCCTGTTCATGGGCTTTTCGCGTGGTAATGTTTCGCATCACCAGCATGAGCAGTTGTTCACCGGTGTATCCGACAAAGGGGACAGAGGAGTACTCTACAGGTGTACCACCAACCACAGCCTCGCAGACTTTGCTGTTTCCCTGATCAGCCTCTCCTTCACGCTGCATACCTGTCTTTTCGCCAATGGCTTTGAGGTCCGAAGCAACTTGCGGAGAACACTTTTTACCAAAAAAAAGCACAGCGCTTTGATTCATGTATTCAACGCGGTTCTGATCTCCTAAAAGAAAGACCATCTCCGGCATGGCATCAAGTAGAGTGCGCCAGTTGGTGGAGAGGCGATCAATTTCTCCCTGAAAATTCTCAATGTTCAAATTTTGTTTGGACAAACGTCACCCCTTGCAAAGAAGCAATAAGATCTTGGAAACGAAGTTAAAAAAAAGTAGCATTGTTTTTCAGTTTTCACAATTTTTTTTCCGAATTATCGAAAAAAAGTATTCTTTAACGAACCGTGCTCATAACAAAAGTTGAAAAGCCTACAGGTATTGACCGTACTTATCAAGATTTTTCAAGAATAATTCTGACAAGTTGCCTATGTCCTGCCGGGAAAGGGTAGTCCAGTAGGTTTTCCTTCGGCACCCAGGCATACGTGCTGGCAGCATGCAGGACAGGAGGCCGAGTTTTTTCGACAAGGGTACAGAAAAACGCAGACAATGACACTTTGTAACGGGTATAATAATGAGTTACCTGGGAAAAGAACACAGGATCAGAAACCTTCCACTCCAACTCTTCATACACTTCTCGGACTGCAGCCTGGTCTGGCGATTCTCCAGGCTCGAGACTTCCCCCTGGAAATTCCCAAAGCCCCCCCCAGATATCATCTTTCAGGCGCTGCTGCAAAAAATACAGATTCCCTCTGCGTAATATAGCACAAGCCATTTCGATGTGAATTTGTTTTTTGCCTGGTACGGTTATAGGCCGCTGATCCACAGTGCCATTCTGCAACGCACGACAATGTTCGGCCAGACAGCAATCCAGACATCCTGGATTCTTCGGCAGGCATTGAAGAGCCCCGAACTCCATCAGTGCCTGATTCCACATACGGGGGGTATGGGTCAAAAAAAACCGGTCTGCCATTTCCTGCAGTTTTTTCCTGCTTCTGCTCTCTTTTACGGGTTGATCAAGGTCAAATAACCGGGCAAATACTCTTTCCACGTTGGCATCAATCAATGTAACTTTTTGATTATAGCCGATGGACAGGATTGCTGCACTTGTGTATGGACCGATTCCTGGCAAGCGAAGCAGTGTCTGCCTGTCATCAGGAACCAATCCGTCAAATTGTTCAACTAATATTTTAGCGGTTTTGTGTAAATTACGCGCGCGGGAATAGTACCCCAGACCTTCCCAGGCTTTGAGAATTTGCTGTTCATTGGCATCAGCCACAGCATAAACATCTGGAAATACGTCGATCCAACGATTAAAGTACTGAACCACTCTCTCCATCTGGGTTTGCTGGCCCATAATTTCCGAAATCCAGACATGATATGGATCATACTCTTTTCGCCAGGGCAACTCCCGTTGTTCATCTGCAAACCAACCTAGAAGTATTTCCTGGATAATTTGAACTTCAGCGCTATCCCAAGTACAGTGCATGTATATCACCTCGCTACCAACCTATAACCAAATACAAACCAATGCTACATCTCATGTCACATATTTTCAGGCATATCCTGCTTACCTGCCTCGTTTTGTCAACACCTGCAGCTTTTGCACTAACCGCTGACGAGACTGTTGTCATTGCGAATAGAAAAGCCGACCACAGCCTTGATCTAGCTGAATACTATATGCAGCAACGTAGTATTCCAAAAGAAAATCTAATAGTTATCGCAACGACCTGGGAAGAAAAGTGCTCACGTTCCGTGTATACCGAAGAAATAGAAAAACCTGTCGCAACAGCTGTAAAACAACTTCTTCAAAAAAAGAGAGTTCGATGCCTGGTGACTGTTTATGGTGTACCGTTAAAAATAGATGCTCCACCGCTTACAACCAGTGAAACGCAAGAGCTGAATTTACTGGAAGAAAAAATTGACATCATACAAGATGAACTGAAGACTGCACAAAAACAGCATAAAGCTGCCCTCCAAAAAGAAATTTCGCGTATTCAAAACAAAATCCAAGCATTGAAAAAGTCCAATACCAGGGCTGCGGTAGATTCTGAACTTTCGCTGGTTCTCATCCCGGATTACCCCTTGGATGGCTGGGTACCTAACCCATATTTCATCGGGTTTCAAAGAAAAAAGAGTCATATCGATAAAGATAATGTTCTCATGGTAAGCCGCCTTGATGCGCCAACACCATCCATCGTCCGTCGAATCATAAATGACAGCATTGCGATAGAACAGACAGGGTTGACAGGAACAGCCTATTTTGATGCCCGCTGGAAACGGCCAGACACATTGAAGCAACTCAGTGGTTACGCACTCTACGATGCTTCTCTTCATAAGGCAGCACAAAGCCTCAAAGAACAAAAACTGCCTGTTATTCTGGATGAACAAAGCAATTTGTTTCCGGTCGACAGTTGCTTCTCTGCAGCTCTGTACTGCGGCTGGTACAGCTTATCCCAGTACATAGATGCATTTCACTGGCAAAAAGGAGCTATAGGATATCACATAGCCAGTGGTGAATGCGCAACGCTCAAACATTCTCATTTTGAGGGGTGGTGCAAAAAAATGCTTGAAAAAGGAGTTGCCGCCACCATTGGCCCTGTATATGAACCCTATGTCCAGGCTTTCCCGATGCCGGAAATATTCTTTCCCGTCTTACACGAAGGCCATCTCAGCCTGGCTGAAACGTACTTGATCAGCCTTCCTTATCTTTCCTGGCAAATGGTTTTAATTGGTGATCCGTTATACAGACCTTTTTCACGGAAAAACTGACTCAAATCGTTTTTCCGTCATTCATGAAAATAAATGGAGATTTTTTACCTTTTCGCCTTATCCAGTTCAGGGTACGTTGTACACGCTCATTACCGACCAACATCCTGATAAATCGTGTTTTTGAAGGAAAATCCATTACACAGAGTCCTATAATGATTGTCACAATTCCCTGACCGGGAAGAAGAAGCATGGCAATTCCAGCAACAGCTAACACTATGCCCACAATATTGCGCACCGCATAGATAACAGCAGTTACCAGGGGATGTTGCTGTCTTTTGGTTTCTTTATCCTGCCAGTGACGAACAAAATAATTCACAGGCATTCTATTTACAAGCAAGGGAATCGCAACGAGACTGCCTACAAAGGTACAAAGGGAAAAAGCAGCTAATATTTCAATATAATTATAAACATTCATAAGTAAAGATGTGCTCGTAACTCCTTTTATATGACAAAACCAGGGTAATTGTCGTCAGATTTCGAAAATGCCACCTACCCTCTGCTTGTACATGGAAACCGTTTTATCTGGTACCCTGTATATTGAATGATCGGACCAATGGTATTTTTCACAGACTATTTGTTCAGTTACCTTGTTTTTCCTGTTCATTCGAAGACCAACATGATAAATTTTTTATAATCCAAGTAAAATCAGATTCTTTGTTACATACATGTTCGATACGCCCATATCACTGCGCTGGCAGGATATTGTAGACATACTCATTGTCTCATTCATTATTTATAGAGTGATGCTGCTCATCCGCGGTACGCGAGCGGTCCAGATGCTTGCCGGTATCGCGGTGATAATTGTTATATATTTTATTTCCGGAAAACTGGATCTCCTTACACTTCACTGGTTGCTGAAAAATTTTCTCAGCTCGATTCTTATCGTCATCATCATTGTTTTTCAAGCGGATATCCGAAGAGCCCTGATTCAAATGGGTAGGACGCCATTTCAAAAATCAGGAGATGTGGCTCATCAGGATATTGAAGAAATTGTTCGCGCCTCGACATACATGGCTAAACGACGAATCGGAGCCCTTATGGTGATTGAGCGCGAAACAGGGCTACGCGATTATATCGAATCGGGTCAGCGTGTTGATGCCCAACTTCGTAACGAACTCCTGGTTGCCATCTTTCTCCCCTCCTCCCCCATGCATGATGGCGGAGTCATTATCCACAAAGGACGAATCCATTCAGCAGGCTGCTTACTGCCACTCTCGCGCAACACACGCATTGACAAGAAATATGGAACGCGGCATAGAGCAGCGCTGGGACTCTCAGAAGAAACCGATGCTGTTATCATTGTGGTTTCAGAAGAAACGCAGGAAATCTCCCTGGTTCGCCAGGGACGAATTGCCACTTTACACGACGAAAAGGCTCTGCACTCAGCACTTCAATCTATTTTGCGTAGAAAACCACCTGCCGCCAGTACCTGGAGAAGATGGTTTTCAAGCCAGAAACCACCGGTAGCCAAATGACCACATCCTCTCCATTCGATATAGTTACCAAACACTGGATGCTTAAATTGCTTTCCCTGGTTATCGGTGTAAGTCTCTGGTACTTCGTTGTCGGAGAAGATCAGATAGACACAACCATCACAGTACCCATTGAAGTGCATAATTTACCAGCCAACCTGGTTATTGCCAATCAGTATAAGAAGGATATAGAGGCCTCCATCAGAGCGCCGCGACGCATTATTCAGGAAGTTCGTCAACAAAATGTTTCCCGGCCTATTGATCTTGCGCGGGTCGAGCCCGGTGCAGTGGTTATTACCAATAACTCCGACTCCATCCCATTTCCGGATGGTATTACCGTACTGAGACTGCAGCCGACAAATATAACACTGTTGGTTGACGAACTGGTTCAAAAAGATCTACCTATTAATCCAGTGACGGAGGGAGTCCCAAATATCGGCTATACACTGGAAAATATCGTACTGGAACCGAATACCCTGTCCGTTAATGGGCCCAAATCACTGCTGGGGAATCAACCGGCATTGAGGACCTCAATAATCTCTCTGGATAATCTAAAAACATCAATCAAGAAACAGGTTCACCTGGATCTTGATGAACATATGTTGAAGCTGATCGGTGAAGTCGT
This sequence comes from Desulfogranum japonicum DSM 18378, assembly GCF_000429945.1. Taxonomy (GTDB): domain Bacteria; phylum Desulfobacterota; class Desulfobulbia; order Desulfobulbales; family Desulfobulbaceae; genus Desulfogranum; species Desulfogranum japonicum. The sequence goes on along the minus strand of NZ_KE386993.1, from coordinate 157,847 downwards.
GGTTACCGCTCACATCGAAATTCGGGAAAACATCCTTAATAAAACCGTACGTGGTATCCCCATTAACGTTCGCAATACTGTTAGAACCGTGCATACGGAACCTGCCATGGTCAGTGTGGAGGCAGGAATCCCTGAGGACCTCATAAGAGATACACCTGAACTGGCAATGTTATTCAGAGCTTCAGTCGATGCGGCAGATGAACAAACCCCTTTTGGCCTGATTTCAGTAAAAGTCACCGGAATAGAGGTTCCCGGGCATGCCCCAATAACTGTACTCAACGTTATTCCGGATAAAGTTCGCCTTGTATCATCCGAAGAACCCCTTGCTCATGATGAATAGAAATAGTAATACTGAGCAAACCTTCTCCTGCTAGTTGAACAACTCCCATCATACGTTTAACTACCTGATAATTAAATTATAAAATCTAATACACATATCATGAGAAAACTATTTGGAACCGATGGCGTACGCGGGGTCGCCAATGTCTACCCCATGACATCTGAAATAGCCATGCAGATCGGACGTGCAATAGCCTTTCTGGTCAAAAGCAAAAACAAGGGAAATAGCATCGTAATAGGAAAGGATACCCGTCTGTCTGGCTATATGCTTGAAAACGCACTGGCAGCAGGTATCTGTAGTATGGGGGTTAATGTACAACTTGTCGGTCCTCTGCCTACGCCCGGAATCGCCTTCATCACGACTTCAATGCGTGCTGATGCCGGTGTGGTTATATCGGCATCCCATAATCCATTTCAGGATAATGGAATCAAAATCTTTTCCAGCGACGGGTATAAACTACCCGATGAACTGGAAGCAGATATTGAGGATCTCATTTTTTCACAGAAAATGGCAGCTCTCCGTCCTGTTGCAGATGAAGTGGGCAAGGCTTCTCGCATTGATGATGCAGCGGGCAGATATATCGTCTATCTGAAAAATACCTTTCCAAAACAATACACGCTCGATGATTTTCACATTGTATTGGATTGCGCCAATGGTGCCACATATAAAGTTGCACCATACGTTTTTGAGGAACTCGGTGCACGTGTCACCACATTGGGAATAGCTCCAGATGGAAAAAACATCAATCACAAATGTGGAGCTCTTCATCCGGAACTTATGGCAGAAAAGGTAAAGCAACTTGGTGCTGATATAGGTCTTGCCCTTGACGGTGACGGAGATCGCCTGATTGTCTGTGACGAAAAAGGTACTATTGTTGATGGCGACCACATCATGGCCATATGTGCTCAAGAACTCATGGCACGCCGTAAATTGAAGAAAAAAACACTGGTGGCTACAGTCATGAGTAACATGGGCCTTGAACACGCCATGAAAGATATGGGCGGACACATGGTCCGATGCCAGGTAGGTGACCGATATGTAGTTGAAAGCATGCGTGCAAAGGGCTACAACTTTGGCGGAGAACAGTCCGGACATCTGGTTTTTCTAGATCATAATACAACTGGTGACGGTATCCTAGCGGGCCTCCAACTTCTTTCCATTATGATTAAAAAGAAAAAGCCTCTTTCAGAACTTGCCGGGTTTATGACCTCTTATCCGCAAATTCTCGAAAATGTCCGTATGTCCTCCAAAGTTGCGCCCGATGATATCCCCGGATTTCCTGAGGCGCTGCAGGAGGCTGAGCAGCAGTTAGGCAACGCGGGACGCATTCTTGTACGCCCGTCAGGTACGGAACCTGTTATCCGGGTTATGGCTGAGGGCGAAGATGAAAATATGATTCAACAACTTGCACTGGAACTGTGCGATGTAATTCGCAGAGCTGACAGGATATAGCCGGCAACCCGGATTTCGAACAATTATGTTCTGTAAGAGATACCAGGGGGAAGCATTAGCCCGGATGAACGAGTAGAAGTCTACAACTGCAAAAAGCCACTCCAGTCAACAGTCTGCAGTGGCTTTTCAGATAACCAGGCTTGCGGATAAAAACCGAATTCGCGGTGAGCGTTTACACCGGAAGATCTACTTTTTTGCAGCTTCCACTGCCCGTTTAAATCCTTCGGCTGATTTATTAATGACCTGCTCATCAACACAAAATGCAAGTCGAATATAGTTGGGTATGCCAAACCCACGACCAGGAACGGCAAGAATTTTTTCCTGCTGAAGAAGGCTGCAGAACTCGACATCATCAATGGGTGATTTTGGGAAAAGATAAAACGCACCTTTTGGCCTTTCATACTCCAACCCTGCATTATCAAGCACTTTGCAGAAAGCATCAAGCCTACGAGCATAGATAGAGCTATCTACCGATTGATCCTGTAATTGAGCAACTGCACGCTGCATCATTGCCGGAGCGTTTATAAAACCAAGGATACGGTTAGCCATGGTCATGGCATTGAGCATTTCTCCTTTCTCTGCCATATCAGGGTTTACTGCAATATAGCCTATACGTTCACCAGGAACCGAAAGTTCCTTGGAGTATGAACTGGCAACAATGGAATTGGTTGTGGCTGTCATTAATGCCGGTACCTTATGACCATCAAACACTATATTGCGGTATGGTTCATCTGATACAAGGTAAATGGAGGAAAGGTATTTTGCACTTGTCTCATCAAGCAGGGTACCCAATTTCTGTAAAGACTCTGCGGAATAAATCTGTCCTGTTGGATTGTGTGGACTGTTTATGAGAATAACCTTGGTCTTTTCTGTTAGAGCCTCTTCAATGGCCTTGAGGTCAAGGTTAAAATGCTCGTCTGTATCCACTACTTTTACTACGCCGCCATGGTTATCTACATAAAAATGATAATCCACAAAGAAAGGTCGTAGGACAATAACCTCATCACCCGGGTCCAATAATGCTTTGAAAATAACATTCAGGGCGCCTGCAGCACCGCAGGTCATGATGATGTCTCCCTGTTCAAGATTCACTTCCTGCTCTTGGGAAAGCCTCTCAGCCAGGGCTTCTCGTACAAAGGGATAACCACCATTGGGCATATACCCATGCATGCCTGGCTGTTCATCGTTGATGAGTTCTTTCAATACTGCGGAAAATTTGGCTGGAGGCGGTACATCTGGATTGCCAATACTGAAATCACAGACCTGGTCTTCGCCAAATTCGGCCTTCATTTTGGCTCCCTCTTCAAACATTTTGCGAATCCAGGAAGAATTTTCCGCAAACCCTCTCATCTTTTTAGATATCGTCATGTGACCCTTTGCCTCTTTTCATTGGTTGGTGTCTATCCAGCAATATAGCTTTTATCAATTGAGAAAAATGCAAAAACTACGGTCAATGTAGTTTTTGCCCGGAAAGTCTGCATGATAAAGAACTCTTTCCAGACAGGCACGGTTTCATTATGGTGCGCATCTGCTTATTGTCCGAATTTTTTACGAAAATAATCATATGCCACGTTGATTTCTTTCATTTTCTCTTCTGCCACAGCTTTGAATTCATCTCCGAGGTGGGATACTTTATCAGGATGATATTGCATAGACAGCTTACGGTATGCCTTTTTAATCTCGGAAAATTCAGCTCCAGGCTCAAGACCGAGCACGCCATAGTATTGTGCTTCATCTGCCGTACCGTTTGCAGTACTCCTGTTCTGCCGATACGTGTATTTGGCTTCAAAGGTACGCTGGTCATAGCTGGAAATTTGCAGGAATTCCGCAATATTTCTGGCTTGCTGCAGTTCACTTTGATCTGGAGGCTGTTTTGTGTATATGATCTGATAAATCAGTTCCAGCAAAATCAGCCGAGGTTCATAGGCAAAGGACGTGCGGAATTCTTCAAGCAGCTGTTCCATGCTCACGTCTGCATCGCGAGCATCTTTGATAAGCTGTTTGACCCAGTACATCTGATCCTGATTATAACGGAGATTGTACTGGAAAAAATTGAGGATGGTATTTAACTCAGCTCTGGTGAAATGCCCATCTGACTGGGCTATTTTTACCAGAATATGCACCAGCAAATACACAAAGCGTTTATGCGTTTCGGTTTGCGAAGCTTCGTAAGTCGAAACCTTGCGCTGGATATAATAGGTAAATCCCCAAAATAAAGCTACCAGGACCAGAACGCTTAATATTCCTGAAAAAAAGAGAAATCCTAAAAAATTAAGCAGTGCAGGTGCACCACCGGTTACAAGAGCCACCAGCGCAATTATGAGCAGACAGCCGCCACAACCTGGCTGATTATGTTGTCGATATTCCATTGAAACGTAGCTTTTTTTCTAAAATATTACGCATAAACGAACAGCTTGCGCTTATGCGTCCTCAAGTTTTGTAGAGAACAATGCCTCAACAAACTCACGTGAATCAAAATCTCTCAAGTCATCCATCTGTTCGCCAATACCAATGAAACGCACGGGAATCTGCATTTCCCTGCAGATATTGGCAACGATGCCACCCTTGGCGGTACCATCCAACTTCGTTAAGGTCAAACCGGTAACATCAACAGCAGCATCAAAAAGTTGTGCCTGGGGAATGCCATTCTGACCTGTCGTTGCATCGAGAACCAGCATGACTTCATGGGGAGCACCAGGTAATTTTTTTCCAATAACCCGTTTAATTTTTTTCAACTCCTCCATAAGATTAACACTGGTGTGCAAACGCCCTGCCGTATCCACGATGATTACATCAAATTTGCGGGCAACGCCATACTCCAATCCGTCAAAAACAACAGACGAAGGATCTGCACCGGGTTTCTGGGAAGAGACTTCTACCCCTACCCTTTCACCCCATATTTTAAGCTGGTCAATCGCTGCAGCTCTGAAGGTATCGCCCGCCACCAGTAGTACCGACTGTCCGGCACGCACAAACTTGGCAGCCATCTTACCTATGGTGGTGGTTTTGCCAACGCCATTGACCCCTACTACCATGATGACAAACGGCCCCTTGTCTGGCAGCACCAGTTCAGCCGCCTGATCAGAGGATGTGATATAGGACAGAATTCTATCCTGAATTATTCCTTTCAATGCCTGGGGATCACTGAGCTTATCACGCTTAATAGTTTTACGTGCATGCTCAAGTAAATCCATGGATGTATCCACACCGAGATCAGCTGTGATTAAAACTTCTTCAAGCTCATCAAACAATTCCTGATTAATCTCTTTCCGGCCAAGAAACAGAGTATCCAGCCGATAAACAAAGGAATCTCTGGTTTTTCCCAAGCGTTCTTGCAGCCTTTTAAAAAAGGACTGTGACTTCTCGGGATTTTTTTCGGTCACACTGGGTTCTGGTTCTGGTTCTGGTTCTGGTTCTGGTTCTGGTTCTGGTTCTGGTTCTGGTTCTGGTTCTGGTTCTGGTTCTGGTGAAGACTGTTCAGTTATAGATTCCATGTCAAGCGAAGCGTGCTCTTCCTCACTGCCAGGTGCAGAAACTGTATGGTCTTCTCCTTTTTTGGGTAGCTGTTCAAACTCCGCGGGTTGATTAAAATCAGCAGACTGTTCATCTTCAGTGCCTGGCTCTTCAGCATCGACTGCAACATCCTCAAGCGAAGATGTCTCTTGTTCGGCAATTTCGGTTATCTTACCAGATACCGGTGTAAATTCTCCTTTATCCGCCAAAACATCGGCAAGTTCCTGCTCCATCAAAGCAGAGTCCTTAGACTCGTGGGACTCCGAAACTCCCCCTTCAGCCGCATCTAAAGGCAAAGCTTCAGGAGATTCCTGGGAACTGTCATGTCCTGCCCCTTCAATGACATCATCTGTAACTTCCATTGAAGGTTTACCAGTCTTCACACTGGCGGGAACTTGTTGTTCTTCTTCGAACAGATCTACGCTCTCAGAAAGTGTATCTCTAGGCTGTTCCTGCTCTTTTTTGTTAAATTTCTTCTTAAACCAACCAAGCATACGTATTATTTTCCTTGCTCTAAGGCTATTGCAAGTACCTCGCTAATAGTATTGGGATAATGAAAGATCACCCCTTCCCTGATATCTTCAGGAATTTCCAAAACATCTTTTTCATTCAGCACAGGCAGAATCAATTCCCTGATTCCTGCTCGCAATGCGGCCAAAACCTTTTCCTGTATGCCGCCAACCGGCAGGACATCACCACGAAGCGTAATCTCCCCGGTCATTGCAATATCCGGACGGGTCGGCTTGTCTGTTAACACTGAAACCAATGCAGAGACCATGGCCACACCAGCAGAAGGACCATCTTTTGGAATAGCGCCTTCAGGGACGTGGACATGCAGATCAATTTCAGCGAATAGCTCTTCTTCAATCCCCAATGAATCAGCATGGGATTTAATATAGGTCAGGGCAGCTGTAGCAGACTCTTTCATCACATCTCCAAGCTTGCCGGTAAGTGTCAGGCCACCTCGCCCTTTCATTTTTGAGGTTTCAATAAACAGAATCTGCCCTCCTACCGGAGTCCACGCCAAACCTGTGGCGAGCCCTGGTCCCCAGGTTCTTGCCTTCATTTCAGGAAAAAAACGCAGAGGGCCAAGATATACATAAAGGTCATCCGGGCCAATAACAACTTTCTCTAATTGTCCACGAGCGATACGTGCAGCAACTCCTCGGCAAATAGAAGCTATCTCCCTCTCAAGATTACGGACACCAGCCTCACGTGTGTATGACGATATCAATTGCTCTACAGTACTTTCCGGGATTTCCAGATTATCCGACGTCAAGGCATGGGCTTCCAGTTGCTTTGGAATCAGATGCCGGATGGCAATAGCTGTTTTTTCCTGTTGGGTGTACCCTGAAAGCTCTACAACCTCCATGCGATCCCGCAAAGGACCAGGAATGGTATCCAAAACATTTGCGGTGGCAATGAAAAACACCTTGGACAAATCAAACTCAATATCCAGGTAATGATCTGTAAAAGTTGAATTCTGTTCAGGATCCAAGACTTCCAAAAGTGCTGACGATGGGTCGCCGCGAAAATCATTGCCCAGTTTATCAATCTCATCCAGCAAAAAGACAGGATTGTTGGCCTCTGCTCTTTTTAAACTTTGTATGATACGACCAGGCAGGGCTCCAATGTAGGTACGACGATGCCCACGTATCTCCGCCTCATCCCTGACACCGCCAAGTGCAATGCGAACAAATTTCCGGCCCATGGTACGTGCAATGGACTGTCCCAAAGATGTTTTACCAACACCCGGAGGCCCACTGAGGCAAAGAATAGGCCCATGGATGTCTTCTTTGAGTTTACGTACGGCAAGAAATTCCAGGATCCGCTTTTTAATTTTTTTCAACCCATAATGATCCCGCTCCAGATCTTGTTCAGCCTTGTCCAGGTCCAGGGTATCATCGGTGGAGTCCATCCAGGGCAAATCCAGTATCCAATCGATATAATTCCGGGAAACAGTGTACTCAGGTGATGAAGGGGAGATCCGTTCCAGTCGGTTGATTTCCTTATCAGCCACTCCCCGTGCAGCTTCACTTAACTGTTTTTCTTCAACCCTTTGCTTCAGTTCCTTGATTTCGACCTTATCTTCATCTCCTTCCCCGAGTTCTTTACGAATAGCCTGCAACTGCTGCCGCAGAAAAAACTCACGTTGCCGCTCGTCCATATCTTTTTTCATGGACTGCTGCAACTGATTGCTCATTTCAACGGTTTCCATTCTATCGCTGAGTTCCTTGGCAACCCTGTGCAACAGTTCATCCATGGGTTCAATCTCAAGGATTTCCTGCTCCTGCTCGATCTTCAAACTCAGTTGAGAGGTCACCAGATAAGCTACGTAAAATGGATTCTCCAACGTATTTACCGTTGCTACAAGTTCCTGAGGCAATGAAGCCGCTGATACAAGCTTTTGAAACTGGCCCCGGATATTGAACAGCAGGGCTTCGATGGTTTTTCCCTGTGTCAACTCCATGGGAATTTCACTGACCCTGGCCTGCAGGTAGGGTTCATGTGCTGTATACTCATTAATTCTGATTTTTCTGGTACCACTGATCAGCACCTGATAATAGCCCTGGGGTGACTTGGTAAGCTTGTGCAGGTACCCGATAACTCCGACTTTGTATAAGTCGCTGCCTTCAGGATTTCCAGCCTGTTCGGGATTTTCGCTTTTGCTGGGAACCATTCCGAACATCCTGTCTCCGAGAAGGACGTCGTCGATAAGTTGTTTAGAAGATTCACTGGCTACCTGCAGAGGAAATCCCATACCAGGATAAAATACAAATCCCTGCAGCGGAAGAATAGGAAGGATCTCTGGCACCGCAAGTTGTGTCGGATCTACTTTTTTGTCCAGGACGTGCTCATGCTTTTGCTCATTATCCATATTACGCTCCAGGTGTAATTGCTATGTTCACTTTCCCAGCTTTCTGACGTTTAGGCAAGGTGACGATAAGAATACCGTTGCTGTACCTGGATTCCACCTTGTCAACATCAACCACTACAGGCAAATCAACGCTCAATTCAAAGTCACCCAGTTCAATTTCCAATTGATGAACGCAGGCAATGGTTCCAAGAAAAGGTAATTGGCGCTTGCCCCATATATAAACGCGCCTGTCGTCGACCGTTACCTGGAGGTCTGTCTGCTCAACACCAGCAACATCAACATATACATATACAAATTGCTCAGCCTCGTAAATATCAACGGGCGGCTGCCACCGTGCCGACGACATCGGCATCATGCGCGCAATAGACATGTTACGCAACATGCGCCCGGTCTGCTCCTGCATGAACCCCATTTCTTTCAGGAGTTTCTTTTTCAACGGATCCATAATTCCTCCACACTCATCGCTTCTGAAGCTAGTCTTACCTGGCATTCTCTGACAGCCTCCCGGGAGGCTTCCCTAGAGACAAGTGGTATAGTGCGCAAGTAAAGATAGCTTAACTAAAAAATATGAACCATCATTCACCGATTATACGCTATTCAAGCTTTCCCTAAAGCAAACCAGGAATTGAACAATAAGTAATCACTATAACTATTCTGACAATTAGAAATCAAGAAAAACGCTGTCATACCCGCAACCTCGTTTTTCATATTGTTTTCTGAAAAGATCATTTTTGCCAGTTCGAGTGGCGGTAACAGCTACACGCTCCCGATAAACCGACAGGTACACCACCGACATATTTTTTCAAACAGCCACCCGGAATACCAGTTCGAAAGGTTAGCGTTTTTCATTGCTTTTCATGCTTCCGGCATTACATTAGCAGATTAAAATGCACAACATTTGGTGACGTGAAATCCGTACAGGTTATAGCGTTTGAAAGAAATGCAGTGCTCCCTTTCCCTTCTAATGAAAGAGTTATTCCAAAAATTCCTGGAAGTTTGCAGGGAAGTGAGTATATAGCATATTCTTGTCTAGAAACACAATTCTCCATTCGTATCGTGTTCTATCTGTGACGAAAGGAAAAGCGTTGTTAACAATGACAATTCATCGGTATGTCATCACGGATAACATGCCCGAAAGAGATAGAGAGACTCTGATTTTTTTGTTTTGAACCTAAGTGGAGGCAAATATGAGTAGTTCCTGTGGAGGATCCTGTGGAAGTGGAGAACAAACTGGCAGCTGCAATTCAGCAGATGCCCATCTCGCGCAACAGGATATTGCAATTAACAAATCTCTTGGAAGAATCAAAAACAAAATCCTGGTCATGAGTGGCAAGGGAGGAGTCGGCAAATCTACAGTGGCCGTCAACCTCGCCTTGAGCCTTGCCAAAAAAGGGTACAAGGTCGGTCTCATGGACGTGGATCTGCACGGACCTGATATCTGCCGCATGCTCAATCTTACAGGCTCTCTGACCGCCCCCGAGGATCCCAACGGTCTCATTCCTCCTCTGAGCTATAACGACAACCTGAAAGTCGTTTCCCTCGAGTACATGATGAAAGACAGGGATGAGGCGATCATCTGGCGAGGTCCGTTGAAAATTCAGGCCATCCGTCAGTTTGTTGCCGATATGGACTGGGGAGAGCTTGACTATCTGGTGGTTGATGCCCCTCCAGGTACGGGTGATGAGCCTCTGTCTGTGGCTCAAACCATTCCCAATGTACATGCTGTAGTCGTAACAACACCCCAGGCAGTAGCTCTGGCCGATGTACGCAAATCGATTAACTTCTGTAAAACCATGAAAATGCCCATTGTGGGTGTTGTAGAAAACATGTCAGGGTTTATCTGCCCGCATTGTGAGCAGACCGTTGACATATTCAGTTCTGGTGGAGGGGAACAGACTGCCCGTGATTTTGATCTGCCTTTCCTTGGCAAGGTTCCAATGGATCCCAGAGTAGTTACAGCAGGTGACAGTGGCACCCCATATCTTTCCGGTGACGAAAAAACACCGGCCACCGAGGCTTTTGACAAGGTTGTTACAGCCGTTGAAAATCGTCTGCCCGCAAAAGGTGTTACCCTGAACACCCTGAATACAGGGGGTTGTGCCTGCAGTTCCGGCGGATGTGGAAGCCAAAAATAACAGGTTGTCCTGCTTTACCCAAGACGTCAGTCGGAAAACAGCTTTCTCCGGCTGACGCCTGAATCTAATAGCAGCTGCCATGCAGGCTGGGAATCATCGAAAAACCGCCTTTTCAAGCAGTGGCATTAATAGATTTTGACGGAAAATCTTTTACAGGCCGGTGGAAACAGTCTCCAATGCGAGGCAACCACACCTGTACCCAAACGAACGTCTTTGAACTCTTGCATGAAAACAGCTCAGCATCAGGGGGAAGTCAACTATGCATGTGCACCAACTCACTGTCGGCATGATGGGTGTCTGCACGTATATCATTTTTTGTGAAAAAAGCAGACACGCAGCAATCATTGATCCAGGTGGTGATGAAGACCGTATTCTGGATTACTGTAAACAAGAGGAACTTCAAGTCAAATATATCCTCAACACCCACGGACACCCTGATCATGTGTGTGGAAATGGCCCGATAAAAGATGCTACGGGTGCCCAGATAGTTATGCACAGGGCTGATGTGGAATATTTCAGTGATCCGCAACTCAAGCAGTACTTCAGCGCTCTTGGCCTACCGGAATCCCCTCCCGCAGATATCATCATTGAAGATGGAGACACCATAACCATTGGAGAGGAAACCCTTGAGGTCATTCATACCCCTGGACATTCTCCAGGCGGGGTCTGTTATTACAGCGCACCAAATCTGTTTACCGGAGACACTCTGTTTGTCGGAGCTGTGGGCCGAACAGACTTTCCGCAATGCTCCATGGCTGAGCTAACCCAGTCAATTCAAAATAAAATACTGCAACTTCCCGGTGAAACCATTGTCTGGCCAGGACATGGATATGGTGGATCCCAGTCAACTCTTGACAGAGAAAAACGGACCAACCCCTACTTTTGATGCATTTTTTTATTTCCAAGTCCAAACGCCTCCTTTGTGGGGCGTTTACCTCTTCTTCCATCCATCGTTCTGATCATGCGTGAAATTATCCTTGGCACAGCCGGTCATGTTGACCATGGTAAAACCAGTTTCATCCGAGCCTTAACAGGTGTTGATACTGATCGCCTTAAAGAAGAAAAGCAACGAGGTATAACCATAGTCCTTGGCTTTGCCCACCTGGATTTGCCCTGTGGGCACAGGCTGGGTATTATTGATGTGCCCGGTCATGAAAAATTCATCCGAAACATGGTTGCCGGAGCAGCGGGAATGGACCTGGTTGCCTTTATTATTGCCGCAGACGAAGGTATCATGCCTCAAACAAAAGAGCATTTTGATATCTGCAGGCTGCTTGGCGTTCAGGATGGTCTCATTATTCTCACGAAAAAAGACATGGTGGAGCCTGACTGGCTTGAGATGGTTGAAGAAGAAGTTCGGGAATATTTCAGTGACAGTTTCCTTGAAGATGCTCCTGTGCTTGCTGTCTCTTCAACAACAGGAGAGGGAATTGACCAGGTCATATCAGAGTTGGATAATAAGGTAAAAGCAATTCAATTCCAGGAAGAATTTGGCCCCTTTCGCCTGGCCGTTGACCGTGTATTTACTATGAAAGGCTTTGGCACTGTCATCACCGGAACATCCCTGTCCGGAAGAATTGAAGTCGGTGCCGAGGTTATGGCTTACCCACGGTCCATCAACGCAAGGATACGTGGTATCCAGGTACATGGTAAGGATGTCGAACTTGTCGAAGCCGGGCACCGAACAGCCATAAACCTGCAGGGTATTGAAAAAGATGATATTCAGCGCGGCGATGTGATTGCCTCACCAGGCAGTATGATTGTTACCACCCTGCTTGACTGCAGCCTTACCTATCTTGACACCCGCAATAAAAATCTGAAAAACAGGACCAGGGTACGCGTACACATCGGCACCAGGGAAATCTTTGGTACGGTATTGCTCATGCGGAGCGATGAAGTGGCTCCTGGTGAAGAAACAGATGTCCAGATTTTACTTCAGGAACCGGTTGTCGCCTGGCCAGGTGACCGATACGTCCTGCGAAGCTATTCACCGGTCACGACCATTGGGGGAGGTGTTGTTTTTAATGTTGCCCCTCCAAAAAGAAAGCGCGCTACATCTGAGATTCAGGCTCACAATGCGGAAATTTTTTCCCTGTTCAGGCAAGAAGATCCGGCAGGTACGATTTTACATATTCTTAAGGAAAGCGGATATAAAGGGCTGACCGGCGCCGAACTACATGCACGCATGGGAATTTTTGGCAAAAAAATGACCAAACTGCTCCAGCAACCCATTTCAGCAGGCGATATCACAGTGGTCGATTCTGAAAGCAGACGCATGCTCGCTGCACCGGTGATGACTCGATTACAGGAACAAATCCTCGCTTATCTCCAGACGTTTCACAAAGATAACCCTTTAAAGGAAACAGCTGCCAAGGAAGAACTTCGCTCACAGCTGAAGCCACTCGTAGATGCGAAGTTATTCCAATACGCACTGAACGGGTTGGAGAAAAAAAGCAAAATAGAGCAGAGCGGAGCCGAGGTCAAACTGGCTGGGTATTCCATTACCCTTCAGGTCGACGAGCAGGATATGCAGGAAAGAATATCTGAACTGTATCTCACAGCCGGTCTTACGCCGCCAAACCTGAAAGATGTGCTTGCTGAGTTTACAGATTTCAAAGAACAACAAATCATGCAGATCATCTCTCTTTTACTGCAAAAGGAGATCCTGATCAAAATCACAGAATCGCTGTATTACCATCAACAAGTTATTACAAAACTGCACAACCAACTGGAAGCTTTCCTACTGAAAGAAAGAGAGATCGCCCCTCCGCAGTTCAAAGACCTCACAGGATTAACACGTAAATTTTCGATTCCACTGCTGGAGTACTTTGATAAAATCAAGCTTACCATTCGCGTTGGGGATAAACGACAACTGCGAAAAAGATAGCTTCCCCCCAGGCGATCACGCATTCAGGAAACAGGAAAAAAGCATCCGTTCTGTAAATAATGTCTGACCTGATTATGCACAGACCTGTGAAACATAATAAAAGAATGCCCATAGGGAAGTATGAGAAATGCTTTCACACCTCGAACATATGCCCGGTCTACAGCCACTTTACCATCATTCTCACCACTGAAATACCTTGAGAACAAAGGGGTGGCCGGCCTATTACCGGTAAGAACGCCCACAGGATAGTCGAGGCTGGGCAGTCTGTTGACAAAACTCCATTCCCTGGTGCTCAATTCCAGGCTGGCCGGTCCAAACACTTTGCGAAACCAGAAAAATCGCCCGAAAACATCCATCAATTCGCTTCCGCGGTTGGGCGGACACAGCATAACTGCCCTGCCAAAGTCCTGAATATCCTCCATTTCCATATAGCTACGAAGGAGAATACCACCCATGGAATGGGTGACAGCGTGAATCTTGCTGACGCGTTGCTCCCTGAGCCTGTTAAGCGCAGGGGAAATCGCTTTTCTAGCCAGTTCTTCAATTGGTGCAGTTCTTGATGGGTAATTAATATTTGCAACCACATAGCCAGATTTTTGCAGATGTCTGGCAACAGGATACATGGAAAGCGAGGTTCGCATCAACCCATGCAAAAGGAGAACTCCCTCACGCTGACCATGCCTGCCACAGGCATTGTTCTCAGCCATGGCTCAATGTAATTTCCAGATACAGAGACAAGGCCGTAACAGCCCTGTCCATGCTTCGAAAAACCGGAAACCCGATGCCCTGCAGGTCATCAACAAAAGGATCAAACTCGGTCCCCCCGTCCACCACAAGAACCAAAGGTTTAGTGAGATGTGACCGCAATGAGCCTATATGATGATATATTCCCGTTTTGTAGGCTTCACTGCCATCGGGCAGGCTATGCATAGCAGGGGTTATGGGTATGAGCCCTGCTATAAGTCCATCAATATTATCGTCTTCTGCCATAAGGCGGGCTACTTCTGCGAAAACTGAATCATCAGCTCCAGGATTGATATCCAGCGGATTTTGTACAGTTACTAAATTGCTTAGTCCATGACGGGCCATCAAAGCATCCAGCTTACGTACTGTTTCCTCTGATAACTGCGCCAGCTCCATGGAGTAATCGTCTGTGTGAATATAGTCGGCCAAGCCAACGGTCTCAAATCCTGCGCTGGAAAAACCACCAATCCTTTTCCCTTGGACAGGCACGTCATGCAGCATAGAGGTCAATTTCAGTAAATCAGTAAACTGTTCAAAGGTTTGGGCCACAATAGCACCGGACTGCCTCATACAGGCCTCGCATACAGCATAATCCCCTGCAAGGGAGGCGGTATGACCCGAAGTCGCAGCCTGGCCCTCCGGGGTTCTTCCTGCCTTATATAAAACCACCTCCTTGCCTGCTGACACAGCATGTTGAACAGCCTCGGCAAAGGCTGCTCCATCCAGGTCATTAAACCCCTCTGCATACACGCCAATAACATCTACCTGCGAGGATCTGCTGAAGTAATGAAGGAAATCACCAAGGGTCAAATCGGTCTGGTTGCCGATGGAAACAAGATAAAGCGGATTAAGATCAGGAAATCTACTTAATCTGGTCCCCATGAATCCTCCACTCTGGCTTACGAAGGCAATCCGTCGCAAAGGCCGGTTGGTTGAGTGCATTGGGAGCTTTTCCTCTGGCAGAAACCAGGTATCATAGCGCCCGGGTCGGGAGACCACTCCCATTGAATTGGCGCCAAGGATCAAAGGACCTCTGTTTGCCTGTGATCGTGAGGCATGAATGGCCTCTTTAAGCAGCTCAGCTCGCTCATGACTGTCATCAGTTTCTCCGAGTCCGCCAGGAATAAGCAGGATGGTTTTTGCATGCCCATTTTGCAAGACGTCGTCCATGAGCGTTGGGACACTTTCAGATCCGACAGCCACAACAAAAAGGTCCAGGGGATGTCGCAGATCCGCCAGAGTGTCAAGGCAACGTATACCGTCTATTTCCTGTACCCCTCTCCTGATTATCAGAAGATTGTCTTTGGGAAATCCCTGCCGCAGGATATTTCGAACAATAATTCTGCCAAAATTCATACGATGCGGAGACACACCGACAATACCGATGGTATCAGGATGCAACAAATTATCAAGTTTCTCTATCGGGCGATTTGGGACCAGCACTTTTGGCCTGCAAAAATGTAACAGACCATCAAGTGGCACCATACGAAAATCTGTAAAAGCGAAGGGATTGACTTCAAATTCCTGAATATGTAGACAGGCGCTGGGGTTATTATGGGAAAAATGATTGCCGACTTCTATTAAAGCAGCAAAGCACTCAACAAGCTGCTCATCGGTAACAATCCTTTTTTGTCCTCGGGAAAGGCCTATAAGCTTTGTATAGGAAACAGTCCGACGAAAGAGATCAAAAAATTCCAAACCACTTGTCATGGCTGTTGCAGCAGTAACTATGGCCCTATTTTTACGAAAAAATTTAGCATAAAGCTCGGTGTCGGTTCCGCCGAGGCCGGCGCTCAAAACCATACCGAACTCCCTTGTATTACGCAGGCCGACAATCAATTCATTTCCAAAAGCCTCTGAGTCAGGGGGCATGAATTCAACCAGGAGTATCCCCCGAATATCTGCCGATATCTGCTCAAGCAGCCTGTCCCCATGCAGTCCCTCATACTCATGGGGTCTGGGCAGAATGTCAGCTTCCAGATTCCTGGCATATTCTTCAGGAACCTGATAGATCATACGTCTCCAGGTTGCAAGAATACTCTCGGGGGTATTTTCAACAATACGAACTCCCTTGAGTTCTGTTTTGTGAAAAATGGTTGGTGAAACAATCTTCAAGACAACTTTTTCACCGGAAAAACTCTGTAACTGCTCAGGGCTTGGTTTTTCAGTAACTGGCAAAAACAGGCTCCGGGGAACAGTTTCCGACCCCAATGCTTTGAGAAAAGCGTAAGCCTCATGCTCATATAATGAATAGCGGCCCGCCTCTTCAGCCAGATACAGTATCTGCTCAAGTTGCTCAACATCGACATGTGTTTTTATCTGTTCCAGACGCGTTCGGCTGTGCATGCTCTCTTCTGTGTATCAATACAGGATAATGGCTGTCAGTTATCGCAACTTCCAATGGCTTCAGCTACAATTCTCATATGTTCCTTTTCTGCCTGGGCAATGGCAAGAAAAGTTTTTTCAAGCTTTTGCCCTGCAAAATAATGAGCCAGGCTGCGATAAAGGTCATACGCGGCAAACTCTACCGCCAATGCCAATTCAAAGACAACCCGACAGGGACTCTCAGCCTGCTTCTCCACACTATCCAGAGCATGGGAAACCTCGATACCACCTTCGAGAATATCACCTTTCAGCTGCCTGTAAACGAGTTCAAAAGGTGCAGGGCTATCTTCCTGTTCAGCCCAATAGCGGTACACTGCGCGGGCATGCCCTTCTTCAGCTCGCACGAGAACATCCAGCAACTGTTGAAGAATTGGCTGCTGAAACCGTTTCATCAATTCCTGATACAAACGCTCAGCCCCACGTTCCATTTCCATTGCCTGAAAAAGCAGTTGTGAAGGCGGACCAATCATATCGAAGGCATTCAGATTTGGAACATTGGTTGCAGTTACCCCGTCCCACGCAAGAATTCCCCCTTCCATATTATAGACTTTGCGTCCTTCCGCTCCAGCCTGATTGGCGGCAAAAATTGCGGCAGCCTGGGATCTGTGGCCGGATCGACAATAAAACAAGAGGTCCCTGTCTGCTGCAAGCTCGCCCATACGTGCAGATAACTCTGACAGAGGCAGGAGGAGTGCTCCTGGAATATGCCCCTTGGTGTATTCATGTGGCTGGCGCACATCAATGAGCAAGTACTCCTGTTCAAGGTGCTCTTTTATAAATTTGCGTGTCTGCTGCACTGACAGATTAATAAATTCACTTTCCATAGGTACCTCGAAGTATTCTTCAATATTCTTTCTTCCTTATACCAATTTTCACTGTCTTTTCATACTATCTACAACTTTGACCTCGACATGAATACCGACACTGGCTATTTTAGGTGAATACTATCCTCAGTAGAGTCAGGGATGTACAACGCTTTCAAGTTTTTATCTCAGAGTAATGAGATTAAATACCCTGCGTTACCTCCGCCAGTTCAACAAGGCAAGGCATGGTACAGGTTCGCCCTTGTTTCAGATATGCACATGTTATCTGCGGGTTATAATGCCATTGCATGACATTCGCAAATCCTGCATACGTTACGTTATTCCATTTCTACATAAGGAGTATTCACTATGAGTCTGCGCAAAATAACATCTTTAACCATGTTGCTTTCCTTCTTGGTCCTGACGCTGACCAGTGTTATCCTGTACATTGAGCCTGAAGGCCGAGTCGCCTACTGGTCTGACTGGCACCTCATGTGGCTTAATAAACGCCAGTGGGGAAATGTGCACATCAATATTGGTTTTCTCTTTCTCTTTGCGAGCCTGCTGCACATTTTTCTCAATTGGAAACAAATCCTTGCCTATCTCAAAAATAAAGCCAGGGAATTAAAAATTTTCACTGCCAGCTTCAACCTGGCCATAATTATCACACTGGCTGTTACAGTGGGCACCCTACTGAACGTTCAGCCATTCAGCACCATTTTAGAATTTGGTGAAGGCTTTAAAGATGCTGCCTCCATTAAATACGGAGAACCGCCCTACGGGCACGCTGAACTTTCCTCTTTGACCATGTTCTGTAAGCGTATGGGGTACGATCTGCAAAAAGTTCAAGACAAACTCAACCAGGCACACATTAACTACAGTGACACCAAACAAACCTTGCTTGACATTGCCCAGGCGAACAATCTCACTCCCAGGCAAGTATACGATACCATAAAGCCTGAAGCACCAAAGCTTGCCCCGGGTGAGACGCTCACTTTTCCGGAAGCACCCTTTCCCGGACTGGGCCGTACAGTTTTAGCTGATCTTTGTCAGACCTACGGCTTGAATCAGGAAGATGTGCTCCGGGCATTTGAACAACAACATATCACTGTAGTTCCTGCTCAGACCCTGAAAGAAATCGCGGCTGCCAACAACTCAGATCCCCACGCACTTTTTGAAATTATCCATGGAGTTGCTTACCCTCAAATGTAAAACTATTGTAGAGCGTGCAGGTAAACTATCATCGGCACGCTCTGCGGATAAAAATGCCGGTTATTCTTTATTGCGGATACTTCCTCTCCAGGAAACTCTACCTTTAGGATATAAAAATAGTATAACCTCACGGGTTACCTGGAGCCTCAACCCTTTTTGGAAATGTAATTCCGAGCCAGACCTGCCATGGCGAAAAGCATCTACAATTTTTACAATATATTCATATTTGGCGGTAGTACCAAGTGCCCAAAGAAGCTGTTCAATAAATCTCCGTTGGAGTGACAAATGATACTGAAGAAAAATTTTTCGTTCAATCGTTAAGGGTAAAGACACCTCTTTTTGCCCTTGATTCATGGGAAGGAGCACATGCCACATATCACTGGTGAGTTCTTCCAAGAGAGCTTCATCCTCAGCAAGATTTTCGGCCGTCTTACATAAAGCCCTGCGTATACCGGAATCATATTCACGTTCCAATTGGGGTAACAGTTCGTGTCGGATGCGATTACGTAAAAAATAGGTATCATCATTACTGGAATCGTGACACCAGGAGATTCCTTTTTCATTCAGGTATATCTGCAGGTCTTTTTTTGTCAAACTCAGAAACGGACGTATAATATTGTCCTTTTTCCATCGCATGCCGGAAAGCGCTTTTCGGCTACTGCCGCGTAAAAGACGTATCAAGACCTCTTCTGCCTGGTCATCCGCTGTATGGGCAACAGCGATCCACCGCCCCTGAAAAGAACATCTGCATTCATCAAAAGCCTGATATCTTAAAAGTCTGGCAGCTTTCTCAAGAGAATATTTTTTTGCTGCAGCATACTCTTTTGTCTGTACACACACTCGTTCTGCAGGAACTCCAAACCGGCTGGCAACCTGAAAAACATGTAACCATTCTGCTGCAGTCTCTTTCGGTCGCAGACCATGGTCAACATAAACCGCCAATAAACGCAATTCCATTTGCCCGACCAACGCTGCCAGTACACTTAAAAGGGCTATTGAATCTGAACCGGCTGATACCCCAACAACAATTCCGTCACCCACGGCGGGGAGACCTTGTCTATGAAAAAATTGTCCTATGTTCCGTTCCAAAGGATGCATATATATAACACCAGATGAGGAATAACATCAAATCAGCTCATGACTCCGAATTTTTCAGGAATTACTAGGCAACTGCTTAGCCACCTGAGGTAATATAAAGGCAAATTTGCTTCGTTTATAAAAATAGGATATGCTGACAACAAGAAATGCTGACTCGAATTTTTCTCAAATATTTACAAGAACAATGAAGGCGCCTAGATAGTGCCTGTCGGTAAATGGTCTTTTTGCGCAATTTTTGCTTTATACTCAAAATTTTGTTCTCAAATATCAAGTATATGGCTGTGGCAAAGCTCACCACACGCTTTAAACCTGAACAAAAACAGTTAGTTACAGATAGGCCCCTAGATAGAAACAGAGCTGGTCCTGCAACGGCATATGCATAGTAAAAAAACAATTCTTCATATGCCCTCCCGATTCCCTGACAGGCGCTGGCTTACAAGAACCCTACATCCCATCCCATTAATAATGGACAAATCAGCATACCAAGATCGCATAATGCAGCATATACGGACCGCCTATATGCTAAGTGAAGAGAAATCAGAACAACTCATGCCTAATTTTCTCAGTTCTCTTCGCAACCAGGTGCTAGAACTACAGCCGATCCATTCCCGAGGAGACCTGCAAACTCTTGGCAAAAGCAGCCATAAGGTCAAAGGTGCATTGCTGAATCTCGGGCTTACAGACCTGGCAGATGTTGCGTACACAATCGAACAGAACAGTAAATCAGGAAACCATGAATATAACTACCAGGAAACCATTGAAGAACTAACCCAGACGATTCTGCTTTTCACCTGATATAAAATGTATTATTTCCCTTTGCCAGAGATGAGTTGATACTCTTTCACCATCCCACGGCATCCGGCCCCGCAGTCATACATCTGTGAACACAGGTAGACAGCTGTGCTTCATGGACAGGTTTAGACTAATCCGGTCGCCAACTTTGAATATATGCAATGAAAGCGTTTACTGATTTGGGATTTTGCAGGCATTATTACATAGCGATGAACGGTTACGATCGTGGAGGCAATGTAAAATAACATAAGCCGGTAAAAACGATCACTAGCAAAAAAATTCCCGCAACCAACCCATCAAAGGCCCGTTCTAGCGGACCGGCAAATCCAGCTTCCACACGAATGTTTATTACCAGCCACACACAAAAAACAAGCAAGGCAACCCCTGCTGAAAAATAAGTCCGTATTTTTCCTTTTTTTGCCATTATTCATTTCCTGAATTGTGCTCTTGTTATAAGTACGCCAAAGAAAAACATCTCGGCGGTGCTGGATGAAAAAATCTCTTCCAGCACCCTTCCTGAACAAGAGTTCTCATGTATTCCTCACGCCTTACAGCGTGGAGATACGACAAGTATTATTGTTTATTACTTGGCCTCTTTAAACTCGGCAATCAAAGCCTGGATAGCCACTTTGGCATCACCAAAATACATACGGGTATTTTCCCTGAAAAACAGGGCGTTTTGTATTCCGGCAAAACCTGGATTTAATGACCGTTTCAGGACGATGACCGTCTTGGCCCTGAACGTTTCGATGATGGGCATTCCATAAATGGGGCTATTCTCATCTTCCGCAGCCGCAGGATTGACGACATCGTTGGCACCTATGACTACGCAGACATCCACCGAGTCCATGCGTGGGTTGATATCGTCCATTTCAACCAGTTGATCGTATGGCACATTTGCCTCGGCTAACAATACGTTCATATGGCCGGGCATACGTCCGGCAACGGGATGAATAGCATACATCACCTCTGTATCATTTGCCTCCAGCAAATCTCCGAGTTCCCGCACTACATGCTGAGCCTGGGCAACAGCCAACCCGTACCCAGGAACAATCGCAACGCTATCAGCGGCTTCAAGAATATAGTATACATCTTCAGCCGTCGCTGGCCTGACTTCACCCTGTGGTCCATCTTCAGCACCACTTGATGCTGTCTTGGTCCCAAATCCTGAAAAAAGCACATTAGCCAACGAACGGTTCATTGCTTTACACATAATATTGGTCAAGATGATTCCGCTGGCACCAACGAGTGCTCCTGCAACAATAAGAATATTATTTGAGATGACAAAACCAGCGGCACAGGCTGCAAGACCGGAGTAGCTGTTCAGCAGCGAAATGACAACAGGCATATCGGCGCCACCGATGGGTATGGTTGAAGTAACACCAAATCCCAGGGCAACCAGAACAATAATGATAAAGAATACATACCCCAACCATGAACCGGGAAAAACACAGAACAGGGCTGCTGCAATCAGTGCCGAAAGTAATATGGCTCCATTGATGAGATGTTGTCCGGAAAAAACCACAGCCTTTTGCGGTACCTTTCCGCTGAGTTTACCAAAAGCCACCATTGAACCAGTAAACGTCACGCCTCCTATAAAGGCGGATAGAAAGGTAACGCCCGCTAAAAAAGAGGATATTTCTCCTTGCTGGTGATACTCACTCCACGCCAGCAATAAGCTCGAAATCCCGCCAAAGCCATTAAAGAGCGCGACCATCTCAGGCATAGAAGTCATCTCAACCTTATAGGCTGCAAATAACCCGATGGCAGTACCAATAACTATTCCCAGAAGAATCCATCTGTAATCAAGACCAGTTGCAAGCAGGGTTGCAACTATAGCTATCAACATTCCCAATGCTGATAACAAATTCCCCTTGCGCGCAGTTGCAGGAGAACTCAGCATTTTTAAGCCGAAAATGAATAATCCGGCAGAAATGACATAGGAAAAATTTATACCAAGCGCACCCATTTCTATTTACCCTCCCCCTGGTCTTTTTTCTTGAACATCTCAAGCATCCTGTTTGTCACGGCGTACCCGCCAACCACGTTAATGGTGGCAAATATGACCGCAAGAGTACCAAGAACAGTGGCAAAACCAGGATTTTCCATTTTCAAAGAAGCCAGGGCGCCAATCAAGGTGATGCCGGAAATGGCATTTGAACCGGACATCAACGGGGTATGCAATGTTGAAGGAACCTTGGAGATCAGTTCAAATCCAAGAAATATTGCCAGGACGAAAACAAAGGTTAAATATACAGCTTCCATCGGATTCCTCACTTGTTCATTATGGATTTGTACATTGTGCTGAAGATCTCACCTTCATGGGTGATCAATGCACCTTTCACAAGATCATCCTCGAGTTTCAACGTAAAACGTTGAGCTTCTTTATCCCAAAAATGTTCCACAAAATTATAGATATTGGAAGAATACATCTCACTGGCTGTGCGTGCCACTCGTCCAGGAAGGTTGCCCATGCCCATGATGGTTACGCCATTGCTGTTAATGACTTTGTCAAGCTCGGAACCTTCAACATTGCCTCCGGTTTCCACAGCCATATCCACTACGATTGATCCAGGTTGCATCTGGTCAAGAATGGACTGATCAATAATTCTAGGGGCAGGTCGACCAAAAAGCTGGGCTGTAGTAATAACAATATCAGCCTGGGCACAGGCTTTTGCCATCCCCTGTTTTTGCAATTCCAATTGTTCCGGCGTGAGTTGAACCGCGTATCCATCTTTGGTTTGTCCCGTTTCACCCAGATCCACTTTGACAAATTTGGCTCCCAACGACTTTACCTGCTCTTCAACCACAGGCCTTGTATCAAAGGCTTCAACTCTGGCACCCAGCCGTTTTGCAGTGGCTATTGCCTGCAGCCCGGCAACGCCAACACCAATAATAAAAACCCTGGCAGGTTTTATTGTTCCAGCCGGGGTGGTCATCATGGGTAAAATGCGATCAAGTTGTTCTGCGGCTATAATTACCGCAACATACCCGCCGAGATTAGCCTGGGAACTGAGGACATCCATTTTTTGTGCAATGGTCGTTCTGGGAAGCATTTCGAGACTAAAAGCATTGACGCCTGCCTGAGCTAACTCATCAACAAGTTGTTTTTCATTAAACGGATCAAGATAGCTTACGTGAATTGCGCCACGCTTCATCAACTTGATTTCGTCTGCTGGTGGCTTGCGCAACCGAAGAATGATATCGGCTGTCTGTAGCATTTCTTCTCTATTCGTACCGATAGTAGCTCCGGTCTCTGCGTATTCTGAGTCCTCAATGCCCAGGGTTGCTCCTGTTCCGCTTTCGACAACCACATCAGCGCCAAGTTTTACCAGTTTGGCTACTGACGTTGGTACAAGAGGAACACGGGTTTCCCCAGGATGGACTTCTTTCATCACCACTAACCTCATATAAAACTCCTCTAGCTGGAATGGAAAAAGATTACCTTTTGTCAATATGCTCAGAAATACTGCCAAGTTGAGTCAATAATCGTTCATGAATATTATCAAATCCACCATTGGAGAGAATTACAATAACGTCACCTGAACGTGATATTTCATGCAGTGCTGCCAAAATAGCCTCAGTATCCGGGAAATACATGGCATCCTGCCCTTGACGCTGCATATCCTCAACAAGTTTTCTTGAAGAGAATTGTTCACTTTCAGGTATATCGGCCAATGGAACGTGCTCACGAACCAGGACATAATCCGCTCCCTGAAACGCACTCATATAATCTTGCTGAAATACTTTTCTTCTACTGGTATTTGTTCTGGGTTCAAAGACAATAAGAAGCCGGTTTTCACTCCAGGCCTGCCGTAATGCCTTGACAGTTTCCCGGACTGCTGTGGGATGATGGGCAAAATCATCAATCACAGTAACGCCGCTTACTTTACCACGAATCTGCTGGCGTCTTTTTACCCCTTCAAAAGTCGAAAGAGCCTTTCCAACAGATTCAGGGGACCATCCCAGATGTGAGAGCAAAGCCATAACTCCGGTGGCATTTGCTGCATTGTGCGCTCCGGGCATGGGGAGTGAAAAAGAATGGTCTTGTTCCTGCCTATACGTTACCCTTACCTGCGTATTGTGCCCCTTTATCTGGATATTTTCAATTCTCCAGGTAGCCTCCGGTCTTTGTCCGTAACTGATAACCGGGCACGGAGCATCCCGTATCAAGTCTCTTATTACTGGATCGTCTATGCATGCTACCAATGCACCATCTGAAGGGATTTGTTGGATAAATCGAGCAAAAGAATCAACAATTGCCTGCAAGTCAGGGAAAATATCCGCGTGATCAAATTCTACCGATGTCAACAGCACATACCTCGGCATATAATGATGAAATTTTGACACTTTATTGAAAAAAGCCGTGTCGTATTCATCTCCTTCAATCACAAAATATTCACTTTCACTGACATTGAAATTGCTTTGAAAGGCTTCCACCAACCCGCCGATAAGAAACCCCGGTGTATCCCCGAGTCGATGGAGGGTGGTTGCAAGCAGAGAAGAAGTTGTTGTTTTCCCATGGGTACCTGCAACAACCATTGATTTTCTTCCGGTGAGAAAAAATTGTGCTACGGCTTGGGGCATGGAGAGATAGGGGATTTTCAATTCTCCAAGAGCAACAGCTTCAGGATTGACCGCCCGGACAACATTACCGACTATAACCAAGTCGGGAGCCGGAGATAAATTGTCAGCGTGAAATCCCTCGCACACAGGTATCTTAAGCGAAGCAAGGAAGTCGGACATAGGCGGATACACATTCTGATCTGAACCTGTCACAGTATACCCCCTGGTGTGTAACATTCCTGCCAGGGCTGCCATACCTGTTCCACAAATACCTATGAGATGAATATGATTCACCTCATCAGGACATACGTTCAATGAAGGATCAAGTGTTGTGTTGTCATTCATTTATCACGCACCGAACGCTGCATACTTTTATACACAGTTGCAAAAGTCTCATCAAAGTTGCCAGGTGTCAGCCGCCCCATCTCTATAAATTTCACCACCACTTCTTTAGCTGCTTTAAAAATAGCCTCATCTGTAACGGGTCTGTTGAATGACTCCTGCTGCTGTTTTCCTTGATTACTCACTGTACACCTCTTTACCGGATCATAAAAAAACCCCTGTTACCGGGAAGAAGGCCAATTCTTTACCAGAAGCAACAGGGGTCTTCTGTCTCACACGGAAAAAACCTGCCAAGCACTTCCCGGGAGATCAATCATAACTGTTTGTGATGTTCACAGGTCAATTTTCACTGAGCTGTTTATAATCTACGGCCTTGGCAAGATTGATCAAATCGGTTCGATCAATCCCATCGCCTTTAACAGTCACCATAAATCTACTTGCTACGACAACATAGATATCACCGCTGCGTTTAACCGAGTCATATTTGATGATGGATCGCTGGCCATTAAGAGTCTCAAGCTTTCCACCACCTGCACCGGCAAACATGGGATTGTTGATCATCATCAACACTGACTGTAATACTGGAGAATCGGATACGATTTCAAGGCTGAGTTTTGAATTTCCCTTATAATAATCACGACTGACAGTCACCCCACCACCCAAAACAGCAGATCCGATGGCCTGTGCGTTTGTCTCACCCGCTTTCCATCCAGACAAAGGAGGAGGCAGCAACTTTTTCATATTTTCACTTTTCTGCTGCCTGACAAGTTGCGAAGCATAATCAAGATTCGAAGCGGCTTCAGCATAGTCACCGGCCTTATATTGTTTTACAGCCTCATCAATCGTCTTCAGGACCGTATCATCAGCCCTGACCAGCAGTGGAGTTGTCAGAATGCATGCAGTAATAACTGCCAACGACGAAATTTTATTTGCAAACATGGCTCACCATAAGAGGAGTGAATGTTCTCTATATCCCATCAGATAACAAGCTGAACCCAGCCTGTCAAGAGGATATCATTTCCACACCAACACCTTGAAAATTGGTACTTTTACATCGTTCCATAACGTCCCCCTGGTCGGAATTCGGGAAACCAGCCGGTCCTTTCAATGGCACCAGCTTTTTCCGATGATGCGGTGCAGTATTTCACCAACGGACTTTGACTGACGGGAAATATACAAGATATAAGTAGTACGGACCTTGTTTAACGTCAATAATGAAATGTTGATAGTATGGGTTGTCTCACCCGTGCTTGTTCAGGAGGCACTTGCTGTGTTTGCCATCCCATATGCTACATACAATATACAATCATATTCGCATAGTGTGTAATTCCCCGACCTGAAAAAGAGTTTACGGAGACAACCGATCAGCATAGCATCACAGGGACACCATTCTCCATGCTTCTGTAATATGCAGAGCATAAGGCGTTGAAGCTAGTCAAGGCTTTGGCGAAAGTCAATCTTTCTCTCTTAGAGAAAGAGACTATTTATCGCATTTCATTAAAAATATTCCTTTTCAAGGCAAAATAAAATTTGTAAACCTACTCAAATCACAACGTTATTCATGAATCTTTTCTTTTGAGGGGGAAGTATGGCAAAAGAAATTGAACGAAAATTTCTGGTGGCAAGTGATGGGTGGCAACATCTTGCCAGAGGAATCCATTATCGTCAGGGATATATCTGCTCAGGAAAAGGGCAGACGGTCCGCGTCCGTGTGGTTGAGAACAAAGGTATTCTAACGATTAAAGGCGCAACCCAAGGTATTTCTCGCAGTGAATACGAATACCCCATTCCTCTTGATGATGCGCTTGAAATGCTGGAAGAACTCTGTGAAAAACCCATTATAGTAAAAAAGCGTTATCACATTTATGTTGCCGGGTTTACATGGGAAGTCGATCAGTTTTTAGATGAAAACGAAGGACTTGTAATAGCCGAAATAGAATTGTCCCACGAAAACCAGAGTTTTAACAAGCCTGAATGGATAGGCACCGAAGTTACCGGTATTCCTCGCTATTACAACGCCTGTCTCCATCAACATCCTTATAACCAGTGGAATCCGGAAGAAATTGCCGTGCAGGAAATACAGCCCAGCGAAAATATCATGTCAACAATGAAATGACTCTAGTTCTCGCTGGATTTTGCGCTATTTTCTACACCTTTTCAATCGGAAATCACCCTCTCAGCAATCAACTGAGCCATCACTAAAAAAGCCGGAACCTACCTGTGAGCAGATTCCGGCCATGGGTGTCATGTTCGCATACATGCGATGCGTACCATTCTTTATGGACGCAACGATAGATCATCGCATGATAGATAGATCATCGCATGATAATTGGGCTCCGGGGCGAAATTCCTATTACGAATAATAATTTTTTTTCACTGCAGGCCCCCAGACCACCTTGCCGCTCGTGCTCCTTGACCAGCTATGTGATTACTACTTTTTTCGCCCGCTTCGTTCCCTGAAAAACAATCTGACCGGTACACGATCCAGTTCCAGACCTTCCCGAAAACGATTTGTCAGGTATCGTTGATAGGAAAAATGGATACCCTTTGGGGCATTGGTAACAATAACAAAGGTTGGCGGGCAACTTCCCAACTGGGTGGTATAATACATTTTCAGTCTTCTTCCCCTATACATGGGCGGCTCATGATGAGAAACAGCTGCTTCAAGAAGGCGATTCAAAGCACTGGTTGGAAATCGTTCATGAAACTGACGATACACCTTGCCTATTTCTGGAAAAAGACGTTTAATCCCGGTCCCGGTCAGCGCAGAGACGCGGAATACAGGAGCAAAGGGAATAAAATTGGTTGCACGTTGCACTTCTTCAAGAAGAAAATTTTGTCTTTTTTTATCTCCGGACAGAAGATCCCATTTGTTTATCAGTATAATCAGAGCTTTTCCCTGGTCCTGGGTATAACCGATAATTTTGGTATCCTGCTCCGTTATCCCCTCTTCCGCATCGATCAACACCAGAGCTATGTCACAACGGCTCAGAGATTTTAACGCCTTTAAGATAGAAAATTTTTCTATTTTATCTGTTGTTTTTCCTTTCCTACGTATCCCTGCCGTATCGATCAAGAGGTAATTATGTGCATCACGGGAAAGCAGTGTGTCTACAGAATCGCGGGTTGTTCCCGAAATATTGGAAACAACCATCCTCTCCTGTCCTATAATTGCATTTACCATGGATGATTTTCCCACATTGGGCCGGCCAAGAAACGCCAGACGAATGGTGTTTTCCGGCAATTCGCTTTCCACTTCTCCTTGTTCAAGGTGAGGAATAAGCTCTTCCATCAAGGTTTTAAAGCCATATCCATGATCTGCGGAAAGCGCCCACAGCTGTTCAACACCGAGCTCCCAGAAAGGTGTCAGTAATTCTGTTTCAATCTCGGGGCTATCGATTTTATTGACAATGTAGAAAACAGGTTTTTCCTGCCGTCTCAACATATTGACAATATCCATATCCGAAGGCGTAAGCCCCTGTCGTCCATCCATAAGGAAAAAGATGATATCAGCCTCTTCCATGGCCTGGGTAGCCTGTTTCCGGATATGATCGGTAATGATGTCTTTTTCAGCATCTATTCCGCCGGTATCCACAAGCATAAAACCATGTTCTTCATAGTTCACCTGGGCGTAGTGCCGATCCCTGGTTACTCCGGGGGTTGGATCTACCAAAGCATCTCTGCTTCTGGTCATACGGTTGAATAGTGTTGATTTCCCGACATTGGGACGTCCGATCAAGGCAACAAGTGTGTGTAAATGTTCGTTCATATATAGTATTCCAACCTGTCTCTACAGATATGGGTAAGTTTTTGCAAGGCAGCATACTCAGCAGCGCAGGGTTTGGCAAGCAGGTCTGCCAGCGACCCTATTGAGGTCATCAGAAATTGTTCAAAAAATTGTTTTTGGCGAACCCTGCTGAGAAAAGCAAAAGCCCCGATAATCTGGAGATTTCTTTGTAGAGCCAACAAGGTATATTCATACTCAAACTGCTTTGCGTCATAGTTCATGGACCGGCTCAGAGCATCAAGGTAAACAGCAAAAAGTTGCTGCTGCTGTGATTCTGTCAGTCCACAATAAGGATCAATAAGCAGAGAGGCCAAATCATACCCAAGGGGTCCCAGACGGCCTCCCTGAAAATCAATAAATCTTGGCTCACTGCCTGTTATCATTATATTACGTGATTGAAAATCACGGTGCAGAAAAAAAGTTGCCGGTGCCTCTGCAGCCTTTGTGGCAAGAAGAAAGCAATCATTTCTCGCGTCATCCAACCCTGAATCCAGACAAAGAAGCTCTGCACAAAAGGCATGTAAAAAATACTCTGACTCCCGTTCAATCATAAGCTGTCTGTCATATCTGGGGGTATCCCAGCACCATGTCGTTTGAAAACCATGGCTGCCTTTCACCTGCATTTCAGCCAGGAGCCGAACGGTTTTCTCGTACATCGCTTCACAGGTGGCTGTTGACACTTTTGGATCGTGAACCAGATCATAAAGCCTTGTCTGACCAAGATCCTCACAGATAACCATGCCTGTTTCAGGTTGCAAGGCATATATTTTCGGTACAGGTATGGAACGTGTCCAAAGGTGAACCCCCAATTGATAGAAGGCTCTGGCTTCTGCCAGTTCATTGCTGGTCTGGCACTGTGGCCGGACACACATCAACGACTGGTCATCCGGGCCGACAATGCGGTAGAACTGCCGTGTTGATCCATCTGGTACAACTGTTTCCATTGCAGAAATCTGCTCTGGGGTCCAGGATTTTTCTGTATCGTTCAGCAGCTCAGAAATTTCCAGTTTAGCATCCCTGCTCATGCCCTGCCTTCCATATGTATTGATGGTTCCAAATCAACGCCTGTCACAATTGCATTTTCGTATTTCTGGCCGGGTGCAATAACTGCATTGTCCCAAACAACAGCATTTTTCAAAATAGCCCCCTTACCGACCAGGACATTTTTCCCTATACATCCCCATCCTTGCAGGAGCACTCCTGGCATAAGACGGGCTGTCGGGTCAATGAGCCAACGATATTTTTCCTTTTTACGGCCCAGAAGGTACCTGTGCAGATCCAGATAATCTTCAGGGGTTCCCATATCATGCCAATACGCGCCATCCACCCTCAATGCTGCGATTTCCCGTTGTCCAGCCAATTCAGCATACAGATCAATGATATGATGAAAACATCCCTGGGGAATACGTTCCAAAACAGCAGGAGTGGTTATGTGAATACCCGTAAAAGCCAACCCAGCCGTATCCGGTGCACAGGAAAAATCATTGACCAATCCTCTGCTCACCGTCATACAGTTAAACCGAGAATGATCATGAACAGCCATGCTTACAGGACATGTGTGCTGTTTGTGTTGATAATACAGCAAATTCAGGTCGATGTTATGAAAAATGTCACCATTCATAACAAGTATGGGCTTATTTTCAAAAACATGCAACGCCTTGCGTAGACTGCCACCAGTGCCGAGTATCTCCTCTTCCAACTGTAAAAACACACCAGGCCAGTGTTGCAGAACCTTTTCAATCTGGTCGGAAAGGTGATGGGCATTGACCACAATGGGATGACACCCCAGTGCTGTGAGTGTGGCAAGATGCACCTCAAGCAGAGACCGATTCAGAACAGGAAACAAGGGTTTAGGTCGCAGTTCCGTATAGGGACGCAATCGGGTCCCAAAACCGGCTGCCAGTATAATAGCCTGCATATTCCTCAATATTGAACTTGACTTGCGGATAAATCCTTTCTAAATATTTGCCCTTCAGGCAGGAAGCACATCCAACCGGCATGAACTGTAGCGGGTATGACCGGAGTAAACACCGTGCCGGAAGTTATCTTCTTTACCGGACTAGTTACCATACATCCTGCTTTCATCCTGCACAACCTTGTACAGTGTCCTTTTTCCCGTTGCAACAACTTGAGTACATAATACCATGATTACACTTCTTGATTACGGAGCTGGTAACGTTCGTTCAGTGGTAAATGCCATTGAACGGCTTGGTGAAACCGTTATCCTGGTAAACAAACCGGAAGATATTGACCGGGCTGAAAGACTTGTTTTTCCAGGAGTTGGAAATTTTGGAGCAATGATGCAGGTGCTGCAGGAAAAACACCTCACCGAGCCATTATTGCGATACCTGCATTCGCAGAAACCTTTTTTTGGAATCTGTGTTGCGCTTCAGGCGCTTTTTGAAGGGAGTGATGAAGCACCGGATCAACCTGGCCTTGGTTATCTACCTGGACACGTAAAGCGTTTTGATACAGAGCTGGCTGTTCCCCACATAGGCTGGAATGGTATCAAAATTCACCAGCCCTCTTCCCTGTTCGCCGGCTTCAAGGGAGATGAAAAGCTCTATTTTGTACATTCATACCACGTTGTCTCCCAAGATGATTCTACAACACTGACGACAACTGACTATGGCTATGAGTTTGTCAGTTCCATACAACAAGGAAATATCATTGCAACTCAATTCCACCCTGAAAAAAGTGGTAAAGCCGGGCTGAAACTCCTGGAAAATTTTCTTGCAGGAGACCGTCAGTCAATTGTTCCGGCCAACTGTCCAAGCACCACAGCTCTTGCCAAACGAATTATTGCCTGTCTCGACGTTCGTGCAAATGATCAGGGAGATCTGGTGGTCACCAAGGGCGATCAGTATGATGTGCGTGATGAGGGTGAAGTCCGCAACCTTGGGAAGCCTGTACAACTGGCAGAAGAATATTACGAACAGGGAGCAGACGAGGTCACCTTTCTCAATATCACAGGCTTCAGGGACTTCCCCCTTGAAGACATGCCAATGCTGGAAGTGCTTGAACGTACTTCTAAAAACGTTTTCGTCCCCTTAACAATCGGCGGCGGAATACGCGATTTTACCGATAGAAACGGCAAAACTTACTCTGCATTGGAAGTTGCATCTGCCTACTTCAGAAGCGGTGCAGATAAAATTTCAATTGGCTCGGATGCCGTGCTCATTGTTGAAGACGTCATCAAGCGGGGTAAAGCTACAGGGATGAGTTCCATCGAACAAATCGCCCGCGTATATGGCAATCAGGCTGTGGTTATTTCCGTTGATCCTCGACGGGTATATGTCAAATCACCCGATGATGTCCCTCACAAGGTCATCGCCACTTCCATCCCAGGCCCTGAGGGTGAAAAATATTGCTGGTATCAGTGTACTATCAAAGGCGGACGTGAAGGGAGAGAATTGGACGCAGTAACCCTTGCGGCAGTCAGTGAACAGCTTGGTGCAGGCGAAATACTCCTGAACTGCATTGATCGGGATGGTACAAATTCGGGCTTTGACCTGGAATTGATACATGCTGTTCGCTCAGCGGTTTCCATTCCCGTAATAGCTTCAAGTGGGGCCGGCTGTGCGGAGCACTTCATGGAAGTTTTTTCACAAACCCAAGCCGAGGCAGCTCTCGCAGCTGGAATTTTCCATCGTAAAGAAGTACCTATTTCAGAGGTCAAAGCTTTTCTCGAGGGCAAGATAGAAATTAGACCCCTCTAAAAACATCACGCATACAGGGTGTTATCCGAATTGGATCACACCCTGTCCATCTCCTTTTCCACCTCTTTCTCCTGTACTTCCTTTCTCCACGCATATATACTTTATACAGGAAGTGAACTTTTTTTATCCTGTCCGCACCACAACGATTATCAACGGATACCAGGGTAAAAAAACATCAGGTATCAGAAGCGTGTCTCCTCGTATAGACCTCGTATACCAACACTTTTAAGCTTACAGGAGGATACAGATGGTTTACCCGTTAAACAATCATCTATTTTTCGTAATTGCCCTCCTCGCGATTGCCCTTATGATAGCACTTATTCTTGTTATCATTGGATTTCCTGAAAGCTTTAAACTTCTCTTTAGATCCAAAGGAGGGAGCGACCAAATGGATACAACAATCTCTCTCTCAAAAGAACAACGAGAAATGGAAAAAAGAGCACATGAACGCATCCCTCTTCCCAATACAACCATAAATGTCACAGACGGGTATATTTTCTGTACAGCGTTGCTTGACAACATCTCAGCATACGGTGTCTGTCTTAAGAATCTCCCGGACACCCTGTACAGAAATTCAGAAAATCTGACCTTGTTTTCTCAGACAGGCGATGAATTACCTGTTTTGCATGTCCGTCCGCAATGGGAACGTAAAGAGCACAGCGGCAAACGTATCGGCGCACGAATTTTAAACAGCTCTGAAAAATGGCTTTCATTTCTCAACCGTTGTCAGCCTGCCCAATAAGCCTAAACGGGAATATGTCACAAAGCTTTTTTGCGCGACGCTAAGAACATTCTTTTTGTATAAAAAACGACGCCACGTCTGTTTATGAGAAAGGAGTGCCCCATGGAGTGGAAACGAATCATTGTTGCCATCGATGATTCCCCGATGTCTGAAAATGCCGTTCATTATGTGGGGAGCATGGTTGGCCGACTGGAAGGCATCCAACTCTGTCTACTCCATATTTACCCAGAACCGCCTCCAGATTTCTACAGTACAGGAGGCTTGCTTCCTGGGTATAAGGAGCTGGAAAACACAAAAGCTCAACCCGTACTGCAGAAGGCGCAGGAATATCTGCAAACTTGCGGAATCTCGCCAGAATCAATCCAGCAACAATGTGTTATGGCAGAAAATAAAACCATAAGTGAGGCTATCCTGGCACTGCAGACGGAGTATGGGTACGGGACCATAGTTGTTGGAAAAAGAGGGATATCCAGATCAGAAGAATTTCTTTTCGGCTCTATTTCCAGTGCCCTGATCCATAATGGAAAAGACATCGCTGTCTGGGTTATTGGCTGATGGTTGCCCATGCTCCGATCACAACACTGCCCCCGATCATACTGGAGCGTCTAAAAAAGCATCGTGTTTTAAACGGGCTCAGGAGAACACCCAAAGTTTTTTCAGATACCACGGATTTTACAGCCATTGATTATGGAGATGTCATCAACATCGAAAACGAGTATTTCCTTGTAACATCTTTTACCAAAGAGGGACGTTTTGGTGTTGATGAACAAATAAAGCCATGGGTCCCAAAGGTTGAAGAACTGACAAGCAGCCGCCGATATATTGTGAAGCTGGTGTTTCACGAAAGATTTGATATGCGTATGGGCCAGTTTGTGGTCACCTGTTACCGTAACCCGGAAAAAGAAGCACAAATACTGGAATTGGTGGAAGGACGTCCGCACTTCATGCAGGGCAGACCGCTTCTGGATGCAGTAGGCAACCTGGTAAGGGTCATTGAACCCATCAATGGCTACCGGCTGGATAAATATATTCACCGGAGCGGTTCCAGCCATGAAGAGTACTTCTACTATGAATTGCCTTCAATCCTGGAACGTTACCTTAAATGTGTTGAAGGGATTATTTATCTACACAGTAAGGGATTTCGTCATGGCGATATCAGACGAGACCATATCTTTGTTGACCGTAAAAGTGGAGAGTTTTCCTGGATAGACTATGACTATGACTTTTATCTGCCTGAACGGCCCTTTGCCCTGGATCTTTTTGAACTTGGAAATATCCTGTTGTACCTTACAGGAAGGGAACATTATACCCTGAGCGACCTATCCCAAAATTATCCGACAGCCTTGCCGAGTATCACTCCAGATGACATGGGATTATTGGTAAAAACCAGGGTCGTCAATCTCAAAAAAATCTTTCCCTATATACCGGATAGTCTCAATAACATTCTGCTCCACTTCAGTACTTCTGCCAATGTTTTCTATGAAAGTACAAAGGAGTTTTACGACGACCTGTTACGTGCCTGGGAAGAACTTAGTTAGGCCTGTCTAGTCTTTTGGGAGTCTCGTTCCTCGCTTATCTGCCCAACTTTTGTCTTCTGCTCAAAATTTTCCCTCGAAGGTCAGCGAAAACTCCGATATCAACTCTATGTCTGTGGTAAAATTTATCGCACGCCTCGGAGTCTATGCTTACCTACACTTGAACAAAAAACTTCACTTATGGATAGACACTAGCTAGGAGGCTGTCCAAGAATGCTATTTCCGCCCATATCTTCGTTAAACTTGAAAAAATATCCTCGGAATATCATATATATGCCTGTGGTATTTTTTCAGGCTTGCCTTGAGCTGAACGAAAATTTCTATTCTCGGACAACCTCATAGTGCGCATTTCCGGGTTAGCCAGACCACCCTCAAAAACTGATTTCACCATGTTCATCCTCCCTGATCCCTATCACGACAATACCTGCCTGGTTAGCAGTCTGTATCATCTGTTGCGGATCAAAAAGCAATGATTGTCCGGCCTCCACAGCAAGGACAGTAGCTCCCACTTCTCTCATTGATATAATGGTTTGTTCCCCTGTTGCAGGAAGATCAAAGCGAAAATCCTGGCCAGGTTTTCGAAGTTTAACGACCACAGCACCATGGCGCGAAAGGGAACCACCTCTGCGGATTGCCGCATCCGTTCCTTCAATGGCCTCCACTGCCAGTACGGTTCTTCCCTGTACGATTACACACTGACCGATATCTAACCTTCCCACTTCCCGAGCCATAGCCCAGCCAAAACGAATATCTTCTATCTGTTCCTTGCTTGGTTTTTTTCTGGTGAGAAGACCTGCGGGAAAGAGCAGGTGTTCCAAATAGCAGGTTGAAGCGACAACTTGAATTCCTTCCTGTTCCAACTCCCCGGCTACAGCTCTAAGAATTGCGTCATCAAGTCTCCGGTCAATCTTGTTCCAAAGCGTCAGCCCCCTGATATCCGGAAGAACATCTCTAAATATTCTGGTTTTGGTAATGGTTCCGCAGAAAACCGTTTCTCTGACACCTTCCTGCTTAAAATACTTGATTACCTTGCCAAGTTGCCCAAGTTTGACCCAATGAACCACATCAGCATACTTATCGATTTCTGCGTCTGTTTCACCACCATGGGCAATGGCTATTACTTTCCGTCCCTTGGCTTTTGCTGCCTGGGCAAAAAGAATGGGAAACTGGCCCCCTCCAGCGATGAGTCCTATGGGATCTGTATTGCACATAGGGACAGAAGAGTCACTTTCAATCATCAATGGTTCGTTTAACTACACCGCGTTTGCTTGTCTGAAAGAAAGCCGCCAGCGTCTGCACTTCCGCACAATCAGCCATATCTTCTTCAATCTGTGCAAGTGCATCTTTTAAAAGCAAATGAGGTGAACGAAAAAGCAGTTTAAAGGCTGCGTCCAGTTGTTTTATGGTATCACGGTCCATACCTGCTCTGCGTAAACCGATCTTGTTTATACCTGCAATCCTCATCCTGTTTCTGGTTCCCTCCATAATGACAAAGGGAGGAACATCCAGAGAAATGCCTGACATGCCGCCAACGTAAGCATGGGCTCCAATCCTGCAAAACTGATGTACCGCCACCAGACCGCCAAGGTTGGCATGGTTACCGATCTCCACATGACCGGCAAGGGTGGCTACATTGGCCATGATGACATTGTTGCCGATAATACAGTCATGGGCAATATGACTATACGCCATTATCATATTGCGGTCGCCGATAACAGTCTTTCCACCACCTTTATTGGTACCTCGATGGATAGAAGCGTATTCACGAATCTGATTGTCATCACCAATGATCAGTTCAGTCTCTTCCCCTTTGTAATGCAGATCCTGGGGAGGAGCACCGACAGAGGTAAAAGAACCGATGACATTGCCTGATCCAATGGTGGTTTTACCGGAGACAACCGCATGTGCGCATACTCTGGTATTGGCCCCAATGCTTACAGGCCCATCAATGGTCACATACGGCTCTAAAATTACGGAACTGTCTATCTGGGCCCTGGGATCAACTATAGCGGTGGTGTGTATACTCATATTAAATCCTGTTGCCGGATTCTAGTTGTTATATATCCGGTTTGTTAAAACTGCTGGTGTTACGTCGATGATGAAATGTTGATATACTTACTGTACCGGAAATTTTGCATCTGGTGCCACCATATCATGGAATACATATAGAAACGCAAGTGTCCATGGATTGGAACCAGATATAAAAAAGGTAAACAGAATACAGGAGGTTAGCGTCAGGCGAAGGTTGCCATGAGTTCAGCCTCAGTAACCAGTTCATCATTCACATAGGCTTTACCGGCCATCTTCGTCAACCTGGCCTTATGCTTGATAAGCTCAAGTTTGAAGATTAACTGATCTCCAGGACGCACAACCTTACGAAATCTAACTTTATCGATACCGGCAAAGTACACCAGCTTTTCACCTATCATTTCAGGATCAGAAAGATACGCCAGTATACCTCCTGCCTGTGCCATTCCTTCAAGAATCAAAACTCCTGGCATGACCGGTTCCTGTGGAAAATGTCCTTGAAAATATGGTTCTCCCATGGATACATTTTTCAAGGCTACAATACTTTGCCCCAACACGATATCCGTCACCCGGTCAACCAGGATAAAAGGATACCTATGAGGGATAAGTTGCATAATTTTCTGAATATCTATGGGGAGTTGAATGTCATTTTCCGCTTTCATAATATATTACTTTTCCTTTCTGCTCACGGTAGCTTTTAATTGATCCACTTCCTTTCTCAGCCGACGCACTTCCTTAACCATCTCCGGTAAACGGCTGTAAGCTGCGGCAGACCTGCCCCATTTTTTTACCTCAATGGCAGGGACTCCACCAACCATGGCTCCCTTGGGCTGGCTGTTATGTACCCCTCCCATGGCTGCCACCATAACACCGTCATCAAGATGTATATGACCATTGATACCTACTTTGGCACCCAAAACGACATTTCGACCGAGACGTGTGCTGCCAGCAATGCCAACCTGCGCAACCAAAATGGAATTTTCTCCAATTTCCACATTATGAGCAACCTGAACGAGGTTGTCGATGCGCGTACCGGACTTAATCCACGTTACCCCAAAAGCGGCCCGATCCACACAGCTGTTTGCTCCTATCTGCACATCATCGTCGATACGAACGGTCCCCACCTGCGGTTTGGTGATATGGGAACCTGTTGTCCTGTCGGTCACAAAGCCGAACCCATCACTGCCAACAACTGCTCCATGATAAAGAACAACTCGTTTTCCTATGGTACATCCGTCTGCCACTGTCACATTTGCATGAAGGGTCGTATCATCGCCGATAATCACATCATCGCCGAGAACCACTCCCGGATACAGAGTCACCCGTTTGCCGATTCGTACCCTGTCACCGACAACCACCATGGGGCCGATAGTGACTTCATCGGCAACCTCACAATCGCTTCCCAACACTGCTTGAGGATGAATACCTTTTGCCTGAAAAGGTGTTTCCAACAAGAGATTGTGGATTCGGGCGGCAGCAATGTCCACCGGATCAATAATGATACAGCTTACAGGTGGTGAATCCCTTTCAACTGGAATGATACATGCTCCAGCCTGACAAAGATGCATCTTTTCATCCACCTGCCTGGCTGTATTCAAATATGTTATTTCACCAGGGCCAGCGAGATCGAAGCCGTTAAGACCACTAATCTGTTGCAGAGGGTCACCAACAACGACCCCTCCGACATATTCAGCCAACTCCTGAAGAGAGTATGAACGTGACACAACTATTCTCCCATGATAAATATGTCTTTTCTGATTCCAGGTTCCGCGTCTGTATTGAGATTTATTCTTTGCGAATCAGAGCAATTTCTGTCTATAAACACATGTTTTTTGCTCGAATTCAGGTGGTATCTATACTGTGCGATCCCGACCTGCAGGCGGCTCGACCATAGCGCATTTCTCATTCTCCGTAAAGTAAAACAGCAGAACGTTTTTGATGAAACTCATCTAACTCCTGACTCCACTCCGACTCCAATTCCTGAACAGGAGTGCCCTCCTCCAAGGCCTTACGCACAGCTTTACTCCCCAAAATCAAATCCATGGGCAATCGCTCGAATTCATATTCATAGGGTGGCTCCTTATAAGAAAAATCAACAGGATACAGCAACATACAGGCCTGAAGCAGAGCCAGACTGGTCCGATAACTGTTATACAGCTCTGGTTGATGAACGTGAATTTGGAACCCTGTACACGCATGCCCGG
Source organism: Desulfogranum japonicum DSM 18378 (assembly GCF_000429945.1). Taxonomy (GTDB): domain Bacteria; phylum Desulfobacterota; class Desulfobulbia; order Desulfobulbales; family Desulfobulbaceae; genus Desulfogranum; species Desulfogranum japonicum. Next base: position 118,685 of record NZ_KE386993.1, on the reverse strand, counting down.
CCCATTTCCCTGAACAGGGTTCAAAAATAAGGGGACGCAGCCTGCATCCTATGCAGTCATCTGCACGTAAAAAGTCCAACACATGCTGATGGTCAAGATAAGGGGCACCAAAAATTTCAAAAGGCAGAGTTGTTCCTCTTCCTTCTGACAAAGAAGTCCCTTCCCATATAACCTGACCAGGATATACGAGTGCTGTTGACGCTGCAGGCATATTGGGAGAAGGAAAAACCCAGGGAAATCCAGTGTCGGCAAATTGCATGGATCGTTTCCAGCCTGCCATGGTAATGACTTCGCAGTCGACCTCTATATGTAACTCCCGACGACAGTATATGGCGAGCTCTCCTATGGTCATACCGTGACGCATGGGAATGGAACACAGGCCGACAAAAGAGCTGTATTCAGGTTCCAGGAGATTACCCTCAACCAGATTTCCCCCAATAGGATTTGGTCTGTCAAGGATAACGACCCTGACGCCGGTGTCAGCTGCAACCTGCATACAATACACCACTGTCCAGATAAAAGTGTACACCCTGGTACCGACATCTATCAAGTCAATCAGGAGAATGTCGATATCAGCAAACATTTCCGGATACGGTTTTCTGGTTTCTCCATATAAAGAATATATGGGAAGACCGGTTATCGTATCTGTGACATGTCCGGATTCCACCATATTATCCTGTTTTTCACTAAAGAAACCGTGTTGTGGTGAAAACAGGCAACGCAGCTGCCCTGGAAAGGAGGCTGCTATCAGATCCCTGGCATGGATAAAATTTCTGTCCGTGGATGCCTGGTTGGCAAGTAATCCCAGACGTTTTCCCCTCATCCATCCAGGTGGGGATGCAACTAGTTGTTCGAGACCATTGCAAATCATTGCTGCTCCATACAATTGAAATGTTCAAAGACTGACGTACCGGAAGAAACGCCGTCTGTTATTATTATATCGAGGACAGGCACTATTTAAGGTATTTCCTGCGCCAGGCAAGTCCTACATTTGCTCCGAAAAGGAGGCTGGCTCCAATCCAGCCGAACAGGTGTAAGGCAGGCTCTGCCACCAAAAGAGGCCCCAGCAGCGCCGCGAGCAAAATGCGCGTTGATGAAATAATAGCACCTTCCAAAGCCGTTACATAGAGAAACCCGAAAGTTAGACAATACTGACCGATAACGCCTGCAATGGAACAGGCGACTAAAAAAAACAACTCCAAAGGGTCTGGCCAGAACAACTGTTTGTGAAAAACGAGCAGCATCAGCAGAGCTCCCAATCCAAACATAAAAAAGAGAATAGTTTGGGAATCATGGTACCGTCGACTGATATTTAAATACACAATGGCAAAAGCTGCAGTTCCGCCTGAAGCAAGTCCCCAGAGATTATGGACATTCACCATCGTCAGACTCCCAGGATTCAAAATCAGCCAGACTCCTACAAAGGCGACACCTACAATGCCCAGGGCCACGGTATCTCGCTGTTCCTTGATCCATACCCACGAAACCAGGGCAACAAAGAGCGGATATGTCATATTCAGAATATTGGCTTCAGCCACACTGGTAACATCAACAGCTTTATAAAAACAGAACACAGCGATACTGTTAGCAATTGTTCTGCCAAGCAGATAATGATACCGTCTTGGTTTAAGGTGTTGCCTGTTAACCAGCATGGTGCAGCAAACCACCAGGAATCCGAGAAGAAAACGACTAAAGACATAAAATGAAGTATCAAGGTTTACATAGGGTTGTGCCCATCGGATTATCGCCGTAGCGAGATAGAAAAAAAAAGCCGACCCGAAAACGGCCAGCCAACCAAGGATTTTTTGATAACGAATAAAGGACGGGTGCTGGAAATCCATAAATGCGTCTGCCGACGAGGAAAAATCTTCTGTTCAACAGCGGGTTAAATTAAAAGAACTCAAACTGCATATATTCAAAACTTGCAATTCTACCTGTGCTGACAGCAACACAAGTAGCATCTTGCTTTCTCATTGCCAATATTTCTGCCACTGTCTGATACCTGGCAACCACTGTATCTGTGTTCCGTGGGGGTGGCACCAGGCCAAATGAAAAGAGATATGTGTTGCGGCCTGCCACACATTCGCACTCCATAAAACCCAGCCAAGATCCGGTGGTTTGCACGCTACTATATCCGGTGCAGCCAGATCCTGCTGGAACCATACGATAGCACGCTGCTGCCCGGTTGCCCACTGTTGAATGATTTCAAAAAGAGATTTTCCCTTATCGTGCAGATAGGTTGTAATATAACTTGAGAATAAAACCATCGGATCTGCCACTTCTTCGTCCTGAATTGTCTTTAGAAAGACAGCAAGTTCCCCTGGAAGCTCTATCCTGTATATTGGAATTTGTCCTTTCTCCATACAACATTCTCGAAAAGCCGCAATCCCCTCTTGGAGACGTAGCATTCGCTGGGGTTGATCACCCCACACAAAAGAGCACAGCAATCGTTCATCATGAAGATCATTCACAGGGAGAGGGAATCGGTCACAGCCAATCCGCGCACTGACAGCAGGAAACGTCGTTCTTTGCGGTGGGGTCCAACACCCGTGACAAGTAAAAATGAATTGTTCAGAATCAGCTGTTCCCACCTTAACGGCTGATGTATCCGCCATGTCAGATTCGAGAAGATACGAGCGTTTCTCTGCAACCAGATTCAATCCTGCACTTGCCCCGAGATCAACTATGACAACAGATTTCCAGGGAGTGTAAAGAAGAGGGAGAACCCACCCGAGACCTCTTCCGGTTTCATTGGTCTGCACCGACACAGTCGCGATCCATTGCTCGAGAAACTCTCTGTTTTCCTGAACCGTCTCAATCAACATGACATCCAAAACTTCCTCTGTGGGGAGTTTTAGTCCTCCAACTGTGGGGAAAAAGGAAGCTAACCCATCAGTACACCGCCCCTCAAGCACCAGGTAATGCAACCCGGAAGCGATAAGCATGGGAGTTTCAAATGGAGTGCGGGATTGTGCGGCTCTGATCAGCCATTGACCACAATCAGTCTGCTTCTGCAACCATCGGCCAATGCATCCAAAGATACTAGCATATAGTGGTGAATACTCCAGACAAAATGAACTCTGTTTACAGAAACGATAGCAAAGCTTTTCGGCAAATGAATAGGCAGGTGAGTTGGACATGGTATTGAAATAATATAGCTGGTTGAGCAGAGAGCCCTGTGCTTTGCAGTGGAAAAGACAAACTTCGAAAAGAAAGAATCCACCTTTGCCAGGAACAGGTATTCTCATTGATTGGCAAGTATTACCCTATTCCGGACTTTTCACGGATATATTTCGCAGTAGATGCAAGGTACCGGACATGCAGCCGTGGTAATCTAGAGGAGTCTGCGCTTACCTGCAACTGTTCGGTAACCATGTAGATAGTATACAACCTGCTCGGCCCTGCAGGGTGACTGAAAACAAGCAGCATCTTACACATGCCTGACAAATACTATCATTTCAACAAGTTAAGTATTAATTCAAAAAGTCATGAGAAATACAGGCTTTTGGCAAGTGCATACCCTTTTATCAGCATTGCATACCAAAGGATCAGTATGGAAGGCAACCGAAAAAAGATAAAATGATTTTTTGAAACAATATTGGTTTCTATGTTCTGAGAACTCATAATCGTTTCAACAAGAGCGCATGATCACCATCAAGCGCTGTCCAGACAGAAACATTTAAGTATAAAACCTTTCATTTTCGAACAATTCACCACCATTGTACCCTTTCCCCCCCAACATTTCACAGGCCTAAAAACCTGAAAACACGCAAAAATAACAAAAACATAGACACTGGCACCATTCTTGAAAATTCTTAAATAACGTTATTCCAAAAAAGAACAACGGGAAATCATTTCACTCATTTCCAGCTGGGCTGTCTTTTTAAAGTGAGCGAATCCACATTGATTTTCAATGACTATGGACAAACAGACAAAGGAGTAAGGTATGAAAAAACTCAGATCGTCATGCATGGTGCCACCGGAATGTTGCGTGGTGATAGAAATGGAAAAAGGTGCCCGGCTCGGCTTTCGCAAAGCGGTTTTATTGCAGGAGATTGAAGCTCTCGGCTCCGTAAAACAGGCTGCAAGGGTATCAAAAATAGAACATTCCCACGCTCAGGAACTTATCCGCGAAATGAATCGCTGCTTTACCAAGCCCCTTGTTTCCTATCCACAGGTAGCTGCCCCGGATGATCATGCCTCCCTCACCCCGTATGGTGCGCAGATGGTCTCAACATATTGGAAGCAGTTTGAACCAATCTGGCTTTCCATTCTGGAAGAAAGGGCTCGTCATTATTAACGAACAGAGAAACTGTCGGCGAAGCAAATTTGTTTTAAAAGTAACACGTTAACCTTTCAAGGAGATTTGAAATGACTACAAGAGAAATCCACAGATCAAAACTTAACACTCACTTTAGCCTCGAACAGTACGATCTTCTCATGAAGTGTTCTGCAAGCCAGGATATGACCGAATGGAACGAGTGGAGAAAGCGTAACCCCAAGATACCTGTACGGTTCCGAAATGCAGATATAAAAAACGCCTACCTCAGGGGAGCAGACCTTCACAAGGCTGATTTTCGCGGCGCTAATCTACGCGGACTGGACCTGAGTGGGGCCAAACGTGGCAACACTGGCAGGCTATGGGCGAATTTATCGGGAGCAGATTTTAGAGAGGCTGATCTCTGCGGAACAGACTTGCGAGGAGCAAACCTCAGCGGTGCTGATTTCAGCAGAGCGTATCTCTATTATACAAATTTGAGCTGGACCAAGCTGCGTGGCGCAAATTTTAGCGGCACCGATCTCTGGGCTTTCCTCTACAGAGCTGATCTCACAGCTGTAGACCTGGACCTGGCTAACCGGAGACTTTCTGATTTTACTAAAACTGGCTGCAAATACACAAAAATGAAAAATGCGGCTGTGCCTCCTGCTACAGATATATATACCGCTGACTCTGAAATCCAGTTGGTTCTGATAAATAACCTGCAGACCACCACCCGGAATCTCGGTGATGATTCTACACCGGATTTTTCAAAAATGTACTTTGCAAAAGATGCTGGGTACCGGGCATGCAATGCCTTTTACCCAAAACATACAGCTGATATCGGTGCCTATGCTTCCCTTCGAGGATAAAATTATGAGCATAACACAAAAATTGGGGAGCCAGGCGAGGAGCGGGACTCCGAAAAGACCATTTATACAGAGGCACTAACAAAGCAAATACGGTAAAACCTAGGTACTCCATAAAGATACTTTTTTGACAGTAGAAGCGGACCTGCTGGATAGAGCAAACGACTGGTGTCCTCTCCTGGGCAGCTCATGGCCCTTTCCTGCAGGTATGCCTGCTGGCCTATTTTATCAGCAGTATTTTTCTCGGGAAGGCAAAAAGAATTACATGTAAGACAACGTACATCACTTAAGCGGGATTGCAGTAATATGGTTGAGTGTATCATCAAGCATAAACCTCTGGCCAGACATATTCTCACTGATTTTCAACGTCTGATTACCAATCTGGAGTAAGGTTCCGGCAAATACGGTTCCGTATACTTCAATGGCAATAGCGCTAATATCAATACCCATCTGTTCTGTCCTCTCCTGAATGACAACCTGAGGAGAAGAAGCGTTGCCATTCTCTTCCACCGGCCTGGAAAACAAGCCGGTCCCTGGTATCATATTAATCCGTAAATTTCTCAACTTCATATCTTCAAGATTCCCTTGAAAAATTTTAAGTTTTTTCGTCCGGGTAATCCCTCTATACTCTTTCAGGCGTTGTGTGATTGATTTTTTATAATCAGTTAAGCGTTGCACAAGATTTCTGGAATGAAAAATCCGTTGTGCAACTACACCTGCTGCTATGAAAACAGGTTCTGCTCCAATACCACCTGTATCTCCGAGTGTAATACTCCCTTCAGCTATTAATTCTCCACCGACCACAGCACTGTTCTCTTTACAACGAATACTGCCGCCAGCATAGATTTTACTGTAATAGGATTGTTTACGTACCACACAATTACCATGGCAGTGTATTATTCCCTGCTCAATAAAATGGATATCACAATCACCAGAACTGCTTAAGGAACTCACATTTCCGGTAATTCCTCCTTTGACAACAATATTGGCAAGGCTGGCAACCTGCGTAGACATAACGCTTCCCCTGATTTCCAGATCACCTCCTGCTTTCACAAGAAACCCAGGCAGAACCGACCCGTGAACAACAATACTGTTTCTGGATTCAATATTTCCTGTTGAATAGTCTATATCTCCGAAAATCTCCAGTTTGGAAGAAACCTTGATAACGTTATCGCCGACCACTGACAACACACCATCACTGGTAGCGCAGACCTGGTTTCGTTCAGGGTCATACGCAACATCACCGTCGGTTTCAACGGTAATATCAGTTCCCTGTTTTTGAGCTATTCTTTCACCAAGAACAGTCAGTCCTGGTTTGCCTCTGGTAGGGGGCATTTTTGTAGCAATAATTTGATTTTTAAAGACAGGGACCATTATTTTGCGTTCACGAAAATCAATTCTGCCGTCTTCAAGCAACTGACCGGCAATGGGGCCGATTTCAAATTTAAATTTGAGATAGGCGTTATTCCCAGTAAGTGGCTTTCTTCCCTGTGCGACAAGTATCTTGTCATTATCAAGAGCTTTGCTTTGCAAACATTTTTTGGCAACATTGAGTTGTTTATAGTCAACCCCAACAACAATTCCAGATTTTGTAATCACATTGTACAAATCTTCACTTGAAAGAATAGCATAATTAAAAAGCAACGGCTTCACAACAAGGTACGCCTTCATCCGATCCTTTGACAACTCAAACAGGGGCTCGACCCAGACATGCAGGGCAAGGGCACTGTTTTCCTGAACCTGCACAAAATCTACATGGGGATAGCCAATCACAGAGGCAAAAATTTGGTTATTGTCTTCAGAAAAATATGTATTAGGCCCGCTGATAACATGCCTGCGCGTGAAATGTTCAGATTCAGGAAGATTCTCGTCTGTAAACTCAACCAAAACGTGATCTGCCTTTATCAATTCTGATATCGGCAATCTTTCAAGAGGATACTTTTCGCCAATCTTCATCTTTTTAGTGGTAAAACAAAGCGTTGGTTCAATACAATCTGCTGAAGAGAAATGTGAGTCGGGTGGTAAAACCATTAGCGAGAATCATCCTCGTTTAAAAACGATATTTCCGATGGATCAAATCAAATTGAAAGCAATTTGCCATGCCTACGAAGTCATTATAGCAATTTCCCTGAAAAAGGGAAAAAGGACAAGGGTGAGGAGAGCAGATTACTTTTCTTATCCCTTTCAAATCCGAAGAACCGTAACTGATAACAGGCCGTAGATCCACTCTCAAAATCTGAGAAATGTATTTCTCTATGAAGTGCAAGAAATAGCAGCCACCGTTATTCTGAAGTTGAACAACGAGGAAAAATTGTCTATTATGCGTAAAATACACATTGAACACAGCTTGCAATTGCGGTCGTGCATTAATTTTCCTTGTGATTGTTCCCTTCTCATTCTTTCTCTTTCCTCTTCATATATGCAGTGAATCAGAAACAGGAGAATCACTGTACGCGTTATTCCTTATTCAAACAACGGAATAGGGAACTCGCTGGTTCAATAACAGTAACGGCAATGACTTAGAGCAGGACATAGTCAAACAGCATCACTTTCTGTCTAGACCCCGCTCAAATATACATCAGGAGAACTTCATGAATTCATTTCTTTTCTTAAAAAGACGAAAACAAATGACTGGCCACTGTATTCTATCCCATCCGGACGTTACCCTATGATTACCTACCCGGAAAAGACTGCAAAGCTTTTAGCAGAGCTCCTTTAAGCCTAAGGAGATATTCATGAAATATTTTCACCACCATGGCTTGAGCTGTTCTATAGAAAAACAGCTTTCTGCCTTTGTCCTGCAGGTCTCTTTTCATTGCCCACCAGGTGAAACGACACTTCTGGTAGGCCCTTCAGGTTCGGGAAAATCTACCCTCCTCCGTTGCCTTGCCGGCCTGGAGAGTGCCGACACCGGATATATCCAGTTCGAAGAGGAATGTTGGTACAATCAGAGCAACCATAAGTCTCTTTCCCCCCAATGTCGTCAGATCGGGTTCCTGGCCCAGGATTATCCTTTGTTTCCCCATATGAGCGGTTTGGAAAACGTAATGTTTGCGGCAAAATCAAAAAGTAAAGCCCATCAATTCCTGGATATTCTGAAAATATCACACCTGGCGGATAAAAAGCCTCACCAGCTTTCCGGTGGTGAAAGACAACGTTTTGCGCTGGCCCAGACATTTGCCAGATGCCCCAGAGCACTTTTGCTGGATGAACCTTTTTCAGCCCTTGATCTGGAAAACAAAAGGATCCTTCAAAACCTGGTCACCACCATTCAACACTCAGAAAATCTACCGGTTATTCAAATCACCCATGACCTCCACGACCCCCTTTTGCAATCCGCACATGTGGTAGCCATTAATCAAGGCACGGTTGACCCGCTATGGCTACCAACACAATACGCGGAGTTTGAACGATACAGAGCTATTTTTCCCATTAACCACTTTAAGCAGAAATCCCCTGTGGAAGAATCTGCATGACAGGAGTGATATCATGAAACGTAAAAGTACACTTATCCTTATGTTGCTCATTGCAGCACAGATTTATCATCTTCAGCCAGCTTCAGCTGGAGAAGAACTCACCATAGCAGCCGGTGCAGGCTATAAACGGTTAGTTAAAGAACTCTGTGCCACCTTTTCGACTTTACAAGGCGGAGAAGTTCAACAAATATTCGGTAACATGGGACAAGTCACAGCACAGGCAAAGGCCAGTGACCAAATTGACTGTATTATTGGCGATAAAACCATTCTAGATGTCTCTGCGCTACCATTCAAAGGAGAAGTAATTATTGGCCAGGGAAAACTGATAGCTGCCGTTGCCAGAGGAGTTCAACCAGTACGACTTGAGGCACTCAATGCTCCCCACATATCACGTATAGCCTACCCTGATGCCCAAAAGGCCATATATGGAAAAGCTGCACATCAATTTCTGGAACGCCACAATTATCAAGAGCAGTTAGCTCAAAAATTGTTGATGGTAGGTACCGTTCCCCAGGTTTCAGCCTATGTGCTCAGTGGTGAAGTAGACGTGGGATTTATCAACTCAACAGAAGCACTGGCACTTCAGGGCAAAGTTGCTCAACTGATTCCTGTGAATCAGGAAGATTATTCTCCAATTCTCATAGTAGCCAAACAACTCAACCACAATGAAGAAAAAGACATTACCAAGAGCTTTCTGACATTCCTGAAAACACCCAAAGCAGCTGAAATAAGTCATAAACACGGGTTGTGACACCATGCTCTTGCAAACAGTCTGTACAGTTATTCAACAACCGGCCACACTGGCTGCACTCTGTCTTAGTGGTAAGGCGGCTTTGGTCGTCTTACCACTTCTTGCATTATGGGGCGTAATTCTTGGTTATGTATTGGGCCGATTCCAGGGACGGTTTATTTCCGTTTTAGATTTCATCATCACCCTTCCCCTGGTTTTTCCTCCCATTGCCTCAGGCTTCATACTGCTCATGCTGCTTGGACGTCGCAGCATAGTTGGTGGATTTCTTCACCATACTCTGGGGTTGGATATGATATTCAGCTTTTGGAGTGTGGTACTGGCATCCTTTATTGCCGGCCTCCCCCTTATCGTAAAACAGGTGCAGGCAGCCATCCGCCGGGATACCAAAAAATTGATTGAGTCAGCCTACGTTCTCGGCAAATCGCCATGCACCACCTTTATTCAGGTTGTACTTCCTTCCATACGTACCAGTATCGTTATCGGCCTTTCCTTAGCCTTTGCCCGTTCATTGGGTGAAGTCGGAGTAACACTTATGCTGGGCGGGAACATCAGCGGTAAAACCAACACCATTTCCCTTGAAGTTTACAATGCTGTTTTTACAGGAGAATATGAACGCGCGTATGTATTGGTTGCCATTTTAGGCGCCCTCTCTCTCCTTCTCATTTCCCTTACCAGGATCCTGGCCAGATGCGAGTGAGTTTACAGGAAACTATAGCTGGATGTCATTTCCTTCCACATTTCTGCTAAACAGTAAAATAATTACAAACATATAGCCCCTTGCCTCCAAAAACATCTTCCCGACAAACTGTTTTGCAACACTCTTTACTGCACTCCGGAGCATCCTCTGTCAAGATATTGATATAAAAATAAAAACAAACTGAAGACACGACTGCGCCGGTTAAAAATAGAGACAACAAGCATATGGCCCATGGAGGGAAGATTTTTCTATTTTGCATTTTGCGCATATTCTTTCTTTCCTTGGCGCCGTTTTACGTGTACATAACAATATAGATGGGTCTTTGAACATTACTCTTTCCGTATTTGAGAGGTTTCATGAATACCGGACATTACAGCCTTTCAAGAAACAAGCAATACTGTAACTTCTGCCCTGGATATTGCTGCTACCGGCTTCCTGGATCGACCCTGTATCTTGACAATGACGACATAAACCGAATAGCAAGATATTTTAACATTTCAGATGGCGAGGTTCGAAGCAGATATATTGAAGGAAGAAATACTTTCCGTGTACGGGAAGATGGCTCATGCATATTTTTAATCAATGGCAAAATGCGGGCACGCTGTTCAATACACACCGTAAGGCCTCGTCAATGCAGAGAATTCCCTTACAATAAATCATGTCCATATCTGGAAAGTGACGACCTCTTATCGATAATACAGCCCAAAATAGAACACAGCATGGGTCTTACGCTGTGACGATTTTCTACATTTGAAGGCAAGAAATAACAGGGAATACTCCCTTGTGAGCAGTAACGCAGAATACATTCCCTAGGGTTACGTAAAACAATAATTATCCAAACAAATCGCAGGATATCGGCGCATTCTCATGACGCTTTCAATGGTGCCATACTGGCTGTATTGATCCAGTGAGACGGTCATGAGAATCAGTGGCGAAACCGGCAAACGTAGATAGTTTTTTCGAACCACTCAGCCAGTTAGACAATCAAGTGCTTTTGTTTACATGTTATGCGCCACGCCAAATTTTTTAGACATACATTTAACAGACGACATCTGACCTATCTGCTCATTTTTTTCATATTTTACATTATCAATTCATCAATCTACCTCCACAACCACGCACAAGAGGAAGAGAATTCTTTTAAAAACCACGCCCTTATCCTGGCAAATGACGTCTGGGCCCTTGATCAGCTTGCTGTTCAATCATACCTGCAACTCGCAAGAAATGCCGAGGAATTTCAGTCTCTTCTCGTGACCATTCCCGAAAATCAGGAATTCCTGAGTATTACAGGACACCTCTCCGGAAGACTGGCCAGAATTATGCAACACTTTGGCTTAATCTGGACCAGAGAGATGCATGCCAAGATCATGTATAACAATCTCCGCATAGGGACTCTGCAGGGAAAAAAATACGTGACCGTGATTTTTCCGTTGCTCAATATCCTGATGCTCCACATACTCCTGGCGTTGCTCACTCTTCTAATCGACCATCAGTTTCAAAGACGCCGGTTTCTGGAAAAAGAAGTGGCAACCACCTCGCAGAGTCTTGTTGACAGTGAACGACGCTTCCAGGACCTGGTTGAGCTACTCCCTGAAATGATTTTCGAATTTACTTCTGACGGGACTATTCAATATGCCAACCAACGGGCCTGCCAAAAATTTGCTCTAGACCCGTTACATTCAAGCATAAACATATTCAACCTTATGCAACCCGAAGACCGTGACAGGGCTCGGGAGGTCATGAACAAACGCATCACCAATGAAAGTCTTCCCCTGTTTGAATATACGGCAATTGATAAAAACGGAGAAAAATTCCCGCTTCTACTGAAAAGTGCTCCCATAACCCATCAAGGAACACTCAAGGGGATGAGAGCTATTGGTGTTGACATAACTGAACGTAAGCAACTAGAGGAAAAACTGCGACGGGACCAGAAAATGAAAAGCATAGGTCTCATGGCGGGTGGCGTTGCACACGACCTGAACAACATCCTCTCGGGAATAGTTAGTTACCCGGATCTTATCCTCCTGGACTTGCCGCAAGACAGTCCCTTACGGGAACCACTGGAAGAAATTCGTAAGGCGGGATTCAATGCCAGGGAAGTTGTTGCAGATCTTTTGACCGTTGCACGGGGCGTAGTGATTGAAAAGGAAATCTGCTCTCCCAATGAACTCATTTATGAGTATTTAACGTCACCTGAATTTAAAGAGCAACAAAAGGAAGCTGACAACATTACCTTTACGACCTCTCTATGTCCAAACGTGCACCACATTAACTGTTCACCTATCCATTTTCGCAAGTGTCTAATGAACCTTACAAACAACGGAATAGAGGCAATTCCGTATGAAGGTACCATATGCATTACCAGCTCCAATATAGAAATTGCGGAAAAAGAGACTGGAAAGGACTACACCCTCGCCCCCGGAAACTATGTTCAAATAACTATAGAGGACACAGGCCCGGGCATTCCTGCTGAAATCAAAGAACATATTTTTGAACCATTTTTCTCAAAAAAAGTCATGGGAAAAAGCGGAACAGGCCTTGGACTTGCTATTGTCTGGAACACCATGCTGGATCACGGAGGCGCGGTAAAAGTTCACAGTACAACATCAGGATCAACATTTACCCTGCTCTTTCCCAGCGCACTTTGCCCCATTCCTCAAACGAAAAAGCAACAGGAACTTCTTCCCGTTGAGGTTTCAGACCGATCAATCCTGGTAATTGACGATGAACCGGGACAGAGGCAACTCGCCACAAAAATATTACAGACCCTCGGTTTCAAGGCATACGCTGTCTCGTCTGGAGATGAAGCTGTGCAAAGGCTGCGTAAACAACCGGCAGACCTTATCCTGCTTGATATGCTGCTGGAACACGATCAGCCCAATGGCAAAGAAGTATTCCGGCAGATCGTTACAGAATTCCCTGCACAACGGGCGGTCATTACCAGTGGTTTTGCTGACCATGAAGACATTGTCGCCACCTTGAATATGGGTGCGTCTGGTTTTGTCCCCAAACCGTATACCCTGAACCAGATACGTGAGGCCATATACGGCGCACTCCAACTTTCGTAACCAAGCTCAAACAAAGAGAAGAATGATTTTTCTGAGATCCCCTTTTGTTACCTGGCATCGTTTACCTGTCTTCTTGTGTATACTTCTGATTTTCACAGCCCATGCTGCATTGGCTGGCGAAAAAATCTACTGGATGGAAGCGGACGCCCCTCCATTTTTCATCCATGAAGGAAAATATAAGGGACAGGGATATGAAGATCAGATTACAGCTATTGTAAAGCAATATTTGCCCCAGTATGAACATATCCACATAGTTGCAAATATTTCGAGACATTATCGGCAATGGCAAGATGGAGAACCTGCATGTAGTCTGGCCATGTATAAAACTCCTGAACGTGAAGAATTTGCTTTTTTTTCAATTCCCAGCATGCTGACCCTTCCTCCTGTGCTTATTATAAGGAAAGACCATTTTAAATACTTCGGAGGCAAAAAAGTTGTCAATCTCACCAAAGTCCTCAAGGAAGCACAACATCTCATTGGCAGGCCTGAACACCGCTCCTACGGGAATACAATCGATACCATTCTCAACACCTATGGAAATTCACGCAATATCTACTCCTATGAAGGTTCTCAACTGTCGCTGAACATGTTCAAAATGCTGATTGCCGGCCGTATAGACGCCCTGCCCGGTCTTCCTGAAGAGGCTATGTACCTGGCCGAAACTCTTGATCTTCGGGATCAGATAATGACCCTGACGATAGAAGAGAACCAAAATGAATACGATGCCATGCTCACCTACGTGGCCTGCTCAAAAAATGCCTGGGGTAAAAAGGTCATATCAGAAATCAATGAGGTACTACGAGCCCAAAGACCTTCGGAACAATATCGTTCTACCTATGAACGGTGGCTTGATGAAAGCAGCTTGGAAGGATTTCGCAAGTTGTATGAAAATGTTTTTCTTAAAATTACCCAATGATCAATTGAGTACGCCAGGAGTCTGTCGGCGAATTGCTTTTTTTCTCAGATCAAGGCATTTTCAAGAAATCAAGCACAGCCATATATTTGATATTGCACGTATTGATTTTCTGGAAACAACACAAATATAGATAAAAGAGCTTTCTCCCCCAGGCTCTCAGTATCCGTCCAGAACCATGGATTTTTGCTCAAGTTTAGGTAAACGTAGACTCCGAGGCATGCGATATATTTTATCGCAGACATCCAGCTGATATCTCGAGGATAAAATTTTGAGCATAACGTAAAAATTGGGGAGGTAAAGCCAGGAGCGAGACTCTGAAAAACTCCTCCGTTTGCAACTGAAACAATCGCCAGTAATTTCCCGACTCACGTGTAAACAGTACAGCAGCTGGCAATAAATGCGCGCAAGGAACACTTTATACATGGAAACTTCTTCAAATATAGCAATATATGGAGCAATAGCAGCAAATATCGCCATTGCCATCTGCAAATTCATCGCCGCTTTTTTTACAGGTTCTTCTGCTATGTTTTCAGAAGGAGTACACTCCCTGGTTGATACAGGTAACGGAATTCTCCTCCTTGTAGGCATACAACAAAGCAAAAAACCAGCCGATGATCTACACCCTTTTGGATTTGGCAAGGAAGTTTTCTTTTGGAGTTTTGTCGTAGCTATTCTGATTTTTGCTTTGGGAGGAGGGTTCGCTCTATACGAAGGATTCAAACATCTCCGCCATCCGACTCCCCTTGTCTCTCCTGTATGGAATTATGCCGTTATAATCCTTGCCATGGCCTTCGAAGGCAGCGCCCTTAGGATCGCTTTACAACAGTTCAACCGCTACCGAGGCGACAAACCATTTCTTCAGGCATTCAGGGATAGTAAAGATTCCTCTCTTCTTGCCGTCGTTATAGAAGATAGCGCCGCCCTACTGGGACTTACGATTGCAGCAATGGCTGTCTTTTTAGGGCAGGTAACCGGTCTTCACATCTTTGACGGATTGGGATCTATCCTCATTGGCCTACTTCTTGTTTCAGTCTCCATGTTTTTTGCCATAGAATGCAAAGGGTTGTTGATAGGGGAAGGATTATTGCCTGAACGAGTTGAAATTATTATGGAGATCTTGCGAAACGAAGACTGCATAACAGATTTCTCCAGACCACTCAGTCTATATCTAGGCCCCCGACAGGTCTTGGTTAACCTGGATGTTCACTTCAAAGACGACCTTTGTCCGGATGAAATCGAACAGGCCATTGACCGTATCGAATCTCAAATAAAAACCGCCTTGCCCATTGTCAATCGTATCTATATAGAAGCTGAAAATTTATGTATAAAAAAGACTAAAAAGTCTGAGTCCATACCGACCTGCTCGTAAACGAATACTTACTATTGCAAATGAAATCAAAGGTCTAAACACATAATGAGTAAAACGACTCCCCTTCTTTCCTGTCCCTGCGGTTCTGCCAGTTCCTATGCACAGTGCTGCGAACCATACCTTGAAGGCAGGGAAAATGCTCCCACCGCTGAAGCCCTCATGCGATCACGCTTTACAGCATATACACGTGCTGACACAGACTATCTGCTGAAAACCTGGCACCCTGAAACACGGCCAACAAGCATAGACAAAGAAACCATTCCCCACTGGTATGATCTGCAAATTCTTGCGACAAACAATGGAAACGCCGAAGATGAACATGGTACTGTGGAATTCCTGGCCTTGGCCCGGACAATACATAACCAATCAATTGATCTGCACGAAAAGAGTCGTTTTGTAAAAATCGACAGCCAATGGGTGTATCATTCAGGTGATCTCACGTCCCAGGCTGAGAGTAAAAAGCCAGGAAGAAACAAGCCCTGTCCCTGCGGAAGCGGAAAAAAATATAAAAAATGTTGCGCACGCTGACAGGCACCCTGGGAATATTTCAATGGACAAAACCATGACCACCTCAAGAAAACATTTAGGACAGCTCCTCGTTGAAGATAAGGCAATCACAAGGGAACAATGCGAACAGGCATTATCCATGCAAATGGGTGGGGGACGGCGAATAGGAAAAATATTCCTGCGTATGGGACTGGTAACAAACGATCAACTCCTGAAGGCGCTTTCCAGACAGTTCAACTTACCTATCATTGATATCAGCAACGAAATATCCAGAGATAACTGTGCACTTTTACCCAGACATCACTATCTGAAGTATTGCATATTCCCTTTGCACTCACCCCAAAACGGTGTGCTTCGCCTCGCCATGTCTGACCCGTCAGACAGTGAAGCCATTGAATACGTAGAAAGAATAACAGGCAAAGCTGTACAGCCCTGTCTGGCCACACAGGACGACATCATATCCGCCATACGGCAACACAGTACATTTTCCTGGAGGGGCTTCTTTACCCCCAGAACGTACCACGCCTCTGGCAGAGCTACCTCAATTGTCATTATTTGTATCATTGCTGCCCTGCTGTGGGCTAATTATTCCCTGTATCATGCTGCAAAATACGGGCAAACCATCATTACCGGCCAGTCAACCATCTACAGCCATCATCATTTGAACGTAGAAGTCGGGAAGTCTGGGATGACAACACTCACCGGTCACGGTGCTCATGCAGAGGGAGCATACAACGTCACTTTTTCTTCTATCCAAGGGTTAACCGGCTTTATCAGCACCCAAAAAAATAATCTTTCCCAGGAACAGACAGCATGGCTGCACTGGGTAATTAACAACAGGTAAGCCTATGTCAAAAGCACAATGGACAACTCGCCATCGTATTCTGATATCCATTTCCCTAATGGGATTGGCCCTGTTTAATGCTGGGGCAAACAGCCTGGCAGGAGAAATTCATTCCAAACTTTCTGAGGACAAAGCTGCCTCTGCATATACTATGCATGGCCTGCCAGAGCTTACCATTAACCTGTCACAATTTGGGCCAGATTTCCTTGAAGGCGACTCCCCGGAACAGAGCAGGTCTTCCATTCAGGCAATACTTGAGGGTATAAAAGAGGTAGAAGCAGAATATCTGGACCAGCTCCAAAGCCATAGATCTTCCTATGGGCTATATGCTGCAGGAGAATATGACTACGATTCCATGCACGCTGAAGATCGTTATCTTGCCGGTGTTCGATGGAAACTCCTTAATAACGGCTATTATGAGACCATCCGTGAAGATGCCAAAAAAATACTGCAAACACAACTCGAATTTTACCAACTCAGACGCGACATGCTTGACCGGCAACTGGCGGACGAGATGTACCGGATATTTACCCTGGAGAATCACATTGAACTCCATTACCATTCTGAACGAGCTCAACTACTTAAGGAAATTTTGCTTGCCCGCGAACAACAGCTTGCCCATGGATATGTTACCCGGGATGATGTCATCGACATTGAAAGAAAGCTGACCAAGGCCCGGAGAAGAACAGCTTTTTACCAGCAAAGCGACCACGTCGGCTTTTCAAAACCCGAACGTGAACTGTGCAACAAACTGGAAGCTGTCCGGCTTCGGCCAACAGATGATCTGGCTTCACTGGCCCAGATACATTCACACGATCTTGCCATTCAAGACATATTTAATAAAAGAGCTGATTTCCTTCCAGCCTGGCTTGATGATGCATCTCTGAACCTGCATGCGGAATATAAAGATGAATTCTACGAACGGGAACGATCTGTTGTAGGAATAGAGCTGGAAATTCCCTTAACCTGGGACTTGAAACGTTCAACTCTCATTCAAACTCAAAAACGGGTTTACGGATATCAAAAACAGGCAATCAACCACAGAATACGCCAGCGTCTTGAAAAGCTCTCCTCTCTATATGCTTTTCATCAGGAAAGGCTTACAGAACAGCAGGATGATTTACATTTCTTGTTGTACCAGCTAAAAAAAACACAAACAAAACAAGAACATGTTATTCAGAATCTGGACACAGACCCAGCCAGAGAACTGAATCTTCTGAAGCTGGACCTGCTCGACACCCAGACCGAGGCACATAAAACACGGCTGAAATTGTATCAAATCATTCAAGAGAGCATGGCGATAACCCAGGCAGAATCTGTTACTGATCTATTTGCACTTGACTGAAACTGTTCTCCGGACCATTTGGCGGAGCCCAGGAGGCATCATCCGGAGCCAGGGTAATAGCCTGCCATTTGTGCTCAGGGGGAATGGCAAACTGAATATTATTGATTATGTTGTGATGGGGATAGCCACCGTGGACATTAAAGTCCACTGTGGAATAAATGTTGGCAAACGTATTATGTGCAGAACTCCACTGCAGGGTAATATGTCGAATGTCTTTGACAAATAAATCTTTCAGGACACATTTAAACGCTCTGGCAACCCTGAGGTATCCGCTCCCTTTTTTCCCTTTGTTCCAGGCACCTACAATGGTGACGCCCTTTGCTGTATTTGCGTAGGAATTTTCAAAAACAAGGGAATGATTCCCCGCCTGTAACAGGGACACATTTTCGATGGTAATGAAGGCAGTCCAGATACATCTCAGGAGATCCACCCTATATTCGGGAAAGAGGTTCTCATACCTGAATCTGACATTCTCAATATCGGCATTGGGAACAGATTGAATAAGAGTCAGATCCCGCACTGTAAC
Organism: Desulfogranum japonicum DSM 18378; assembly: GCF_000429945.1. Lineage (GTDB taxonomy): Bacteria > Desulfobacterota > Desulfobulbia > Desulfobulbales > Desulfobulbaceae > Desulfogranum > Desulfogranum japonicum. Next base: position 100,059 of record NZ_KE386993.1, on the reverse strand, counting down.
ATGCTGCACTAACTCTGGCCGTATAAGCTGTGTACTTTGCGCGCTATAATCGATATCCAAGGTCCTATCCAGGTAAAACAGATTGGCATTGTGCTTATCTACAACATGAAACATACTCTGTCTGATAATCGGACTCTTTTCGCGCCAACGTAAACTGCCGATACTATCGAAAAATGCCTCGTCATTTGCCTGTCTCAGCAGCAATATATCGCCAGCTCGCAGCATTTTCTTCGCATCGTCAAACTCAATTACAGAGTTACCTGCCCCGGCATCTGTCTGTAAAAAACCTAGTTTCTTTCCAAATCTGCCGTGGATGTGCAGCACAGCTTCATCAGGAGACTTTACCATGCTCTGCAGAATAGTTCTTTCCTGGCCGCTCCCTTCAAGGGTAATGTTGGATCGATCAATTACAAGAGGATGCATGAGATCCAATTTTCCTTGAGGAAGTCTGATAACAGTTCCATCCACCACTTCTCTGATCAACGTATTCAGCGCAACACTGTCGTCCCTGCCATCGTCAGGTTGAACACCATAATCCCGTGCATCCAAAAAATCATGGTCCTGCTTACCGGCTGCAGCGGCCTGCAGAGCATACACATCAGGAAGCCGAATGACCTGTTCAGTTACCAAGAGCGTGAAAAAAAACAATCCATATGAAACAAACATAAGATAGCGCGGCATATAACGAGCCAACACATGGGGTATGGGGATTTTATCTTGTGTTGCGTCTTGCATAACACCTCCTTTTGACCATTTTTGATCGGAAAGAAAGAAATACGCGCGTATTTTAATTACAGCCCCAACCCATTGATTAAAAAGCATAAGCGGGATGGTGATAAGACTTACAGGGTGGCCGTTCAAAGCGATAACAAGCATCTGAATTGTACGCACAATCAGCACCCATGCTATAAATATTGGGAAATAAACCAGGTTTTTAAATATCGAGAGAATCAGGGTGCCGGTTATCCCAACAAGAGATGTCCACATTGATATACGTTGATCAAGGATGCAGAACCAGATGAAAACTCCGGTTTTTTTCCATCCCAGTGCCAGAGCCCTGCCATTATTTCGTAAGGTATTCCCATACCAGCGATATGGCAGGCTGGTGCTCAAATCCAGAAAGCTGGCATCACGACTTTCCAGAGAGTAACAAATGGCGTCGGGCACGTACAACATTTCCCAGCCATCACGCAATAAATAGAACCAGCTGCTTTTATCGTCCCCCATAAGAAAACGAAATTTACCATGCAAGGAGTGCAGAAGGATATCATTTTCAAGGAAACGGATGAACTCTTCACGGACAACGATTTCTGTTCTAAAAATGGAGAAGCGCCCGGTCAGAGTTAATACCTTATGAGATAAGGAATGGGACTGAAACAAAATATGCCGCTGGCCGAATTTAAGATTAAACCAATCTTTATACCACTGAGATGTAGTGTTGATATAGGCAAGTTCGTTTGTGGTTACAGCCCCCAAATTCTTTTTCAAAAAGAACAAGGGTATTGTCTTGGCCAGTATGCCTGGCTCAAGGTAACTGTCGCCATCCATAAATACGGTAACGCTATTGGCATCATTTATTCTTTTATCGTTGTAACGCCTTGCAACAGCCCTGAGTGCGTGCCCCATGGCTATCCGTTTTCCCTGTGACTGTCGTTGAAGAACCAGTTCGACCTTTTCAGATGCCGGATGAGCACGATACGCCTCGCTGATAACAGCATCGTCCCGGTCCGAGCCGGTGGCTACAATCAGCGACGCAGAACATGGAATTCCATTCAGTTCCGAGAGAATGGAAAAAAAGGTCTCCACACTCACCCAGGGTTCTTCGTTGTAGGAGGGAATTATAAAAAAAATATGTTCTGGGAAACACCCTTGGCGGGCAGCATGATGTGCCTGCTTTCGAAGTCGCGGATAAACAAATAAACCGTACAACAATGCTCTGCAGTAATGTGTTGCCTGCCATGAATATCGCCAGGCGGCAAACAAGCCAATGGTGATCAGGGTTTCGTTTTTCACATAATAGAAATAGGGCCAGCTGCTGAGTCCGATGGCAAAGGCAATGGCAAGATAAAAAACAGCAGGCCCAATAACGGACAGAGCACCCTCTTTTCTACCGAATCGCTTCAGCATGCTCTTTTCCAAATACATTCATAAAGAATTCAGAAATCCTATCCACAGAGGCACTTTCTTTTTTCACCCATATTCTCACCCTGCTGTTGAGGGGTATTTTTCTTGCTATATCAGGCATATCAACTTTAATTACAGTCTGATCCAAACTGACCTCCTGCAGAAGAGTAGCCCTGGGGTTGATGGCACTATAGCCTATAGAGCTGATTTTCCCCTCATAGTCGGTATCCAGCTCAAAAGAATACACTTTGACAGGCATTCCCAGTTTTGCCTTGCCACTCTGCCTGGAGGGAATTTTAAAAAGGACAAAGGGTTTCTGATCGGTTGCAAGGGTAATAACCGTATCGCTTGCCAAAACGAATTCACCGGCAAAATGATCAACAGTGTACACCACCCCAGGCACAGGAGCACGAACACGCATGGCTTCCAGATTCTGAAGGAGGCTTTCTTTTTCAGCCAGGAGAATATCCTTTTGCAATTCCTGAAAATTTTTCTTTTCTTGGATAAGTTCACGCTTATTCTGGGCGGTTTCAAGCTCTCTAAAATAGTTGATACGCGCCCGGCGAAAACTTGTTTCAACAAACTCATAATCCTTAATGGAAATGATCTTCTGTTTGAAAAGTTCCTGGGCCCTTTGATACTCCTCGCTCTTATTCAGGTATTCTTCATTAAGTAGTTGCACCAACAATGACTTTTGGCCGGTGGAAAAAGGCTGTTCTCCTTCCAGATTGTCAAGCAGCCTGTTCTGCTGGGCAAGTTTTTTGGAGTTCACCTGTAATTCTTCAAGTAAACGCCCTTCATCCAAATCAAACAAGATATCTCCCGCATGCACTATATCGCCTTCATGGACATGCGTTTTTTTCACAGTGCCACGTACACCAGATTTAATCTGGAGCAAATTAGTCGAAGTTACCCCAACGGTTTCATATACAAAAACAAGGTTATAAACCACCGTGAAAATAATATACCCCATCAGTAGAAAACCAGCGGTCAGTGCCAAAAATGCCCGGCTTCGAAATTTCTTCAGCAGAGAGACCTGTTCTTCTGCCGTGATACTGATGGCTTCTTGAATGGGAGATTCAATGAGAGGAGCGGAAAAATCTGACATGAGGTCTTCAATGTTATCAATTTTTCCTTCCAGGGACAGTTCAAGATAATGGCGCAGGATTCGTTTGTGGCGATCAGTGATATTCTGCAGTTCAAAACCGACAATATCATCGCGAATATTTCTGCAGACCAATACAACATCCACATGAATGGATGCACCGGAACTCATCAGAATGAGTTTCCCTTCAAGAATGTCCCCCTTATGGATCTCCTCCTCATAGCCGAGAATGCCCACTCCGGTCATGGACCAGTCCGAACTTTTATAGACTTTGGTTCCGACCTGGATCAAAAGAGGGACATCCACCCTCTGTGATTTTCGCAAGTAATTATACTCACGAGTCAACATTGACATAAAAATAGTCTCCTGAAAATCACACTGTCAAACCAGACTGCTCTGCCAGGAGGCTGTCCGGGAACAGGTATTTTCGTTCAGAACGAGGCAAACCTAAAAATACCACAGACATACACTTGATATGCAGATAATATTTTTTCATATTCAACAAAGATCTCTGGGCAGAAATGGTATTCTCGGCCAGCCTCCCAGGTATCGTTACTTATGTATTGTAACAATTGATTTTTTTTCTGTATAGACTACATGTTTAATATCAGCAGCACCTACTGTATTTTCTATCATTCCAGTAGCAGGATGTACAGGTTTCCATGGGTGATCATGCTTTGCGAAAAATGAATTGAGAGAAAAATACGATTGAATAGATGTAACTAATCACAGTGTATGTATCTTCTTGGTTTCACTCACCTCCGAACTGTAACTGACACAGGTGTTCATATTTGGGCAAGCGCGATTTTGAGCAGATAAGCGATCAGCGCTAGACTCTGTGGAGTGCTTGTGATCAGTTTCGAATAACTTATTGTTTCTGCAGCCCTTATTGCTTGGATTTCTCATATGTTTTCTGGATTACGAATACACCTCCGTGAGTACATTCCAGCTCACCGTTTTTTCGTAAACGATTACAGAATTATCATGGGAGGTAAGCTGCCCATGCTGCCAGGTTCCCCTTTTCTCCTCATGGAAAACCACCCGATTGCCCCAAGAAAATTCACAGACAGGTACTCGATAAAACAACTAATGCAGGCAACCGTTCAGAATACATCCAATAAAGAGATACAACCCCCTTACTCTACACCTCAACCGGCACACCTCTGAAAACAATTATATTTTGAAAGTGGCCAATATTTCAGCATTACAGGGGGCATAGCGACTCTTACCCTCCATGAAACGACCTAGACTCAACCTACAGCTCCTCACTTGACGGTTGCAGCCACCCCACATATAATGCTGGACGGCCCTCTGTGGATATCCACTGTGAAAGTAACCGTTCACCAAGGTGTGAAACTATTGGCACGCCTCATATTTGTAACTGGTTACGCTTACTCAACATTGCAAAAAAATAAAATGAATACTATCAATACAATCGCGCTTGTTGCTCACGATAACAGAAAAAAGGATCTTATGGAGTGGGTGGACTGGAACTTCCAGATTCTTCTTCCTCACCACCTGGTCTGTACCGGAACAACCGGAAAACTCATCAAAGAATTAATGGAAGAAAAAAGGCAGGCAGGTGAAGAAAGGCCGCAAGTAACAAGACTCAAATCGGGCCCCCTGGGAGGAGACCAGCAACTCGGAGCACTCATAGCAGAAGGCAAAGTAGATATGCTTATCTTTTTCTGGGATCCCATGGAGCCACAACCCCATGACGTTGATGTGAAAGCTCTGCTACGCATAGCAGTGTTATGCAACATTCCCACAGCATCCAACCGTTCTTCTGCAGACTTTCTCATATCTTCCCCTCTTTTGGAAGGCGGCTATGAACGTAAAGTCATAGACCATTCAAATTACACGGAAAGGAAAATATTTTAGAGGAACAGGGCATCATCTTTTCAGTAGCAAGAGATATATGGGTCGCGGAAGATAATACATATCCAAAATTTGCGTAGGATATCGGTTTGGTAACGTCGTCATATCAACGGTTCCATACTGGCCCTATTGAGCCATTGATGCGACGACGTTACCGAGTTGAGAGACAAGCAAGATTGGATAATTTATTTATTTGGTGACCCTATAGTACCAATCGCGGTCTGATGTCAGCAACGTGTTCGGCACCAGTTGCCTCGTGCCTGCCTATAAAGAAAACATAAGAAATGCGGGATGATCGCAAAGCAGTGTTTTTTTGTACATGGCAAAAAGCCAAACAGGAGTTTACGCAGTATGAAAGAAAAGCCTTCAGTCATTTTTTTCGATAAGAACGATTATGAACTCCTGGAAATGGTGAATGAGGTTCTCGGGCGTAGAAAAATGCCAGACTCGATCAGTACTCTGACGGCAGCCTACATGCACCCCCATGGCATTAAGGAATTGTCAGCCCCCAGGGGACTCCGTATTGCCTTTGCAGTAGTAAACCTGTTGGAATCATTTGAAACAGGAACATCAGAAGAACGATTGTCCAATCTGCGTGCCCTTCGTGACGAGGTGCTGTTTTCCTCATCTGCATATTTCAAGATGAATACAGCCAGGGTGCTGATCCAGATCATGAAAGAACTGATCAGGCACCAGGGAAAAGAACAGGAACAACTACGGCTTGCCCACGATTTTCGTATGGCATCCACAGGCCGTCCAGCCCTCATCAGAGAAGAGTTGAAAAAGTACCATCTTTTTGAAATGCCTGAAGAATGGAATCAACTCACCTTTGACGATCGAGTGCATGATGCCTACACCAAAGGACGTAAATCTCCATCGCACCTGCTCATGGACGCGTGGATAAAAGGCATCCGTTCTCTCACTGTTGTCTATTACAATTTTATTGACAACCAGGTAGCAGAGGAACTTCTCGAGGCCGGTGATCTGTTGGGCATTCAAACCACAATAGGCATTGAACTTTCAGCGCGTTTCAGGCAAAAGTACGTGAAATTTACCTGGGAACTCTGCGGTTTTCCAGAGACGCAATCCCTGCTGGACTTTCTGCATGAAAGACCCATGCAGGAAATGATGTCTCAGGGTGGTACGGTTTCGCGCTATCAACAACAATATGTCTTTGATGTTCTAGAAGAGTTCAACTCCACCCACCTGGATACCATCAACAAGAAATATAACCTGCGTCTTACCCGGATAACAGCCGAAGCTTTCCTGAACTTTGTAGGAAGTGGCCAGCCCTCATTGCTTCATCTGGCGCGTTTTATCCACCAACAGATCAGCAGTTCAGCACATGACACCCTCCACACAGCGGGCACAGACGACTTGCCAGCAGACCAGCCCCAGCAATCCTCTGGAAAGACTGAAAACGAAATCTCCCCAGAAACAATTATTCAGGAATACCTGCTCCCCACCCAAAACCCGAAGTTGACAGATCCACGGATTCCCAGTGACAGTGCCGACGTACCCTCTTTATTGCAACTTACCGTTCAGGAACTTCTCGCAAAGTTACAGGATATCCATGCAGGAGCCAATGTAACTCTCAACCTGTCCAACCTCTCTGTACAGGACACGTTACAACTCTTGTATATTGGTCGTGGCCATATCACGCATATGGAAATATTTAACCTTAAAGACGTGGGCCACGGACTCACGTCTGCAGCGACCAGCAAAAATCATGGTTTTGCAGGTGAAGCAGTCGACATCGTCAGCCCCCTGAAAAGTTATGCACTGATAAATGACCTGCAAAAAGCCTTAAACACAGATAATGTGATTGCACTTAAAGCCTCAGTGAGAGCAATCATCTGGGATTTCGAGGCAGCAAGACTTGACCTTGTCCGTCAGTTACAACGTCACGCAGAAGAACAAAAACCGCTGGACGACCTCAGGGCTGAAATGTCGGAAATGGAGGAACGAAAGGAAGTACTGGTCGATATTCTTCATCACCTTGAGGAATTCCACGGTTTCTACCGCAAGCGTGAGTTAAAATCACGCATTGGTACAGGCTCCACGGGCCTGTATACCCATCGATTCGGCATGGGTCTGGTGGTCACAGACACATTACCGTCAAGGGAACAGCAATCTGCCAAGCTGGAAATCGAAAAAGGAATACGAACACGGCTTCCTCTATTTGCTCACCTTACTCACCATCGTTACGCTACTTTTTCAAATCGACATTCGACGGGACCTCTGAACGGACTTCTGCACCGAATATATGGTTTCTTTCAAAAAAGGAATAACGAACGCCAGGAATGGAAGCTTGACTCCACAGAGCTGGTCGCTGAACCCCAGGGCAATATCATCACACTGGGAATTCTCCGTGATAAAAAGTCATCCACCGACACCAACGGCCACAAAGGCAAACTGAAAGCGAAGAGATATATCAATACCCACATCAATAACGTCCTCAAGGTGGCTGCCGGCTTCATCCCTGCTTTTCTCACTTTCAGTCTCACCAAAGACTGGTGGGTACTGGCCTATTTGGGCGCTTTTATATGGTTCAGCATTACCGGGATTCGCAACATCATCCAAGCCGTTTTGGGTGGAGGAGGGCTTCGGCGCTCGCCCCTTCTTCCATGGAATTCTCTCATCAGCTGGAGCCGCATTGCAGATTCCCTCTTTTATACAGGCTTCTCGGTTCCTTTGCTGGATTTTCTGGTTAAAACACTCCTTCTTGATCAAGGGCTGGGAATCACCACATCCACAAGCCCTTTAATACTCTACTCAGTCATGGCCCTTGCGAACGGAATCTATATTTTCAGTCACAACATGTTTCGAGGCCTTCCACGCAGTGCAGCCATCGGCAACCTGTTCCGTTCCCTTCTCAGCATTCCGCTTGCCATGCTGTTCAATGCTGGCATTGGCTGGGGTTTGCAGACTGGCGGTGTCCTCCAGGTTGAAATAATTTTACAGAAATGGGCTGCTGTAATTTCAAAATTTGCATCTGACTGTATCGCGGCAATAATTGAGGGCCTTGCAGATCGGCAAACCAACACCCGTATGCGTCTTGATGATTACAGGGCCAAACTGCATCAGCTTTTTGCAGCCTTTTCAAAACTGGATGTGCTCTTTCCAGACGAGGATGCCCTTGACATGCTCCAATCACCCAAAAAACTGCTGAAAACCATGGGGAAAGAAGCTCAGGAACTGGAAAATATCTTCATCCTCAATTCTTTGGACTGTATGTATTTTTGGATGTACCAACCGAGATCCCGCAGGGCTCTTATAAAAATACGCCAGGAATTAACAAATGAAGAATGGCTGATCTTTTACCGCTCGCAGTTTATTCTCAAACGTTACAGAAAAATCAGTGAAATCATAGTGGATGGCTTAATAGGGAAAAATTTTTCAAAAGCACTCAGTTTCTACCTTGGCCGATATGATATCTACTTAAAGGATTTGCAAAAACTCTCCCAAAAATAAATCAGAAACTTGTCAGTAACCATAATCATGGAAGGAAAGCTTATCGTCAGCCATTATACCGCGTTGACCAGTCTTCTGATTTTTTTGGAAAATGAACGTTTTTTCAGTCGTAAACACTTAGGTTTTCGAAGAATATCGATATGCTGAGTCAAAGACACGAAGCAATGTCCCCTTAAAGCAACAAAAACTCCGGATTTTCAATTTTCGTAAATTCTCAAACCTCTAAAGGCCAGCCACATAAACAGTCCACTATGACAGACAGTTATAAATACCCAACCGCTATAACTGGAATTGTAACGAAAGCGGGTTCACAGATCAAATCCTGACCAAGGCACTGTAAAAGCAAAACTATATCTAACCACAAGCAAATACTAATTTTTCCAGTTTTCTGAAATAATACTCGACAACCTGGTCTTTTATGAGTAGCTTTATACTTATACACATGGATATATCTCCGTCAGATCATCAGTATTAACAGTTATCCATGTATATTTTCTGCCTTTGAAAACGTTTTCATCCAGGAGACTCAAATATGGCAGCAATAACAAAGTCTTATATCAACCAAACAGGTTGCATCCCCTTAGAATGCCCACACTGCAGGCGAGTCAAGCAGATCAGTGCAGATAAACTCCCTGCAAACAAGCGGAAATTCAAAGTCAAATGTACATGTGGTGAAACCTTTACCACGGAAATTGAACACCGTAAAAATTATCGTAAACAGACCAATTTCATAGGGGAACTCATGCACGCAATCCCCCAGAATGGCAAAGTCATTACGACATGTAGAATCAACAACTTGTCACAGAATGGGGTTGGCATTGAAGTTTTTACAGGACCCCAGTTACGAGAAGAAGAGACCATCCTAGTCCGTTTTCACCTGGATAACAAGAAACATACCCTGGTTGAAAAAAAGGCCAAAGTGACGCACGTAGGTAAACGAAACATCGGGGCCGAATTTGTTGATCATTTCACAGGCGGTCAGGATAAAGAAATATATTTTTTCCTCAAACAATAACCAGAAAGCAAGATTGGCCTGACAACAAGAAAACTCCAGGTTTTCTTGTTGCCCCACAAATCCCCCTCATTTATCCAACTTTTTATCCTTGAGCAAGGACACATATCGTTTGTCCGTTTTAAGAATGTGCGTTTGTAACCAGTCGACAAGAACATCCATTAAGTCCATGGTGACATTTGCCTTGCCGCTAGCCATTTGCTTCTGCAAATCGGTCACTTGATGAATTAATTTTTTATGATCCCGTACATGTTCATCCTTTTCCGAATAGTTGTATGCATGGAATTGTTTTTCTTCAAAGCTGAAATGATATTTGGTATATTCGGTTAATTCATCTATAACTTCGGCAACGACTTCACGTCCGCTCTGCACTTTCATGGCACGATACAGCTTGTTAATCAGCTCCACGAGTACTTTATGCTGCTCATCAATCTCACGAATACCCAGTTGCAGATTTTTACCCCACGGTACGAGATCAGGCAATGATCCCCTTTTTTCTGCAAGCTGTTTCTTATTCTCCTCAGCAGATTCATCCACTACCTTAAACAGAGAAATCATCTCTCTGAGTTTTCCGGAAAGTTCGGACAGGCCTTGAACGCTTCTTTGCATGATAGTACTTTTCTCATACATATTATCAGCATAAGCCCTCACATCTGCAATATCTTGAGCAATTCCAATGGAGACCTGTGAGCTCTGCGAAACATTCAAATTCACTTCCTGGAGTCCTGAAGCAGCCTGTTCAATATTTCCTGCAACTTCTTGAGCATTGGCAGACTGCTCTTCGATGGATTCAACAATGCTCTGTATAACATTTTGCACTTCACTAAAAACAGATTCCACCTTTTGTACATCTTCAACAGTTGTATTGGTTGATCGTTGTATCTCTTCTATTTTCTGGCGAATCTCGCTGGTTGCCCCAGATGTCTGGCCAGCTAGCTCCTTAATTTCATTGGCAACAACAGCAAAGCCTTTTCCAGCCTCTCCAGCCCTGGCCGCCTCTATGGTTGCATTGAGTGCAAGCAGATTTGTCTGATCAGCGATTTCGGTGATCACTTCGGTTATATGAGATATTTCCCGGGCAGCTTGACCAAGCAAAGTCACCCGCTCAGAGGTTACAGTTACCTGCACACCCGCTTCGTTGGTCACATCTCGTGCTTTTTCACAATGGAGAACTACCCCTTGCAGCCCCTTCTGCATAACAGTTGCCGCATCGTTAACAGTTGCGACATTCGTAGACACTTGTTCACTTGCGGCGGCAACTGAATTCATATTTGAGCTCATCTCTTCAGCAGCCACAGCAACAGTATTCGATTTTCCGGTGAGATTTTCTGAATCATCCATAACTTGTTTAGAAATTGAAAATAATTCATGAGATTCAGCAGTAAGAACTTCATAATTCTTACCAATATTTGCTATTATATCATTGAGTTTTTTCATAAACAGATTGAAGTTTTCAGCAAGCGATCCAATTTCATCTCTGCTAAGCACAGGTATCCTTTGCGTCAAATCACCATCACCTACAGCAAGATCATTTGTTTTTTCGGTAATCTTACTGATCAACCTTATAACTTTTCTATCTACAAATAATATTATAAATGCAAGAAGAAAGAAGAATAGTATAAATATACCAACACACAATTTCAAAATTGTATTACGTAATTGATATGTATCATCCATCACAATATCACTAGGCATTGCAACCATATACAAGCCAACCTCTTCTCCACCAAATCCTTGAAATTTATCACTGACAGTCAAATAAGCATCGTCTATCAAATAATCATTTTCCAGAATCTTATCAATAACTCCATCTCGCTGCAGATAGCTAAAAAATTGCTCATCCACATCCTTTTGGTTGAGTATGTACCTGCCTATTTTTTGTTTATTTTTCATGGAAGGGGCAATATTCAGTTTGCTTTCCTCCATGAAATATACGAAATCAATATGATATGGTTCCAGTGTCCTTTTTATTGAATTCAACCCGCCTTCAAAATTCGCAATACCCAGAAATTTCCCCTGATATGTAACAGGGAACAATCCCTTTAACCTGAGGCCCTTAGAAGACATCTCCATGGCGACCTGAGATGTTCCTGTGGTTTTCACCTCAGCATACCCCTTTGAATAATTTAACGATTCTCCAAAGCTGTCTTTATTCCACGACTTATAAAAAGAACGCAGATCACTGTCGATAAGATGTACCTGCACATTCTTGAATCCTGTATTCTCTTTAAACACCTTCCCCAAATTACTGAGTACCTCATGGGCTAATTCTCTGTCCCCATCAACCAAAGCTGATATAATTTTCTGATTACTTGCAACCTGCAGTGCATTGGTCTGCCAGACCTTTTTCTTTGCCTCCATGGCCACTTGGAAATTGTGCCTGGCCGTCTCTACGGTTCTGAGGATTATTTGATTTTTTTGTATCTTTAAAAAATACAACGTAGCCGCTATAGAGCAAAGGGCCGTGATTGTGATCCCACCAATACCGATAGCAAAAAGTTTAGTCCTCAGTTTCATGATGCCTCACACTTTCAAGAATTCTCGTCTCAGCGGGTATAAGCCCCTCCATAGATGTAGTGCTGAAATATGAACACGTATGGAGTAGCATTCTCCACTGCAGGGCTTTATCTCTCTGTTGCTTTTACGACAATATCAACCGGGCGACTTCCAACAAGCAAGAATAATTCTTAAATATTATTATAGGATCAAACCGAAATTATTGTCAAACACCTATAAAATCATACTTTCCAGGAGCACCAGAAACTTCCTGGGGCGATATCCACCTTTTGAGCAATATCCTACAGACTTCACAAAATAATTTTTTTTCCCACAGACCTTGGGAATATAGTATGACACCGGGTAAAGTATAGAATGTGATATACTTTTATATCAGTAATGAAATCCCGAGACACCAAGAGCTACATTTCATTATGCAGCTCTGTTAGTCCCTGGGCTCAACCATATCGTAGCACATTCATACAATGAACCCAAAAACGTTAGCCATGAAGAATACAACGCAGGGAAGATTCGTTATGCAAGCGTTTATTCATAAGTATATCACAATTACACGTTCTCTAAAAACCGACACATCCATATCGAAACAATATCCGAACCTCACGACAATACCCACATGCTGAAAAACGCTTCATTTGAAAAAAAAATCCTGGCAGAACAAGTTGAGTCCTTGTATGCCAAATCACCATCTGCTTTACTCATCTCTGTTATTATCAGCGTTTTGATCTGCTGGCCCAAATACAAAAGCCTCTCTTCCCTTCTGCTTGTGTCCTGGCTGGGCCTTTTTCAACTGATTACCCTTGGCCGTTTTTTCCTTACCCTTGCATACAGACGCAACAGTCCCGTAGCAGAGCCTATTGTATGGTACAGGCGCTTTCTGATCGGCACAGCTGCTGCTGCAAGTATGTGGGCATCAACATCATTTATATTTTTACCACCCCAATTTGATGCGGACATGGTTGTGTTCATGCTGCTCCAGACAGGTCTGGTTGCAGGAGCAGTGACATGGCTTAGTTCCAACCTGAAAGCACTACTGATTTTTCAAACCTTGATTCTCCTCCCATTGGCGTTGAAGCTGGTACTCGTCGCCACGCCCCACGCATTGTTCATGGCATTGCTGACTGTAATTTTCTACATCTCCACCTATGTCAGTTCCCATAGCATAAACCAAAACATGAGGGAAAACATAGAGCTGAAGATCATCAGCGAAGAACGTGAACGCACAATGCGCGTAAGTGAGGAACGGTATCGTCACCTATTCAACCATGCGCCATTGGGGTTGTTCCAATACGACAGCAACGCTGTCGTTGTTGATTGCAATGAAACCTTGGCCCACATGCTCAATGCCGGAAAAACAGAAATTATTGGTATAAATATGTTTACGGGTATTAGCCAGCAAGGCATGCTGAATGCTGTAAAGGATTCACTCCGTAAAGGCGATGGCTACTTTGAAGGAGAGTATACGAGCATTCTTTCACGAAAAAAACTTCCTATCCGTGTCATCATGAAAGCCATCACCGGGAGAAACGGAAAGATCAGAGGGGGTATGGGGATTATAGAGGATCTCACGGAAAGAAAAATATCTGAAGCCCAAATCCAATACCACACTACCTATGATACCCTGACAGGACTCCCAAATAGGCGTCTGTTGCTTCATAACCTGGAAAATGAAATTACACGTGCTGAAAGATATCATTCCTTTGGCGCCCTGCTGTTTATTGATCTGGATAACTTTAAAACCATCAATGATTCCCTGGGACACAGCGCAGGCGATGCCCTGCTAAAACTCGTTGCAGACAGAATACAGGAAAACATTCGCAATGAAGACACAGCTTCACGCATGGGTGGCGATGAATTCATTCTAATCCTGACAGAGCTCGGTGCAACTGCTACAGCAGCAGCATCCAATGCGAAATTAATTGCTGAAAAACTCAGTTCCAAGCTCTCCCTTCCCTGCCGAATTGAAGGACACGACATCCACATCACCCCAAGCATAGGTGTTTCCATATTTCCCAAAGCCGATGCCCAGTCTGAAGATATACTCAAACAGGCAGACACGGCGATGTACAAAGCAAAAGCCTCCGGTCGAAACGAGATCCGCTTTTTCATGCCCAGCATGCAGGATGCGGCAGATAAAAGGTTACGCCTTAACATGGAAATCCGTAATGCGCTAAAGGCTGAAGAGTTTGCCCTGCACTATCAGCCCCAGGTAACAATAGATGGTTCACTGGTAGGGGGTGAGGCTCTCCTCAGATGGATACATCCCGAAAGAGGCCAGATTCCCCCATCTGACTTCTTACCGATCGCTGAAGAAAAAGGTATGCAGAGCGAGATAGATCAATGGGTATTTCGTACAGCCTGCACCCAGGTTAAACACTGGCATGAACTCGGCATTATCAAAAAGAACCAGTTTTTCACCGTCAATATCAGTAGCAAAGAGTTTTCAAGCCCATATCTCTTGGAGACAATTGAACGAATTCTACAGGAAACCAAAGCTCCGGCTTACCACTTGGGCCTGGAAATAACCGAAGGTGGAATTATCTCCACGGACTTCACCAATGTGCAAAAAATAATGGCCCTGCGAGAGTTAGGAATGAAGGTTTCGCTTGATGATTTCGGTACAGGCTATTCCTCCCTGGGATATCTCAACAAGCTTCCTCTGAGCACCCTGAAAATTGATCGTTCATTTGTACAGGAAATCGGCAAACAGGGCCAACGCGCTGTACTGGTTGATTCCATTATCATGCTCGCCCAGAACCTTGGCATGGATGTTATTGCCGAAGGAGTTGAGAGAGAACAGGAAGTGGTCTATCTCTATGAACAAGGTTGCAATATCTACCAGGGCTACTTGTTTAGCAAGCCCGTCCCTGCAATGACCTTTGCACACATCCTCAAGCATGGTTTAACGAGTTCCTCTGCATAAATGATCTCTTCTGGTAATTTTTATGGTATACATGCAAATGTACTCTTGAAGCTAAGCGTAAACTTGGATATCAGGTATACCTCTGGAGTAAGTTTTAAACACCTAAACCTTAAATTCTAATACTCATTCTCGAACAGAGACAACGAATATTTCCAGCTAAGGGTCGCAGAAAATAACAATTATCCAAGGAGAGACAAGTAAGATTGGATAATCCATCTTTTCTGAGGCCCTGAACCATTTATATCTTTATGACACAGCAACCCACAGTTTCCCTTTTTATACAATGTCTGGTGGATCACATGTACCCCCATGTCGGAGAAGCCATGGTGAACCTCTTTGACAGATTGGATATTCCGGTTACCTACCCCGATGGACAAACATGCTGCGGACAACCGGCCTTTAACAGCGGCCATCGTCAATCGGCCCGCAAGGCTGCCTTGCATTTTCTTCAGGTATTTCGGGATAGTGAAGTAATTATCTGCCCTTCCGGTAGTTGCGTACACATGGTACGCCATCATTATCCGCAGCTTTTCAAAGATGAACCGGATCTCATGCAGATGGCAGAACGTATCGGCGACAGAACTTACGAACTGACTGAATATTTGGTCGACGTTCTGGGGGTCACAGACCTTGGAGCCTCTTTTCACGCCAAAACAACCTATCACGATTCCTGCCACCTCAGCCGTTCACTTGGTATCCGCCGCCAACCCCGCGCCCTCCTCTCCAAAGTTGCCGGCCTGGAATTGATCGAGATGGAAAACAGCGACACCTGCTGCGGATTTGGCGGCACATTTTCTATTCATTACCCTGAAATATCCACAGCCATGGTGGATGAAAAACTTCGTACCATATTGGCCACAGGGGCTGAATACGTTACAGGATGTGATATCAGCTGCCTGATGCACATACAAGGGCGTGCCCAAAAGCGCAACTTGCCAGTACAGGTCGTGCACATTGCCGAAATTCTCTCGCACCAAGGGGAGGCCGACCATGCCGGAAATAAATAGCCTGTACAAAAAACTGGCCAATGACGGTATCAACAACCAATGTCTGCAACACAGTCTGCAGGGACTGCAGCAGCGCCTGGGAAAGGGTGCCCTGAACCTTTGGAATCAGCTGCCGGACCAACAGCTCAGAGCCAGGGCAAAAGAGAACAGGATGCAGACTCTGGAACACCTGGACCTTGTACTGGAAGAACTCGCTAAAAAAATACAAGCCAGAGGCGGTAAGGTCTTCTTTGCCTCAACAGCTGAACAGGCCAACGACTACATATCCAAAGTGGCCAGACAACATAATGTACAAACCGTGGTCAAAGGGAAATCCATGACCTCAGCGGAGATCGGCATTGACAAAGTTCTAGAAGACCAGGGTATCGAGGTGGTGGAGACAGACCTTGGTGAGTATATTGTCCAACTCGCGGAAGACACACCCTCCCATATTATTGCGCCCTGTATCCACATGGACAGGTACCAGATCAGTGAGTTATTTACTCAAAAACTCGGCATTCCAGCATCCACGGATCCCCCTACCCTTACCCAGGCAGCTCGCACAACCCTGCGCAAAAAACTTCTCTCTGCAGACATGGGGTTGACCGGATGCAACCTTGCGTGTGCAGAAACCGGCCATATTACCTTGGTTTCCAATGAGGGTAACATACGTATGGCCACAACCATGCCACCTGTTCATGTTGCTATCATGGGCATGGAACGGGTTGTGGCAACCCTTGATGAACACAAAACCCTGCTGCAACTTCTCACTCGGGGGGCATCCCTGCAAAAGCTTTCCACCTATGTGAGTTTCCAGGGTGGTCCTGCTGCCTCGGATGGTCCTGACGGTCCTGAAGAATTCCACTTAGTGATTCTGGATAACGGCCGTTCGCGTATTCTGGCTGATCCGGACTTCAAAGAAGTTCTGGCCTGTATCCGCTGCGGAGCTTGTCTCAACATATGCCCTGTATATGGTCGAATTGGCGGCCATGCATACAATTCTCCGTATAGCGGTCCCATTGGCGCAGTCATTACTCCCCTGCTCGACGGCATTAATAAACATGCTGACCTCTGCAAAGGGGAAACCCTCTGCGGTGCATGTAAGGATATCTGCCCAGTGGAAAACGATCTGCCCAGAATGCTGTCCCTTCTACGCGAGAAGCTTGCCCATGGAGACAAAAACTGGGACGTACAACCTTCCTCGCTCCAAGAACGTACGATGTTTACACTCTGGGCATGGCTCATACAGCACCCTCGAATATATCATGCGACTATTTCCCTGATGGGCCATTTACAGCATGCCTGGAGTAACCGTGCAGGAATGCTGGATAACCTTCCAGGTCCTGCATCCAAATGGACCAGAACAAGGCTTCTCCCAGCTGTTGCCCAAAAAACGTTCAGAAAACGATGGCAAGAAAAGTTATCAAAAAGCAAGGCAAGCAGACAGCAAAGTGGAGACCAGCATGAATAACCAGACTTCTTTTATTAATCATTTGCGCTTTTCCTGCGAAAGCTCAAGCCAGGGAAAGCGGCTTCCATCATTTAAGGAGCTTGTGCAGTCACGCGCACATACCCCCCCACTGTCCGTAGCAGGTACACAAGATTCAACAACACAAGCAGATCTGCTTAAGACATTAGCAGACAACTGTGTGCCACTTAACCTGAACCTGCATATAACAGATCACTGGCATGGTGCAGCACAGAATATTGTTGACCTGGCACTCTCTGCACCATTGGAATTCACCAGAAAAAAACAGATTATCTGCCACCCTTCTCCAGCAGAGAAACAGATGGGCCTGGCTGCACTTCTTACAGAGCATAATCTTCCATGCACACTGACTGATTCTCCTGATATAGACTTGCGGGAACTAACCATCCAAAGTTATATAGGCATCACCTTTCCAAGCTTTGTAATTGCTGACACAGCAGCCATTGTGCAATTATCAGAACCACAGCTGCCACGCTCAACATCTCTTGTTCCCAGCATTCATATCGCAGTGGCAACCTGTTCCCAACTCGTCCCCTCACTGGATACGGTCTATGATCAGCTCAGTACAATGGAATTGCCCAATGCATTGGTATTCATCAGCGGCCCTTCAAAAACTGCTGATATTGAGGCACAAATGGTCCATGGAGCTCACGGTCCCAGGGAAATGCATCTCGTACTCGTCAAATCGGATGTCAAATAAACCCATGCAAACAACAACACCGATCATCAGTTTTATAGGCTGGCACAATTCAGGAAAAACCACCTTGGCCGCCAAGGTGGTTCACCATCTAAAACAGCGTGGTTATGCGGTCGCAGTGATAAAATCCACCAAGGAGACGGGAATCCCTTTTAATCCGCCAGGTACCGATACGCATGCCTACCTTCAGGCCGGCGCGGACAATGTTACGTTGATTGCCCCGGATCAAATGGCAACCTTTTCTCCGCCCTCAAGACTTGATATTCAAACCATGGCAGATACCAGGTTTCCCCAAATGGACCTGGTCATTGCCGAAGGATTCAAACACAATCCGGATATACCGAAGATCGAAGTCTGTTCCGACGATGAGACACCACTGTTTCAATCTGTCCCCGGGGTTGTCGCGGTTGCTGCTGATGTTGCCATTCAACACCCCAAAATCTTTTCCCGGGACCAGGTCAGCCAGATTGCTGATTTTATTATTGAGTTTTTTCAGCTCAGGAAACTATAATGGCAGTAGCCATGCAAAGGCGCCTATAAACGCTTTCTGTAAATTTGTCAGACAAAAAATAAAAAATTTACTCCTTGCTCGACCAATACAAACAAAATAACAGAAAACTAGAACAGAACAACATTCCTGCACACAACCAACAGCCTCATCCTTACACATAGCAAGCAACATCTCCTTTCCTACACGACAACAGGCTATAATCTTTACAAAAAGCTGATATAGGCTGCTTGATTATCCCTCAAGGGCAGTACAAAGAGCTCGAAAACGAACGCCTTACAACCTCTTGCAAATACGTCCTTTTAGCACGTCAACATAAAAACCGAGTTCAGCATTACAATTGATAATGTAAAAGATGGCTAATATTATGATTTTGCATTGCCAGGTATTGCCAATTAGGCTATCCGAACTTAGTGTAGCGAAATCTGTGCATTGAAAAGAGGTATTCACAGTGAATATTAGCTTGTAAGACCAATAGGCCAATATTCCGCAACAAGTATCTTTCCAGGAATGCTCTTGGGCCATTTTTACAAATGCCCTAATTTACCCTCATGCTATCAAACAGATGCCTGTAATGTTTTTCCATACATACAGCATGAATAACAAGCCGCCTTTCTGAAGAGGTACTAACGAGGAAAAAATATGTACACACACAACCAAGCTACCCTTGAAACTTTGGAGCAGCTCAGAGCAGAATCCATTGCTGCCGGAGGAAAAGAGAAAAAGGAAGCTCAACATAATCGTGGTAAACTTACTGCCAGAGAAAGGTTGCATCTTCTTCTGGACGAAAATTCCTTTGAAGAATTTGATGCCCTCAAGATCGGCCATGGCGGAAATATCGGAGATAAAAAAAAGTACCTGGGTGATGGTGTTATCACTGGCCATGGAACCATTGACGGAAGGGAAGTATTTGTCTTCAGCCAGGATTTCACCGTTATCGGCGGTTCCCTTGGAGAAGCCCATGCCCAAAAGATCTGCAAAGTCATGGATCTTGCAACAAAGGTTGGAGCACCAATCATCGGACTGAACGATTCAGGCGGCGCCCGTATTCAGGAAGGCGTGGATGGACTCGGATCTTATGGTGAAATTTTTCACCGCAACGTACGCGCCAGTGGAGTTGTTCCCCAGATCTCCTGTATCATGGGGCCCTGTGCCGGAGGTGCCGTATACAGCCCATCCATCACCGATTTTGTCTTCATGGTTGAAGACTCTTCGTATATGTTTGTCACCGGGCCAAATGTGGTGAAAACCGTAACCCACCAGGATATCACAGCAGAAGACCTTGGCGGCGCGCAGATGCATGCGGAAAAAAGCGGTGTGGCCCACTTCAAGATGCCCAACGACGTACTCTGCTTGCGAAAAATCCGCCAGCTCTTCAGCTATCTGCCATCCAATAACCAGCAGAAAGCGCCCATCCTGGACCTGAGTGATTCCCCCAAACGGACAGACCCGGCTCTGGATTACCTGATCCCGGCGAACTCCACTGAAAGTTATGATATGAATGTGGTCATCCATTCTATTTTGGATGGCGCGGAATTCATGGAAGTTCACGCAAGTTTCGCCCGCAACATCATCTGCGGTTTTGGTCGCCTCGGCGGACAGACTGTTGGCTTGGTAGCCAATCAGCCCGCAGTGCTTGCCGGTGTACTGGATAACGATGCATCTTCCAAAGCCGGACGATTTGTACGGTTCTGCGATTCGTTCAATATTCCACTGATCTCCCTGGTTGATGTCCCCGGATTTATGCCAGGTCCGGATCAAGAGCACGGCGGCATCATCCGTCACGGTGCCAAGCTGCTCTATGCCTTCACCGAAGCAACTGTACCCCGTATATCGGTTATCATCCGTAAAGCATACGGAGGTGCATATCTGGTCATGAACTCCAAACATATTCGCTGCGATGTCAACTATGCCTGGCCCACAGCAGAAATCGCGGTACTTGGACCTAAAGGCGCTGCTGAACTCATCTATCGCAGGGAAATTGCCCAGGCAGCAGATCCTGAACAGGTGCTGAATCAAAAAATGGAAGAATACAGGGAAGCTTTTTCAAATCCATTTCTGGCTGCCCAGCGCGGGTATATTGATGACGTTATCTTCCCCCGCGATACACGCTCCCATCTCATCCGTACCCTGCAGATGCTGGATAGTAAACGGGTCGATGGTCCCAATCGTAAACATGGTAACATTCCCCTGTGAGGCCGCTTATGTTCAGTAAAATTCTTATCGCCAACAGAGGCGAAATTGCCATTCGTATCATTCGCACCTGCAACCGGCTGGGAATAGACACAGTAGCTGTCTATTCCGATGCCGATACGCGCAGCCTGCATCGCCAACTCGCGGATGAAGCTGTGCATATTGGAGAGTCTGCCTCTCAAAAGTCTTATCTGGTGATTGACAAAATCATCGACGCTGCAAAATCAACGGGTTGCGAAGCTATTCATCCCGGCTATGGTTTTTTGTCTGAAAACGCTGAATTTGCCAAGGCTGTGGCTGCAGCCGGCATGGTGTTCATCGGCCCTGGTGCTGAAGCGGTGGACGTGATGGGAGACAAGATCACCTCCAAGGAATTGGCAAAAAATGCAGGGGTTCCTGTTATCCCCGGGCACATTGAAGCGCTGAAAGATGACAAAGAAGCGCTGAGAATTGCAGAAGACATCGGTTATCCGGTCCTGCTTAAACCTGCAGCAGGTGGTGGAGGCAAGGGCATGCGTATTGTTCATAAGCCCGAAGAAATGTCTGATGCTCTGGCTGCAGCAAGACAGGAGACCCAAAAAGCCTTTAATGACACTCGCATTTTTGTTGAACGCTTCATTGAAAATCCCCGCCACATAGAAATACAAATCCTGGCTGATTCTCACGGTAACGTCATCCATCTGGGTGAACGGGAATGCTCTGTGCAGCGGCGCTACCAGAAGGTGATAGAAGAGTCCCCTTCTCCTGCTGTCACCCCCGAACTTCGGGAGAAGATGGGAAAAGCAGCCTGTGACCTTGCACGGCAGGCAGGTTATGTGAGTGCTGGTACGGTTGAGTATGTGATGGACAACCAGCACAACTTCTATTTCCTGGAAATGAATACCAGGCTTCAGGTGGAACATCCTGTTACAGAGATGGTCACTGGCCTGGACCTGGTGGAATGGCAGCTGCGTATTGCCGCAGGAGAGAAACTGCCTTTGGCCCAGGATCAGGTAAAACTGAATGGATGGGCCATTGAAGCCAGAATATGCGCTGAAGAACCAAATCGGGATTTTATGCCATCGACAGGTCTGATTACCCGCTATTTTGCTCCCAGGGGTACTGGTGTACGCGTGGACAGCGGCGTGAATATCGGCAGCAGGGTGGATGTGTATTACGACTCCATGCTCGCAAAACTTATCTGTTATGGAAAAACCCGTGAGGACGCCCGCCACAATTTAATCGAAGCGCTGAATGGCTATCATATCGAAGGCGTATCAAATAACATTGATTTTGTCACAAGCGTTGTCTGCCTGCAGGAATTTGCCGAAGGCGAACTCAACACCAACTTCATCAGCCAGCACTTTGAGGGCGGTATTTGCAAACGCTCCCCGTCACAATCACATCTTCGACTCTGTGCACTCACAGCAGCGCTGATCTACCACGTTCGAACAGTTGCGGTGAGGGAATCGCTTCGCCCCATGGTTTCAGATATCGGCGGCAAGGACGACATCGGTGTTCTCCATACCTACACAGTTCGAAAAGGTGATGACTCCTTTGAGGTTATCCTTAAAGGACCGATTATCAGTGGTAAAACCATGACCATTGAAGTGGATGGAACAGTGTATGAAGTAAACGTGCCCGTATTTGAATTTTTCCGCAGGCGCCTGAAATTGATTATCAACGGACAACCCTACCGCTTCCGGCTTCGTCTGGAACACTCATTCCTGCACATGTCTTTTAATGGCATTTCCGGAATATTTGAAGTCTACACCCCAGGGGAGTGGGATATGCTGCGCTACATGCCTAAAAAGGAAAAGAAGGTTCGCAACGATCTCCTTACCTGCCCCATGCCTGGCATGATCGTAGATGTCCAGGCCAAGAAAGGTGACCGGGTATTCAAAGGTCAGAATCTGGTTATCCTGGAATCCATGAAAATGGAAAGCGGTGTTGCCTCCCCCATAGACGGTGTCGTGGCTGAAGTAATGGTTGAAAGCGGACAGGCCGTGGAAACCGAACAGGTTCTTATTCGTTTCGAGGTCTAAAAAGGCCCCTTCTCCCTCCCGGCGACTCTTCCGGGAGGGAGAAGAAGACCTCACACATATCTGTAGCCTGTTAAGGGTCACGGAAAATAATAAATATCCAAAAATTGCGTAGGATATCGGTTTGGTAACGTCATCGCGTCAATGGCTCCATACTGGCCGTATGGAACCATTGACGCGATGACGTTACTGTGTTGAGAGACAAGCAAGATGGGATACTTTATTCTTTCCATGACCCTTGATTTAAGTAATCGCTCACCAGCCTGAATTTGTCACGGATATAATTGACGCTGGTGCAATATGAAACGATTTGCTGAAGGTCGTCTACTTGCTCTATATTATTTCTTTTTTCGCTTGTATCAGCGCTATTGGTGTCGTCGTCACTACCAGGAACATGATGTTTGCCAAACAATCATGCTCATGGAAAAAAATATCTGCCGAGATTATAGAATCGGAAATAGGCACTGGTTGGACAAGAAGTGGTTCAAAAAAATATTATCGCCCCACTATACGCTACAGGTACACCTTTCAAGGACAGACCTATGAGTGTGAAAATTTCAACTTTTTAATAGACGATCTTAGCAAAGAGGATGCATTGCTTCTCACACAGGCCTATTATCTTGGCAGAGAAATAGATGTCTTTGTAAATCCAAATACACCCAAAATTGCCGTCGTCAAACCCGGTTTGCAAGACTGGCATTTATACGCCTGGATACTGTGTTGCGTACTCTTTTTTGGTAGCCTTTATTTTTTGCGGGATTTTATGCAATAGATAGAGAATTCCGTTTTACGCTCTTTTCATTACCAACACCAGAGTATGATTCAACCGCCCGCAAGGGAGCACTAAAGAGAAAGCAGAAGAAGATCAGATGCACATTAAACAAGATACCTTTCTTCTTACCATCTAATTATGAATGTCGCCTTTTCTGGTCCGTTGTTAACTGAAATCATTGCTTTTGTCGTTCATCGAAGAACATCTCTCTTAATATTTTAATTTCATCACTACAATTGGCTACAGCTGAGCCTTCAGTCATTTTGGGATACTTCGAAGATGATTTCCAATATCTATACTTCTTTTTAACAGATACCTCATAATAGCTAGAGTCTTCTCTTCCAGCCAACAGAAGCCCGCAGAAATATTTCAGCACATATTTTGTCGATCTTCGACCTCCAAAATTGATTGTCATATCATAGAGCCGCTCTGCTTGAGCTGAGTTTTTCATTTTTTTTTAGGATGGAATCCCTGAATCGGGTTCAGCAAATTCCTCTCACCTCTACATAACGCTTAACTGATTGATTCTCACAACGAAAGGTTCTTGAAAAAATTTCGACATCAACATCTACGACATGCAGACCTTTCCCCAACAACCCAGCGTTATCTGGGAATAATAAATGGATGGGCTGCCTGCCTATTAAGCGCAAAATATCTTCAAGAGAATGAAATTAGCACCTTAAGTTCTGAATATTTTGACTCCTCGACGTTTCGTGTGAAGTTGATCTTTATTAATCAAATCCACACGAAACGCCGAGGAGCCGATTGTTTTATATATCGTCAAAGGTGGCACTTTCGCCCCTTATTACACCTCCCTCCCCTTTACAACCTTACAAATTGACTTAAAATTAAAGTTATGACTTGTTAATATACCGTGAACAACTTAATTTTAAGGTAAACATGGCTATCAATCTAGCTCTGACCAACCGTGCTATTGCCAAAGAAATTGGTGGACGACTTAAACAGCGCAGGTTGAACAAAAATATCAGCCAACGCGAAGTTGCAGAGATAGCAGGAATTTCCATAACTGCGGTCCAGGGCGCAGAAAAGGGAGAAACCACACTACTGACGATCATCAAAATATTACGTGTGTTCCGGGAAGTGGATGCGCTGGAATTATTTTTACCCGAAGTTGAGGAGAGCCCACTTCTTCTGGTCAAGAAGGAAAAGAATAGAAGAAAAAAGGCAACTGGAAAACGGAGCGGCTCTACATCATGACCACAGCAACAGTAAAACTCTGGGGCGATACTGTCGGTGCAGTACACTGGATCAAAGGCAAAAATTTTGCTGTTTTTGAGTTCACCCCGAACTTCTTGAAAAAAGGGCTTGAATTGTCTCCGATTCATTTGAGTCTTGCAGATGCCCGTAGAGGAGCAGTCTTTGCATTTCCTCAATTGGACTGGCAAACATTTAAAGGATTGCCAGGCATGCTGGCCTATTCTCTGCCCGATGATTTCGGGAATAGCGTCATTAATTCCTGGCTGACCCGAACGAATCGAAAACCATCAGCTTTCAATCCAGTAGAAAGACTTTGCTATATCGGCACCAGGGGGATGGGCGCTCTTGAATATTTTCCTGCTCTAGGTCCTGCTGATTTAGATAAGACAACACGGATAGACGTGGATAAACTGGTCAACCTGGCAAGCGCTGTTTTACAGGATCGTTCTCGCTTAAATGTATATCTTAATGATAACAAAAAAGAAAATGATGCTGCATTGCTGGATATTTTACGGATAGGCGTATCAGCCGGCGGCGCAGTCCCTAAAGCGGTAATTGCAATTAACGGCCAGGGTAACGTGATTTCAGGCCAGACAAATGTTCCGGAAGATTATGACCACTGGCTGATCAAATTTGACGGCATATCCCAGGAGAATAATTTGACTGGAAAATCCACTAACAACTGCAGAGTGGAGTACGCCTATTACCTCATGGCGAAGGATGCAGGAATAGAAATGGAGGACTGCAGGTTATTGGAAGAAAGTGGAAGAGCTCATTTCATGACAAAGCGTTTTGACCGGGATCACAATATCAAAAAACATTGTCTGTCACTAGCTTGTATAGGTCACCTTGGCTGGAACCCGGTGAACTCAGTCAGTTATGAAATGGCCTTTGAAACATCCCGCATGCTGAATTTACCCTATTCAGATCATGAACAATTGTACCTTCGTATGGTGTTCAACGCGCTAACCAGAAACGTTGACGATCATGTGAAAAATATTGGTTATGCCATGGACTCGAGCGGAAACTGGCGCCTCGCTCCAGCCTACGATATTACGTATTCTGTGGACCAGGATAACCCGCTTGGGGAATGCCACAAACTATCAATCAATGGCCAGCGAGAGGACTTTGTATACGATGATTTCATCGATGTCGCATATAACGTGGAAATTAAAAATCCTGAGGCTGTAATAAGCCAGGTTTTATCCTGTATATCAAGATGGCCGAGATATGCAGAACAGGCCGGTGTATCAAAAGAGGTTTCTCAGCTTATCGCAGATGAAATGTTTTCTGAACAGGATTTGGATCAAGGATTGTCAATGCGATAATTATGTGTGTCACTAAAAATTGATTTTATTGTACCTGTTGCCAAATGCCAAAAAGTATTGCAATTCACTGTTATATCAACACAAAATAGAAATATCGAGCGTTCGACATTACATGTACCAAGGACATGACTGTCATCATGCGAGATTAAGTGGAAGATAGATGAGTAAAAAGAACACACAAAAAAGCTCCTCACACCAAGGAATATCTATTTACGGTAAAAACGGAGTAATGCTCAGCTGTATTGTACTGTTTTATATGATTTGTTGTGTTTCAATCGGTTTTGCTGGGGAAACAAATGGTTATGATTTAATATTAAATGCATTTGAAAAGGTTACTTCAGAGGAGGATGCTGGCGTAGAGGAAATTTTTCACAAGGACTGGGTCAAACCGCTGGGGTTAACGAAAAAAGAATTGGCCGATTTAGAAATTTGGGTAAATGACAATCAGGAGTCATTGCAGATCTTTGATCAGGCCTTGCAGAAAAAACAATGGATCCACCCAGTCGTTAATCTGGAAACCCTTAACTCGATTCCAAGCTTTACAAAGGCTCGAAATCTTGCACGGATAAAAATGGCTCATGGACGTTTAGCCATAGAAAAAGGAAATTTATCTCAAGGAGTGAATGATTTTCTTTCAGTTGTTACCTATGGAAACCGGTTCCGTGATTTTGAACGAGGTAATCTCGTATCAATGATGATAGGTATTGCCATACAAAAAACTGCTTTGAACGGACTGGAGGATGTCTGCATCAATTATTCTCCCAACGAGGCAGTATTAGTAAAAATTTTAAATTTTATTCCTGTACAGAAACAACCTGATGATCAGTTCATCAAAGCTGTGCGTGGTGAGCGGGATAATTTCGCTTTACCAATCACAGAGAAATTAAAGAAAGAGATTTATGCCGTTTTGGATCAACTGGATATGCCTTATCAACCCATTTTTGATATAGAGGAATCGAAGAAGATTATAAACTTGCAGTTTTCTTTCTTCATCGAAAATGCGAAATGCCCTTGGGCGAAACGGCAAATCTGGCCACCTAAAGAATGGCGAGAGCATGAGAAAGAAATTTCTCAATTACGAGAGAAATTGATTAAGGATTTGAGTATAGAAAAAAATATATTTGGCGATGATATAGGCCAAAAACTGCATTTTACGGATTTTGATCTTCAAAATGTTGAACATGTTAAGGCATGGCAGAGGCTTGAGAAGTATACTCGAGAGATGAATAATGTTGTTGGGCGGTATCTGCTTGTTGGTGAAGTCAGTGATTTCAGCCCGTACTATGAACGTTCGATCATGGTACGAACAAGTCTCAATCGGCTAAAAAATTTAGCAGCTATTCTACTCTATGAACAACGTCTGGGAAAATGGCCACAACAATTACAACACCTTGTTGATACTAAAATACTTTTGGATCTACCGCAGGATCTATTTGCTGCCGGCCCTTTTCACTATTCTGTCGAAAAGGGCTTACTCTGGAGTGTTGGACCGGATGGTGATGACAATGGTGGTGATAGTGAAACCGACCTCATACTTTTTCTAAGCGGTGAGGGGAACAGCCAAGCGCGCGACAAAATAAAAGAGTAAAGAAGGGGCAGAAACGATTGTTTTTCCTTATTTTTCAGCTCTATAATCGGCCACAAGTTGCCTTGATAGAAGTAATCTTAATTTTGAGTGAACCTCAAGGTCATTGAGGTTTCAGATGGCAAGGTTAATTTTTGAAGACCTGGCATTGATTATGCCGCATTGCCAGGGCAATCGCATGGGTAATAACCTATACTCAAGCAAATAGTCTACTTTCTTTTATCGTCTTAACAGGTTACATAGTTTTCTTCGTCACCCCTGATAACTCGGATTTAAAAAAGATTACAGAT
>NZ_KE386993.1:0-71472 GCF_000429945.1 Desulfogranum japonicum DSM 18378 | reverse complement strand
GCTGAGGCGAGTGAAGCAAGCCTCGCCAGTAGCGGCTACGATTACCATGAAACAAAAGAAAAAAATCATGGCCGTTTAGAAATTCGACGTTGTTGGATAACGAACACCTTTGTCACTTCCCGATTCAATAAAGAATGGCCTCAGCTTAACACTATTGCCGTAGTGGAATCAGAACGTCACATAAACGGTAATATATCACAAGAGTGTCGCTATTATATTTTCAGTCTTGCAGAGGTGAATGCCTGCAACTTTATGAATGTCGTTCGCCAACATTGGGGCATTGAAAACAAACTGCATTGGGTACTTGATGTTGCTTTTCGTGAGGATGAATCCAGGGTCCGAAATGGCCATAGTGCTGAAAACCTAGCTTTGTTAAGATATATAGCACTGAATTTACTCAAGCAGGAAAAAACTGCCAAAGTCGGCACTCAAATCAAACGTCAGAAAGTTCGGTGGGACAATAATTATCTTACTAAGGTATTGTTTGACTGACATTGCCCTGCAACTATGAGCAAAGAGCCTCATTTTCGTGCTCATTACGATTTCCATTTCAGCCTGACCTTTATCTGTGCGCCAGCACTTACTTTGGCGATCAAAGCTCCATTTTCAGCATCTAGTGCAATACCAAACTCAAGCTCAGCTTCATCCGGGCGAGCCTTATCATTCATGGTGATCATAGTGCTATTTACCAGCTCCGCCATGACCTTTATGGTATTCATTGCCATGTTTATTGCTTCTTTTGATTGCTTCTGATTTGTCTCAGAATTGCCATTCAAGAAGTTTTTTTTCACACCATGTTCGCTGTTTGGCCATTCAATAAGAATGCAGGTCGGACTCGACATTGGAGGGTTCCTTGTTTATGGGACATCAGTAAATTATAGCCAACGCCAATTATTAAGGATTTCTATAATGTAATCGGCAATGACAGCGGATACTTCTGGTTTGAAATCGAGTGGAGAGAGAAAAACTTCTACGCCAAACGCTTAGTGTACCATGCAATTTGTTCGCACGCTTGGTCAATTTTTTTAACCTTGATCGGCTTAATTATAGCGACCTGGAACCAGAAATAAATCTCGGCTCAAATTATTTACCCCTGAGAATGGTTATTGGCACGAAATAGGAGGGCTGCACTAAAACAGGTCGTAAAATAATCCACCTTGGGTGCTGAGGCTAATCTTTGGGATATAGGAGTCATGTCAACTTTTGGTGCGGAAGTAAACTCATAGATTACACCGGGAAATCTCAGTTGACAAACAACAAAATACTATCAGTCACATCATACTCTGAAAAGGAGCAACTTTCTAAAGCGTACGGCCAACCCTTAGCAAAGGGTATCTCAAAGTGGTCTGTTGTTGCCATTTTAATATTTTCGATCCAGCAATGTTAACGGTGAACCGTACCTGTTGCCGGTCTCTTTAATCAGTGTGAGAAGTGACCCCGCTTTTTAATTGATTTTGAATCACTCTTTGTCAAAACTATCCACTACAATTGCACCCATAGATGCTGGCATAGTGATAATTATAATACGTTTCAAGGATATTATGGGATCGCCCAGTAGAGGAAGCTTATCCAAACACAGCAAAACCCAACTGACAACTAACGCTGTCATCAAGTACGCTATTGCTATACGAAAAATGAATACAGCTAGTCGAGACGTAACATTTCTCTGGAAGACATTTTGATAGGTAAAAAGGGCAAGAAATAGTACCGAGAGGACAAATAACATTATTAAATTAGTAAAAGGTAATGTTTCTCCTAATTGCCAAGCTTCTTCAGAAAAGGAAATTGGCACCGCGAGCGCAAATGCGCCCACAAGGACCTGACTTGCATCTTCCGTATTGAAGCTGAATTTCATATTATATTTTCCCCAATTGCTCCCTTTAACGTTGCTTCTTTTTGAAGTCCGCTTTTGAAAAAGCCTTGTTCGGCTTTAGCCTCATTGCCTAATGGACATCATGTAACCATCCATATCAAGGGAAAGTGACCATTTTTTGTAAATTTTCATCCCACAATTTCAGGCGATGGGTGCAAAGACTATCCCTGATTGTAAGTGGTGTCTTTGCCCGTAGTTCAGGCACGGAATCGAAGCACTTCTTGAGATGGTAACTAGGAATCATGGGATTCAAATGATGGATATGATGGTAGCCGATGTTACCGGAAAACCAGCGTAGAACAACCGGTAGATCATAAAACGAGCTACCCTCCATGGCTGCACGCAAAGGTTCCCACTTGTTTTTGCGTGCCCAATACCCCCCTTCAAACTGGTGCTGTACGTAAAAAAGCCAGATGCCGGCTCCCCCTGCTAGCCACAACACAGGTAACTGGATTAGGAGATAAGACCGCCAGCCGATAATACGTGCGGTGGTCATAGCAATGGCAAGAATAAGCAAATTAGTCAAAAGAACCCCCATTCGTTCTCCTCTTTTAACCCTAAAGTCAGGGATACGATTGTAGAAAAGGAAATTAAATATTGCTCCAAAGCCAACCAGAATAACGGGGTTTCGGTAGAGTCTATACCGTAATTGTTTCATTTTTGATGAATTCTCATACTCCTCTAGCGTCATGGTCCAGATGTCGCCGAATCCCCGCGAGTCGAGATTAGCGTAAGTTCCATGGTGCCGTAGATGAGTGAAACGCCAGTCTTCAAACGATGTAAATACAAGTGCACCGAGAAGGTAGCCGACAAATGTGTTACCTCTCTTCGATCTTAAGAAAGAATTATGTACACAGTCGTGAAATAAGATGAATAGCCGAACCATAAAGGCTGATGCAGGTATAGCAAGAATCAGAGTCCATATATAAGAATGACCAAGTTGGATTGACCACACCATCAGATACCATAGACAGAAATAGGGGATTAATGTGTTCAAAAGCTGCCAAGAGGCTTCTATCCAGTTGGAAATGCGAAATTTATTCAGTTCTTGATGCCAATCTAGCCAGACCTGACCAGTTTTGACATTTTTACCAGCACTGTTATTTATATCAAGCTCATGTATGGTCATAATTAAACCTCCACTTGATTATTCCTCCCTTGCACATTGGGCAAGTTTTATCAGGATATTTTCTCATTCAAAGAAATTATAAAAAAAAATAGCAACTCTCCGACAAACTCCTAGTGGACAGTGTAACGTTAACCCGCCACCGGATACAATAAATCCCACCATATGCAAACCATTTTCCGTAACCCACTGCATTGCAAGAGAATACCATCAGTCTGGTATTTATATTATATTAAAGCCTTCCCATAGCACTCAAGCTCAATACATGCATTGCCATTGCTCACAGGGAAAACAGATAATCTGATAAGTCTTCTGTCGTTGTAAATGGGGTTACAAGCCGCCCCTCCGTATTTTTCGCATGCAGGCCGGTACAGCGTATTTAATCATGCGTAAACCAGGCTGATCGTGGAAAGATCAGGTGCACTGAGCAGTTACCATGCATTAACCTTATCCCATTGCCACAAAAACAATTCGTATCAAAGCCAGTGCTGTATGCAGTCTGTACTCGGCTGTGGAACGCTGATCTGTGAGCGGAGACAAGAGCTCGCTGTACAAGCCAAGCCAATGGTCTACAGAGGTTGGCAGATCAACCAACCTGGTACCAATAACGCTCTGTTCAATATCGTGGCTGCGAATTACAGTGGGTGCACATGCGCCTATGGCAAGTCTGAAATCCGTAACCATCTCCGTATCTACCTCCCAGAGAGCCGCGCAATTAACTTTTGCCAGGGCATTCACGGCTCTGGCGCCAACCTTACGAAACATCCAGTTGCTATTTCTTTGAACAGTATCGGGCTCCTCGTAGCTGATACAGGTCACTATTTCAGTTGGATCGAGGAGGGTGGTTCCTGGCCCCTGAATATATTTTGCAAGGGGTATATCTCTCTGCCCTGATGGACCAACAACATGAACCATTGCATTCAAGATGTAAAGGACTGGCAGACCATCTGCAGCAGGACTGGCATTACAGACATTACCACCCAGTGTTGCGATATTACGTATGCCAGGAGCCGCGATACAGGAGAGAGCTTCCCTCAATATGGGTGTGCAATCCGGCGAAGCAATTATATCAGCCAGGGGCATGGCGCTTCCCACATACGTTCGACCTTCTTTTCTGTATATCGTTTGCAGTTCAGCAATATGCATACAGCTAAACAGGTTACCATTGGCACTGACAGGTCGACCTGCATGTTGCCTGATTATCAGGTCAGTGCCACCTGCTACAGGCGTGTATCCTGCCTGCAGTAGGGCTATAGAATCATCAACAGTACGGGGAACCAAAGGGTGTGGAGATATGTTTGTCGGAGGGTGCGTATCTGTTTCCTTCCAGACTTCTGGAACACTGCTGAGTGTTCCAGCAGCAGCCTGCACAGCATGAATTATCTGCGTATAGCCTGTACAACGACACAAATTGCCTGATAAGCCTGCACGAATCTCCTCGTCCGTTGGCTGCTGGTTCTCCCGAAGGAGAGCTGCTGTGGCAAGGATGAATCCAGGCGTGCAAAATCCGCACTGTACCGCACCGGCCCGAGCAAAGGCATCGGCAATGATATGAAAGGCGGCTGTTTTTGAAAATCCTTCTATCGTTGTAATGCTGCATCCATGGACGTGCAGCACAGGTACACAGCAGGCGTTAACCAGCCTGTTATTCAGCAGGACACTGCAGGAACCGCACTCCCCTTCTCCGCACCCCTCCCGAACACCTGTAATACCTTTCTCTTGCCGAAGCAGATCAAGTAATCGTTGTTCGGGATGGGGTACAAAGGAAACCTTACAACCATCAATGCTACAACATATATTCTTGATACGATTAATCACCGTTTGGTCACCAATTGTTCAGGGGTAATGGGAATTTTCGTAATCAGCTTGCCCGTTGCCTGGGAAACCGCCTCTGCCAAAGCCGGGGCAGGACCAATATGGGGAAGTTCTCCAGCGCCTTTGGCACCAAACGGACCATGTTTGTAGGGATTTTTCACAAAGAAACACTCAAGCTCAGGAACATCGTATATGGTCGGTATGATATAATCTGTCAAAGAATGCTGCGCAGGTTTACCATCAATCATCTGCATCTGTTCCAATGTCGCATACCCGAGTGCCTGGGCAACACCACCCTGCATCTGTCCCTGCAACATAGCATTATCAATGGGTACACCCACGTCATAGGCTGCCCATGACCCAATTATCTTGATTGCAGAGGTAATTGGATCGATCTCCACTTCCACAACATTGACTGACCATGAGTAGGCAGGATACGCATCCCCATAAAACGAGGGTTCATCCCAGGTGAGTTCTTCAGGATGCATGTAGCGCTGCTCTACAATAAGAGGCTCTTCTTTGGTTGGCAGTTGGCCGGAATCTAGTATTGTACGTAATTCCACAGCCGCTTTCTGCAACAGATTCCCCACAATCATGACTGTACGTGAGGCTACGGTTGGCCCTGAATCAGGTACCCTGGCTGTATCAGGCGGAGTAAACAGAACATGTTCCACAGGCAGTTCCATGGTCTGGGCAACGATTTTTTTCAGTGCCATGGTTGTGCCCTGCCCCATATCCACGCTGGAAGCCATAATTCGTACCATGTATGGAATCGTCGATGTTAGGTCTGCGTATTCAGCAGAAAGTCGTACAAGACTTTTGATGAGTTCCTGCTCACCGTTCCCGGTAAACGCTCCACCATGTGCCGCAAAGGAAATGCCGATGCCTCTCTTGCAGGAACTCACCACACCTCTGGCATATTTCTGCCATTTTTCACTGTATCCGGAAGCCTCTTCCACCCGAGCCAGCATCGCCTCAAAAAGAGTTGGGTAGCGATAGGTTCCACTGGTGATGGAAAGATCGCCCTGCCTGGTGAGGTATTGCTGCTTAAGCGCAAGCGGTGGTAAACCAAGTTTATCTGCAAGAAAACTCATGTTCATTTCAGCGGCAAAATGAGCCTGAGGCCCCCCAAAACCACGAAATGCTCCAGATGGAACGTGATTGGTTTTCATGGTTCGGCCTCGAACCTTCACGTTTGCAATGGTGTAGGCTCCGGTACAAATAAACATGGCACGTTCAAGTACCACTCGGGACAGCGTCTCATAGGCACCGGCGTCAAGTTGACAGTCTATATCCATGGCAGTGATGCGTCCGCTCTTGCCAATTGCAGTTCTAATAGTAATACGCGAGGGGTGTCTTTTCGGGGTCAGCAGCATGTCAAGGCGTCTATCCAATACAACCTTTACAGGTCTGCCGGTCTTAGTCTTAACAGCTGCAACCGCAACCTGTCCTGCCAAGATAGAGGGGAAATCCTCTTTGCCACCAAATCCTCCACCAGTGGTAGACTGTATAACTCTAACCTGATCTGGATTGAGAGCCAGTGCCTTGGTCAGGTTTGTATGTATGTTAAAGGGACATTGCATAGCTCCTCGAACAGTGACGATACCATTTTCAACTATTGCCAGCATGCCCTGTGGCTCCAGGTAAGCATGTTCCTGCAAACCAGTCTGGTAAAAACGCTCAAAGACATCCGTTGCCTCAAGAAACGCTTTTGCAGGATCACCCTTGATCACGGTAAAATCATTAAAGCATTCCCGTGCGTCCTCAATGGAGGATACAGACTCGAGCATCTCATATTTGACCTCGATGCCTGCACAAAGTCGTTCACAGGTTATCTGATCCGGTCCAACTATGGCAAGCAGGGGCTGCCCGAAATACAAAACCTCCTTTTCTGCAAAAAACGGCCAGTCTTCGGCAACAATGGTTGCCCGGTTTTGTCCTTTGAAATCACGCCCATCAACAGTTACATATCCTTCTGGAAGTCTGGGTATGCTTATGGAACAGATTCGGGCATGCTGTGCAGTTGAGGTCTTAAATGCCATGGAGAGCATACCTGGAAGCGTGATATCTGCTATGTAGCAAGAGGTACCTGACGCTTTATCCATGGCATCGTCACGTACCACTGATCTACTTACTGTATGCAAGGCTTATCCCTCCCTGGTCCCAAGTAATCACCTCATTTCTTCGTAACAATTTACAGAGAACCTGATCGTAAAAGACCGGGCGCCCTGCAAGCAGTTGCCTTTTTTTCAGTATACCTGGAAGTTTTAGAACCGTGAAGACGGGCTTTACAAGAATCGCCTGCTCGAAGATGGACAATGAGCAGGGATCTATGATATATAACTGTACAAGATAACCTTTTACCCAAAACTCTCATTTGCACAACATATCATGCCATTACGGACAACACTTCTCACGCCATTGCTAATCTTCACCTTTCTGCAACACGTACATGCCGCAGAAAATGAAGGAACTTCCATTCTTACCTTTCTGCCTCCCATCATTGCACCCAAAGATACCACTGCAACAGAAAACATCTGTGCAGTCCCATCGGAAGCAAAGGCTGCAGATACTTCCAATCCGGATATTGTTATTGGTACTGGTACACCTGAAAGCTGTACCAGTGAGGCAGTGGTAAACGCTGTTGCCCAGGGGGGAGTGATTACCTTCAACTGTGGTCCATCTCCCATAACCATTACAATGAACACTACAGCTAAAATTGTGAATAACACAGGGCCAGAAATCGTCATTGATGGTGGTGGCAAGGTCACATTGAGCGGTGCCGGGGCACGGCGTATCCTGTATATGAACACCTGCGATCAGGCCCAGGTCTGGACCACATCCCACTGTCAAAACCAGGATCACCCACGACTGACCGTACAAAATCTGCATTTCACGCAAGGGTATCAATCCGGGACCAGCAACACCGATGGTGGCGGTGCCATTTTCGTACGCGGTGGGCGGTTCAAAATCGTAAATTGCAAATTTACTTCAAACCGCTGTGCCAGTACCGGCCCTGATGTAGGCGGAGCAGCTGTTCGGGTGTTCAGTCAATATGAAGGACTACCGGTGTATGTGGTCAATTCCACTTTTGGCGGGAGTGCTGCTGAAGCGAATATCTGCTCCAACGGTGGCGGGCTTTCCAGTATTGGTACCAGTTATACGGTAATCAACTCCCTGTTCAGCTATAATAAGGCTATAGGCTACGGAGCAAATCCTGCACAAAGCGGCACTCCTGGAGGTGGCAGTGGGGGTGCCATTTACAACGACGGCAATACATTTACCCTCTCTCTGTGCGGAACGACCATAGAACAAAATACTGCGAAAGAAGGTGGAGGAGCCATCTTTTTTGTAAGTAACGACCGCAGCGGGCACCTGGTGATCAACAAATCAACACTGCGACAAAATACTTCGGAAGGTTTTGAAACCAAGGGATATCCTGGAATCTTCTATCTTGGTAGCGGGAATCCGCAGGTTACTGATTCGGTAATAGAATGATACCTGCTCAGAAGGGACGTCCGCTACCCTTTTGAGCAGACACCATGGCCTTAGGGTCACGGAAAAAATACATTATCCAGTCTTGCTTGTCTCTCAACTCGGTAATGTCGTCGCGTCAATGGCTCAGTACGGCCAGCATGGAACCATTAACGCGACAACGTTACCAAACCGATATCCTACGCAAATTTTGGATATTTATTATTTTCCGCGACCCTTAGTTTTCTTCAAGCAGAAGCAATGGCAAGATGGGAGTCATATCTGCCAAGGCTGGGCAAGCGGAATGACGACCGGATCCGACCTCTGATATCGTATTGTACAACAGGATATTTCCATCGGCCTCATTAACCTCAAATCGTGGAGCAATATTGCAGGTCACGGTGTTACCGGTGGATGCTCTGCCATCTTTGTGATCGCCCAGCTTAATCCACGGGGGACCAGGCGTCTCGGTATTTAAATCCTGCACCACATTATCACGCAGCACGGAATCAACAGCACCATACATCGAGATGCCGTGCCAGTTATCTGTTTTAATCGTATTTCCTTCCACCAGCCAATCCTGGTACATGACGTCAAAACAGCCAATTCCCTGCAAGGTGCCACGGAACGGTTGATTTTCGTCTTCGTAATTGATGATGGTGTTACCTCGCAGGACAATACCCTTAACAACACCTGTACCAACAGAACCGTCACTTCCCACAGACCAGGATTGAAACCCGTCGTCATGATTATCGTCTACATCGTAGCAATTGGTAATGGTGTTATACTGAAAAACAGTATAATCGCCCAAACCCCGCAATCCATCTCCTGAAAAATTGGTCACGCTGTTCTTTTCCACCAGGGAATACGAAGCCCCTACGCTGATCCCATGTCGTACATTGACTAGTCTGTTTTCTGAAATGGTCATGTTGGAACCATCGACAGAAAGTCCACTTTTTGCCTTGTTGATCCAGTCATCCTGGCTCCAACCGGAAGAATCCTCTATGGAATAGAGAGTGCAGTCGGCCACTTTGACATTGTGAATAGGGCCGGACCAGCCATGGCTGTCCAGATCAATCAACGTCTCAAAGGTATCATCGGCATATGCGGCAGCATTAACGGTGATCCCGGAAATAATCCAGTTGCTGGCCGAACGTATCTGTATATTCCGAAAGACGGCGGTACTGCCGGACTCTACAGTTATGGTGATGGGTGCGACATTGTAATATCCCACGATCCCAAGCTCTCCATAGTTACCATTACGAAGTACAAGGGTATCTCCCGGCTGAACGACCGCTCCCTGGTTTTTCGCTACCAGGGTAGATGACTCTGTATATGGGAGGCTATCCCATTCCTGGCTTTCAATCATGTCATTATCCAGCAGGTACTGCAGACTGGGCCACGGAGAAGTAGAGCTGCCGTCATTGGAATCCTGTCCGGTAAGAGGATCGATATAATATACGGCCGCAGAAGCAAAGGTTGGAAAAAGAACAGTGTATATCCCAAGTGCGCACAGTCTACTAATTCGTTGAAAAAAATAGTTTCTCATACTTAGCATCCTCTGTCTTCATTCCTGTGCAGGCTACGATTATGCAGGCTGTAAAACTTTCAAGGTAAGTTCTTCCACCAAATCATCAACCTGTTCTAAAAAATCCGCCATGTGAGGAGAAGCAAGATGCAGATTCAACGCTGCAACACTTTTCCATTTTTCTACAATGGTGATAATATTGGAATTCAGGATCTGCATGGGTAATCCGGTTTCAATATCAACAGTTGCACCGTATTCCATACACCCATCTTCAACCAAGACTTTGGGAGTAAGAGCTTTAAAAATCTCAAGAAACTCTTCCTTTTTCCCCTCTTTAACTGTAATTGAAGCCAATACATGAATCATATTACATCTCCCTCGTTCTGCTTTATTACTATCTAACTGGTTTCAATGGGATTTCACCTCCATTGAAAAATCCAGATAGCCTTTCCCCTTGGTATGTACGCTTGTTTCCCTGACACTCCACTATCCCTTCCTGTTCTGCGGGGCGCCTCTCATTACAGAATATTCGTCAATGTTCGCCAGCACCCGCAAAGTCTCCCTTCGAAACCTATCTCTGCGTGCGATTTGGCTGCCGTGGAACAGGGCCTGTTACTCTCCAGCCAGCCCAAGCTCCGGTGCTGCTTTCTGCATACCAGCAATAGTCATGGCAATCAACTCTCCTGTTTCCAGGTGAAGAAGCGCAGCTCCCTTCTCAATGATCGATCGATCAACACCGGCTGAAAAACGTTTATCTTTCCACTTCTTTTTAACAGATTTAACCTTCAGATCCATGATGCTTTTGGAGGGACGAACAAGCACCGTAGCAGTTATCAGTCCGGTCAATTCGTCTATGGCATACAGAACTTTTTCCATCTCGTGCACTGGCTGCACATCACTGCAGATCCCCCAACCGTGCGAAACCACAGCATGAATGATATCCTCAGACCATTTTCGCTCCCGCAAAATCTCCGCAGCTTTCAAGCAGTGTTCATCGGGATATTTTTCATAGTCAATATCGTGAAGCAGTCCAACAACGCCCCAAAAATCAGGATCATACCCTCTCTCCTCAGCTGCATGCCGCATGACAGCCTCCACAGCTAGTGCATGATTATAAAGGCTTGCAGAGGTATTAAACTCTTTAAATAATTCAACTGCTTTTTCCCGGTTCATGTCCATAAATGCTCCTTATGGCTGGTGAGTTGCCTTTAGCCCGCATTGTTCAAGACGTTCTTGAAATACAAGCAATATTGGATAATGTATGTATTTGCAGGTCTAAGGCCGACTTTTCAGATGGATAAACAACTATATAAACAAGTCGTGACAAATGGGGTTATGATTTTTTCACCAAACCATTCATATGCCGTATCCGATTCATTCTCTTAAGAATTTTCTCGGAATCATGAAAAAAATACTGTTCAACCTCTACCTGTATATTATCATCAGGTGTAAAAACTTTTTGTAACGCAACTAATCGGCCATTTCCTTCATAGGCAATAAAGGAAGCATCTGATTCCTGAACGACCTTGATCCAGGATACCGAAGGAAGATATTCTGCCAGAATTTCCCTGGTTATATTTTTTTCCTCAAGCAATTCCGTTTTTATTTTTTCAAGCTCCGCTATCCTCCGCGCTGTTGCTGCCATGGCATTTTCTCGATCAATGGCATGTATCTGATGCAATTGAAAAAGGGGCACTGATACAAAATCCGTATGGGTTCTTTTTCGATGAATATCAAGAACAACCTTGCTCAGGAGAACATCTTTTTTTTCCAGATCACCAAGCTCTGAAGTCTTCCCCATAAGATAATGGAGAAAATTTGTTATTTTCGTCAGCATATAACCTGAATTTTCATATTAAATGACATCGTTTTCTGTTGTCGCCCTGCAACGAGTTTAGCCTGTGACCAGCCGGCAACTGATACTTGTTCCTCAAACAACTCTTCCCGGTAAGCAGCTATAATCATTTACCAAAAAAATGTCATTGAAACAGTATATTTCTGTTCCAACGATCTTTTTTTGAATATTTCCAAACCAATGCGCTGTTCAGCGTTGAAATTTTTTGCTCAAAATCAGGTGAACACTGACTCCGAACCATGTCCGCAATATTCCCGACAAACAGACTCCGATCATAAAAAATACGGGTTAAGAGAACGAAAAAACCATTAACCATTTCGCTTCTGTAAGCGATTTTGTTAAACTACGATAGTCATTGTAAATAAAAGAGTCTTTCAATGCCCTGC
Organism: Desulfogranum japonicum DSM 18378; assembly: GCF_000429945.1. Lineage (GTDB taxonomy): Bacteria > Desulfobacterota > Desulfobulbia > Desulfobulbales > Desulfobulbaceae > Desulfogranum > Desulfogranum japonicum. Next base: position 59,415 of record NZ_KE386993.1, on the reverse strand, counting down.
ATGTCTTCATAGCCAGGGCATATGGTCAAAATTCGTCTGCCCTGACTGCGCAGACAAAATGCACAGTATTTATGGACACCAACAAGACCCGCAAATATTCTCGACGTAAAGCTTTTCGCTTTTCCTGTCACGAATTTGCTATCCGCTATCGAACAGCGTATGATGAACGGGACGCCCAGTTGATCAACATATCAACCACGGGTTGCCTGTTGCGTGATGGAAAAGGTCATGAACTGGCGGTTGGAGAAAAAATATTGCTGATTTTCCCTCTTTGGGATGGCACGCCACCTGTTGAATCCAATGGGACTGTAGTTCGTGTCCGGGACAATGATGCCGCAATACATTTTAAAATCATAGAACAGGACGCTGTCAAAAATCTCCGATTGTTTATTTTCCAAAATCAGGGAACAGGTGGAACGTCTTTGACTCAGACTGCAAAGTAACCTAACGCTATATTGTCATGGATCAGTTTATTGCACGCCAACCTATTTTCACAGCCTACCTGAAAGTTCATGCGTATGAACTGCTGTATCGAGGTAAGGGAAACTACTCCCTGGGCAATGTAACTGGAGATAGAGCAACGACAAGCCTTCTTTCCAGCACCTTCCTGACAAAAGACATCAAAGACATCTCAAGTTTCAAACCCTGTTATATCAATTTCACCCAGGAGCTTCTGGAAAAACGCCTTCCCCTCTCCTTTCCCAGTACAACGGTGGTAGTAGAAATCCTGGAGTCGGTGCAACCCACCGAAAAAGTCATAAGTTGTTGCAAATTACTCAAAGAAGCTGGCTATACCCTTGCTCTGGACGACTTTGTCTACGATCGTCGTCTTATTCCGCTCCTGGAATTGGTAGATGTGGTAAAAATTGATTTTCGCCTGACGCCACTGGATGCCATTCATCGAACACTGCACCATCTCGCTCGATATAAGGTCAAGTTACTTGCAGAAAAAGTTGAAACCCAACATGAATTTGAATCAGCCAACAAATTGGGTTTCACGCTGTTTCAAGGATTTTTTTTTAGTAAACCCGAACAAATTAAAATTAAAGAGCTTACAGCCAACAAAATCACTCATATGAATTTGTTAGCTGAAGTTGCCAGAAAAAATACAACCATTGACCGCCTGCATCAAATCATTGGCAATGATGTTTCTGTTACCTATAAGCTTCTTAAATTTTTAAATTCATCCTATTTTTACCGTCTACAGGAGATAAAAAATCTTAAACATGCCATCGCATATCTTGGCCAGAAAGAATTGCGTAACTTTCTTATGTTGGTCATTATATCGGAAATGGCTACAGAAAAACCTGGGGAACTCATACGCTTAGGACTTGTTCGGGCAAAATTTTGTGAACTGCTGGCACCGGAAGAAGATGAATCCATAGACTCCTCTGAACTTTTTCTGGTTGGACTTTTCTCCTTACTTGATGTCATGCTGGACCAACCCATTGACAAGCTCTTTAACTCGTTACCACTTAACAAAACCGTTAAAGACGCTATTATTTTGGGTCTGGGTCCGTATGCGGATTATCTTGAATTAGCCAAAAGCTATGAACAACAACGTGAGAGCCGATTTCTCCCAATTCTTGAACGCCTTCAGGTAAGCAATGAGATGGTTAACCAGAGCTATATGACTGCACTCAGGTATGCCAATGGCCTTATTTTGTAAGACAAGGGTAATTCCGCACTATTAGCTGATATCTGGACATGAAACAAAAGTCAATTATCCTGAAACTCCTGCCGTTTATCATTGGCTCACTCTTTTTGATCACCTTAAGCGTTCATGCCCTCTCAAAAAGGCAGCTTACTAATATAATTGATAAAAGCCAGCAAAAAATCTTTTCTGAAAAAATTGACGTGGTCTGGGAGTCCCTGCAGCAGGTCAATACTCAATTAGAAGAAACCGGAATGGTTGAGGCCTATATTGACGACTTCCAGACAACTGAAATCAACAGACTGACAAACATCTATTACCGGCAATTACATAGCCCGGTCAAACCGATCCTTATGAACGAACAGGCCACCATTCTCCTTCACCCTTCGGTGCCGACAGGGCAAACACTGAAAGAGGACAATGGTACCCCGTTTATTTATCCAGAGACTGAAAGCGGTCAATTCTATACAACCTTTGCAGGCGAAAAAACATGGTATATTTACAGGGTGTTTCGACCATGGAAATGGGTTATTGCCTACGCAGTACCTTTGAGAAAAAAATACGAGGATGTCCAGCAGTTCAGCTCCCTTCTCTTTGGCATAATGTTTACTATCAGTGTGGTGGTTGCATCACTTCTGTCTTTGATCATAGCAAAAATAATTTACCCTATTAAAACCCTGACCACTGCGACTGTAAACATTTCACAGGGACATCTGGATCATCCTATCACAATTAGCACCAATGATGAGATAGGCGTACTTGCCGACAGTTTTGATCGCATGAGAAATGCCATACGCGAACAGATCACCCAACTCAGCCTGGAAGTGGAGGAAAGAAAAAGGGTCGAGAACGAATTAAGGGATCTCAAAGGGTATCTCGCAGATATCATCAATTCCATGCCTTCCGCAATTATCGGAATAGACGCAAAGCTTGTTATTACGCTTTGGAATTTGAAGGCGGAAAAACTAACAGGTATTTCTGCGCAGGAAGCATTCGCAAAACCTCTTCATACAGTCTATCCGGAACTTAAGGAAGTCTACACGCTGATTGCCAAAAGTATGGAATACGGTGAAACCAGGAAAATCACCAACCGGGAACGATTGATCGGCACCACCCCTGTGTATGAAGACCTGACCATTTATCCGCTCACAACACACTCTGCACAAAATCCAGGAGCGGTCATCAGGATTGATGATGTTACCAAAGAACATGAGCTGGAACTGCAACTTCACCACAGTAATAAAATGGATGCTATTGGGCAACTTGCTGGAGGGATTGCCCATGATTTTAACAACATGCTTGGTGGAGTGCTCGGGGCAGCCCAGTTGCTGCAGACCACCACTGATTCTGATAACCCCAGAAACGAAAAATATATCAATATCATCATTAAATCCGCAACTAGAGCAGCTGAACTGACCAAAAAACTCCTTGCTTTTGGGCGCAAGGGAAAAATAGTCTCAACAGCCATAGATATCCATGTCCTGCTTACTGATGCAGTTGACATCCTTTCCAGAACCATTGATAAAAAAGTAAGAATCAACAAAGTACTCCAAGCAGAAAACCCTGTTATAACCGGTGACTCTTCCGGCCTGCTCAATGCTTTTATCAACCTGGGTATAAATGCCAGTCATGCGATGCCAAATGGTGGAACGTTGCATATCCGAACCAGTAATCTGATTCTCGATGCAGCTTTTTGCACAAACAGTTCCTTTGAAATATCTGAAGGTGAATACATTCAAATTGCATTTGAAGATAATGGCACAGGCATCAAGCCTGAACACATAGAAAAAATATTTACCCCGTTTTTTACAACCAAACAACAGGGAGATGGCGCAGGGCTCGGCCTGGCTGCGGTATACGGTACCGTAAAAGCCCATAATGGGTCCATCACGGTAGACAGCATCCTGGAGAGAGGCACCACTTTTACCCTGTTATTACCCTGTTCGGAAGATTCAGTCTCAAACAAACCGGCGAATACCGGGTACAGAAAAGGATCTGGTAATGTTTTACTGGTTGATGACGAAGAAATAATGCGAATAGTTGGACAGCAGATGCTGAAAGAATTGGGGTATACGGTTCAACTTGCTGAATCTGGAGAGGAAGCGGTGCAATTCATCCGTGACAAAGGGGAATTGATTGATGTTATCATCATAGATATCATTATGCCGGTTATGGATGGCAAGGAGGCAATCAAACGCATTCGTGAAATAAATACTGATGTCAAAATCATACTCTCATCAGGCTTTGCCAAAAAAGAGCAGCTCTCAGAAATTGCACACTTTGATATTACCGGCTTTCTTCACAAGCCATACCGGATGCCAGAATTGAGTAAAATCATGGAAGAAGCCTTGGCGGAACAATCAGATAACTAATTTATACCCCAGGCCGTAAATGGTGAGGATAACGTCCTGTTCAGGTAATTTTTCGGCAATCTTCTTCCGCAGATTCTTGATATGACTGTCAACAGTACGATCATACCCCTCAAACTGATATCCCTGCACTTTGTTAATCAATTCACTCCGTGAAAATACCCGGCCAGGAGCTGCAACCAGCACCTGCAGCAGACCGAACTCCGAAGGAGTAAGAGCAAGTAATTCATGGTGTATACTGACAGTATGCGCCTTTTCATCGATGACAATAGGTCCGGCAACGCCTTTGCGCTTCTTTTCATTCATAGTTGTTCTGCGCAAAACAGCCTTGACACGGGCCACGACTTCTCGTGGGCTGAATGGCTTACAAATATAATCGTCAGCTCCAATTTCGAGCCCTACAAGACGGTCCACCTCTTCAACCTTTGCTGTAACCATGATAATTGGAATATTCGTAAAGCGACGTAACTCACGACAAATGGTTATGCCGTCCATTCCCGGCAACATAAGATCAAGTAAGATGAGCGAAGGTGACAAAGCCTGAAATCTCTCCAACACATGGTCTCCCCGGTTGACACAAGTTACCTGATACCCCGACCTAGCCAGGTAATCGCGCAGGACATCGGCTATTTTAATTTCATCTTCAACAACCAATATATGTTCCTGTTTTCCATCCATGTGATGAATCTCGTCTGCATGCAATCAAACAACATGCTTTTTCCTTTCAGTTGGTAATGATATGCATATGGCAAGGCCTCCTTTATCGCTCTGCTTTGCCCAAATTGTACCACCATGACCTTCAATTATCTGTTTGCAGATGGAAAGTCCCAGTCCACTGCCTCCAAACTCCCTGTTCCGGGAATCATCAACTCGATAAAGGCGGTCGAAAATCCTGCCAAGTTCTGTTGGCTCTACCCCTGGCCCGCTGTCTTCAATGCATATATGTGATGTTTGTTGCTCTTCCCATGTGGAAATGTAAACCTCTGCATTTCTTTTACAGTATTTACTGCAATTAGCCAAAATATTACCAAATACCTGCATCATCCTGTCTGCATCAGCATACGCAAACATTTCAACTGGAGCGTCCAGGGCCAGGTGAACATGTATTTCCTTTTTCTGCAACGCAACCTGGTAGCCGTCCACACTTTCCTTGAGCAGACGGTGGATATCAACAAGTGTCTTTTCAAAACAAAAGCTGTACGAATCTGCCAGACTCAGTTGATGCAAATCCTCTACCAACGTACTGATACGAACCACTTCTACATGCAAAGATGCAAGGTTTTCATCTGATGGCTCGCGAATACCGTCCTGGATAGCCTCTATCTCACCTCGAAGAACAGCCAGAGGGGTACGTAATTCATGGGAAATATCTGTCAGCCATTGCCGACGCATGCTTTCGTAATGTCTCAACGTCTGGGCCATGCTGTTAAAATGTTCTGCCAGTTGACCAAACTCATCCACAGTCCCTGTCTTTACCAGAACATGAAAATTCCGATTTGTTAACTCACGCGTTCCACGGATCAATTCACGGATAGGATACACCATTTGCCTGGAAAACAGATAGGCTATCAATCCTGTCAGCGCGACCACAACCAAACAAAGAATAACAAGATGCTGTGTCTGTCTTTTAATCAGGGCTGCAGGAAGACCTGAACGTAAAGGCTCTTTCTTCTCCAACCCCAGCCAACCAACAATCCGGTTATCAACTTCCACCGGGACCAGTTGAACATAGTCATCGGGCTCAGGACTGCCAATTACGGGATTCAATTGTGCATCACAAAGCAGGACCTCAGCCCCCCCAGTTTTTTTTCCATTCCGTCTTCCCGGCGGTGGAATCACTTTCTGGATTTCAGAGGCAATACTTAAAACATTACTCCAATGCCCCACATCGGATGTAATCCCTTGCCAGTTACCGTATTGCAGGTACTCTTGCTGCAGAGCAGGCACAAGAGCCTGCAGCTTTTCAACCTCCACCTGCCGAATATAGGTCCGAAAATTGTAAAAGAATATATGCCTTGCCAAAAACATGGCCCCAACAACGATGGCCAATATAAGAAGAAAGGCGGCAAAAAGTTTATGGGTGAGCGTAAAACGAACCTTCATTGGAACAATCCCTTAATTAATTTTTCCATGGTATACCTCAGAGCCCCACCTGCCATCTCCATCAAGGCCTTTATAGCGATACAACTAGTGTGATTGCTTACAGTAAATCAGATCTTTCCACAATCAGCCTGGCATACTACCCCATACGCTGGGCAAGAGTGTTTGGTAAAACCTCGGCTACCCCGTAGTAATCGGTTACAAATACAGGGAAGTTGCCAAGCGTAGGGTCGCGGAAAATAATAAATGTCCAAAAATTGCGTAGGATATCGGCTTAACGTCGTCGCGTCAATGGTTCCATACTGGCCGTATTGAGCCATTGACGCGACGACGTTACCGAGTTGAGAGACAAGCAAGATTGGATAATTTGTTTTCCGTGACCCTTAGTCATTTGCCCTATGAGTAGTTACCAAATACCAATTCATACGATCTTTCAAGCCCCAGAGTCCATTTTCACAAAAACACACAATTTCTACATATTCTCTCCACATTTACAGTTTATTGTAATGTATAGTGAAAATGACGCTGGACTCCGGTTATTCCTGCTACATCCAATCGTTGCAAAGCAGGAACCAATGACAACCATATAGCCTGAGGAAAACCTCATGAAATTAAAACAATATCCAAAAAAAAGAAGAGCGAGCCAACTTATAGCCACAACCTGCATCGTTGCACTTTTCTCATGCAGCACTGCCTTTGCAGGTAATAATGGCCGCTGGCCTCAAAATCCACCAGGCCCTAACAATTACATGCAGCAACTGCCCCAAGGCCACAGTGTAATCAAATACCACGGCCAGGAATATATGTATCATCAGGGACACTATTACCAACGGGGTCCAAAAGGATTTCGCTCCATAACTCCACCCCATGGCGTAATGATCAGACATCTGCCACCGGGGGTTGAAACACTCCTTATTGCCGGAATGACTTATTTTCTCTTTGCAGGCGTCTATTACCAAAAAGCCCCTCAAGGTTATATCGTAGTTGAAAAACCAGCTGCTCCACCTCAGCCAGCTATGATGGCAGGTCAGTTCATCATTGTGGACGCTCATACTCTTAACGTTCGCTCAGGCCCAGGAATAAACCATCCGGTTACCAGCCAGGTGACCCGGGGAATGCAGCTTGAAATCAAGGGCACAGCTCCAGGATGGTATTATGTACGCCTTCCCAATGGGGCTATGGGCTGGGTTATGGAACGGTATACACAGCCTTTGAGACAGCCTGCACAAGGGTAAAACGCAGAAACTGTGTTTTTCTCTCCATGACTTATACACAATGGCCGGTATGCCCCAGACAAATACAAACTATAGATAAGGTATTACCAATGAGCGGAAGACAAACTTTTATACGTCTCTTTTTTGCATTGGCTATCCTGTTGACCATGCGGGTACAACCGTCTCTCGCGGGAAAGCAACCTCCCCCCCAACAGAAAGAATCATCCAATCAATCAGTTCTTGAGCGTTATGACCTGGATGGAGATGGCCAGATCACACTTACCGAATTTCCTGATACGCCGGAACGTTTTGACCAGTTGGATCTTAATGGAGACGGTGCACTTACCTCCGATGAATTACCTACACCAAAGGTTCCTGAAACTATGAAAGAAGAGCAGAACAGGCAAGGTGGACCAGGAAAGGGAGGGGCACCACACGGAAAAGGGTTTGAAGGGGATGATGTCAACAAAGATGGCAAGGTATCCAAAAAGGAATTCAGCGGTCCTTCAGACCTTTTCAGTAAGCTCGACACCAACAATGACGGGTACATTACCAAGGAAGAGGCAGAGGCTCAGAGAAACGGCGGCCCTGGTGGTCGACCTCCCATGTGATCCTGTAACGCGTATTTTTTGCAGAACACCTGGTACCCGGTTGTTCTGCGTTGATTCCAACAAACTGCGGTACGCTATCAGAACATGAAACGGGCATACTATAAAATAAAGAAATGACTTTCAAACACATATCATTCGCTTACAGGTTGAAGATAGGCCTGCTATTATTTCTCTCTGTATATCAAGGAGACAGCCTTTCTCAAAGCCATTGCGGCTTTGTAAAAAAACTCTCAATGAACCAAAAGCAAACCTTTCACAATGCAGAAAGTATCACACTCTCCTGGGGGAACACCTCCAAGTAACAGGAAGACGAATATGCCCATAAAAAACATACATTCTTTTGTTCTGCTGTTCATGCTCACGGGTTGCAGTGTTGTCGGCCCGGCATATTCTCCTCCGGAAATCGAGGTCGGTAAGAATTGGACCGCACAGTATCAGCAGACTGTGCAGGAACAAAGCTCAACCTTAGCCTCATGGTGGAACACTCTTGAAGACCCTCAACTGATAGACCTTATTGATCAAGCCCTGCTGCATAACCTGGATCTTCAGGAGGTTCAGTCCAGGGTACGTCAGGCCAGACTGGAACGCATTGTCACCCGTGCCTCACTCTTCCCTACCCTGGATGGCTCCGGGTCAGCAAGAAAAAGCTACACCAGAGATTCAGGCGGCGAAGGAAGGGAAACAGATGCCTACTCTGCCGGTTTTGATGCTTCCTGGGAAATTGACCTCTTTGGGGGAGTGCGCAAGTCCGTAGAAGCAAGCCAGGCTGACTATGAAGCTTCGGTGGAATCCCTGCGGGACACACGCGTCAGCCTTATAGCAGAAGTAGCCCTGGACTATATACAGGTACGAACCTATCAGGAACGATTACGGGTAGCCAGGGAAAACATACTCTCTCAACAACAGACCCTGGACCTGCTCACCGCTCTCTCCAAGGCTGGCAGAGGTGATGAATTGGCCATTGCCCAGGCCCGTTATAACCTGGAGAGTTCCAAAGCAAATATCCCTGACATGCAGACAGGGTTTCAAGAATACATCAACAGCCTGGCCATTCTCACAGGTAAACCAGCTGGTACCCTGCAACAGCAGTTCCTTGAACAAAGACCTATTCCAACAGCCTCGATGGAACTGGCCATTGGCGTGCCTGCGGATTTACTGCGTCGCAGGCCTGACATACGACAGGCAGAGAGAGAGCTTGCAGCCCAGACTGCCAGAGTAGGTGAAGCAAAAGCTGAACTCTATCCCAAACTGAGTTTAACAGGTTCCATAGGTCTGGAAGCTATCTCAGCAGACAAACTGATCAATGCTCCCACCCGCCTCTGGTCCCTTGGCCCCACTTTCAGTTGGCCGATATTTCGGGCAGGCGCCCTTCGCAACCAGGTGAAAATCGAGGATGAACAGATGCAGCAACAGATCCTCCAATACAAGGCAGCGGTTCTTAATGCCACTGAAGAGGTAGAAAATGCAATTATTGCCTACGCCAATGAACAGCAGAAACTCCAGCGTCTACAGGAAGGCAGTAAAGCTGCCCGCCTGGCTGAACAACTTGCTGAACACCAGTATGCCACCGGCATGACAGGATTCAGCGATGTACTGGATGCCCAACGGTCATTGCTTTCCTTTGAGGATCAGATCGCTCAAAGCTCAGGAACAGTACTTTCCAATCTGATTCGACTGTATAAAGCCCTTGGTGGAGGATGGCAATCTATGTCCGAAACGGATGCACCTCATACCACTGTCACAAAGACTAACCCGACAAGGTGACAGTCAAACCTGGGGAAATGCAATCATTTAAATACGATAACAAACCAGAAACTATGCAAAACGATACAGAATTATCCGTACAAGACGTCATTAAAAAGGCAGGGAAACGTAAGAAAAGTACATTCCATCGTATTGCCATCCTCCTGATTGTGGTGACGATTGTCTGTGCAGCTGTCTTTTTTATACAAAAGAAAGGTTCTAGCAAAGCGCAGGTTAGTTTTCAGACAGCTCCGGTTCAACGGGGAGACCTGGTGGTAACCGTGACAGCAACAGGAAATCTGGCAGCGACCAATGAAGTGGATGTGGGAAGCGAGCTCTCTGGCCGGATTCTCAAAATGACGGCTGATTATAACGATGCTGTTGAAAAAGATCAACCATTGGCATATCTGGATGATTCCAAATACAGGGCAACGGTTGCTAAATCAAAATCAGGAGTGGCAACAGCAAAAGCCAATTACCAGGAAGCTCTGGCCACACAATCAGCCTGTGAAAAAAAATTGAAGCGATACCAAAAAACCAGAGAACTGACCCAGGGTAAACTCCCATCCCTTGAAGATATGGAAGAGACTGAAGCCGACTGCCAACGGGCTGCTGCTGCTCTGGATGCTGCTCAGGCAGCCATTGACAGTGCACAGGCGTCCCTGGATTCAGATGAGAGTGATTTGAAAAAGACCGTCATCTATTCTCCTATCAATGGAGTGGTTCTCTCTAAAAGTGTGGAAGTTGGCCAGACAGTTGCGGCCTCCCTGGAAGCCCCGGTTCTCTACACACTGGCGGAGGATCTGCGCAACATGGAACTGCTCGTGGATGTGGATGAGGCTGATGTTGGACAGGTAAAGGAAGGTCAGTCAGCCACCTTTACAGTTGATGCGTATCCGGAACGTAGTTTTCAGGCGGAGATAACTCAGGTACGGTATGCTGCTGATGAAAACGACGGAGTTATTACCTATCAAACTGTACTCAAAGTTGATAATCCAGACCTTACGCTACGACCAGGAATGACTGCGACGGCAGATATTACCGTGCAGAAACATACAAATACCTTGCTTATTCCCAATGCGGCCCTACGTTTCTCTCCCCCCAAACCATCTCAACCGTCACGCGAAAAACAGGGAATACTCAACTCTATCATGCCAGGACCACCTCGCTTTAAGAGATCAGGTAAACAAGTAGAAATACGACCAGGGAATGAACAGGGAGAAGCGACGCTCTGGATTCTGCACCAAGGCCAACCTCAACCTGTAAGGGTCAGTAAAATAGCCACGGATGGGGTAATGACTGCTGTTCAGTCAGATCAGCTTTCTGCAGACAATCAGGTTATAACAACCGCTATAAGTCAAACTCGTTAGGCAGATACATGCAAACAGACACCACCCCCCTCATTCAACTGCAAGGGGTAAGTAAAATCTATGGGAAAGGCCAGGCAGCTGTTAAAGCTCTAGACGCCGTTGACCTACAAATCCATCAGGGTGAATTTGTGGCCATGATGGGGCCGAGCGGTTCCGGAAAATCTACCAGTCTTAACATACTTGGTTGTCTGGATACGCCCGGCAGCGGTCAATACTATTTTGATGGAGTTGCCGTGGGAAGTCTCTCCAGGGATCAACGGGCCGTACTGCGTCGACAGTTTCTCGGGTTTATTTTTCAGGGATTTAACCTGCTCAACAGAACCTCAGCCATAGAAAATGTCGAGCTTCCCCTGATATACAGAAAAATACCTGCCCGCCATCGCAGAGAGATGGCCCAGGAAGCTCTCTGTGCCGTGGGCTTGGAAAAATGGCAGAACCACACTCCGGGAGAACTTTCAGGAGGCCAGCAGCAGCGCGTCGCCATTGCCCGTGCAATTGTCGGTAAGCCAAGAGTGCTCCTCGCCGACGAACCTACGGGTAATCTGGACTCGGTTCGCAGTATTGAAATAATGGAGATGCTGCGTACCTTCAATCAACGTGATGGTATCACCATTATCATGGTAACCCATGAACCGGACATGGCGGAATTCTGTAAGCGCCAGATGCAATTTCAGGATGGACATATTATCTCAGATACTGCAGTGGAGGATACACTATGATGCTCTGGGAAACGTTTCTTCTTGCCCAGAAGACCATCAGGCGTAATAAACTACGTTCGGCCCTGACCATTCTGGGTATCGTTATAGGGGTATCAGCGGTTATCAGCATGGTTACACTGGGCAGTGGTGCAACCCAAAAGGTAACTTCTGATATTTCCAAACTTGGCTCTAATGTTCTTCATGTGCGCCCGGGCCAGGGAATGCGCGGACCTGGCGGAGCTCGCAGCAGCTCAGACCCATTCAAAATTGAAGATGCCACAGCCATCAAGAACAGTATAGCCGGTTTGCAGGCAGTTGCCCCTGTCGCCGAAACATCAGGCCAGGCTATCTATGGAAGCAACAACTGGTCCACGTCCGTAACCGGTGGAACCAATGATTTTTTCATCGTCCAGGGATGGGACTTGGATGAAGGAAGAACGTTCAGTGACAGTGAACTCCAGGCCGGCAAATCAGTCTGTCTTATCGGCAAAACCATACAGAAAGAGCTTTTTGCCAATGAATCGCCTACAGGAAAAACCATGCGACTGGGGAAAATCTCATTCAAAATCATCGGAACGCTCAAGGAAAAAGGTCAATCCAATTTCGGTACTGACCAGGATGACCTGGTGGTTATCCCATTGAAAACCCTGCAGAGGCGAATGGCAGGAAACAGTGACGTACGTACGATCCTGGTAGCTGTACAAGAAGGAGTTTCCACAACGGGTGTCCAAAAGGAGATTGAGTTGCTCATGCGGGAACGAAGGGGTATTGCTCCGGGCCAGGAGGCGGATTTCCATGTGCGCGACATGAAGGAAATAATCGATACCCTTACGGGAACCACAACCGTACTTACAGCCCTTCTCAGCGCTGTGGCCGGGGTGAGTTTGCTGGTGGGGGGAATTGGGATCATGAATATCATGCTGGTCTCGGTGACGGAACGTACAAGAGAAATTGGCACCAGGCTCGCCATTGGGGCCCTGGAACGGGATGTTTTACTACAGTTTCTGGTGGAATCCGTTTCCCTGTCATCCCTTGGCGGATTGATAGGGATTCTGCTTGGACTTGGAGGAGCGGCCCTCTGTTCAAAATTGATAGGTGTCCCATTTGTTTTCAAACCAGGTATTGTAGCTGCGGCATTTTTCTTTTCCGGCGCAGTTGGTATTGTATTTGGCTATGTTCCTGCAAAAAAAGCCGCACAGATGGATCCCATTGAAGCATTGCGCTATGAGTAACTATGTTTTTACGTAACTGCTCCAAGCAGTGCATCGAACCTTCCCGCAAGCAGGCCTGCTTACGTATGCTTCTATACGCTGTATCAGCCTGCTTGCGAAGACCTCAGGCAGTCTGTAAGCAGTTGCCATAAATGAAGAATTTCGCCGGAAAGAGAGGGAGCTACAGACTTTTACCATAGGCATACAACTGATATTCCGTAGATAAAAATTTGAAGACAACACCGCTCCCGGTGAAAAGACTGTTTATGGAGAAGAGCCTGAAGGGTCACGGAAAAAATACATCATCCAATCTTGCTTGTCTCTCAACCCGGTAACGTCTTCGCAATTTTGGATAGTTATTATTTTCCGCGACCCTAAAATTCCATACGTATCCGATACACCTTATAAGCAATGTTTGTCGTACCGACGTATTCCAACCTGTCAGTTGATACGTCAGTTGGCTCTGCCTCCTGAATTCAATCAAGATATGATGGAACAGAGCAAAAGAAATTTGACATTCCCTTCCAAATATTCATACAAAAAAGATAACGATACCTTTTTTCGGTGGCACTCGAAAAAAAAAGTGATGTTTTCAGCTGTGCTGCAATCGGATTTCCAACCACCACCTTTTATGCTATTTTCTCAGGGCTTTTCTATGCAAACGTACAAATTTGGTAATGCCGAAAACCATTGTCATATCTTTACCTCTCTACTGCTCTTGTTCTTCACAGTTGTATACCCTTACAGCCTCAGTAATGCGCAGGAACTGACCCTGTATACCTGGGAAAACTATATTGCTGAGCAGGTTGTAAAGGATTTTCAAAAGCACTCCGGAATTGCTGTTAAGCTGGAATATTTTGATAGCGACCAAGTGCGGGATGAAACCATAGCTTCAATAAGTACTAATCGTTTTGACCTGGTCATTTTCGATTCGATCTCAGCTCAAATATTTGGAAAAAACAATAAAATTCTTGGCATATCCAAATCTGAAATTCCAAACATGAAAAACATAGATAAACGCTGGCAGGAAAGTTGTGGCAACTTTGGTCTCCCCTATTTTTACGGCACAGTTGGCATTGTTTATGACGCGACAAAATTCAAAAAAACGCCAACATCCTGGAAACAGCTCCTCAGTCCGGAAACGGAACACCAGGGACATGTGGTCATGGTAGAAGATATGACAGACAGCCTGATTCCTCCTCTGCTCTCTCTTGGCTACAATGTCAACACGGAAAAAGAAAGTGAACTCAAGGAGGCTTATACACTTCTTCAGAAACAGGTGCCCTGGGTGTTAAATTATAAGTATGCGCTTACAAACCTGCAGCATCCAGGAAATGGCAAACGGATGCACATGGCGCTTGGCTACAGTGGCGACCAGTATTCGTTAAATGACGCATCTGGTTCAGAAAACTGGCAATACATAATACCTGAGGAAGGAACAGTGATCTGGGTCGATTGTCTATCCATTCCTGCTAACTCGACACACAAAAAGGAGGCGCTGCAATTCCTCAACTATCTCGCAGACCCTGAGGTTGTGGCTGTTAATACCGAAGAGATATACGCCGCGCCACCTGTGAGTGCTGCCAGACAATTCATGTCGTCGGAAGCAGCAAAAGACGAAACACTTTTTCCACCTGAAGATTTTTTTCAAAAAGCCCAAATGTACAGAATTCTTTCTGACAAAAACATCAGGCAAAGAAGAAGAATTTTCGACGCCATTCAAAGACAACATGAAACTCAGTAAAAAGGTTCCTTTTCTTATCATCACTGTCCTGCTATTGACCTTTTGCATTATGTCATCGGGACTTTATCTGGTGGAAAGAAATTTTATCCGCGCCCAAACCCGCAGCTCACTGCTGATGCAGGCCACAGAGCTGGCAGGAAGCTTTTCGCAATACAGTCTCATGGCCAGAGGTATTCTTGCATCCATTATGCAAAGTGATGCGTTGCGCCGTTTTCTGGACAGTGACGATGACCAGATGAAATCCATCGCACTTGGCAGCGGTCTGGATACCATCTTAAAAGACCTTACAGCCCTTTCCAGCGACCATTTCTCTCTCCTTTTTGTCACGGGAACAGGAAAGCAGGAATACTATTATGAATCCAGTGACAACCCATTTGCCGACCCTGCTCCTGCCATCAACGATTGGGTTACAACCCTGCTGAAAAACAGGACACCTTCAGCAATGCATTATTTCAATGATTTGAAGCGAATAGCCATTTACAAAGCGGTTGACCGCATCACATTAAAAGAAAGCTTTGATTTTGGCTCAAAAAATACCATAGCTGTGGTTGTCACCCTGAGTCCTACTGAATTTTATCACAGAGTTGACACGCTAAAAAAAGAAGACAGGATTGTCTCCCTATTAACAACCCAAAACACAGATCATTCTCCGAAGAACTTTGAGGAGAAAAAATTACTGCCAGGTTTTGGTGCAATAAGTATTCAAGTCCCTGCCGAAATAATCCAGAAAGAACTGAATCAAACCCTTATCCGATTTGGGATATTATTCCTGATCCTTCTCTGCCTCACGCACTTTGCCCTGCAGTTTCTCTTACAGCGATACGTACTACATCCCATTCATCGACTTGAACAGCAACTGAAAAGAACAGACCTTGATGCCACAAAAGAAATCATAATTCATGAAAGCAACGATGAGATAGGAAGCCTGAACCGCTCTTTTGCGCAGCTCTACGACAAACTGAAGGAAACCTACGAAGGAACCAAAGAACTCGCAGAACGCGATACCCTGACCACACTGTATAACAGACGAGTTTTCAACCTGATTCTCACCAAGCTGATTAAGCGGGCAGAACACAATAAAACCAATGTCTGCCTGATCTATATTGATCTTGATAACTTCAAGTATGTTAACGACTACTATGGTCACACCACCGGAGATGCTCTTCTCAAGGCGTTTGCCTTCCGCCTGCATGAAGTCGTGAGGGGGAGTGATTATGTCATAACCATTAAAGAGCAGGATACAACGGTGGCAAGGCTGGCAGGGGATGAATTTGCTGTAATCGTCCATGGTTTTTCCAACACCAAGGCCATTTCCCGTATTGCTGAACGTATACTTCATCTCTGCAAAGATGGGTTCACGTGTGAAGAAGGCACGTTTCCGGTAACCCTCAGTATGGGTATCGCCAGTTACCCCCATGACGGGGCAACGGCGGAGGATCTGATCGTCAATGCAGATTCTGCGATGTATGAATCCAAAAAAAGTGGCAAAAATACTGTCTCATATTATTCCCAAGAGTTGACGGAGATATCCAGACGACAGCAGCTTCTTGAGATAGAGCTGAAAAAACTCAACTATGAAGAATTGGAACTGCACTATATGCCTATTGTGCGGTCTGATTCGGAAACTATTTATTCTTTCGAAGCTCTCATACGCTGGTTCTCACCCACACTGGGCTTTGTGCCACCTGCTGAATTTATCCCGATTGTAGAAAGTCTCGGTATCTACAGAGACGTTGATCTGTGGGTCATTGATCAGGCGTTTATGCATTCAAGACAGCTCCGCGAGCATTTCGGTAATCAGGTCAAAGTTTCCATAAACATTTCGGCAGCGGAACTTTCCAAAGCAAATTTTCAACAGGAAATATTGCCCATCATTAAACAGCATGATATAGACCCGTCAATGTTTACCCTGGAACTTACTGAAACCTTCTACCAAAAGCATTCAGACACCGGGCTGACAAATCTAACTGATCTGGGGAATCTTGGTTTTGAGCTTGCCATAGATGATCTTGGTTCCGGGTACACATCCCTGCTGCAATTGGTTGAACTCCCCATTCATATGGTGAAGCTGGATAAAACATTTGTAGAAAAAACCCTGGCCAGCGGCAAACATACCCTGTTACGCTCGCTCATTGATCTCTGTCATGCCCAGAAAATACTTGTGACTGCAGAAGGAGTCGAGACCGGGGAGGACGCCATTCAACTCAGAGAGGCTGGCTGTGACTGCCTGCAGGGGTACTATTATTGCAAACCTTTTCCCCTTCCAGAACTCATACAAAAAGTTCCGAAAAAACTTTTTGCGACGGGAAGTACAAGTAACCCTGAGTAAACACAAAGGATAGGGAACATGCGGTATTTCAGTGCATAGAAAAAATGCTGCTAACAGCTACGTGGTAATACCGACACGTGTACACCTTGGTAAAGTACTACAATAATCAAGCCCGCCCAGATAGGGAGTGTGATATATTTGCCTTATGTTCAGAATGTTACTCTACGGGTTTCCGGACCTGAAAAACATATCCGCTGGTTCCATGGCCAGTGCAATGCAATGTCAGGTAATGCATGCACTTACCGAGGAGACCTTTACGGCCCTAAGCTCCTCAATCATTTTTGATATTATATGTATATCCAGGAACCAACTGCAAAAACACCCTTGCAACACTGATCGTCTTGGAATCCTGGCCGAATTTGCAACGGTTGTCATTCTTGGAAATGAAACAGATGACAAGACAAGACAGATCATTCCTCAATCATTACAGGAAAAAAGTATTTCATCAGTATCTGTCCAACCGGAACAGATTCTGCCTTTTGCAGAAAAACTTTACCACGAACGTCAGTCACGCTTCCGGCAAAATTACCTGAACGGTGAAATGGACCCAACCCCCGGCATCGAGGCGTTAATTACCAATAATCCATATATGGCAGAAGTTGTCGATGGTATCAAATCCGTAGCTAGAACAGATTCTACCGTTCTTATCAGCGGTGAAACAGGAACAGGAAAAGAACTCATCGCCTCAATTATTCACAATTGCTCCCAGAGAAAAAGCGGCCCTTTTATGGCTATCAATTGTGGTGCGCTTCCAGACACCCTTTTGGAAAGTGAGTTATTTGGTCATGAACGGGGATCTTTTTCCGGTGCTTTTAATCAACGCATAGGAAAGCTGGAATATGCCAATGGAGGAACACTTTTTCTCGATGAACTGGAATCCATGTCGTCAGCCATGCAGGTCCGTCTTTTACGGGTAATACAGGAACAAAAACTGCAGCGCCTGGGCAACAATAAAGATACGGCGTTGAACCTGCGCATTATTGCCGCCACCAACATCCAGCCACAACAACTACTTGACAGCCGCAAGCTTCGTTCTGATCTCTATTATCGTCTTGCCGTATACCCACTTACCCTGCCGCCGTTACGCCACAGGCTGGATGATATTTCTCTGTTGACTACACATTTTTTCAACAAGAAAAGGACGCCTGCCCGCAGCTATGTGGAAGCGATATCACCGGAAGTTCTACAACGTTTCACAGCCCATCGATGGCCAGGTAACATTCGAGAGCTACAAAATGTAATTGAACGAGCTCTGTTAAAAGCAAATGGACCAATCATTACTCCGGGAATAATAGAATTCGCAACAGCTTCCCATGGACAACCCCTGACTCAGGAGATCTCCGACCAGTCTGCCTTCAGCCCCGGACTCACCCTAAAAGAGTATAAATCCAAACAGAATCGGGATGCTGAACGAAAATATCTGATTGAACTCCTCGAGTATACCAAAGGACGCATCGGTGAATCAGCAAGACATGCCGGCCTCAGCCCCAGGGCCATGTATTCCAAAATGCAGGCCCATGGACTGAGAAAAGAATATTTCCGACAATCGGAAGCAAGAGTTCCGGAACGCGACAATCAAGACGTTCTTATGCAATAACAGTACAGTAGAGAATTCTCTTCCAGACAGGTGAGATTGTATAGGAACCTTTTATGCAACACTCTTGCATCCAACCTTCTTGTCAAGCTTCAAGCAACTGTTTTTCAGTTATTTTTCAATCTGCTTTTTTTGGCATATTACCTGCTTTGCAAAATGTACAGCATCTACATTGTTAGCGGCCATTTGCAGGATTTTTGCACCGCTATATGCCCGGTGCCTCGGATCTACTGAAAATATAATTGTGATAAATACGGATTAGCAGTTTATCAAAGGAGAGAAAGATGTTTGCTGAAGATTATCTTGAAGAAGATGAACTGAGTGTTGAATGTGAGATTTGTGGAGGTGATGTCATCATTGATGACTACATCGAAGAAGACGACATTGTATACTGCAACGATTGCGAAGCCGAATATCTCGTCGATTCGCTGTCTCCACTCAAATTAGAGTTGCTCGAAGACGATTATGATGAAGTGGACGACGAGGAAGATTTTGATTAGGACGTCTTTACCTGCAACGTTTTGCAGATATAAAAAAGTAGCTTTTCACCATCTTCACCTATCCACGGGCTCCCATAAGGTACATTTCGGAGGTGGGTGAAACCAAGAAGACACAGCATCCGTGATGAGTTACGGCACGACGGCCTTGGCGAGAGAACCCTTCTGTAAAATTTCGGTCTTTCAAAGAAGGGTTCTTTTTGTGTAAAGGTTCGTTCTATTCTTGTTTCCGCTTTCTGGTTGAATACAGACGAATTCTTCGAAAACGGAAAAACAATCCGGCTATGGAAAGGAGGAGACCAATGGCGGTTACTCCGTATCTGGCGCCTGCCACATCAATTCCTCGCAGAGCAATGACTGCCAGCATGATGCCCACTGCCACCAGCAACCACTCCACAATGGCGTGAAGAAGCATATTCAGTTGGCGTACAATCCCTCTACTCATTCTGCATTTCCCATGGTAATTTTTATAATGCACTCCCTCCAAAGGAGATGCCTCGATTTCATTGAGTTCGATCAGGTAACTGCACACAACACACCTGACCTTTCCATGATCAGCCCGCTTGCGAACACCTCAGTCTTCCAGTACCAGCCTTCCCAGTGAGTAGTTACTCGACCAGTTTGCAGCTTCGTTCTATTTCCCAGGCTTGTTATCAGCTCGATTCAAAGCACTCAATAACGCTTTAATGGACGAGATAATGATATCTGTATCCACACCTGCACCCCACCAACCTTCTTCATCTTCATCAATGATCTCAATATAGGTCACTGCTTTGGAGGAACTTCCCTTTGTCAAGGCGTGCTCGTGGTAGGCGTGCAGAGTAAAGGAAAGGCCTCCCATTTCACGCAGGGCTTTGCAGAATGCATCCAGCGGACCATTTCCCACAGCATGGAGATTTTTTTCCTGCCCATGAATTTTCAGCACAGCTTCAACTTCTGCAGAAGAAAGTTCTTCAGCGGAATCAATATGTCTTTTGAGTACATTAAATGCCTTCAAAGCAAACCCGTTGCTATTGAACAGGTATTCCTTTTCAAAAGTATGCATTATCATTTCCGGGCTTAATTCATCGCCGCATGCATCAGCAACCTCTTGAACAACGCGGCCAAAACCAGGATGCATTTCCTTAGGCAATTTATAGCCAAATTCCCTGTCCATTATGTAAGCTACACCACCTTTACCGGATTGGCTGTTGATACGAATGATGGATTCATACGTTCTCCCCACATCTCTTGGATCAATGGGCAAGTAAGGGACAGCCCAGCCGGTTTCCTCGTTGTCCTCAATGGCAGCCATTCCCTTGTTAATGGCATCCTGATGTGATCCTGAAAATGCAGTATAAACCAGCTCTCCTGCATACGGGTGGCGAGGATGCAATTTAATTTTAGTGCATCGTTCCGTCACATTGATCACCTTATTGATATTGGAAAAATCAAGTCCGGGATCAATCCCCTGGGTAAACATATTCAAAGCCAGTGTTACCAGGTCCACATTTCCTGTTCGCTCTCCATTGGCGAACAAGGTCCCCTCTACACGATCAGCTCCGGCCATTAAGGCAAGTTCAGTAGCTGCGACCGCAGTACCTCGATCGTTATGTGCATGGAGACTGATAAGAGCCGCATCACGATTTTTCAGGTTCCGGCAGAACCATTCAATCTGATCGGCATAAATATTGGGTGTTGACATCTCCACAGTTGCAGGCAAATTGATTATCATGGGATTATCGGGGGTAGGTTCCCACACGTCCATGATTGCCTCACAAATTTCAAGGGCATAGGGCAGTTCGGTGCCGGTAAAGCTTTCCGGTGAGTACTCATACCGGATACGGGTGTCAGTTTTCGCAGCCTCTTGCCGAATCAGTTTAGCTCCAGCCACACCCAGTTCAATTATTTCTTTTCTTCCTTTTTTAAAGACCACATTGCGCTGTAAAGTGGAAGTGGAATTGTACAAATGCACAATAGCCTCTTTACACCCCTTAAGAGATGCAAAAGTCTTCTTGATGAGGCTTTCCCGTGATTGCGTCAGGGTCTGGATTACAACATCACCAGGAATACGGTTGCCATCAATGAGCAAACGCATAAAATCATATTCTATTTGGGATGCAGAAGGGAATCCGACCTCAATCTCTTTAAACCCTATATTAATGAGCAACTGGAACATCTCCAGCTTTTCTTCCAGACTCATTGGCTGAATGAGCGCCTGGTTACCGTCGCGAAGATCAACGCTACACCATACAGGCGACTTTTTAATTACGTTCGAAGGCCAAGTGCGATCAGGCAGATCCACTGGTTGATAAGGTCGGTATTTTTTTAATACTTCCGCATCCATGAGATTCTCCACTGTGCAGTCAAAAGATACCCCTTTATGGGGCCAATAATAATATGTTGTGCAAACAAAAGTCCAAGGCTGAAAAGATATAGCAACTCCAGGCGCGTGTTCTGGTTCTGGCAGCATCCAGAAGATAACAATTGTCTCGCCCCCGCTTCTAACTCTGTAAAAAAGTCACCATTTACAGATATTCACTCTTCCCGGATTTCCTTTGTCCTGTGTCAACTCCTGGTGAACGGAGATAGCCTGGGGTTACTGCAGGAAACAACCGAAGAACGTTTAATCTGTGAACTATCTACACCCCCCAAAAAAAAAGCCACGGTTTTTACAAACCGTGGCTCAAAAGGTCTATGTAGATACTGACTCGCTAAGGCAGAACTCCCTCTTGCACCACGTTTGTGGTTCCTAGTAGATTTTGAAGAGGTAGAGCGAGATGTAATATCATTGTGTTTCCTTGGATAAAGTTTCTCCTATAGTATATTTTACGGGACGAAAGTCAAGAAAGAAATGCAGCACCTCTAAAGAAAAACAGCCTGTACTCACTTGGATAGTTTTGCCTTTTTTTCTATCTTGTCTGCTATCAATTTATAGGAAATATAATATTTATAAATATTAGAAACATACTGAACAGTTTCCCGGCCGATTCTTTTAGCAGCAATTCTCTCCACATTATTAAACCATACATTGGGGTCCAGTCCAGATTCTTCGGCTTCCTTGCGAAGTTGTGCAACTCGAGCCGGCCCTGCATTATAGGCAGCAAAAGCAAAAAGATGCCTGTTTACAGTGTTAACAGTTTCATTATCGAAATAACGATCCACCATAAAACGGAGATATTTGGTACCAGCATGGATATTATTTTCAAGTACTTCTATTTGTTTGACATTTACGTTCGGATCAGCAGCTGTCGTTGGAAGCACCTGCATAATTCCAATGGCTCCAGCCGCACTTTTCTTCGTTTGATCCAGCCCCGATTCCTGATAGGCCTGAGCGGCAACCATCAACCAGTCAAATCTGTACTCATTCCCGTATCTTTTAAAAAGATCAACCAACTGACGAAACCGTTTTAACTCGCTTTCTGTCGTGTTATTCTTTACATACTTCGTATTTTGCAAGTAGCGCTTAAACAACATGTTAAAATGTAAGGAACCTTTTCTGTTCTGATCAACAAACTCATTTATTTTTTTCTTTAATTTCGGACTGTTTTTACGAATTGCCCAGGCTATCATTCCCCCTTGATGCGTACTCATCCCTATATTTAGGTCAGGAAGGATCTGTTTCCAGAAATCCACTTTATGCTTATCCACAACTGTCAAGGGGATGACCCCGGCACTGACCATTTCAAGAATATCTTCATCTTCCAGGAGTTCATCAGCGGCCTGAATCTCAACCGCCTTTTTACCCTGCGCTGACAGCTTTTTATTCAGATCCTGCAAGTGTCCATAATAGCTGCTTGACTTTCTGACATAAACAGATTTTCCCGCAAGATCGTCCAGGTTTGCCACAGGTGCAACATCGGCACCGCTTACCACCACTTCTTCGGCATGCATGGCAAATGGCGAAGCAAAATCTACTGTTTTCAAACGCTCCTCAGTGATGGTCAGGTTACCAGCCGCCACATCGCCATAGCCCTCGGCAAGATACTTAAATAATTTATCTCTTCCTGTGGGTATAATCACCACCTTGAGGGGAAGCTGCCCTTTTTTCCTGTTCTTGTTCAATTCCTTTTCAAAAAGTGTCACAAAATCAAAGGTAAGTCCTCGTTGTCTCCCTTTATCAAGGAAATAAAACGTCTTACTATACGGCACCAAAAACCGAATGACGTGTTTTTTCTGCATCATGTCCAGATCCCCCACCCTTTTCACTTGCTTGGTGATCGATCTCTGCGTTTTGTGGTTCGCATCCACATCAGCAGCAACAGCAGTACAGAATAATCCGGTAACACTCAACAATCCAACCAGGACAACAAACAACATCGACGGCTTCATGATCCCACCTCTTTTGCAGTTAACATAGGTTGATAGCGTTTTACAGGTATCTTTGGATACCAAGAATCAACGTTCTATGATTGCCAATGAAAAGTTCCCCTAAAAACCATAAGCTCCTTGAAGAATAACAAGAGATGCCAACACAAGCATCTGAAGAATAATGAAAGGGACAACACCTTTGTGCATAATAACAGTCTCCTTTCAGCCAGTGTGAATAGCAAAAACGTTAATGATTTGAAACAAGGTACAACTGACAAGAGAGCGCTCCGAGCAAGAAAATTTTATCCTGCAATTTTTGCTCAAAGGAAAAGAACAGGCTATCGTGTTCCCCAGACAAACCAAACCCGAAAACATATTGACGGAAATCCGGAAAGATAACTTGAAATAGTTTTATTGTAGACCGGCTACACCACCATACCGCGAACATAAGGCTTCATCATATCCTCCTCATGTATCAAAAAAAGCTTCCTGCTTCCGGCATCATCTTATTAAAAACAAGATGTGATGCAGCATTTTTCTCTCAATTTGCCCCGAATACGTCCATATTGCGAAGATGAGTGTAACCGCCCGCCAGGAGTCTGTCGGAGAAACCTCTTCCCCATATTTGTGTTATTTTCAAAAAATCAATGCTCGTAATATCAACTATCTGGCTGTGCCTGATTTCCTAAAAATGCCTTAATCTGAGAAAAAATAGCAATTCTCCGACAGACTCCTAGGCACTACAGTTGCACCCAACTGTGTAAAGGGATCCTGATTCCTGTCTCAAAACTATAATGATACGGTTTAAGCCTTAAAAAAACTTTCCGCGAGATCCACCTCCTCCTTGGAACCGATAATCAACGGAACCCGTTGGTGCAGGCTGGTTGGTTCAATATCAAGAATACGTCTTCCATCATCAGTTATGGCACGACCACCTGCCTGTTCCACCACCATGGCAAGAGGTGCGGCTTCATATAATAAGCGTAGCTTGCCATCGGATTTTTCAGGACTTTTTTTGTCTCGCGGATAAAGAAAGATACCGCCTTTGACCAGGTTTCGATGAAAATCGGCAACCAGAGAACCTATATAGCGTGCACTGTAACCACCCATCCCTTCAGCATCACTCTTCAGGTAATCAATAAACTGCCTGGTGCTGTCATGCCAGAAAGGGCTGTATGCTTCATTAACACTGTAATAAGGCCCCTTTTCAGGTATTTTGATATATGGATGTGAGAGAAAAAACTCTCCGACACTTGGATCCAGAGTAAACCCGTGAACTCCGGAGCCGCTAGTGTACACCATAACTGTGGAGGAACCATAAATGATGTAACCTGCAGCGACCTGCTTGGTTCCCTTTTGCAACAGATCAGCTTCTGTGCCCTGCCCCGAATCGCTTATGCGTCGGTGAATGGAAAAAATGGTGCCGATACTCACATTCACATCTATATTGGAAGATCCGTCCAGAGGATCAAATGCTATTGTATAAGTACCCTCATATCCATCCAGAACAGGTATCGTCTCATCGTCTTCTTCAGATGCCATGATACAGATATGGCCACATTGTTCCATGCGTCTTTTTATGGTCTGATTGGCGAAGACATCCAATTTCTGAACAGTTTCTCCCTGAATATTAATCTTTCCAGACTGGCCCAGAACATCAGCAAGGCCTGCCATATTTACCTCTGCACTGATTATTTTCCCCGCTACAACCAAATCATTCAACACACCAGTCAAAGCACCTGTGGCATCTTTATGCAGTAACTGGTCATCCATTATCTGGCGGGATACGGTAATTCCTTTACGTTTCTCGAGCATTGCTCCTCCACTGGTTATACTCGTTAATTATTTACCTGTAACGTAACTACTCATAGGGGAAACGGATAAATTTGAAACTCACCTGTATTTGTAACTGATCACAGGCTGCCTGAGATTTTCGCAATCTGACCGGCGCAGCGTATTGGATCATACGTAAGCCAGGCTGATCGTGGAAAGATCAGGTTCACAGCGAACAGTTACCCTGTCACAAGAGATACGTCGTAAATAGTGTTACTTGCCGCATGGTGACTATCTATCAGGAATCCTTTTCTGTCCTGTTCAGCGGCTTCCATTCGCGGACAAGTTCCACCAATGTGCGTGTTCCAGTACCGGAAGGTCCTTTGGGCACATATGACTTTTCGGTAAAATCCCAGGCGGTTCCTGCGATATCCAGATGAGCCCAAGGCGTATCACCAACAAATTCCTGCAGATAACAGGCCGCAGTAATAGCGCCACCACCTTTTGTGCCTGTGTTCTTTATATCGGCAACTTTGGAATCCATCTGTTTGCGATACTCAGGTCCAAGTGGGAGACGCCATTCGGGTTCCCCGACCTGGTTTCCCGCAGTAAGCAGTCGTTCTGCAAGCTCATCGTTGTTTGCCATCAGGCCGGTTCGATGATGACCTAAACCGACTATTACAGCACCAGTCAATGTAGCCAGATCGACAATAGCCTCAGGGCTGTATGTTTCAACACCATAGGCCAGTGCATCTGCCAGAATCAGGCGCCCCTCGGCATCGGTATTGACCACCTCAGATGTCTTGCCACCATAATGTACAATTATATCGCCGGGTTTAATGGCCGCACTGCCGGAAAGATTTTCAGTGGCAGGCACCAAACCAATAACGTTCACATTTTCGGGCTTATCCATGGCTATAGCCTGCATCGCGGTAATAACTGCTGCGCCTCCGCACATATCATACTTCATATCTTCCATGCCAGCTGCAGGCTTGAGGCTGATACCTCCGGAATCAAAGGTCAACCCTTTGCCTACCAGCATCACTGTAGGGTTATCTTTTTTGGTACGATATTCAAGTATTACAAGCTTTGGCGGCTGCGCAGACCCCTGATTGACACCAAGTATTCCTCCCATGCCAAGTTTGACCATGGCTGGCTTTTCAATAACCTTGCATTTCAGACCATACTGTTTTGAAATCTTCTTGGCAAACTCGGCAAATTCAGAGGGAGTCCACTTATTTGCAGGCTGATTGGACATATCCCGGCAGGCATACACAGCCTCTGCCAGAATCTTTCCTCTGTTCATCCCTCTGCGTACCGCGGTTGCTGATAAACCGCCATCACTCAATATAAAATTACCCACAACCTTTTCTTTTTCAGGAATATCTTCTTTGGTCTTGTATAGGGTAAATCTATAATTGCCCAGTAACAGGCCTTCAGTAACACACTCTGCGATCTCATTAGGTGCGAGCATATACTCTTTAGGCAACACAGCCAGCAATTCCCTGGCCTTCATATTGCCTCCTGTTTTCGCTGCAAGCCCTGCTGCAAGCCGTAACTGTTCTTTACGAACAGCAGGATCGTCATCTTGTTCTCCCAAGCCGATAAAGAGAACTGCCTTTGCACCACCAATATCATCCTCACTGGTCAGTCCAGGGTAAAAAAGGAATGTATCATCTTTTGCTCCAGTGAAATCTCCATGCTCCCGGGCTCTATGCAAGGCTCGATTGATCAATCCATCTGTTTCTGCGGAAATTTTTGCATCTTCCTTCTCCAAAAAATACACCAGGAGATCTCCACTGAATTCATCAGGTGCCTTACTTGTGAGTTTAATCATATTTTCCTCTTGTTATTCTGTATTATTCATCCCATAAAGAGATGGCTTGCTCTATTCATGCATTCCTGTTTGCGCGTTATAAGACAGGGTAAACGAAATGCAAAGGTTACAATCTTTTTTCATACACTAAAGTATGTTTAAGCTCAATTGGCAAAACTTTTATTTTCCGCTAAGATAGCAAAAAAAAGCCTTTACCAAGGAGGAACAATTGGTTGCCGTACTCGTGATATCTGTCTGCTTTGCGATCCTTATTTCTGCAGCATGCAGTGTTTTTGAAGCTGTGCTCTATTCCATTTCCCTGCCCCATATAGAATTACTCAGCCAGGAACATCCCAAACAGGCCCAAGGCCTGATGGAACTAAAAAATAACATTGAACAACCCATTACGGCCATCCTCACCCTCAACACTATTGCAAACACCATTGGCGCCTCAGTTGCCGGTGCTGCAGCAGTAGCGGTTTTTGGATCTGGAAGCCTGATCTGGTTTTCCATCCTCTTTACACTTGCCATCCTTTTATTCTCAGAAATTCTCCCCAAGACCATCGGGGTAGTATATAGCAGAAAACTGGCTCCCGTGATTGTCAAGCCGCTTCGGGGTATGATTTTCACCTTACGTCCGATTATCTGGCTGTGCCGAGTTATCACGCGCCTGGTCCCGGCAAGCAATCAAATGGAACAAGTCTCAGCCGAAGAAATTAAAACAATTGTGAGCCTGAGTCGTAAATCAGGCCAGATAGAGGCTGACCAGGAACTGGTCATAGGTAATATCCTGCAACTTGGGCAAAAAACCGTTCGAAAAGTTATGACGCCCCGGACGGTTACTTTTTCCATAGATAAATCACTTTCCATCCGTGAGGCAACCGACCAGAACGATGAAGCCTGGAAAATGCACAGCAGAATTCCTGTTTATGACGGAGATCCTGATAATGTCATTGGACTTGTTTTAAGCCAGGATATACTCGTCGCTGCCGCTCTGGATCAAGAAGATATCACCCTGGAACGCTTTACCAGGCCTGTCCATTTTGTCCCTGAAACAGCTCCCCTTGACCGCGTTTTTATTGATTTTTTTGAAACACATCAGCACCTGATGGTGGCAGTTGATGAATACGGCAGCGTAACAGGCGTAATAAGCCTTGAAGATATAATTGAAGAGATAATAGGCCGGGAAATCGTCGATGAATCGGATAAAAATAAAAATATGCGAGACCTGGCAAGACTCAGGATGCAGAGAAAAGATTACCCCTCAGATATAGACATCAATACACTGGTGTCCGAACCTATCCCTGCTGGCAAGGAGGAGGTTCGTCCATCATCAGTAATTCCTGAGCAGAAAGCTGATGATTGACACCCTCTTATTTGTCAGGTGCACCGAATGCTACCAGTGTTCAGTTCCCATGTTGTTAAACATGCTCCCAGGAAACCTTGTAAAGAAACTGGCAACTGCCGGCAAAGAATGGTAAACATACCTTTTTTTTACGAAACAAGACAACTGCTATAAAAAGCGTCCAGTGGTTAGCACCACTGTTTCCTGCGAATGCACGTAAACAATATATATCAAAGAGTATCCAGAATGAATCCGTTAACCGTTCCGCCCCTATCTTTACAGCCTTTCTCTCGCCAATTCAGGCTATGCAATTTCCTGCTCGGGTTTGCATTTTGTCTTATCCTTACCCCCCCGCAACAACTCCATGCGCAAACGCTGTATATCAAGCCAGCAACAGAAATTCCGGTACGACGAGGTCAAGGTACAGACTATAAAATCATCGCAGTGGTTGAAGATGGCAAGGCTGTTGAGCTTATCGAGTACTCTGGAGACTGGGCCAAGGTTCATCTTGGCAATAATAAGGAAGGCTGGCTTCTGAAAAGATATTTAAGCAATCAGCCTCCTCTTGACAAACAAGTGCAAAACTTAACCATAGAGAAAGAGACACTAACAGAAAAAACAGCAGTCCTTGAAAAACAGTTTACGGAATTGACAGAAGTGCATGGCCAGACAGAACATAATCTGTCTGAATGTATAGCAGAGCGAACAGATATCAGGGATCAGTTCGAAGAATTGAAAAGCGATACTGCAGATGTGCAGCTCACGAAGCACTCTCTGGCTGAGGCCAGATCAGAAATCTCAGAATTACAAGAAGAACTCTCAAGACTGCAGATCGAAAATTCCGTGCTAAAGAAAAATGAAACTATAATATGGTTTATGGCCGGGGCAGGCGTTCTCCTGATAGGCTGGTTACTGGGTCGATTCACAAAAAGCACAAAAAAGAGACGGTCCAGCTTGCTCTCATAAGCCATGCCAGTTCAGCAGACCACTGATGAAATCTGAACAGAACGAAAAAATAAAGCCATCCTCACTGGGTGAGTGAGGATGGCGAATATACCGGACTCAATTCATAGCTTCGAGAGTAACCTCTACATCTATTTTGTGACCATCCCTTGAAATAAGCAGTATAACCTTCTCTCCTACACGATACTTCTCAACTTCATCGCGAAGAGAATCATAATTTTTTACAGACTCTCCATTGACCGCCAGAATAACATCTCCCAGGATCAAGCCTCCAGGGACCTGCCTGGTAGCTCGCAATCCCGCTTTTTCCGCTGTTGATCCAGTAACGACCTTGAGAACCAATACTCCTTCCAGCTCAAGCTCCTCGGTCAAACGTTGATTGGCCAGAGTAATACCTAGGCCAGGTCTGATAATTTTGCCGTGGCGGATGATCTGCGGCACCACCCGGTTAACCTCGCCAACGGGAACGGCAAACCCAATACCTGAGCTCGCACCAGAGGGGCTGTAAATGGCTGTATTAACTCCTATAAGCCTTCCGGCA
Organism: Desulfogranum japonicum DSM 18378; assembly: GCF_000429945.1. GTDB lineage: Bacteria > Desulfobacterota > Desulfobulbia > Desulfobulbales > Desulfobulbaceae > Desulfogranum > Desulfogranum japonicum. The sequence goes on along the minus strand of NZ_KE386993.1, from coordinate 29,553 downwards.
CTATCCAAAAGTGGCCCGCCGGAATTGCCAGGGTTAATTGCCGCATCTGTCTGAATGACATCATGAATTGTTCGCCCTGTTACAGATGTAATTTCACGTCCCAGTGCACTCACGATTCCGGTTGTCAAAGTCTGATCCAGGCCAAACGGATTTCCAATGGCAAAAACCTTCTGTCCGACAAGAAGATTGGATGATTCACCAATGGGTATCGGTTTGAGCTTACTGGCAGGTGCAGAAATCTGCAAAACAGCCAAATCCCGGTCAGGCGCCATTCCAACCAGAACAGCTTTCCAGGTACTGTGGTCCGCCAGCGTCACGTCAATACGGTTTGCATCAGAAATTACATGATAGTTCGTCACAATCCGGCCTGAACTATCCCAAATAAATCCCGAGCCTGTTCCCTGCGGCATTTCATAGACGTTTAAATTAAATAAATTTCTTCTGACTGCGATACTGGTGATGTACACCACTGAAGGAGCAGAATTACGAAAAATGTCAATGGTGTTCTGCTCATCTGCAGCGAGATCTCCACGAGCCGCCACCGGCCGTGAAACAGCTTTGGGGTCTAGAAGAGCAGGCTGAAAGGTTTGATACAGCAGCCATAGAATAACACAAACAAGAGCAACAATGAGGTAAGGGCGCTTTACCTGCCCTCCCTGTGGAAAACCTTTTCTATTCATAACTATAAATTCAACATGGTCTTCGCGACAAAGAAAAACAACCCGACTCCAAGTACATCAACAGAGGTTGTTATAAAAGGACCTGTGGCCACCGCAGCATCAATGTTCAGCCTCTTCAGCAACAGAGGAACTAAGGTTCCCACAGTGGCGGCCATTGTCATAACGACAAAAACAGAAAAACCAACGACAAAACCGAGGTGAACGGGATCTGCATAGCTAAAAAAGGCTATGGTTCCAAGAAGAAGTCCAAAAAACGTTCCGAGGGCTACGCCTACACAGGTTTCTTTAACAACCACCTGAAAAACCTGTTGAAGATTAACACGACCTGTGGCCAATCCACGTACAATAATGGTGCTTGACTGAGTAGCAATGTTCCCCCCCATACCTGTGATTATGGGAATGAAAGACGCTAACGCCAAGACTTTTGAGAGTGCATCCTGAAAGGAGTTGATAATATACATTGAACCGATACCACCTAACCAGGAAGCTAAAAGCCAGGGAGCACGGATTAAAATTTTCTTATACAGTGGCTTCAGCAGAATTTCCTGGTCACGTCCGGCACCTGCCATCTGCATAAAATCTTCGTTGGCTTCTTCACGTAATACATCAATAACGTCATCAACGGTAACTATACCGACCATATTGAAGGCGGCGTCCACAACTGGAACTGCGAGCATGTTATATTGTGAAACAATATGCGCCACCTCGTCCTGGGGAGTATCTGTGGCCACAGTGATCACATTGGTATTCATAATATTCTTCAATTTCCTGTGCATTGGATGAAGAAGTAATTCCCGTAGCGAAAGCACCCCAGCCAGCTGTCCTTCCCCGTGGGTGATATACAGATAGAAAACCATCTCCTTTTCTTCACTGCGTTTCTGAACCTTGGCAATAGCGTCCTCAACGGTAAGGTCTTCATCAAGGTACATGAAATCCGGTGACATGATACCACCGGCAGTGTCCGGATCATATTTCAGAAGTTCTTCAACTTCGTACCGATCCTTAACTTCCATGTGCGTACGGATTTCCATGGCAACATCCATGGGAAGGGCTTCTAACAGGTCAGCTGCGTCATCATAGGCCATTTCGGTTACCACATTCGCCATAAACTGTGGTGTTAAACCTTCAACCAGGTCGAGCATGATCTGTTCGTCAAGCTCACTAAAAAAATCAGCAACTTTATCTGTTTGAGCAAGAATCTCAAAAATATCTTTTTGCTCAACAAAACTCAACGAGCGGAACACATAAGCCAGATCAGCCGGATGCGTTTTCATGATAAGCTTGCGGATATTTTCGACGGCATTACGCCTGTGCAAACGCCGCAAGGTATCACGCAACACCTTGCCTTCAAGCCCTATCATTTCTCTTCTCGGTGTTTTTTCCATAACAGGCTCCCACTCCTGAGGAGGGTAAAAACTGTGGGTAACTCTTTCAAAACGCAAGCATTCTTTGCCACGACCTGTTCCAGCTTGAAAACGCCACCTTTGTGCAGGTCTGTGGAAAAAGAATATTTACAACACAACATCTCCAGCCCCGTAAAAGCATCATCAAAGGCAAGAAAAAGTCTTTGAAATCACCTGACACATGATCTGAAAGGAGCATTTTTCCAAGGCTGATACCAAAATATGGTTGCGCAGCAGTTTGCCTGCTCCGTGGTACCATTGACCACTGAATTTGAACAGAATATCTTACTGAACGACTCTATATAAAGTCAAATGATTAAAAAAGAAGGACAATATCATAAATGCCCTGACAACAATAAACAATGAGGTAGGAACTTGGTTTAGCCCTTCAGCCGAACAAGCCGCTTTTCTGGCCAATCCAGCAGAGAAGAAACCCAATGGCCATGGATACCGCCCCGACAATGCGCAACTGATCCATGGGCAATTCCAGGATCTGCCTCAACCAGCGTTTCATTGCCTCGGGAGCTACCATATAGGGTAATCCTTCTAGAATAAAAACCAAGCCTATGAGAGTAATAAGCAATTTCATAAAGTATTTCTTACCAGAAAGAACGGATAGAAGCAATCAACGACAAACATATTGACAATACTCAACTAAAAAAAGTAATCTGAAGATACGAGTATCTACGGTCTATAAAATAGACGGATCCATTGCTATTTTAACTGTCAGGCGATGTCACAAAATCTGCCTGCATACTGAATATATATGACAAATTCAACTAATAAATACGCCGAAGCTGGTGTGGATATTAACAAGGGCAATCTTTTTATATCTAAAATCAAAAACATAGTCTCCGAAACCCACCGGCGCGGAGTGCTGAGTGATATTGGTGGTTTTTCCGGACTTTTCGCCATTGGTAACTCGGATTATAACGATCCGGTGCTCATCGCTTCAACAGACGGCGTTGGAACCAAGCTTGCCATAGCTAAGCTCTGCAATAAACATGATACCATTGGTATTGACCTTGTCGCCATGTGCGTGAACGATGTTGTGGTCAGTGGTGCCAAGCCGCTATTTTTTCTTGACTACTTCTCTGTGAGCAAACTTGATCTTGAGGTTGCCACGGAAGTAGTAAAAGGAATCGCCAAGGGGTGTAAAATAGCACAATGTTCATTGATTGGCGGTGAGACAGCGGAGATGCCAGGCCTGTACCAGCCAGGAGATTACGACCTCGCCGGATTTGTCGTTGGGATTGGTGACCGTAATGCAATAATCGATGGAAGTGACATCAAGGTCGGCAATAAAATTATTGGTCTTGCCTCGTCGGGTCTACATTCCAACGGATATTCCCTTGTCCGACACGTTATGTTTCAAGAGCTTGGCTTGAAGATAGACCAGGAAATTGAAGAATTTGGCTGCACCCTGGGTGAAGAATTACTACGTCCGACACGTATCTATGTTGATGCCATTACCAACATACTGCGCAGATTCCCCATTAACGGACTGGTTCATAACACAGGAGGCGGATTCATAGACAACATCCCCCGTATTCTTCCTGGAGGTTGTGATGCTCACCTGCAAAAGGGTAGTTGGCCGGTACTCCCTGTTTTTTCTTTCCTGCAGGAACATGGCAAGATTTCTGAAGAGGAAATGTACAGAACCTTCAATATGGGCATTGGCATGCTTGCCATTGTAGATGAAGAAAACGTAGAGGATATTATTCACCAATTTACTGCAATTGGAGAAAAAGCATATCTCATCGGTGAAGTGACTGCCACCAAGGGAAGTGAAGGTAAACAGGTCATTTTTATGTAATCTGGAGCGAGAAATTATACTCCCGCACTTTTACCATGTCCCTCAAAAGCCCGCATGCAATGTAACCAAAACAGTCATGAGAAGTGCGGGCAAGTTCGCCCCTGGGGTGCCCCCCCCGGTCTAATGTTCACAACATTATGGAATAAAAAAAAAGCATGATATCGTTGATATCATGCTTTTTTGCTATATTTGCGTCTGTCCAAAATTGAGGATTTCTACGCTTCCTTTCGAAAATGAAACTTTAAGCATAACCCAAAAATTGGGGAAATAGGCCAGGGACGAGACTCCCAAAAGACCATTCATGGACAAATAAAAGCTGAAAAGATGTCTACCATTACGGTTGTCCGCAATCTGCAGATCCTCCCTTAAGCTTATATATGCCATGTTGCAGAGCGGGCAACACGGCTTCCAGATTTTCCCTTGCAGCCTTTTCACTTCCAGGCAAATTAATAATCAGAGACTGCTTTCGGATTCCGGCAATACCACGTGACCAGACAGCCTGAATTGTTTTTTTCAGACTGGCCATACGCATAGCCTCACTGATTCCCGGTATTTCGAGCTCAACAACTCTCCTGGTAGCTTCAGGTGTACGATCAGAAGGAGCTACACCGGTCCCTCCGGTTGTCACGATAAGATCCAACCCCAGATCATCGACCCATTTGAGAAGGGTTTGCTCTATTATCTCAGGGTCATCGGGAAGAATACAGTATTCCTGAACCGAATATCCGGATTCAGAAAGCATCTCCCGCAGCATAGGTCCACTTGTATCTTCACGCTTTCCCTGGGAGCCCTTATCACTTAAGGTAAGGACCCCACAACTGTAGCGTGGCTCTGTTGAATGTACATCAGCCATGTTTATTCATCTGCTTGATTTTTGTGCCCTTCAATAATTTTTTCAGCAATATGACTTGGAACCTCTTCATAGTGTGAAAAATTCACCGTAAAAGTTCCCTGGCCTCCTGTCATGGATGTCAGATCAAGGGAATAAAGTAATATCTCAGCCTGTGGCACATGGGCATTGACGATCTCGGATTTATCTGTGGAATCCATGCCCAGCACTTTTCCCCTGCGACTGTTAAGATCGCCCATAACGTCGCCTACAAAATCCTTAGGAACTCTTACTTCCAATTCCATAATCGGTTCAAGCAATATTGGCTGAGCATCCATGACTCCTTTTTTAAAGGCCAGCGATCCAGCCACCTTAAATGCCATTTCAGATGAGTCCACACTATGGTAGGAGCCGTCAATCAAGTTGACTTTCAGATCCACAAATGGGTATCCGGCCAGAACACCTTTTTCCATGGCTTCAATAATACCTTTCTCAACAGCCGGCCGATACTGCTGTGGAATAACACCACCTACAATGGAATCGACGAACTCAAACTGCTCTCCACGTGGCAAAGGGCTGAGTTCAACCGTACAGTCCCCGAACTGTCCACGACCACCGGATTGTTTCTTATGCTTACCCTGTACAGTAGTGTTGCCCTTAATGGTTTCGCGATATGGAACCTTGGGTGTTTTCAGTTCCATTTCCACCCCAAACTTACGTTTGAGTTTTTCGTTAATCACTTCAAGATGAACTTGTCCCACACCTGACAGGAGTACTTCCCTTGTCTGTTGCTCTCTGGTAAGTTTAAGAGTCAAGTCTTCATCAAGGAGTTTGGTGATGGAGGCAAAGAGTTTCTCTTCATCGCCCTTTTTCGCTGATACAGCATAGGAGAGCACGGAAGGCAAGGGCTCAGGCGAATCAAATATAACCGGTTTTGCCTCCGTACACAGAGTATCACCAGTCGTGGTCTCTTTGAGTTTTGCCACAGCCACTATCATGCCTGGTATGGCTTTATCAACGGGCTTTTGTTCCTTACCTTCCACAAGGTAGAGTTGACCGTAACGCTCGGAAAGTTCCTTATTGGCATTATAAAAATTATCGCCGCTGAGGGTACCTGAAAAAACGCGAAAAAGAGTCAAACGACCAGCAAAGGGATCTGCCATGGTTTTAAAAACTAATGCAGAAAAAGGAGCATCAACAGCAGCCTCAAACTCTACAAGCTCTCCATCCTTAGGATTGGTACCAACAATCGCCGGGCGCCTGTCAGGGGAAGGCAACAGCCCGACAATGGCGTCAAGAATAACACTTGACCCAAAATTCTTAAAAGATGCACAGGGAATCACCGGGGAAATCAGCCCCTTTTCAACAGCCTGGTTCAGGCCTGCCTGCATTTCTTCAGCTGTAAGCTCCCCTTCTTCCAGGAATTTTTCAAGCAGATCATCATCACTTTCAGCAATATACTCTGCGAGGGTTTCATACAGAGTTTCAGCTTCATCGGCCATGTCATCTGGAATTTCCGCTGCAGTTGTCTTGCCGGTATCGTCAAACAACAATGCCTTTTGCGCCAGCACATCAATCACCCCCTTGAAGTTCTCTTCCGCTCCAATGGGTAGATGAGTGATAACAGGGTTCAGATCAAAATTTGCACGGATCTGCTCCACAGTGTTGCTGAAATTTGCTCTTTCCCGATCCATTTTTGTTATGCAGATCAGGCAGGGCAATTTTTTATTCTGTACCATCCCCACAAATTTTCCCGTTTGCGGTCGGACTCCAAGAACGGCACCTACAGTCAGAATTGCGGTATCTGCCACATTGGTGGCAAAGAGGGTCTCATTGACAAAGTTATCATCTCCAGGGGTATCCAGGAGAAAAATCTCATTTTTTTGCCAAGTCAGATGATTAAATGCAGTGCTTATGGATACATGCCGTTTCTGTTCTTCCGGCTCGCAATCCATGGAAGCTGTCCCATCATCAACCTTACCCAGACGATTCACCGAGCCGGCGGTAAACAACAACGCCTCCGCTAATGTTGACTTACCGCTGTTGCCATGTCCAAGAATTACCGTATTTCTAATTTGCTGTACGTCCTGCATGGGTACCTCCGGTGAAAGGGGTGTTTGAATTGATAGTGTATAGTACGATTTATTGATTCATATAAATTACTTTCTCTTTTAAAACAGGTCTGGTAACCATCTACGCTGCAAGTGAATTTTCTATATATTCAGATTGACCAAGCAAAGTCAAGGGATAACCTAATCGCCCCGGGAAGCGCCAATGCAACAACCACAACCAACCAAGCCAAGCAGTTCAACTGGAAAGATAGCCCGTTCCGCAGGATCAGTCGGCAGCGCTGTCATGTGCAGCAGAGTGTTAGGTTTAGTCAGAGAGCAACTCTTCGCAGCACTTTTTGGCGCAGGTATGAGCTATGATGCATTTGTGGTCGCTTTTCGAATCCCCAATCTCTTGCGTGATCTTTTTGGAGAAGGTGCTCTCTCCGCTGCTTTTGTTACTGTTTTCACGGAATACGATACGAACAAAGGACAAAAGGCGACTTGGGAACTCGCATCCACAGTACTTATCTTTTTTGCCATAGCATTGAGCGCCCTCGTACTTATAGGAATTTACTGGAGCGAACCCATTGTTCATCTGCTGGCCCATGACTTTCAAAATGTTGATGGGAAAATTGCCCTCACTGCCAAGCTCACCAGAATTATGTTCCCCTTCCTCATATTGATTTCGCTTTCCGCAGTGGTCATGGGGATACTCAATACCAAAGGCCGCTTTTTTATACCTGCCCTAGCATCAAGCTTTTTTAATCTGGGTTCCATCCTAGGCGGGGTGACTCTTTCATTACTTTTTCCAAAATTTGGACAGCCTGCCATTACCGGCATGGCTGTGGGAACCCTGATTGGAGGACTTTTGCAGCTAAGCATACAGTTGCCGACGCTCTATAAAACCGGATTCCGATTTATTCCCCGAATCCAGCCCAATCATCCTGGCTTAAAAAAGATTCTCTGGCTCATGCTGCCGGCAACCATTGGTCTTTCAGCGACACAGATCAATATCTTTATCAATACAAATTTTGCTGCCGGATGTGAGCAGGGGGCTGTATCATGGCTCAATTACGCGTTCCGTTTTGTCCAACTTCCCATTGGTCTGTTCGGCGTAGCCTTTTCCATAGCAGCAATGCCGGTACTGGCCAGGCAAGCCGCCGAAAAACAGATTGATAAGCTTAAAACCACATTTGTCTCATCCCTTGTCATGGTGTTCAGCCTTACCATACCAGCCACTGTGGGTTTGCTGGTTCTGGCTGAACCCATTATACGACTGGTTTTTGAACACGGGGTTTTTACCGGGGTTGATACGTTGAAAACTGCTCAAGCTTTACAGTTTTATGCCCTGGGTCTTTTTGCCTATTCCTCAGTCAAAGTGATGGTTCCGGTTTTCTATGCCATTAACACAACAAAATTCCCTGTAATTGGAAGTTTTATTGGTGTTGCCGCCAACCTGCTCATCATTGTTATGATTATCGATCACCTGCAGTTTCGTGGTATCGCGTTGGCTACATCCTGCGCAATGACCTGTAACTTCCTTTTTCTGGCACTTACTTTGACACAAAAATTGGAAGGCCTGCCACTAGGTTATCTTCTACGGGGCATACTGAAAATCGGAATTGCTGCTATAATCATGGGAGTTACGACATGGTGGGGACGAAGCCTTCTCCGTGGATGGCTGCAGGGCCCGCTACCCATGCAGGCAGCGGGGGTTTTTATTTTAATAGGGAGTGCAGCTGTACTCTATGCTCTGCTGCTCCAACTATTGAAACTCCCTGAGTTTACCATGTTAACGGAAAAAATGGTTCAACGCTTCGCCAGGTCAAAAAGGAGTTGTACCTGAGCCAAAAGGGCAACAACTGCGGTGTCTACATGAAGGATACGCTCCCCCATGGAAAATGGCAGGAATCCCTGTTTGACCAAGGTATCTATTTCAAAATCATTCCATCCACCTTCTGGACCAATGGCTAAGATCATTCGCTTTCCGGCAAGCCATGGATTATCCATGGTAGCAAAGGTGCATTCAGTTCTTGGATGAGCCAGCAGCCGTATACCGTTGAGTGTCGGTAAAACATCCTGAGCAAAAGGTTTGAAACGAGTATAGATTTCCACTTCCGGCATGTGAGTAGCCCCGGCCTGCTCCAAGCCTTCCAGAAGTAAGCTGTTGATTTTGTCTTCAGCCAACACAGGGCTGTGAAAAAAAGATTTTTCTACTTTATTGGAGCGAATAAGGAAAAACCGACGCACACCCAACACCGTGGCCTGTTTCAGTATACGCTGCAGCATAATGGGCCTTGGTAACGCCAAAACAAGATCCACTTCCAAACCTGGTCCGGGAGCCTGTGTAAGTTTCACCTGCAAAACAACAGTGTCGGTATGAACGGAGTGTACCGTAGCACAGCCAGCAAGACCGTTAACCTGGCCAACCCTGACCTGGTCACCGGGTTTAACGCCCAAAACATGTATCAGGTGTTCTGCCCTCCGATCTGTCAGGGTTACCCTGTCACCATCACATTCTTCTTGAGTAAAAAGGAGCAAATTCATAGTGCCCAAACAATTTTAAAAATTCAGTGTATCAGCTTCAAAATTCAGAGTAGCAAAATAATCTTCAGGCACTTCTTCCCTACGGATCAATTCGACTTGCCCTGTTGAGGTGAACAGAAGTTCCTGGGGGCGCAACTTGCCATTATAATTAAACCCCATGGCATGTCCGTGAGCACCTGTATCATGGATAATGAGCGTATCACCGTCAACAATCTTTGGTAAACTGCGTTGAATTGCGAATTTATCATTATTTTCACACAAAGAACCAACGACATCAACCACCTCATCTCCAGTTGCATTGTCTTTACCTAATACTTCAATATGATGATATGCACCATACAATGCCGGTCGCATTAAGGCGCTCATGCAAGTATCCACCCCAATATAGGTACGATATATCTCTTTGCGGTTAATAGCCTTCACCACCAGTACTCCATGGGGACCAGTCATGAAACGCCCACTTTCCATGTACAACGCTGGCATATAGCCATTTTTTGTTTCAAAATCTTGAAACAACTGCGTTATTCCTTTTGCCATTGCTTCCAGATCCAGTGCTGTAGCTTCTGGAGTGTAAGGTATACCTAACCCACCACCGATGTTGATAAAGTCAAATTTAATCCCAAGTTCAGCGCTGATTTCCTCAACAAGGTCCAGGAGCATCTGAGCGGTTTGTACCATATATCCATGGTACAATTCATTGGAGGCAAGCATGGTGTGCAAACCAAAACGTTTTGCTCCTTTCTCTTTAGCCTGGCGATAGGCCTCAATTATCTGTTCATGGCTGACACCATATTTTGCTTCCACAGGATTACCAATAATATCATTGCCTGAGCGACGAGCCCCTGGATTGTACCGAAAACAAATCAACTCAGGCATTGTTTTAACCTTTTCTATCAGGCTGATATCGTCAAGGTTCAGTATACATCCGCCGTTTTCAGAGGCCAGGGCAAATTCTTTCTCACTTGTATTGTTGGATGTATACATGATATCATCGCCCCTGGCTCCAATACTGCGGCTGAGCATCAATTCGGTTATTGAGCTGCAGTCAAACCCAAACCCCATGTCCTGCATAATCTGAAGAATACTTGGGTTCGGGAGAGCTTTGACCGCATAATATTCTCGAAATTCCTTGATACCGCTAAAAACTTTTTTAAGGCGTTGACCGGTCTCACGTATGCCCTGTTCGTCATAAATATGAAATGGTGTTCCATAATGATTACATATTGCTGGTAATTTTGGATATAAACGTGATCGATAATCAGTTGAGATGGGCATATTAATTCCTCTGTTCCACGGTACTATTGGTTAATGGTAATTTTGCTGTTTCTTTGAAAGTATGTAATACCTGAGTAGTTTGCGTATGTATAACTCCTGCCATGAGTATGATTTTTTCCTGTAGAAAACGATAGAGATCCCCGTTGTCCGCCACTCTCACTTTCAGCAGATAGCAATCTTTTCCAGATACATAATGAACCTCCTGGATTTCCCGTAACGCAGCGAAATACGGGCCCAGAGGTTGCTTTGCCTTCTGCTCACAAACATTGACTGTGACAAAAGCGATGAGCCGACGATTAAACTGATCCGGGTTCAAACGAACCTCGTACCCGTCAATGATTCCCTGGCGTTCGAGTTTACGAATACGCTCCAGAACAGCGGAAGGGGCCATGTCCATCTGCCTGGCAACTTCCACATTAGGAATACGTGCCTTTTCCTGTAGAATTTCTAGAATTTTCAAACTCACATCGTCAATCATGGCTCACCGTACGTTAAACTGTCTGTGTTCTTGGTAATGCAAAAAACACTGCCACCACCACAAATAAAGTTCATTTTTCAACAGAACATGTGAATGTTATTCATTATAAATGAATTTAACAAGAATATTATTCTCAAAAAAACGATTTTCAGAGAATGCGAAAAAAAGCGCCACCCTCACCAGCCTACAAAAAAGTAGTTATCTATCCAGCAAGCAACATTTTTGCACACAGATGTACATTCACTTCCAATTCCGTTAAAAACCATTCTTTCAACGCCATAAACTTGTTCATTAGCTGTTGATCCCTTGTACCAAAGAAATCTGCACTCAAGGGTTTCTTCCTATTTTGACACACAAAAACACTTTAAAAAGATTGAAAAAGAGATAAAGTAATAAACATTAGCTGCACCTATCAATTCAGCAGGTACGTATTTCCTACATACCTTGACTCCATTTCGCCCAAGAGGGATGCGTGTGAAAAAACATACAGTTAAGGACCTGATGGTTCCAATAAGTGAATATGCTACGGTGCCTTTAGGTACCACCCTTTTCGATGCCATACTTGCTCTGGAAAACGCGCAGGAAAACTTCGAACATGGCAAATATCACCATCGGGCTATACTTGTGCTTGATAAGCACAACAAAGTTGTCGGCAGGATAAGCCAACTTCGCGTCCTCAAGGCCATGGAATCAGCAGAAACTGACTATAGCCACATCGAACAGTTAAAAATGTATAAATTCAGTGATGCCTATATCAGCCAACAACGGGAAAAAGCACGTTTGAATTGCAAGGTGTTCACCAACACTCTACTGAAAGAGGCTGCCAAAAAACTCGTTGATGATTTTATGCAGAAACCGACCCCGGATGAATACGTTTCTGAATTAAGTGAACTTGATCTGGCCATGCACAAAATGGTTGCCGGTGCCCATCAATCTCTTCTGGTCACCCAAGAGGATGACATAGTCGGGGTGCTCCGCCTGGTAGATGTCTTTACCGCAAGTTTCCATGCCATGAAAGAACTGGATATTTCGTAACTACTCACAGTGCATTTGATTTTTCCATGATCAGCCTGACTACATATTGCCAAACACGCTACACCGGCCTGTTTGCGAAATATCTCAGACTGTTTGTAACCAGTTACAAATACAGGAGAGTCGTTAAACTCAATCATTTCCCCATGAGCAGCTACGATATTTCTTGCTCAACACAAAACGACTCTGTCCCCATGAACATCAGCCAATCAACCATGGTGATATATGCTTGAAATTGAAAAGATATTCAAAAAAATTATCCAGAGAGTAAACATCAACCTGAGGGACCTAGGGTTCGACGTCAGCCCATTTGTTATCGGGCATGTGGAGTTGGAGCAGATGAATAAGTTCTACGCATTCTACGGTATAACCTCTGATATTCCCCTTAACCTGAAATTTACTCACAGCAGCCTGGCTGGCAGTTATTTCCTGGGCAAGTGTCAGGTGACCAACTCTCTATTGTACAAATCAGACATTCGTGGTGACGAACTCAAGCGCAAAGGCTGCACTTTTCAATATAAAAATTACAGCATCGAACTTACAGAAGACGAACTGTTTGATATTTCCACAAGTGCGTTGATCAAAACTCTGGTCCACAATTTTTCACATGATCCAGAATCCCCGGAAAGATTTTTTATAAAAAACACCCTCTCTCTTGACTACGCGAACATTCATGGTTCTCCCTGTGACGGATGCTTTCTTGGCCCGTTTGCAACCATTGACCTCACCAGCATGCGCGATTGCGCAATTGGTACCTACTCGTACGTACAAGCTGGCGAAATCAATCATCTTGACGTCCAGCCTGGAACTATCTGGGTCAACAGTCCAGGCCACTTCAACTTTTTCTATCAGTTTCCTGCGGATAAACTGGAACCTTACATTCATCATATAGCGGGAAACAAACCTCAGGGCTTACTTGTCGATTTTATTGACAGCCATAAGGAATCTTTCAATAAAGTTTTCGATACGGCCAACGTTGAAGATACTCTCCAGGTGCCGGAAACTGCTTCACTGGACCGTTATGCAGTTGTCCAGCCAGAGACTGAAATTTGTGAAAATGTACTGGTAGCCCAAAGAGCATATCTTGAAAATTCCTACATGGGGCCAGGATCAAATGCTCAGGAAAATTGTTTTATTATCAACTCTCATTTGCAGGGATGCAATGTCACAGCCCACGGCGCAAAAATTATCGAAGCGGATCTGCAACAAAATGTTTTTGTGGGTTTCAACAGCTTCCTTCACGGAACTCCGGACTCAAGGTTATCTGTAGGAAAAGGCTCCATCATCATGCCACACACAATCATCGACTGCAAAGAACCCATTGAGATCCCTGCTGAAACGTTGGTCTGGGGGCTTATAACCACCCTTGATGAGCTGGAGGACAACAGTATATCTCTGGAAAATTTAAGCCTTGTCAACACCTCCATACAGAAAAAGAACATGCATTTTGAGGGTCGAGGCGCTGCCTTTGTAGACGCCTTTAACCATAGAATATGTCATATACTTGAAGTCAACGGTGCCTTCTTCCACCAACATAACAACAACGTTAAAGGGCATGCACAAAACAATCGCAAGCTCTCCCTCAATAACATTCAGCCCTTTCTTTTTGGAGAATTACAGGGAGTCTATCCAAACATAACTATTCTCCCACCAAGAGAACCCTGAAGAGTATATACATTGCAGCAAAACTTCTGATGTCAAAAAGGTTTACAGGAAAATTCTAATACACCCTAAGAGGAGGTTATTATGCGGCTATGGAAAATTACAACCATGTTGTTTCTGTTAAGCATTTTTACAGCCAGCCAGAATGTATGCGCCAATGATAAGATGGAAGCCGAGAACCTTGTTAATAAAGCTTCAATCGTGGTCAGAAGTTTCAGTGCAGATCCAGATATGAACTGGTTCAGGGAAAAGGTTAAAGATGCCAAAGCTCTTATAATTGTCCCGCAGAGTATAAAAGGAGCATTTTTAATAGGGGGTTCTGGAGGCTCAGGCGTGCTGGTCGCAAGAGATACAGAATCAGGGGAATGGGGAGACCCTGCCTTTTATAGCGTGGGGTCACTTTCCGTTGGCCTACAAATAGGCGCAGAAGCATCTGAAGCCATCCTGATGATTATGAGCGAAAGGGGAATGGAGAAACTGTTAACCAGTTCATTTAAACTCGGTGTTGACGGTACGGTTGCAGCAGGGCCTGTAGGTAAAGGTGCAAGAGCCCAGACAGCCGACGTCATAACCTATTCCCGAGCCAAGGGAGCCTTTATGGGAATGTCTTTTGATGGTGCATTGATTAAGCCAAACGATAAACGCAATCAGGCATATTATGATCAAACTGTCAGCCCAACCGATATCATTATCAGAAAAAAAGTGACAAACCCACAAGCTGACACCCTTCGGGAGATGGTTTCCAATGTTACCAGGCAATAACCCGGAGACTATCGGAGAAGAGGAATTTTTTTCAGATTGATACAAACCTGAATAAATACTGCAGACATATATGAAATATCGGAGTCTACGCTTCCCACCGAGGATAATTTTTTGAGGATAATGTAAAAATTTGATCGTTAAGCAGGGAACGAGACTCCGAAAAATACTTTTTATATCAGGCACGCAAGTTAACAAAGTCTATGGGACACTCCAGTACGCCCCAAAGACAACCCTGCCCAAATTTACACATCCACAATACCCAATCCCACCAACATTTTCGCGGCACCCCTTGATAACAAAAGCATTCCGCTTACCCAACCAGCTGTTTTTACGTCGCATAACCAGCTTACTCCGTAGTATTTGAAAAAAAGACTGGCATGAAATTTGTTTTGAGTGTAAGCATTCACAATGCGTTATGCTTCTATAGAACAACGAAAACACAGGTCATCGATGACAAAAGAACAATCCATACAAATTCACGAAGTTCTCGGCTGGAAGCCACAGAATCCTACTATTGAGCTGTTACAGGTTTTGGACCGTATGGGGTCAATAAACTGCGCAGCCAAAGCTGTTGGCATAAGTTACAAGTCTGCCTGGCAGAAAATTGATCAACTCAACAACCTGTTTCCTCACCCTTTGATTAATAAGCAGACCGGTGGAAGTGGTGGGGGCGGCACCAGATTAACGGAGGAAGGAAAACAACTTTTAGAAAATACGAAACAATTTCAAAAAGAATTTTCCCAGTTCATGCAATTTTATGGCAACGATCCAAAAGCAGCGTTGGACACGCTGAAAACCCTCAGGAGGATTGAATTGAAAATCAGCGCTCGTAATGTCTGGTTGGGTCAGGTCGAGAAAATTGAAGAGGGAGCAGTCAACAGTGTTGTGACTATTATGCTTAAAGGCGGCGATATACTGACTTCTGTTATTACGCAGAATTCTGTACAACGTCTGGAGCTCGCCCCTTCTTCGGAAGTGCTTGTCATCGTCAAAGCACCTTCAGTTCTGCTGGCCCATGACATTGCCCCTGAAAGCATATCTGCTCGCAATATACTCAAAGGGACCATCAGCCAGATACTTCAGGGTGCTGTAAATGACGAAATCACCATTGATCTTCCTGGAGGCAGTTCTGTGACATCTATCGTCACCTCTGCAAGTGTTGAGCGTCTCGGTCTAGAAGTGGGCACAAAGGTTTCAGCTGTTATTAAGGCATCTGACGTGCTCCTGGCAACGACGTAATACATATTATTTTTATAAGAAGGAATTTTTAATCATGAAACGTTTTTTTCTTAGCATTGTTCTGGCATTTTTTACTTTTACAGGATCTGCACTTGCTGCAGATACGGTCTACCTCTCAGTAGCGGCAAGCATGACCGACGCCTTTAACGAATTAATCAGCACATTCAAGACAGAGCACCCGGACGCCACCCTGCTGCCCAACTACGCAAGTTCTGGCTCTCTGGCCAAACAGATTGATCAGGGAGCACCTGCTGACCTGTATGTTTCAGCAAATCCAAAATGGATGAAGTTCCTGAAAGAGAAAAACATGATCGCAGCAAATACAGATCGAATTTTTGCATTCAACAAGCTTGTTTTTGTCGGTGAGCCGAATATATCCATTGATTCAATGGAAGCTCTGGCTACGCTTAAGCGTATTGCCATTGGTACCCCGGAAAGTGTTCCTGCTGGCCAATATGCAAAACAGGCAATGGAAGCTGCGCATGTATTTGCTCCTCTTCAGGAGAATAATAAACTGATGTTGGCAAAAGATGTGCGCCAGGCCCTCTTATATGCTGACCGCGGAGAAGTTGATGGTGCTTTTGTTTACCGAACAGATGCCCTCCTTGCCCAACATGCTAAAATTGTATTTACTGTTCCAGACCAACTTTACGATAAAGTCGCATACCCCATGGGCCTTACGGTTTCCGGAGCAGGCAAAGCTACAGCACAAGCGTTTTTAACGTTCATGCAATCCGACCAGGCTACGAATATTTTGAAAAAGTATGGTTTCCAACCAGCTGAATAACCCCTTTCAAGTAACTACCACAACGCTTACGGCCCCCTGTCAGGGTGGCCGTAAGCACCATATAAAGCTCCCTGGCAATTGAAAAACTGCAGGTATATGGTGACATTTCTCTTTTTTCTTACAAATGTTACTTGCTGTAGTAAAAAGCTACCGGGTATATATCCATAAAGACTGGCAACAATGCCATGTACCAACAAGTATATAGCAATATTGTAACACCTGATCGATGGCATTGTTGAATCTCGATAAGGCAATTGTTCTTCACCCCTGCAAACCATATGAAAGCTTGGCGGGAACACTTTCTGACTCAGGTAAATCTATAAAAATCAACGTATAAAGTTAGTGCTGTATCCATGCTTACGTTATCTCCACAGGATTATCAGGCAATCCTGCTTTCTCTCCAGGTGGCAACTACGGCAACCCTGATATCATTGCCCGTTGGATTTGCCATTGCTTATGTTCTCGCTTTTACCAGAGTTCCGGGTAAGGCGATTCTCGAAGGAATTATCAACCTGCCGCTGGTCCTTCCGCCGGTTGTCATCGGTTACCTCCTTCTTCTTCTTTTTGGCCGTAACGGCTGGATAGGAAGTCATCTTAAAGACTTGAACATTCAAGTAATTTTCACGCTGACAGGCGCCATCATAGCTTCTTCAGTGGTGGGTTTTCCATTACTTGTACGCTCCATACGCCTTGGAATGGAATCCATTGATCGACATTACCTGCAGGCATCAAGAACTCTCGGCGCTCGCTGGTGGGACACCGTACTCACCATTGTCCTTCCACTTTCAGGCAGAGCAATACTTGCCGGAATGACGCTCATGTTTGCACGCAGCCTGGGTGAATTCGGAGCTACCATCGTTCTGGCTGGAAATATACCGGGGGTTACCCAAACCATTCCCCTGGCCATTTATCAGTATACCTCTTCACCAGGAGGCGACAGGATGGCACTTTCCCTTTGTGTTGTTTCCATCGCATTGAGTTTTGTTGTCCTGCTTGTCGGGGAAACAATCAATAGAACCATGGCCAGGAGCTAGAGATGCAGCTGGAAATCGATGTTTCAAAAAAATTCCCTGAATTCAGTTGCCATTTGCAATGTTCGCTTCAGAAAGCCAGATGTGGGGTGTTCGGTCCTTCTGGCAGCGGGAAATCCACCCTGATGAACATGATCGCGGGCCTGCTCAATCCTGATAAAGGATATATCAGGCTTAATGGCAAGACCCTTTTTGACAGTACTGCCGGAATCAACCTTCCTCCGGAAGCTCGACGGGTGGGTGTCGTTTTTCAGCACGCGCATCTCTTCCCGCATATGAGTGTTGAAAAAAACCTTTTCTACGGATTAAAACGCACTCCTCGGGATGAACGGCATATTGATCCGACGCACCTCATCCAGGCCTTACATTTATCTCCCCTGCTTCGTCGCAATGTTACAAGGCTTTCCGGCGGTGAACGCCAGCGTGTTGCCCTGGGCAGAACCATTTTGGCCAGTCCTCACCTTATCTTACTGGATGAGCCCCTCACAGGGCTTGACGGCCAGTTAAAGTATCAGATTATCCCTCACCTGAACAAAGTTTTTGAAGAATTTAATATCCCCATGCTGTTTATCAGCCATAGTATACGAGAAATGCGATTAATGACTGACCAAGTACTTATAGTACAGCAGGGCTGTGTCAAGAATACGCTTCGCACCGAAGAAATGGCACGGGACTTTATGGGATTGGAAGGTCAAGGGTATGTCAATATGCTGGACCTTTCATCTCCGAAAACGGTTGACGATCTCCTCGAATATAGGTGGGGAACAGTTCCTCTCACACTCGTAAAAGAGGACAATCCCGGCCCCGGACAATTCGAACTTGACGCCCGTGACATTCTGTTATTCAAAAAGCACCCGCAGGCAACCAGCGCCCGCAACATGCTCCCCTGTACAGTGAAAAAGATGTTTCAGGTCCGCAACAGAGTGGGCGTGGAATTGAACTGCCAGGGACAATCATTGGTAGCCCAAATAGTCCCCCGTTCGGTTCTTGAAATGAATCTTACTGAAGGATGTAACGTTGTAGCTGTATTTAAGGCCTCCTCTCTTCAACGTTTATATTGAACAGATATTAGTAATCTGTTGCATAATGCGTTATCTCTATAGCCACAGCCACACGCATTAATTGCTGCTGAAAACATAACATCCCATAGGGGGGAGTATCCTAAGGATCGCGGAAAATAATAAATATCCCAAAATTGCGAAGGATATCGGTTTGGTAACATTGTAGCGTCAATGGTTCCATACCGGCCGTATTGAGCCATTGACACTATGACATTACCGAGTTGAGAGACAAGCAAGATTGAATAATTTATTTTTTCCGTGACCCTACGTTTGAACACTCCCCTTTATTTTGTAGCTGCTTACAGGTTGCCTGCTTTTTTCGCAAGCAGGCTGGCGTAGAATATAGGGTCAAACCCAAGCCAGGTGGATCGCTGAATGATCACGTTCACTCTGAGTGGTTAAGCACATAACAATTACGAGAGAAAGCACTTGTACCTATTGTATAATTTCCTGCAATTACTTCTTTCCCCGATTCTTTTACCAGGGATACTTCTTGTTTCACTGTCCAAAAAAAAATATCGTTCGCGTATCAAGCAACGACTGGGATTAGATTTATCCCAATTACACATTTCTAAAGAGAAGCAATGTATTCACCCTGTATTCTGGGTACACGCGCTCTCTGTAGGTGAGACGACTTCAGCTCTGCCTTTAATTAAACAGACAAGAAAACAATTTCCAGAGGCGGTAATAATCTTTACCTCCACTACCCGCTCTGGAGGGCAACTGGCACAACGCATCATGCGTCCATACGCTGATGTCATCCTTGCATCTCCTCTTGATATTTTTTTTACAATAAGACATTTCATCAACACACTGCAGCCGGATCTGTTCATTCTCATTGAAACGGATTTTTGGCCAAACTGGCTGCTTACCCTGAAACACAAACACATTCCAGTTGTCTTGGTTAACGGAAGAATTTCTGCCAAATCAGCAAAAAACTATCACAGGTTTCGCTGTTTTTTCACCCCTTTATTTTCATGCTTCTCGTTACTCTGCATGCAAACGGAACAGGATGCCAAATCTATGATAAGCCTTGGTATCCCCCCTGAAAGAATACGGACTTTAGGCAACTTAAAAGTCGACATCGCCATACCGAAGGTTCAAGCTCATCAATCGCTACCTCAATCCCTCCTTCAGAAGTTTTTTCTTCCTGAGAATAAACTTATCTGGATATGCGGTTCCACTCATCCTGGAGAAGAAGAACCAATACTTGCAGCTTACGAACATATACATGAGCAATTACCCACCACGTTAATCATTGCACCGAGAGATACAGAACGGGCCGATGCAGTGAAAGGACTCTGCCAGAAAAGAGGCCTGACAAGTCTGAAACGCACAGAACTCTCTAGAAAAAAATTGTTTGATGTTTTACTTCTGGACACCATTGGGGAACTGGCTGATCTCTACAGGGCGGCTGATCTGGTTTTCATTGGAGGCAGCCTCGTCCCCTGTGGGGGCCATAATCCTCTGGAAGCCGCTGTCCATGGTAAAGCGATTCTTTTTGGGCAGCACATGGATGATTTTTCTGAAATTGCCCACAGCCTTACCAAAAGTAATGCTGCTTTACAGCTAACCTCTTCTTCAGACCTCATGACATGTGTACACAGGCTGCTCGATGACAAGGATACACGTACATTAATGGGAGAGCATGCTCAGAAATGGGTGATTTCACACCGGGGTGCTGTTGAACGGCTCATGGTTGAGATAACAGCGCTCCTCCCGTCGCAAAACTGAAGTTGCAGAGTGAAACATCTTATACCAAGAGGGGTAGACCTCTGCAGAAACAATCTTCTTATTTTCGTAACATGCGCTTACGCAACGGGAATTGCAATAGCCCTGCAAACTGAGACGACATTTGCGGTCCCACATCTTTTTCTCATAACCTTGCTTCTCCTGGTTGCGGGCCTGTTTACTCATCTGTTTGCAGATATAAAAGTATCTCTTGTTGTCCTTCTACTTGCCTTTGCTGCATTAGGGTACGCCATGGTGGAAAAGAGGACTCTCCACACAAAGTCCACAGGTCATCTGGCAAACCATATACACCAAAAGACAAAGGTCACTCTGATTGGCACTGTGACATCCATGGTTGTGTATGATGGTGAAAAAAGCAGCCTGGTACTTGCGGTGAGTCAGATGATGAAACATGTGAATCAGGGTTCAAAAAAATTCATCCCCATTGAAGGTAAAGTACGACTTGCCATCCGCGCACAACTTGACCAGCAGATACAGGCAGGGACCTCACTTATAACAGTGGCCACAATCTCACAGGTACGCCCGCGAAAAACTCCTGGGACATTCAACTATGCCAGATACCTTGCTGAAAAGGATATCTTTATTACAGGATGGATTTCCAAACCAACGCTCATAGAACCGATACAACGTACAGATACTTCGCTCTTTGATAGAATCAGGTATTTTCCCGAGCAACTTCGCCAACACTTCACGTTTTTTTTTGCCAGCAATCTTGACCGAGAAAGCGCAAGCCTCTACCAGGCTCTCCTCCTTGGATATAGAGCAAACGTATCTAAGGAAACACTGGAAAAATTCAAAATAGGGGGCGTGCTTCACATTCTCGCTATCAGTGGGTTGCATCTTGGTCTGCTTGCTGCGGGAATGACTTTTTTTCTCATGTTCTGGCTCAAGCGTTCCCACTGGCTGTTACTTCACACACATGTGCCATCCCTGGCCTTGACCTTAACCGTACCCGCTCTTTTGGCCTACAGTTTTATCGCAGGCATGAACCTCCCTGTTTTTCGAGCACTTATCATGGCGATACTTGCTACATATGCCATACTACTCAAACGCTTTACGTCTCCGATTCACCTTATTGCAGCTGCAGCTCTGCTGGTTTTGATCATATCTCCCCTTGCCCTGGCAACAGCATCGTTCCAACTATCATTTATGGCAGTGCTCGGTATAGTGCTTGTTACCAGAAAAATCGGCCCCAAGTGGCTTGCTTTTAAAAAAAATTATCCCTGGAAGGCATTGTTACTTCTACCGCCCATGGCAATTTTCATCTCAGTTTGCGCTACTCTGGCCACCCTGCCTATTATGTTAACTCACTTTGGGCGCATCTCTCTAATCGGCCCGATGGTCAACCTGCTGGTAGAACCATTACTCTGTTTTTGGGCACTGCCTCTCGGTTTAACAGCCCTTCCGCTTTCCTACATGTTCCCCCAAGCAGCACTTTCGCTGCTGCATCTCGGCGAGTTTGGATTTTACATAAGTGATTATATTCTCTCCTTTGGCTCACAACTGCCGATTGCTTCAATCTGGACGATCAGCCCGGCCTGGTGGGAAATTGCAGGCTATTATACCCTGTTGAGCCTTACTTTTATCCGTTCTCTATCCCTGCCTTGGAAAATAATCAGTCAAACCATTGGAGCATCATTACTTTTATACTCTTTCACCTATACCTTATGGAACCCAGCCTCACGCTCTGGCAGCATAGTTCATTTCATCGATGTTGGGCAGGGTAGTTCAACCCTTCTGGAATTACAGGATGGAACCAACATACTCATTGATGCCGGAGGGAAACAATCAGCCAAGTATAATGTTGGGGAAGCAGTCATAGCACCGTTTTTACGAAAAAGGAGGATATGGAAAATCAAGACTTTCGTCATATCCCACCCACACAGTGATCACTACAACGGCATACCGTATCTTCTCGATCAGTATCCACCGGAGACACTGTACATTAATGGTCAAAAAACCAACGAATGGCGCTATCTTCGACTGCTTACCAAAGCAAAGGAGAAAGGAGTGCAAATTAGGTCGTTAAGCAAAGGAGAACGAGCGCATCAAGGCAGCACAGATACCTTGCTATGCCTGGGAACCCCTGGATTGACGGAAACAAAACAGACCTCTACAAACGATAACAGCCTGGTATTACTATTACAAACAGGCTCCTCCGCATCAATACTATTGCCTGGAGATATTACGAAGTCCGTAGAAGCGCTGTTCAACCAACAGACACTTCCTGCCGCAACCATACTTGTTGCGCCACATCACGGTAGCACGACATCAACAAGTCGTCATTTACTGCAGACAATATCACCAAAATTCATCATCGTTTCTTCCGGATTTGCTAAACGGGATCGATTACCGGCACCACGAAATGTCGCCCTTTGGAAAAAACTCTCCATTCCATTCACAACAACAGCAATTTCCGGGACCATGCGCTGCAATATCAGTGACAACCACATGCAATTATATGATTATAAAGAGAATATTCTCTACAGTAATAAGTAATCACTAAAAATATAAGTCCAGCAGTTCACCAGCACCTTGAAAAACATTCAAAATCTGTGTACATATTTAATGGATATAATTATCAATCATCGCTATACGACAACGTGCTCAACAGATACCCCTGGTTATACATTAACTTATGGTCATCTTAGGAAAAAAATGTCCCCAATGCGGCGAACGATCTGATCTCAAACGTATACCAAGTGACAATTGGATTCGCAGAATCCCTTTTTCGTCGAGACTGAGGTGTAACAATTGCGGGGAAAAACTCCTTTCCTTCAGCATCTGTACAATGGTATATGACCTGCGCAGACATCAGCGGGTCACGCTCCCAAGAACATTTGTCATGAAAATCCCCGGAAAAAAAACTCAGTATTCCCGCATAGAAAACATAAGTGAAGGTGGGATCTGTTTTGACTGCAATTTCGATCTGTGTCTACAGAAAAATCAAACTCTACACATCGATCTCTATTGCTGTGATGATGGCTCGCTTTTAGAAAAACTCCCCATAGAAGTCTTATCGACATACGAACACGCTCCAGAAAACATGCAAATGCCTGTTCCCAAACTTGTCACAGGGGCACGTTTTCTGGACCTGAATGAAAAGCAGAAAAGAGTTTTGTATCGTTATATCAAATACCAGGCGATGTAACTGATCACGGGATTAACAATACTATTCTTTCAGTTAGTTACGAATTGCGATCAGTTACCTGGCGATTACACCTCAGAAACACGGAAAATATTAAATTTCTGTAAAGTCCACAGGATTCTTTTTGAGAAATTTAGCAAATTTCGCTTTTTCAATACAGTTGGAATAGGCATCCTCTGCACTAATTCTTTTTTTCTCAAGATGAGCCATGATAGCGTCATCCAACGTTTGCATACCGTATTTTTTTCCGGTCTGCATAACCGACGGTATTTGATATGTTTTTGACTCACGAATGAGGTTACGTACGGCTGGAGTACAAATGAGTATTTCAAGTGCTGCCACCCTGCCCTTTACATCTACCCTTTTAAAAAGTGTCTGAGACACCACTGCTTTGAGTGCGTCTGCCAACGTTGAACGAACCTGACCTTGCTGATTGGCCGGGAATACCTCAACCACACGATCAACTGTTTTCATGGCATTCATCGTATGCAGAGTTCCAAAAACCAAATGACCTGTCATGGACGCTTCCATAGCCAGAGAGATAGTCTCAAGATCACGAAGCTCGCCAACCAGAATAATATCCGGATCTTCACGCAATGCCCCCCTGAGGGCTGCTGTAAATGTTTTGGTATGCGTTCCCACTTCACGATGGTTGATGACGCACTGCTGGGACTTGTGAACAAACTCTATGGGATCTTCAATGGTCAGGATATGATCTTTCCTGGTTTTATTACACTCATCAAGAATAGCGGCCAACGTTGTAGACTTACCTGAACCAGTAGGTCCTGTCACCAGAACCAGGCCTTTGGGAAGGCTTGCCAGTTTTGCAACGACTTTAGGCAGCCCGAGCTGATCCACAGTAAGAATATCGCTTGGGATTTCCCTGAACACGGCCCCTATCCCGTACTTTTGCTGGAAATAATTACAACGATAACGGGCCAGACCTGGAATTTCATACCCAAAGTCCATATCCCCGGTTTCTTCAAAAATTTTTATTTTATCTTCAGGACAAATCTCATACAGCATCTGTTTCAGCGTTTCATCGTCCATGGTCTTGAACTTGATCCGCTCCATATCACCTCGAATACGCAGGACCGGTTGCTGCCCTGCCATCATGTGCAAATCCGAGGCACCTTCATCATTCATCAATTTAAAAAATGCATCTATCTGAGCCATGCTCTACTCCTTGATTCCATCCAAAAGCACTCTCATATTACAAGAGTTTTGCGAATATATCGTACAACTTCATCCACATCGTCCATAACATCAAAAAGCAGGAGATCGTCTTCCGAAATTCTACCACCGCTCAGTAATTGTTCTCGAATCCAATCAATTAATCCCCCCCAAAAAGATGATCCAAAAAGTATTATAGGGAATGGTTTAATCTTATGTGTTTGTATAAGGGTAAGTGATTCAAACAACTCATCCAGAGACCCGAAACCGCCAGGCATACAGATAAAAGCCATGGAATATTTCATAAACATCACTTTACGGACAAAAAAATACCTGAAATCCAGAGGCAAATTAACATATGGATTCGATTCCTGTTCATGGGGCAGATCGATATTTAACCCTATGGACAGTCCTCCGACATCAGCAGCACCTCTGTTGGCGGCTTCCATTATCCCTGGGCCTCCGCCTGTAATAATCGGATACCCCAATGTTGCCAGTTTTTTAGCAAGCTCCCTGGCTGTGATATATTCAGGGCTTGTCTCTGGGGTTCTTGCTGAGCCATAGATAGTCACAGCGGGCATACTAAGTCCAGACATGGTATCAAACCCTTCGACAAACTCAGACAAAATACGAAACATTCTCCAGGAATCACCCCGTTCCATATTATCAAGACAATACTGCTTTTCTCGGTGAACAAATTGTTTGCTCAAAACTGATCTCCTTTTTTACTCTCCATCAATACTCTTGAGTAATTCTATCACTTGTTGCCTGTGCTCTAAAGAAATCTTGTTATTTTTTTTCAATCCTTTCAAAAGCATTATGGCTTCGCTGTTTTCTTTTTTCTCCAGATGCACTCTTGCCCTTAATATATACGATTCAAACTTGAGAACAGGATCGCCAATCTGATGTGGTAAAGCCTGAACCGCATCATCCCAGCGTAAAGCAGCCAGCAAACATTTAGCCAGACGAATACAATTCTCTGCATTACCCGAATCCAAATCCATGGCTTGCCGACACAAACGTATTCCGATATCTACCCCTTCTCCAAGTTCAACATAGCACATACCAAGGATACTAAGACTGACATTATCATTGGGATAAATATTAAGTGCCTGTTGACAGGCAACAGAAGCTTGCCTGAAATCAGCCATTTTGTAATAATTAATACCAAGGAGACGATACACCAGAAAATTACTACCAGATTGCTTAGCCCATCGCTTCAGCACTTTTACAGCTTGCGGATAGTTCTCTTTTTCCATGAGCAAGCTACTCAACGAATGAAGCAGCTCTTCATCCACATGACTTTCCTTCTCCACACAAGAATACCCTCTGGATAACAGGCTAAGGGCCTGTTCCTTATCTCCCTGTGCCATTTGCAAAAAACCTAAATTCACAAGGGCCATAAAATTATGGGAATCCCTTGCGAGAACCTCCTTAAAGCACTTAGCAGCACCCTTGGCCTGATTTAGCTCGGTCAAGGTCACACCGAGACTATTAAGCAAATTGGTATTCTCAGGATCCATCTGCAAGCCAAGCCTATACTCTTTCGCAGCAAGCCTGTAGTCGCCTTGCTCAAAATAATAATCTCCACTGATATTGAAAGTGAGCGCGTCGCAACACACAGTTGTCCCAGGTTCAAGAAAGGTACGATGCAGTAATGCTTTAAGGGCATTTACCACTGTCTGATTCTTTCTTGTATCCAATCCCGGCCACTGGCTCACACCAACGCCTTCAACTCCGGTACGTGCAAGTGCCTCTTTTGCAGCGGAAAGCTTGGTTACCGGCAAGCTGATAGAGTCTCCCTGTACAACAAAATAGCCTTTGCCCTCCCAAAGGAGCCGAGCACAATGGTGCGGCTTCAAAGCTCCTTCAACTACATCAAGAGCAGCCTCAACGTCAGCTTCTTCCTGCAATTCAGCGACAACGATCCAAAACTCCTGCAACCCCCTCCATGCATGCTGTAATTTCGCCAGCATCTCTTTTTCAGGCTGTCGAAATGGACAGATCGATTGTTCTGCGGAATCATATATAACATAGGGACCTCGACGCTCTGCCTCCGATATTCCTTGCCAGGCCTTCGTGAATACATGCTTTCCAGAATTGGTACAACATAGTGCAATATGCACCCGACGGATACGCTCCTGCTTTAAACTTTTCAGCAATAGCCTGGCAAGCTGGAGATTTTCATCATGTTCAGTCTCAAAAAGTAACATTCCAAACAGATTGCTGCCAAAAGTAAACCGGCAGCCACGCCCTTGACCGTGTAAAACCTCAAGGACCTTGAGATACTGTGAAGTGGTAGCCTGTAAAGCCAGGCTACCGGGAACAATGTGGAGAAGGAAAAAAGCTCCTGAGTATTCTGCGCCTTCAGTTTCAAAAAGCTGTAAAGCACGTCGATTGTACATACCACTTACAGGATCAATATAGGCCATCCGTACAAGGTTCAATTCATATAGAATTCTTTCCTGCAATTTCTGGAGCTGATTTGCATCGAGTTGAGATGGCATAACATCATAATCGAAACAACGTACCAGAACACTTTCCTGCTCTTTAGTGGGCAATAAAAATACCACCTGGTTATCCTCAAGGACTGGCGAGGCATAGCCAGAATCTACAGTATCATGATGAAACACAAACTCCACACTGGTTGATACTGGAAATACCCTTTGCACCTGCCTCACAAAAGCCGGCTGAAGCAAAACAAAATCCAATAATTCAAAATGGTCTACACTCTCTTTATATTGCCCCACAATCCCTCTCTTTCATTTACAACCCCGGAACAAATCTCAAAAATTGCCTGGACCACAAGAGAGATCTCATCTTCTTGAATGGTGCGCATATCTATGAGCAACTGTCTATTTTCAATTCTACCAATAATGGGAATTGCTCTACCCCGCAGTTGTTTTTCAAATTCCACAAGCCCCATGCAGTCCGGTGTGAAAGCAACAGCTTTACTCGCTAAACTCTGCTCAGGCATTGCCCCACCCCCTACCCTGGCATAGCTGTCTACTACCTGAAAACGACACCCGGACAAACCCGATTGTTTTAAAGCAGCAATACAAACTTCAGCTTTACTCGCCAAACTCTCAAGGGGATCTGCAATCATGGCAAGAGTTGGAATTAACTGAAAGGCTCGTTCCTCATCTCGATATAATCGCAGTACAGACTCCAGCGCAGCCAAAGTAAATTTATCAATTCGAAGAGCACGATTGAGGGGGTTACGTTTTATTTTTTCTATATATGTTTTCTTTCCAAGAATAATTCCCGCTTGTGGCCCACCCAGAAGTTTATCACCACTGAAAGTTATTACATCAACGCCGGACTTGACAACTTCCTGAACAGTAGGTTCATGCTCCAGGCCAAACTGCTTAAGGTCAACAAAGCAACCTGAACCCAAATCCTCTATTACTGGAAGTGAATGCTGATGACCGAGGGCAACCAATTCCTCATTACTCACCTCCTTGGTAAATCCAACAATACGGTAATTGCTGCAATGAACACGTAAAAGCGCTCCTGTACGTTCATTAATGGCAATTTCATAATCCCGTAGATGTGTTCTATTGGTTGCACCGACCTCCACGAGCTTTGCTCCACTTCTCTCCATAACCTCAGGAATACGAAAGGAACCGCCTATTTCAACCAGTTGTCCTCTGGAAACAATTACTTCACGTTGCTTTGCAAGAGTCTCAAGAACAATAAGCACCGCAGCAGCATTATTGTTGACCACCAGGGCAGCCTCAGCACCTGTTATCAGGCAAATGAGGTCTTCAACATGGCTATAACGACTGCCGCGTTTACCGGTTTTCAGGTCAAATTCAAGATTACTGTACCATTTGGCAGCGTTTGCAAGCATATCCACAGTGATCTGAGGCAAAAGCGAACGTCCCATGTTTGTATGAATAATCACGCCACTACCGTTAACAACACGTTGAAACCTGGGCTTATCAGAGGATAGCACATATCCAACCAAACCTTGGGTAAAATGTGCCTCACCTTTACCTAACTCAGGACAGGGGTCATCGGCCAGCAAACGCTGCCTGAGTGACTGAAGATAATTTCGTATTGCATAGGTTTTCTGCATCAATGGAATATGGTCGAGTTGCGAATGCGATTCCAGCC
Source organism: Desulfogranum japonicum DSM 18378 (assembly GCF_000429945.1). Taxonomy (GTDB): domain Bacteria; phylum Desulfobacterota; class Desulfobulbia; order Desulfobulbales; family Desulfobulbaceae; genus Desulfogranum; species Desulfogranum japonicum. The sequence continues at coordinate 708 of NZ_KE386993.1, read as the reverse complement.
TGCGAAGACACTCATCAACCTTTGGGATAGCGCGTAATTTCGTATTAATATCTTGCATCTGTTGTTCTACTGAAGTCAATCGGTTTACAATAACTCAAAGCAGTGTTTGCTTACACACGATTTATGTTACGATAAAACCTGACGCACTGGCAAACACTATGTCAGTTTGGAGAAATACGACGGCTTTTACCACATTTTATTTTTTTTCACTCAATTCAAAAAAAAATCTTTGACAAGAACCTCCAAGTACTGTATTTTGCCGCCCCGTTGCTCGTGACAACAAAGCGTCGCAAACGAGACAACAAAAAGCAAAACTTTTCTGTTGACGGAAAAACAAAAATAGATTAAGTTGAGCTTCCGCGCTGAAGCAAAAACGCATAGCGTGGACGGCCTCGTTGAGGCTTTGATCTTTGAAAACTGAATAGTAAACAAGCGGGCCAAAGAGTGCACAGCACTCAAAAAGATTTTTTAGAAGTTAAGTCCGATCTTGAAAGATTGGTCAGGATATAAACTGGAGAGTTTGATCCTGGCTCAGAACGAACGCTGGCGGCGTGCTTAACACATGCAAGTCGAACGCGAAAGAGTTCTTCGGAACTTGAGTAGAGTGGCGCACGGGTGAGTAACGCGTAGATAACCTACCTCCATGTTTGGGATAACCAGCCGAAAGGCTGACTAATACCGGATATGCTTGCTTTTCATAAGTTTTGC
>NZ_AUCV01000005.1 GCF_000429945.1 Desulfogranum japonicum DSM 18378 | reverse complement strand
TGCTTTAATTTCAGCGCTGGGGTGTTGACTATACATGATGGCAAGGGACAAAAAGATAGAACGGTACCCATTCCCGAAATATTGGTTCCGGAGTTGAAGGAACAAATGACCAGCGTGGGGGAGCAATACCAGCAGGACATAGAAGCGAATTACAACGGGGTTTTTCTGTTTGATGCCCTTGAGGTTAAGTATAAAAACGCGGCCAGGGAGTTGATCTGGCAATGGATGTTCCCTGCCCAAAATCTGACCCAGGTCAAAGACAGCGATGAATTGAGGCGTAACCATGTCCACCCTTCCTTGGTGCAGAAGGCGATTCGCAAAGCAGTACAAAAAACAAAAGTACCCAAAAGGGTTACGGCTCACACCTTCCGCCATAGCTTTGCCAGTCATCTCTTACAGGCCAATTATGATATCCGTACTATCCAGAAACTGTTGGGTCATTCAAATGTGAGGACTACGATGATCTATACCCATACAGTTCGTGGTCGAACTTTGAAAGAAGCCAAGAGTCCGCTGGATTTTTAAGGGATATCGTTTGCTCACGGCGGTAAATAAGCCAAGATAAGGTTAATATCTTTAATAACTTCCAAGGTAACCTTCCTGAGGAACATTCACTTGCTGTTTCGAAAATGGCTGCCATTGGCAGGTACTATTTGTAACGCACGATTTTGTCAGCGGTCATCAGGTCATCGTTGAGATAGCCCTATAAAACCTCTTAAAAAGACGTAACTGATCACTGGTTAATAACGCCTATATTTCAACTTGTTACACGGTTCACCGTGCAGTATAAAGCTTGTTTGCTATGGATGGGTTGCGTTAGCGTGCATGATTGCGAGAAGTCTGCGCCAAATAATCCGTTACCACAGGGTGCAGCCGGTCTACATTAAAATCCCCCAATCTATCTGACTGTATTTCAGTCATACGCCAATCAGTCCACTGGTTATGAAATTAGCTGCAAAACTGGCGACTCGTGTGAGCTTCGGAACGTGTGTACTTTTGCTGCGGTCTTTTTACGATTGGTCACCGAGCAAGGAAAGTATCCAGGATATGGTGTTGGGGATTGGCAGAGAGGGCAGACAGACCAAACGTGTTCGTCGCAAGGCAGACGATTTTAGCAAGAACGGTCGAAGCACTACAGTGGTTGTGATGTACAGCCTGAATCAGGCACTGACAAACTGGCCAATGGGTCAAGTGAATGCAAAGCGAAGAAAGAAACATTCAGGTGAGATCAAATAAACCGTTGGAACTACCGAAGGCTGCGTGAATTTTATGCTTTACAGGAGATCGGCTGCACCCGCGAGGAACGAGCCAACCACAATCTATCCTTGTTCGCTAGACAAGCAAACAGCGGGCACCACAAAATTCCACGTTACTCCTTTTCTTGACAGTCCAGGCGTTGATATTAATTTCGTATTAAAAAGGTTCTCGTTTCTACCGATAGTGTTGTGGGATCTTGCAAGTGGCCGGACAAAGAGTTCCCCCCTCTACTATGTTACCACAAATTTCATTGTGGCTTAATTGTGAGACAGCAGTGATGAAAAATAAAAAATATACTGTGAAAGGTAATCATTATAAAACAAATGGGTCCATGATTACTAAACTTGTAGAACACATCACTACCAATGAAGACTGGCTCATGGAGAGAATCTTGGATTATGCCATTAAACGTGATTATGCCAAATATACTTCTACTCTAACAGAACCATGGAGACTCTCTATTTCTGGATTGTCAAACTCGCTAGTAAAGGCAATTACCATCAAGGGAGGGGATCTTGAGCTCAATCCTGGTGAGAATTATGCTGACGATCCTGCAACACAGTTTGGAATAACTGAAGCGAAGTTTCACAGGGAAAGAGGCATTGATCTGGCAATGTTTCTTGGGCTAATGAAATATTATCATCAAGCGTATATAGATTTGATAAGAGAGTCTCCTTTTAATGAAATAGATAAAAAAAAATATGAAAACCTGCTGAATAGGTTTTTTAATCGTGTGGAAATTGGATTTTGCTCAACATGGTCAACATATAGTGAAAAACAGATAATTGACGAGTTACAGGATCGTAACCGACTGATGACAAATGAGAAAAACAAGTATCTTACAATTTTTGAAAGTCTGTCAATGCCTGTTTTCATAGTGAATCCGTCTGGCAAAATCGAGGGCATGAACCTAGCCGCTTCGAGATTCTTTAATTTGGTCGCAGAACCAGGTGAAAATTATTACGGAGATGATCGTGATGAATTAGATTTTGTAGTAGAATTTCCATGGCTCAAAGATATCTATGAAGATTTTTTGCAAAGATCTGAAAACAAAGTTTTTTACGAAAAAAAGATCAGCGATCCAACTCAGTATTATTATATATCTTGCTCAAGATCTCTTGATATATCCGATAAATTTCAAGGTTCCATTTTTGTTATTGAAGACATAACAAATAGGAAAAATATGGAAAAAGAGCTTGAAGAGCTGGCTACAACAGATCCACTGACAAGGGCAAAGAATAGGCGATATTTTCTGCAATTTTTCGAGCAAGAAATCTCTCGTTTACAGCGCTACAATAAACCATTTGCTTTGCTTCTCCTTGATGTTGATCATTTTAAAAAAATCAATGATAAACATGGTCATGATATAGGCGATAACGTGTTGAAAAATCTTGTAGTAGAGTCTCTAAGCGTACTTAGAGACTCGGACATTTTTGCTCGATGGGGTGGTGAGGAATTCATTATCCTTTTACCAGAATCAAATGCCCATGAAGCATCTACTGTAGCAGAGAGATTAAGAAGCAAATTATCCAAGGCAGAAATTAGTGGTAAGGAAGGAGTACTGATTACGTATACTGTCAGTATTGGTATAAGGGTAGTGAATCAGGATGAAACGGATTTGAATGTTAATGATTTAATAAGAGAGGCAGATGAGTCGCTATATATGGCTAAAAAGAAGGGAAGAAACCGAGTTGTTATGATCTGATATATCTTGCACCAGTAACAACATATTCTCTCCAATATTGGCCACCAAAAAACTAAATAGACGTAAAAGAGTCAGCAGTCAACATTATGTGGCTAACGCATTAATTAATTGTTGATATTGCCACAGCGAAGATACGATTTTTCCGTCAATCGTCAATCCTGAGGCGTCTAGCAGAAAATTTTATTCTCTCCAATTCCCAACATTTTTTTGAAATTTAAAAGCAGAGGTTTTCCACGAAGATCATGTAATAGGTGCTGATCGAACCTATGGCGTGAAGTTGTCAGACAGGAACCTTCCAATAAAAACAACACTATCACGAAAAATAAATCAATTAGAAGCATAGCAGGAACTGCTGTTACAAGTTGAGCCATCAGGGATTTCCTGGTTCATGATGAAGTCCAGCTTGCCAGGGATTTCCCAACAAATTAATGTCCTTTCGGTAGTCACTCTTAATATTTTTAGTTATCACAGAAGCAAGGTGAAAAAATGATATGTTCGAGGTGATGTTGAATTGAAAGGATTTCTTCATCGCAACTTATGCATTTGCCCCACCAATCCATGTAGCGCAGTATTGCCGCGGAAGTTATAAATGGTCCGCGCGTTGCTCCTACAACGGCAGGCGTATTATAAAAGTTGCCCCTTTTCCTGGCTCTGATTGCACCCGTATCGTACCATGATGCTTATCCGTGACAATATTATAGATGATAGCAAGTCCTTGGCCTGAACCCCTGCCCACCTCTTTGGTGGTAAAAAAAGGTTCAAATATTTTTTGCTGAAGTGATAATGAAATACCGCAACCATTGTCCTCTACCTTGATCTCGCCCCAATTTCCATCACGCCGCGTAACGATTCGAATCAATCCTTTCTGTCCTTCCATGTTATTGCAGTCTTCAATGGCGTGAGCTGCGTTGATAATGAGATTGAGAAGAACCTGGCCGAGTTCATCTCTTAGCCCTAAAACTGTCTCAAGTTCTGGATCAAACTCAGTTTCAAGATCAGCTCTTAATTTCCATTCGCTGCGCGAAATGTCCACACTGGATTCAATGAGTGACTTGACCTGAACCAGTTCGGGCACATCTCCACTGGTATGGGCAAAATTTTTCATTGCACTTACATGGTTGTAATCCGGCCAATGCCATCTTCACAGGCAGCAAGAGCCTGAGGAACTTCTTCCGTGAGAAAATCCAGATCGGATATTTCTATGATCTGCTCAAGTTTATAGCGAAAATCCTGTACTGATAGCTCTTCTTGACTGTCGACAAGAAGGGCGCGACAGGATGCCATGGCCTGCAATAAATCTGTGAAACTATCATGAATAAAGGAGAGATTGTTGCCAACATACTGGGATGGAGTATTGATTTCATGAGCAATACCTGCTGCGAGCTTACCTATGGCCTGGAGCTTCTGGGAATGAAGGATTTCGGCTTGTGCCGCTTTGAGTTCCATCAGTGTATTTTCAAGCTCTTTGGTTCTTTTCTTAACCAATCCCTCCAAGTGGTTACGGTGATTTTCCAATTCGTCTTCTGTTTTTCTACGTTCAGAAATGTCTGTCACAAATGCAAAAATGTAATTTTGCCCTTCATAGGTCAGAACGTGCGAAGAGATCTCGACAGGAAAGACAGCTCCGCTCTTTGTTCGATGTTGTGTCTCAAAAAACAGTGTTTTCTTCTCGTTAATATCTCGGAGAAAATCATACCAGAGTTCTTTTGAAAAGAGGGGGTCCCAATCCCAGACATACATCTGTAACAATTCTTCGCGGGAATAACCTAGACGTCTGCAGGCTGAGTCATTGACATAGAGAAGTTTGGAGTCATCACGCATCCAGAAGACCTCGTCTGCCGCGACTTCCACAGAGAATCTGAAAAACACGGCCTGAATTTCCTGCGGCCATTGGTTGATAGGTCCAGTGAAATCAAAACTGCTGTTGTGTGAATCACGCGTGTCGATATTCTTTTGCATAGTAATGAAAGTCTCTCACGATATTCTTTATAGACTGGTAGTAAAATATGTGTATCTTTTCAGACCGTACTCTTTCAGAGACTAAAGAAACAAAGAAAAGTTGAGGAGTTAACGATTATTCACATATGCAATTTTTCTCTTCTTCCGACGTTATTCAGTATAAATTTTATTACAAACACAGCGATACACTACCGAATAATTACGTAACTAATTAGTACCTGAACGAGAATCTATTTACAGAGTAGATACAACGAGATAACTCATACGTGAGCAGGTGAAGATTTTTTGTATTACAAGCTATATTCATTTTGACAAATGCCGACACACTACGTTAACATGCCGAAAATATGGAATTTATGTGGAATTCATTTAGATTGCCTGCGACAAAAAAACAGGCTGTGTACCAAAATCTTCAACCTGAACCATAGCACGAGACAAACAAAACATCCTCAATTAAGAATAGGTGAAACTCCTATCCCTGAAATCAACATTGATCTCAAATCTCATGATGACATCCCCCCTTGCTTTTGGGGCTTCAATACACTACACCACACCCGATCTTCGTCAGAAAGTGTGCGAAATATTAAAACATCGAATCCAGCCTAATACGGATAAGAAGAACGGCCGTCCCGGAATGGAGCTATGGAGCAATATTGGTTTTGGGAGTACAGAGCACTCTACAGATTTTATCAAAGCCAAACATCAGCATTCGGCAGTAGAATCAGCAATTAATGCACTGGAAGTTCACGGTCTTGACCGATGCCCGGATCATGGGCTCAATGGCTTCAAACGGTATGTTGCCCTGGCAGTACTGGCACGAAATATCCAGCAGCTTGGAGTAAGGGTTCGAGAGAAACAGCTGGCGTTGATTAAAAGACAGGAGAAGGTCAAGAAAGCTGCATACCTGTTGTATTTTTGCAGGATTACCTTATGGCAGTGGGAGAGATCCGTTTAAAATTTGCTGATCACGGTACATTTAAACCCCAGCAAACATTGCGGAGACCATCAGAGTGTTGAAATACTATCATGTGGGAATGATTCCCGAAATTTAATGACCTGAAAAGGGGTTTGCGTTCAGTCACTATTTATTATTTTCCGCGCCCCTAACAACGAGATGAAAGGAAGTTTCAAAAAAGTCTGTATTCTTTATATGTTGTTTGTGTATAGTCACGGAGGAATGATAGTGTGAGGAGATACGCACAGAACATTTTGTTAACACCTATATTCGCATACAACCATGGTAGACAGGCAACAATCGTTCTTACCCGTCATCGGATGGCGGGAATGGGTAACGCTTCCCCAACTTGGTATTCCCCATATCAAGGTGAAGGTGGATACAGGAGCTAGAAGTTCATCCCTTTATGCCGTAGACCTGCAGAAGTTCGAAAAAAACAGTGAGCAATGGGTGGCTTTTACTGTCCACCCCACACAGCGTTCTCGAGTCAACGCTATACGTACAGAAGCAAAAGTACTTGAATTTCGTTCCATCAGGAGTTCTTCAGGTCAGGCTGAAATACGCCCGGTGATCGTCACAGAGATCACTCTGCTGGGCAAAACATGGTCCGTCGAGCTGACCCTTGCAAAACGCAACAACATGGGATTCCGAATGCTCCTTGGCAGGGAAGCCTTTAGAGAACGCTTTCTCGTTGATGCCGGCAAATCATACTATGGGGGGAGACCCAAACGTAATAAACCACGTCAGTCCCATAAATGAATGGGACTACATACATAGAAAACAGAATACATGAAACTCGCCATTCTCTCATGCAGTCCGAATAGTTACAGCACCAGAAGACTCCAGGAAGCCGCTCTGCAACGTGGCCATAATGTGAAAGTATTAAATACGCTGAAATTTGCCATTGATCTTGAACAGGGCAATCCAGACCTCTATTATCGCCAGAAGCGTCTCTCCACATATGATGCGGTTCTCCCCAGAATAGGTTCTTCCATTACCTATTATGGAACAGCCGTTGTACGTCAATTTGAACAGATGGAAGTTTTCTGCGCAAACTCCTCAGGCAGTATTGCAAACTCAAGGGATAAACTGCGCAGCCTGCAAATTCTCAGCAGACACCAGATAGGCATTCCGGAAACGACCTTTGTTCGTGATAAAAAAGATGTCCTTCCCGCCATTGAACGAGTGGGAGGCGCACCTGTCATTATAAAACTGATCGAAGGAACACAGGGAATAGGGGTAATCCTGGCTAATTCCATAAATACGGCTGCCGCCATAGTTGAACTTTTGCAGAGCCAGAAACAGAGTGTCCTGATTCAGAAATTTGTCAAAGAAAGCAAAGGCAGAGACATTCGTGCTTTTGTGGTGGGAGAGCAGGTTGTGGCTTCCATGAGGCGGGTTGCCCAGGGCCAGGAATTTCGAAGCAATGTCCATAGAGGAGGCATGACCGAGCCTGTTATTTTAAATGAAGAATACAGGGAGACAGCTGTCAGGGCAGCCCAGATTTTAGGGCTTCGTGTGGCCGGAGTGGATATGCTGGAGGGTGATCACGGCCCTCAAATCATGGAAGTCAATTCATCGCCCGGCCTTGAGGGAATAGAAGGCTGTACCCAGCTGGATATAGCAGGTTCAATAATCGACTACATTTCAGCTCAGGTAGACTTTCCGGAAATTGACCTGCGTCAGCGACTGACCGTAAGCAGGGGGTATGGTGTTGCGGAAATTTCCATACCAGAGGGCTCTGAGTATGTGGGTAAAACCATTCAGGAATCAGAACTTAGGGAAAAAGATATCCTTGCCCTCACGCTCCATCGTGGGACCAGGGTTATTCCCAATCCCCGCCCCAGTCGTATCCTTGAACCTGGTGATCGCCTTCTCTGCTTTGGCAAGCTGGAGTTGATGCGCTCCATGACTCCTCAAAAAATTCGTCGTAAACGACAACCAAAAATCAAAGATCTGCCCGCACTTCCCGTGGCAGAGGAAGTATTTAAAGAGGAAGGGGCAGATCAAGCCATATCCATTCCACTGAATAACGACGACAAATGACGCAAGGTAAAGAGTGCAGCCAGGAATCCAACCACTGGTTTGGAGAAGAAATTCCTCCAGGTACATCACGAAACGTTTCTCTGGCTGTAGGCGAAAGCTATAGCGGAATGACCCTGCAGATCCAAATTCATATCCGCAGGGCCGCAGCAGAAGGCCCTATACTTTTTGTTACCGCTGCCCTGCATGGTGACGAGATCAACGGCTGCGGTGCCATTCGTCATATAATTCAAGACAACAGTCTCCAGTTAGAAAGAGGAACACTGCTCCTGGTTCCTGTCCTCAATCTTCCTGCCTTTGACCGACATTCCCGATATCTGCCAGACCGGCGTGACTTAAACCGCTCCTTCCCCGGAGATGCCAAAGGCAGCCTGGCCAGCCGTATGGCCCACACAATATTTCACGAACTTGTCACCCACTGCGATTACGGCATTGATTTACATACGGCTGCGGTGCGAAGGACGAATTACCCTACAGTGAGGGGAGACCTGAGCAACCCGGATGTCAAAAAGCTTGCCCATGCTTTTGGTACTGAAATAATCCTGAATACAAAAGGTCCCCGAAACTCATTCCGCAGGGAAGCATGCAAGGCTGGCTGCCCGACAATTATCATGGAAGGCGGAGAGGTCTGGAAACTGGAACCGGTTATCGTGGAGACCGCAGTAAGAGGAATAAAAAATGTATTACGAGACCTCCGGATGATAAGTGATCCTACGGAACACCCCCGTTATCAAATCACCCTGGAGCATTCCAAATGGATACGGGCAGAACATGGAGGATTTCTTGATTTCCACATACGCCCTGGAGATATCGTTGAAAAAAATCAACCCCTTGCTACAAACACAACCATTCTGGGAGAACCGCAGGGGACATTGCTTGCCCCATTCAACGGCGTTGTTATCGGCATGTCAAGCCTTCCGGCTGTGAGCCCGGGAGAGCCTGTGTGCAACCTCGGCAAACTGCCATCACAATACAACCCGGCAAAACTCAAAACCCTGCGAACAACAGATGAAAGTCTGGAGCAGCGAGTACTTGACGAACTGGGCACAAGTGTGCTTGTTATTGAACCATCAACTGAAAGCTAAACTGCAATTTTCGTACAGGTACAGCCTTTTCTCAAAGTATCCCGAACAGACTACAGGGAGCGAAAACCAATAACTATTCAAAGTTGCGCAGGATATCTGCTCACCCTCATGACTGGCTCAAGGCTTCTATACTAGCTGTATTGATCCCTTGAAACAGTCAGGAGAATGAGTTACAAAACCAACAAGATCAGATACTTTGTTTTCCCGGGCCCTGAACACTACCCCCCTCGCAACCAGCTCTATTTCATGCAAGTATATTCAAAAGGTACAGGATGAATTCGACCACACAATTTCAAGTGTCAGCCCTGGACAGAAAGGGTGGCTGGAAAATCATTGAAGGGCCTCCTCCAGAAGACATACCGGAAGACGATACCCTGCTCTATTGGATACATCTTGATTACAACCAGGAACATGCTCTCAAGTGGATCCTGCAGGCAGAGTGGCTGGATTCCATAGTAAAAGAAAACCTGCTTGATGAGAAATCACGCCCTCGCAGCGAACGTATCAATGATGGGCTTTTTTTGGCATTAAGGGGAGTCAATCTCAACCCTGGCTCTGAGCCCGATGATATGGTTGCAGTCAGGCTATGGGCAACAGAAAAAACCATTATCACCTCTAATCACCGCCGCCTGCTCTCATTACAGTATATCAGGGATCTCCTAAGCAAAGGTAAAGGACCAGACACAGCTTCAACCTTTATCGCTCTCCTGATCGAAGCTATAACGCAAAGGAATGAAGACGTCATTGAAGACCTTGAAGACAGGCTCGAATTTCTCGAGGATAATCTCGATACCCTGGACAAGGAAAACAAAGCAAAATTTTCAGATCTCAGAAGACAGGCCATACGACTACGGCGTTATCTTTCGCCTCAGCAGGAGTCTCTGCAGCATCTCATCACTACTCCACCGGACTGGTTGCAGAAAAATTGTAAAAAAAGAATTCGGGAATGCAGTTACCAGTTAAAACGGCATGTTGAAATGCTCGACTCCATCAGGGAGCGAGCCATTGTTGCCCAGGAAGAATTACTGGCACAGCTTTCCGAGGCTTTAAGCCACCGTATGTATATACTTTCCCTGGTCACAGCACTTTTTTTACCCTTGAGCTTTTTGACAGGCCTTTTTGGCATCAATGTAGGGGGAATTCCAGGAGCGAAAAGTACCAACGGATTTCTCCTTTTTTGCCTGCTTGTCATTGTTCTCCTTGGCTTTCTTCTTGCTTTTTTCAAAAAGAAAAAGTGGCTCTGAGTCTGTCGGCAGGATGACCTGTTCGAATTTGCCCAAAAACACACCGCCTTTTAGAAGGGCTTAAAAAAACATATTTCAAGACATTTAGGACCACGGAAAAAATAAATTATCCAATCTTGCTTGTCTCTCAACCCGGTAACGCTGGGCGAAACCGGTAGTTGAGATAGATACAATACCCAGAAAAAGGATTTCCCTCCTGCCACTTCTATGGGCAGGAGGGAAAAGAGGAGAAGGTAGCATCAGCTGTAGCGATAAGGTACGCCGGCTTTTTCCATAACCTTGGAGTAATCTTTGAATATCTGTACAACTTTTGCCGCCCTTGGGCTGATTGATGCCAACTCGTCCCAGAACTCCTGCGCATCCTTTACCACAGTATCCCATTCTTCAGCAGGAATGGTGGTCAGCTCCATCTTTTTCCCTTCCACACGCAGCTTCGCCTCGCCACCCCAGTACCAGACCTGGCGATAATAGTGGGAACTGTCCATGGAAAGTTTGAACAGCTCCTGGAGATGCGGTGGAATTTTTGCCCAACTTTTGCTGTTTGCAAAGTACGAACCGCACCAGGCACCGGTGACATTGTTGAGCAATGCATAGTTGCAAACATCTGCCCAGCCAACCTCATATGCCTCTGTAAAACCACACCAGGCAACACCATCAAGTTCACCGGTCTGTAGGGCCACTTCAATGTCATCCCAGGGAAGGGTTACAGGAACCAGACCGTATCGGGAAAGAAACTTACCGGCGGTAGGTACACCGAACACGCGCTTTCCTTTCATATCAGCCAATTTCCTGATAGGTTCTTTCGTAAAAATGTGCAGAGGATCCCAGGCACCAGCACCAAGCCACTCCACGTTTTTCACTTCGTCATAGGCTTCTTTCCAGATTTTATCCAGACCATAATATTTAAAAAGAACAGGTAAATCCAGACTGTATCGGGTTGAAAAAGGAAAGTAACCGCCAAAAACATTAATATCCACCGGAGAAGCCATGCTGGCATCGTCGCTCTGCACAGCATCTATCACTCCGTTTTGCATGGCCCGGAACAACTCGTTGGTCGGTACCAGCTGATCAGCATAGTACAGTTCGATCTCCATCTGGCCATAAGCGGCCCGGTTAAACGCCTCGATCTGCGGTTTGATGACATGGGCTCCGAGTGGAGCTCCGGAATACGTTTGCAGACGCCATTTAATCGGATTGCTGGCAGAATACGCATAGGGTGCTTTTCCAAAAGTGGTTGCAGAAGCGGCCACAGCACCAGCAGCTACGGTACCGGCGGTTTTCAGAAACTCACGACGACTATTTTGTGGGTTTTCTTTCTCAGGCGTTTCAACGATTGTTTTTTCGTCTTTCATTCTTGCTCTCCTGTTATGTCGATGTTTGCAATTGTACGTACAATATTTTCCAGTGTATAAGCGCTCTCATTACGCCTTCCCGTATATTGCTCAGGAAAGGCGTAGTATGTGCGGTTAAAGGTCAGCGGGCGTAAACCAGATCTGGCAACCACAGTGCGATCTGTGGAAACAGAATGATCAGGACCAGGGCAAAACACATAACCAGCACAAAGGGAACTATGGACCGATAGATATCGGGCAAGGTAATCTCAGGCGGTGCCATGGCGCGCATCAGAAACAGATTATAACCAAACGGAGGCGTCATGTAGGCAATCTGACAGGTAATGGTATACAGGATACCGTACCAGATCGGGTTGAATCCCAGGGAAATCACCAGGGGCACATACAATGGCGCTACGATAACCAGCATGGCTGTATCGTCCAGAAACATGCCCATGATAATGTAGGACAGCTGCATCATCACCAGCACCTGCCATGGTTCAAGCTGCCATTTTGTAATAAACAGGGATTCAATGGCACGAACAGCTCCAAGGCCGTCAAAAACTGCACCAAAACAAAGGGCCGCAAGGATAATCCACATGAACATACAGGATATCCCCAAGGTTTTTCTGACAGCCTCTTCCATAATTTCCCTGGTCAGGGAACGTTTTGCCAGGGCAGCTAGAGTGGCTGCAGCCGCACCAACAGCCGAGCTTTCCACAAGGCTGGTTACGCCCATGAGAAAGAGCCCGGTCATGAAAAAGAAGATCAGGAAAGGAACAATGCCCGCTTTCAGGAGCTTGAGTTTTTCTTTCAAGGGCATGTCCAGTTCTTCCTCACTGACCGTGGGAGCGAGTTCAGGCTGCAGTCTGCACCGGACAACTATGTACAGTACAAATAATCCAGCCATGAGCAGGCCCGGAACAACTCCTGCGAGCCATAACCTCCCCACAGGCTGACGGGCGATCATTCCATACAGCACCAGTACAACGCTGGGTGGAACGAGAATTCCAAGCGAACTTCCCGCCTGAACAACACCTGTAATCATGACCTTGTCATAATTGCGCCGTAACATCTCCGGGAGCGCGATGGTTGCACCTATTGCCATACCAGCGACACTCAGGCCGTTCATTGCAGAGATGACAACCATGAGCCCGATGGTGCCAATGGCAAGGCCACCCCGTAAACGTCCGAACCAGACATGGAACATGGCATATAGATCATCGGCAATACCTGTTTCAGAAAGGATATAACCCATATAAATAAAGAGCGGCAGGGTCAGCATGGGGTACCAGTTGAACAGCTTGAATGCAGCATTGAAGGGCATCTCTATGGCGCCGTTTCCGTACAGCATTAATGCCGCTGCGGCTGAAATCGCTCCTATCGCAGCAAAAATTCTCTGCCCTGTGAGCAGCATGGCCAGCATACCGCCGGACATGGTCAAGGCAATGGCTTCGTAACTCATGAGATGGTAACTCCTCTTGCCTTGGCAAGATCTTTAAAAAAGGTAGAAATAGACTGCAGCAACATCAGGGCAATACCCAGAACCATGATAATCTTTATTGGTATCATTGACGGGTTCCACTGGGAAAATTTTCGCTCGTTATATTCAATGGCATACATGGTGCTGCTGATGGAACCAACAAGCAGTGTAATCAGGTAAAACACGAGAAAGACATTGGTTGCCACATCGATTTTGGCCTTGTTTTTCGATGAAAATCGATCGTAAATCAAATCCATGCGCACATGATCTCCCAGTTGCAGGGAATATGCACCACCGACGATGTAATAGCCTGTGATAATGAATTGGGCCATCTCCACGGTCCAGGATAGCGGCCAGTTTAGAATATTTCTCGTTATTGCCCCAAGAAGCAGCACGCCGATCATGACAAAGATTGAGTACATGGTAAATCGACCCAGCTTGATCGATATGTAATCCACGTATTTAACGTACTGAACAATGATTTTCGGCATAAGCGCCCCCTTCATCCTTTGCCCAAACGGCTTGATCCTTCTCAACCTGCTCCTTGGCTTGCAAGCCATGATTCATAAGTTGCGTATGGAAATCAATAAACCTGTGAGCTTTCCAATTTTGTAATAGCTTGACTGTTTTATAACAAATTTGAAAGAAGCAGTAGACTGCTTCGATCATTAATGACATATTTGTTACACAGATTGACTGAACAGTCAACCCTAAAACGAGACTTTTATGAGATTTCTGTTGCAGAACAGTACACGCTCAAAACCGCAGCGACATAAAAGCCAGTATTTTTAACTATATCAGCGGATTGACGCACATATATGATACAAATACGAATCAACACGTATGATAAGAAAAGAGAAAAACGGCACCTTCCCCAACCATATTTCCATGAAACATTTTGGAGAAACACTTAACCGTTTGAAAGATGACCACTTGTCGAGCGGTCAGGGAAACGAAGTATTTGCATGACTGACCGAGAAGTCATCTTGCGAGGGACGCAGAGCATACAGCATCGTAGCACCGGGCACTTGCAGATACACGCAGACTCAATCAGGAGGTTACCCCGGAGTGGAATCACTCAGGTCAAGGCATTTCAGAAAAAGATATAGAGCCAAGAAAAGAAGCACTCTCAAGCAGCTTCCCAGCGGACCACTGCCTGTTCGGGCGCCCCACAGCCACTACAAAATATGCCCTGAAGAAATTCGGGCCAGGTTACGAAAGGGAAACAACAAAGAGAAAAAGACCGCAAAGTCTTTTCACGGAAGATTGATATTCAATAAACACTCAAAATAGTAACATTAGCCTCCAGTAACGCTTTGAGAAGCTTTCCCTGGGGAGGATAGTCGCATACGAGATTGGTGATCTGCCCCAAACCGCAGACCTGAAAAGAAGCAATACGATCAAACTTACTTTGATCTGCAATAACTGTGAGTCGCTCTGCCTGCGCAATCATGGCCTTGGCAACCTGGGTTTCATCTGCAGAAAAATCCATGATTCCAGATTTCGCATCCAGGGCTCCTATTGTCAAAACTGCATGGTGGGCTCGAAAGAACTGCATCTGGGATATAGCAAAGCTACCAATTGTCTGCCTGTTACAGCCACTGAATTTTCCCCCTAGCAGAAAAGCCTCAGAGCCGTTATCAGCCAGACTGATGATCCGAGCTATTTCTGCAGAATTGGTGATAACCGTCAGGCGCGGTATAGCACAGAGCTTCTCTGCAAAATAGACAGTGGTGGACCCCGTATCAATGAGCAAAGTTTCATTACTGGTAACCAATTGCGTGGCTTTCTCAGCAATAAGGGTCTTGGGACCGACATTTACCCCCATCCTTTCACGAAAGGGGCCTTCGCCGACGGTTGCGGCTAGAACAGCTCCACCATGAAATTTCTGCACTTCACCTGTTTGGGCCAGAGCAGTAAGGTCACGACGAATGGTTTCCCTGGAAATCTTCAACCGCTCAGCCAAATCATTGACCGTAACCCGTTTCTGCTGACGTATAATATCAGCAATTTTTGCCTGGCGAGCACTCGGAGTCATGCACACCTCCGCAGATTCACCGACGAAAGAAGGCAGAGAAAAACATAACTCCACTGTATGTACCGGCAGTGCCGCTGCCTTCTCAAGATTCTCATAATCATAATACTGTCTTCACTGATCTGGATGGGTAATCACCATTATGTCCATGGACGGCGAGATCATTGCTGCGCTGTTTTCCATTTGCAGAGCTCTTTTGTAATTTACCTTTAAAAAACAATTGCCTGGAAACCGCAACAGTAAAAAGAAATAACCGACAAGATCTTACCTTCCGTTGCCATCACCAGAGCAAAAAAATTCAGAATGAAGTGCAAGGGCTGCAGAAAGATCAAATGCACGTATAGCGAGCAACTACGATGGCGTAATACATCCATCAACATACCACCCACGGGATTTTTCCACCGCTTCCCGGTACCTGTCAAGCAAATGTGACCTGACCGTTTGCGGTTCAAAAAAACACACATCAGGCTCATATGAAGGCAACGTTCTGCCACATGCCTGACTGGCAAGAAGGGCTGTCCCCAGTGCAGTTTGCTCACTACTTTGCTGCACACATACCTGCCGATCACAAACATCTGCGAGGAATCGGCAAAAATAAGGGTTCACAGACAGTCCTCCGTCAATGGAGAGCCGGTTACTGGCCCCAAGAATGTTATCCATGGCTGCAACAACTTCTGCAGCGCGCAAGGCAATGCCTTCCAGGATAGATTGAACAAGATCACGAGAAGTTGTCTCCAGAGAAAGTCCGATCCACAATCCGGCGGCACTCCGATCCCAATACGGGCACCCTAACCCACTCAGGGCAGGTACAAAACAGAGCCCTCTCTCCACAGCTGTTTGCCCGGTAAAGCCGTTGATATCGGAAAAATCACGAAACAGGCCAAGAGATCTGGCCCAGTTGATTGCCGCCCCTGCGGCATACACGCCTCCATCCAGAGCATACACAGGTGAAGCACCTGAAAACTGCCAGGCTACCGTAGGCAGAAGCCCTTTATCCGTAGCCTGCAAAGGCCTGGGACCGGTGACAGATAACACAAAAGCTCCTGTACCAAAGGTGATTTTAGCCTCCCCCATCCTTCGACAACCGTGACCATAGAGAGCCGCCTGTTGATCAACCACACTGGCGGTCACTGGAATCTTTCTACCATGCCAGCTCAGGACGCCAAAATCACCAGTTGTCGGAACAATCTGAGGCAAGACTTCAATGGGAACACCAAACACATCACACAGCTGTTCATCCCACTGACCGGTATGAATATTCATAAGGGAAGTCCGTGAGGCAGTAGTGATATCAGTCACAAAATGGCCGGTGAGCCGATCAAGAAAAAACGCATCCGTCGTTCCACAGCGAAGCCTGCCCTTCTTATGTAATCTTATTGCTTCAGGAACATGACGAAATATCCAGGCAAGCTTTGAGGCAGAAAAATACGGATCAAGGGGAAGGCCTGCCAACTCGAGGGTAACAGACTCATACCCCTCAACCTGCAACTGTTCGATAATACCGGCAGTCCGGCGATCCTGCCAGACAATCACGGGACAGATAGCGCGCTTGGTTTCTGCATCCCATGCCAGACAGCTTTCTCCCTGGTTATCTATTCCTATGACAGTAGCCTGAGGGCAGGAATCCACACAACGGCAGATATTGGCCAGCAGTTCTTCAGAATCGTGCTCAACCCAACCGGAAGCCGGATAATATTGTCGGTGCTCCAGGTGCTCTGTTACCGCCGCCACTCCGGTATCATCCAGCACAATACCCCGCGTACTGGTTGTCCCCTGATCAATTGCAAGGACTGTCATAGCTCTTTCCCATAAGTTCTGTTTCCTGTTCACCTGCACTTCAGCTGTAGACGATTTCTCAGAAATCAGTATCAGGCTGCAATCTCCGAACAGATACTACGTGCAATCCTCCGCCCATCAGCCCAGCATTTCATAGCCACATTCGCAGGTGATAGCAGATTACCGGCAGCGAGATATGCAGAATCAGAACAATGCCCCGTCTCATCTATTACAGGACTGCCACTGGTCTTATTGCTTTGCAGATGACTCATCCGAACCAACGACGCCTCGGGAGTAAATGCCCCGGTAAACAGCACCCCATCACATTCAAGATCCCTGACAACCCCAAACCTATCGCGTATCTGCACTCCTTCTACCCGTTCATTCCCGTAAATGGAAAGCAGTTGGCATTCACACTGCAGACGGACGCCCAGTAAAGCGGCCGCATACTTAACAGGCCAGACGACAGAAGGGCTCGCATTTTCTTCCAACATCGCCACAGGCTTTATCCCAGCACGTCTGCATGTCAGCAATGCAGAAAAGCTGACAATTTCAGAGCCAATGATAACCGGTTTTCGAAAAGGAATAAGATTTTTCAGATAGACCATGGATTGCAATGCTCCAGTAGTGCAGATACCATGCATCCTGCCACCAGAGACAAGTCGTGCGGCTCGTGGCGTTTCCCGCACTCCGGTTGCCAGCACGACCTTTGAAGCTGTAACGGTTCCCTGCCCCTGTGGCGACGCTATGGACAGCTCGCCACCAGGATGCAATGCAAGAACCGTGGTTCGTGAAAGTATCTTAACACCTTCTTCCCTGGCCTTTTGCACAAGCCTGCGGGCGTACACAGGACCAGAGCATATCCGCTTGAACTCAACAATGCCAAAGGGAGGATGACCGCAGTGCCGGGGAACACCGCCAGGTTCTGACTCACGATCCAGAACCGTAACGTTGGCCACACCAGCCTGTTTCAAGGCAACAGCCGCCCCCAGACCAGCAGGACCGCCACCAACTATGGCAACATCGCAGGTCATATCCAGAACATCTTTAGTCATGTGCGACTCCTACTTCCAATGAATCTTCTAATTTTCCTTTGGTCAATTCAGCCAGGCGTGCGGAGCAATAAAACCCCTGGCAACGCCCCATGGTGACGCGTGTTCTTCGCTTCAGTCCTCCTAGGTTTCCGGCAGGTACACTTCCAGACATTGCTTCCTTAATCTCCCTATCCGTTACCATTTCACAATGGCAGACAATCTCATCATATCCCGGCTTTGTGTAATCACGAGGCAGATGCTCGGCAAGATTGGGCATAACAGGAATAATCGGCGCCTGAACAGCTTTAAATGAAGCTCCAAATTCAAGCAACCATTCAAAGGACTTCTCGGCCAGCCCCAGGGCTGCGGTAAGGCCTGTGGATCGAATTCCTCCCAGAGTCAACCAGTTACATTCCGCACGCTTTCTGATTCTATAAGGGGATTTTTCCGTAGCAGGCCGTATACCCGCAAAGGTTGAAGTAACTGGCATGCCGGATAGCCCTGGCAGTTTATATTCCGCCTGTTTAATTAAGGATTGTAGCACGTCCCTGTCTACAAATGCCTTATTACGACTCTCCTGTTCTTCAGCGGTTGGACCAACCACAACATTGCCAAAAATGGTCGGAAAAAGAACTATTCCTTTTGTACGTTCCGTAGGCACAGGCAGAATAATGGTGGTCAACAGCGAACCTGCGCTCTTATCAAATACCACAAACTGCCCTTTTCTCGGTTTGATGGTAAAGTCAGCCTCACCAAAGACTGCGGCATCCACAATGTCACCGTAAAGCCCTGCACAATTAACCACATAACGCGCACCAACCTTGCCCTGTGAAGTCTGCAGCACCCATTCTCCATTGGCAAACTCCCCACCAGTAACCTGGGCATTAAATATCGCCTGCCCTCCATTTTCAACAGCCTGCTTTAAGTAGGCCAGTGGCGAAGACCAGGGATCAATTATGGATTCTCCGGGAACAAGCAAAGCAGACACAAGGCTGTTGCCCAATGCAGGCTCAATGTTCAGCACTTCTTTTCTACTGAGCATGCGCAAGTCTTTCACACCATTGAGGTTTGCTTTTTCCAAAATACCTGTAAATTTTGCTTCTTCTTCCTCTGACCAGGCAGCCAGAATAGCGCCGGTCTTTTTAACAGGAAGATGCATATCTTTATGTATTGCGTGATATTTTGCATAGCCAAGAGCAACGCATTCCTGCTCAAGTGTATCCACAGGAGCGTCGAACCCAGTATGCAAAATTGCACTATTTCCCTTGCTGGCACCTTCTAGGATGTCAGCCCCTTTTTCCAGGAGGATGACTTTGGCACCCTCTAAGGCCATTTTCCTGGCAACAGCACAGCCAACTACGCCACCGCCTATCACGACCACATCAGCTTGAGCAATCAATGATTCACCTATGTTTTTGCTTATCAAATAACCAACAGCACCATTGACCTATTGGTAACAATCGGTGACCGAACAGTCAACACAAAAAAAACATCCCACCAAATCTTTACCTACCAATTTTCATTATATAAAGAGCATTACATGTAAATTGATTCCAACGACCTGGATTCAACGTTGAAAATATTTTTTTCCAAAGGTAGACAGACGAGATAAAATAACCAGAGAACCATACATTCTATAAAATGGCGTGATGACACCACGTTTACTGGAGCGAATCTTGCATGATACACTAGCAACTGTCAGGTTGCCGTATTGACACTTTCACACGTGCTCCCCCCAAGGAAATGCACAGCAACGTTCTCAAAAGAAGTGGAAGCATGAAAATCAAGCAAATACTAATCATCATCGTGTTACTTTTCAGTGGAAGTCTCTCTTCAGCATGGGCTGAACAGGAAATCTGGAAAACCTCTTTTCCCAATACCCTGGATCTCAATTACGCAATCACAAAAGCTTTAGCCGATAAATTCGATGCCACGCTCCAAGGCAAAAGGGTACCTTTTGCACGACGACTTAACCAGTTGCAAACCGGTGAGATAGACCTGTCCTGCGGTCTATTTAAAAACGCAGTACGGGAAAAATACGCCTATTTTCTCTCTCCCCCTTACAGCACCATATCCAACAAGTTATTTTTCATGAGAAAAGGTGAGGGATACCGCCTGCAGAAATTTGAGGATTTGTATTCACTTCTCATTGGCGTGAAAATCCATTCAAAATATTATCCCCGCTTCGACGCCGATAAAAAACTACGCAAATACGCCACGACAAGGGATGAAAGCCGCTTTAACATGCTGATTGCACACAGAATTGATGCAGTTATCCAGACAGATCTATATGGTTTTGCAACGTTACGTAAAATGGGCCTGGAGGACAAAATAGAAATTGCCCCCTATAGATACACTTCGCAAAACCCTGTTTACATGGCCATTTCTCGAAAATCAAAGCTCATGAAGCAGACAAATGAACTGGAGCAGGTTTTTCAAATCATGGTGGAATCAGGCGAAATACGCAGTATCATAGAGCGCTATATGGAAAGAGAGCAACACCTCAGCACTTCCCCTCAGGAGGCCCCTCCTCCTCTTTCTCCAGAAGACGATGGACAATGAATGAAAGCTCCTTAAGTGATACAGGTTTCATCAACACCTCCTTCACTCCCAGTGCTCGAACTGTTTGTTCATCCATCCGTTCACAATATCCGGTACACAGAATAATCGGTATCTCCGGGCGAATTCGCAGGATCTCGGTAACCAGCGTATCCCCTGACATCTCCGGCATGGAGACATCGCTTATAACCAAGTCAAAAACGTGGGGCTCTTCTGTAAAGACCTGCAACGCCTCAATGGGGCTGTTAAAAGAGGTTACAACGTAGCCCAGACCTGTCAGAAGACGTTGATTCAACGTCAAAATAGCTTCTTCGTCATCTATCAGTAAAATCCTTTTTTCCCCTGGCTGAGAAGCACGCATCAAACGCTGTTCATCTTTTGTCTGCCCTACAACAGCCTTTACAGTCGGTATATAGATTACAAACTCTGTTCCCTGTCCTTGCTTGCTCTTGACGGTAACAGAACCTTTCATATGCTTTACGATCTCATGGACCACGGAAAGCCCTATACCTGTCCCTATGCCTTTTTCCTTTGTAGTAAAAAAAGGATTAAAAATTTTATCGATCAGTTCTTCGGGAATACCACTGCCTGTATCCACAACACTCAGACATGCGGTGGGACCGGGCTGAATACCAAGAATATGTGACCGGTGCTCATCAATTTCACACTGATCCAGGCCGATATGCAGTTCTCCGCCATCTTCTGTCATAGCATACACCGCATTAGTCGCCAGGTTCATGATAACCTGATGCAATTGGGTCGTATCTGCCACTACCGGGTCACATACTGGATTAAGCTCTGAAATAATGGTTACATTTCGAGGAATAACAGAATGGAGAAGCTGCACTATCTCCTCGATGACAGATTGCAGTTTGACTGGCTGATAATGTATGGACTCCTGACGTGAAAAAGAAAGAATCTGCTGGACCAGTTCTTTGGCGCGCAAGGTACTGGAAAGAATTTGCTCCAGACTTTGCCGAGCCTCTTTATTGTCCCCTGCAAATTCTGCCAACAGAAGCTCAGCGTTCCCAGCAATTGGTGCCAGGATATTATTAAAGTCATGGGCTATGCCACCTGCCAGGGTTCCTATGGCTTCCATTTTCTGGGCTTGACGCAGACGGGCTTCCAGTTCCTGCCTGTCTGCTTCTGAACGTCTCAATGGCCTCAGGTCAATGTCAACACAATACATTTCCTTACCAAAGATATTGTGGTCCATGACATGTGACGAGTAGACGGGCACATCTTTTCCGGATTTATCAACCAAAATTAATTCGCCAGCAGGTATTTTTTCTCCATAATCCAACCACCTGGAATGCAAGCGTATAACTTCATCACGCATAGATTCTGGGATCACAAGTTCTTCCACCCTGCGCCCGATGGCTTCCTCTTTACTGTAACCATACAGTTTCTCACTGGCATCATTCCAAAAAATCACCCTGCGTTGTTCATCATATCCCTGAATGGAAATAAGCGAGACATCTTCCAAGAGTTTTCGAAAACGCTCTTCGCTTGCCCGTAACTTGTTGTCAGCCTCTATTCGTTCCATTTCTCTCCGCGCTAGCTGACTCACCATGGAATCAAAAGACATAGCCAGAGAGCCAATCTCACCATCGGTATAGTCCAACCCGCTGACAACGGAAAATTTGTTCTGTCCCACTGTCTTGGTCAGCCGGGTCAGACGCACCAGATGACTTCCGATGGCATGATTTCCCACAAGCCAACCAATGGTAAGAGTCAAAACCAGGGAAAACAACGCTGTACCCATAACACGAAAAAAGAAGTTGTGGGCATCTCGCATGACCAGTTCATAGTCCCTTCCCATGAACATATACATGTACGGTTGAGAGTGGCCCGGCAGGATCAGTGGCTCGAAGGATACGATTCGCTTCTTTCCATCAGAAGCTCTGACAATCAGGGAATCAGGTTCAGTAGTACTGGTGGCGGCTTGGAAAACCTTATGCACAACAGGCGCTCCCTGCGGAGTATCTTCCAGCGCAGGATAACGAAACAATCGTACACCCTCCCGGTCACACAATCCGACAAAGGCACCATCCGGAAAATTGCTTTGCTCAAGGACTCTTCGCAAGTGACCGAGATCAATGGCTATGACAAGAACTCCACGCAGTTCACCATCTCCATCTCTTACAGCTTTAGCACATGGCACAACTGGCTTTTCGCAGATTGACCCGAAAATGAATTCCCCAGGAATAGCACCATCGAAGTTCAACGATTGAAGGAAACTGCTATGTTGAGAAAAAGAAATTTTTTCCAGTTGTTCCGAATGTTTTCCTGCAGCGACCAATGTGCCTTGAGCATTCAGTAAAATAATATTTTGATATATGGAATGAGATGCAAGCAGATTCTCTAGAATGATGCCGGAACGTTGGGGATGCAACTCAATAATATCCGGTATGCCTGCAACACTATGCAGTAAATTCCCAGTAAACTCAGTCACTCTTCGCTGAACTTCGGCAAAGCCGTGGAGGATCAGCATGCTATTTTCGCAAGCCCTGTCAACGGCTTGACGCCTGCTCAACAATCCCGTGGCCAGCAAAGCGAGAAAGACCGGCATGGTTGCGAGAAGAACAAGAATGGTAATTTTTTTTCTGATGGAGCCGTGCACGAGTTTCATGGAATGCCTGCGCCTTTTGGAGAAAAATTGCAAAGACATTATGCCAACAGCCATCTGCGTTTCGACTCTAAACCTGAGAGCCATAAACGCAACATCACCCTGTATTTTTGACTTTTCTTATCTACATAATAGCGAACAGAAAATAAAAATGGAAATATTTCTCCGTGTCTATCCGCAAAGAGGTTGCCTGCAAAGAGTTTTTTTTTTCAAGATCAAATATTTTCAGAAAACAAACACAGCCAAGCACTATGTATTGCGATCATTTTCTCTCTGAAAAGAGGCATTCCCAGAGAGCGTTCCTTTAAGCTTTTGAATTCATGGGACATACGGACCAATACCCTCTCCCTCAAAAGCCGCCAGAACTACTCGATCCCTTCCAGCATTTTTAGCCTCATACAGCGCCTTATCTGCCGAATCCAGTAACTGTTCAAAAACACTGCCGTTTTCTGGAAACGTTGCAACTCCTATGGAAACCGTAACAGGGCCGTATTCTGTTCTATTAATATGGAAGCTATGGTTTCTCACGAATTCACAAAGCTTGTGTGCAATACCGGCTATCAACTCTCTTTTCGTATCAACCAGCAGTACGGTAAATTCTTCACCACCATAGCGACAGGCGATATCCTCTTTACGCAATACTGACTGCAAGAGGGAACTGAATTCTGTCAAAACAAAATCACCAATTCCATGTCCATATTGATCATTAAAAACTTTGAAATGATCAATATCCAACATGAAAACACCTAACCCGGAAGAATGTCTCTTTGCTCTGCTTACGCTATGTTCAATGGTTTCCATAAGAAAACGGCGATTATAGAGTCCGGTGAGCGAATCTTTCAGGGCTTGTCGACGCAGATTTTCCTTAAGGCGCAGACTGGCTATTGCCAGCCTGGAATGCTCAGCCACAGCATTGAAATGGGACAATCAGATATCTCATCCAACAGGCTTTTTCCCGATAATGGATCGGTCCCGCCACTTCTCACTTCATTCCCTGTAACCAACCACAGGTGCTTCATATTTTGACAAGCTCGATTTTGAACAGGTAAGCGACAAGCGGGAAACTCAGTAGAGTATCTGTGATCAGTTATCATTCTCTTCCTGCTTCCAAGTAGTATATACAAGAATATCTGCTACACAAAACCACAAATTGCCATAACCACTGTCCTGTATCATTTTGTCCAACGCCCCCTTTCTCAAGGACGACGAACAAAACACAAAATAAATACAGAAAATTACCCGACAAATCCACTGAGGTAAATATATGGTAAACATCCCTAAAACTGTTTTTTTTAACAGATATGTAATGCTACAATAAGTGTAAGAAAAGGTAAGTATTCGTAACAAATATCCCTCTGCACAGGACAGCAGTTGGAGGAGGCACTAACATGACAGAAAAAATTCAAAATGTCAGATATACAACATTAATGTTTATTGCTATTCTCTTTATTTCATTATTGACGATTTCTTCTTTATCCTTTTTTTCAATCAAGTCATCTAAAAATGGCCTTTATCATTTAGGAGAGGAAGGCTTACTCACAGTACATCAATCAATGATGCACTCATTCAAGGCATTGAATTATGAAATTCAGGCTAAACTTAAAAATAGTCTTTCCAGTTTTGAAAACGATATCATGAGTGGCGAACCTGTTCAGTTCGATATATCGAAAAAACTCGTAGGCAATTTCCAGGTTCCAGTCATGATTAAGGGAAAACATCCCCTGACTCTGGGTGTAGCCGGTCTTCCTAAAAAAACAGGGAGAAAAGAAAATAAGGAAAATTAGCATGATACACAACATCATTTTTCCATGATTTGTCAATAATTGTGTTTTAATGCCAAAAATCGCCATTTTTGACAAATTGTTGAAAATGCCTTTTTTCAAAATTTCGCAATTATAGCCAGATAGAAAAGTGGTTTTTTAATATAGACCGGCTGCACCCCCTGACTCTTGATAAGAAATACGTGGATGAACTTTCCAGGAGAAGCGGAGCCAAAGCAACTATTTTTCAGTTGACCGACAACAAACTCCTCCGTATATCCACCTCTGTGGTTAAAGATGACGGAGCCAGAGCCGTGGGGACTTTTCTTGATTCCTCCAGCCCGGTCTATCAGGCTATTATGCGAGGAGAAACATATCTCGGCAAAGCCTATGTTGTAGATGACTGGTACCTTACAGCATACTCTCCTCTCTACGATAAGGATAAAAAAATTATCGGCGCCCTCTTTGTTGGCGAACTCATGCTGAATAAACAGGTTCGTGAACTGATCAATTCCACCAAAATGGGGCCTGGCTATTTTTTTGTCTATGGCCAGAAAGGCGAATTTCTTATTCACCCCAAATATGGTGCAGACACAAGTATATTTGATCTTCTTCCCGGGCTAAAAGATCACAAGGGTGGCTTTTATAAATATACCTGGGAAGGTGTCAGTAAAATTTCTTATATTGACCAATATGACGAATGGGGGTTCTGGATCGGCATAGGTATGAACCATGCTGATATTATCGCAGGGCTGGACACAAAACTTCTCATTGAGGCAATCATTATCGGACTGATTACCATGGGCGTAGGTGTGTTATTCAACATCATGCTGATAAGAATTGTAAACGGTAGAGTACAATCAATAGCACAGACCGCAAAAAAAGTTGGCCAAGGCGATTACAGAGTCACTTTTGCTGTTCACTCCAAAGACGCGTTGGGTGAGCTTGCCAGCTCTCTTAATGATATGGTTGCCAGCTCCAATGCTGTTCTCAATGAAATCAACACGTCGTCATCGTCTCTGGCATCGGCTGCCACAGAACTTGCCGCCATATCAGAACAACTTGTCACCAATGCGGATCGCACGACAGCAGTAGCTCAGCAATCAACCCGTCACGCAACTGAAGTATCAGCCAACATGGACTCTGTTGCAGCAGCCTCAGAGGAATCGGCCACCAACCTCAGCATGATCGCTGCAGCCACAGAGGAAATGGGAAATACCATCAGAGAAATTGCGGAAAACAGCGCTCGGGCCAGTTCTACCACCAGCGAAGCTGTTAAAACAACACAAAAATCTCAGCAGGCAGTAGAATCTCTTGGTAAGGCGGCAAACTCCATAGGAAAAATCACCGAAACCATAACCGAAATCTCAGAGCAGACCAACCTGCTGGCACTGAATGCCACCATCGAAGCCGCACGAGCCGGTGAAGCAGGGAAAGGCTTCGCCGTTGTTGCAAACGAGATCAAGGAACTTGCAAGGGAAACCGCCCAGGCAACGGGCAGCATTCGCGACGCCATTAGCGAAATTCAGTCACAAACCAATACCACCATAGAGGATATGGGAGGAATAGCCAGAATCATTTCAGATGTGAATGACATTGTACAGGCAATTGTCACTGCTGTGGAGGAACAATCTATCACCACCAATGAAATTGTGGAGAATGTCAATCAGGCCTCTGCGGGTGTCATGGAGGTAAATGAAAATATTGCGAGCAGCAGTCAAAAAACTGCTGAAGTTTCAAGCGGGGTTGAAGAGGTTTCAACAGGAGCTGTGGATGTCAAACAGAGCAGTGAACATGTTAGAACTGCTGCAGATGAACTGTCACATCTTGCGGAAAGTCTCTCCAGCCTTGTATCAAGGTTCAAGGTATAACCGGGTATCTCAGCGTACGGGAGTGGTGCGGTGCAAGGCGTGGGCTCAGGCCGTTATTATTGTGATCGTAACCACTCGTAGGGGAAACGGATAAACGTGAAACTCACCTGTATTTGTAACCGGTTACAGAGTGTCTGAGATTTTCGCAATCAGGCTGGCGCAGCGTATTGGAGCATACCTGAGCCAGGCTGATCCCAGAAAGAGCAGGTGCACTGAGAGCAGTTACTGGTGATCTACACCATTTTACCACCCAAGCAGATGTACTAATCCCCAACGTTCCTGAAAGGTTGCCAGGAGGTCGTCAGAAAACAGGCTTTTTTCAGCTATGCCTGGAGCGCTTTCTCGCCCCCCTTCCTCCGGAAAATTTCTTCCCATGCCCACGGCCTCTCCCTGTTGCCCTGGTTGAACATATGTCATGGTGTCTTCCTGATGCGTACAAGGAACCATCCTGTTCAGCAGTACGAATTATTTTTTGAAGCAAATAGGCCAGTTGCTCTTTTTCTTCCGTCTCCAGTGAACCGAAAAACAGGTCAGTATCCGGATGCTCCAATCCCTGTTCGCGCTGAAACGGCGTATTTTCCTTCTTTTCCAGCGCTGAGATTATAAAACCACGTTTATCTTCCGGGTTGCGCTCTCGAACTATCATCCCGTTTCTCTCCAGCTTTGCCAGCACTTCACTTAGAGAGGCAGAGCGCACATCAAGAATTCCCAACAGTTCTCGCTGACTGATGGAGCCATGCTCTTGGATAATGGATAATACCCTTGCCTGGGCATGATGGGGTTGGGCATGACGATGAAATGCTCTTGCCATCATGCGTGATGCCCTGTGAAAAAGAGTAACAAGATTATCATTGGTTGAGCTATCCGGGTATACCTGTTCTCCCATCTTCTCAAACCTCGCTCTGACTGGAGGACATTGATACGGCATATGCCTCTCCTTTACGGCACCCGGGATCTGAAAGTGAACAATGATTTTTGCATAAAGGGCAGAATTCAGTCATACCTGTATGCCCTGAATACACATCACTTGATGATGCGGCATTACTCACTCCCGTTCTATCAGTTGAGTTTGGAGCTGCTAAAATGTAATCCGAAGCTGATGGAGTACGTCTGCCATATCCTCCCCTTCCTCTTCCCCGACACGACCTGGCCCCACCACCACATTGCAAGCTTTCCACTTCCGGGAATCCATGTCCTTGAAATTTTCTACGCCCTTTATGTTGTAATTTGTTTTTTCCTTTTATCATACTTTTCTCCTTATGAGGTGTTTTATTAAGAAGGTACCTTTCGTTTAAACCAACAATACATCTTTCCGCCAGACTGTCAATATAAAAAGGCACCTTTCTAATTTACAATTGCCTTTCAGATTGGCAACTGCTCACAGTGCACCCCATCTTTCCGCGATCAGCCTGGCTTACGTATCGGTCCATACGCTGCGCCAGCCTGCTTGCAAAAAACTCAGGCCCCCTGTAACCAGTTACCAATACAGGAGGGGTGCAGATTGAGTCACTTACCCTATGTGTAGTTACTCATCCTGTATCATTTATATACAGGATGCTACGGATTCAGGGACTGTAAAGGAACGGACTGATTACTGCCTGGCTTTCACCAGGCGAAAACGCCCTATTTCTGGAGGAGCAGGGAGAGAAGGTGCAATTCAAATGCGCGGAGGAAACAGTGGGAGTGATTTTTACTGAGATCAAACTGTATCTTGATTTGAGTGGTGCCTATCCACAAGGAAGCATCATTTTGATCTAACATAAAACATCACCTTTTAAGGGTATCTTTTTACGATTTTTGAAACAGTTGATTAAGTAACCAGCTTAAAATATGAGATTAACTATTTTCCGGAGCGGAAAAAATGCGAAAAACCTGGAACCAGCAGTTAGCTTTAGCAGAGGCTGCCCCTGATCACCCCAAGGCAAAAGAATTGAAGACTCCCTATCATTTATGACAAGGTTTTACAGAATATTGGCTCAGCAACGCAAAATAGTGACGCTAAAAAAGAGGGGAGAGAGAGGTGTCCAGCCCCCTCCTCCCCAATCGTACCCATTAGAAATAGGAAGGTTCATTACCTGCTTTCCATTTAATGTTACAGCCCATACTCGGCTTTTGCTCCGGCGGGATGGATTGTCCACTCAGCACGGCATCCAGAGCAGTTCTGAGGTCATTGCCGGTTACTGTGACATTGTTTCCTGGACGGGCATCGTCGAGTTGTCCTCGGTAGACTAATTTCTTTTCATGATCAAAAAGAAAAATATCAGGGGTACAGGCGGCCTTATACTTTTTTGCCACCTCCTGGGCTTCATCATGCAGATAGGGAAAAGTGTACCCGGTATTCTTCACTTCCTCCTTCATTTTTTCATAACTGTCCAAAGGATGAGTTGAAGAATCATTGGCATTGATGCCGACCATTGCGATACCTTTAGCCTGGTATTCATTGCCGATAGCTGCAAGTTGTTCCCGAACATGAATGACATATGGACAGTGGTTACACATAAACACCACCAGAAAGCCTTTTGCATCGGCAAAATCATTCAGGCTCACCATCTTGCCTTCGGTATCAGGCAGTGAAAATACAGGTGCTTCTGTTCCAAGTTCTAGCATGGTTGAGGGAGTTAGGGACATGGATTTCTCCTCATGAAAGACAATAGGTTTTTGTGGTAACTACTCATAGGGTAAGTGACTAAATCTGGCAACTCTCCTTTCTTTGTAGCTGCTTACAAGGGGGCCTGAGTTTTTTGCAAGCAGGCGTGCGCAGCGTGTCTGTTTGCAACAAGTTACCCTTTGTACCATGATAAGCTGGTACAAACATACAACCTATCATAAGCATTTATGCTGGGCTTTCCAGTGTCCTTTTCACCACATTGCCTGCCCGCTGTCACCCTTGTACAGAAAAACAGGTAATACAAAGTAGGCTAAATGGACAGCACCTGACGGTTTTAAATAAATTCTTGCTGGAACAGTCACCAATTTTCTGCTATTTTAATGGCATAGACTTTTACAAAATAGCCTTATCTTACTCACCATTAACCTACAGATGCACATCTATGGCTTTCAAAGGCATATTTTTCGGTCTCACAACAGTTGATATCATCAACTACGTCCCCAGGTACCCCATTCTCAACGAAAAACTCAAAGCCGAACGACAGTTGAGCTTAACCGGAGGGCCTGCAGCCAATGCTGCGGTAGCCTTTGCCGCTTTTGAAAATGAGTGCACACTCATCAGCGGGCTTGGCCACCATCCTCTCACTGCATTGATCAAGCAGGACCTCAATCAATACAATATTTCTGTCATCGACTGGTCTGACCAACCAGATCGTCCACCGGTTCTGTCATCCATTATCGTTGACCTCACCAATGGTCAACGAACCATTGTCTATGCGAATTCTGACCACCGACGCCTGAAAAAAGAAACCTCCTATGAACCATTCCTGGAACTGGCCGATGTTCTGCTGGTTGATGGGCATTACATAACCGAGGCCGTTGCCATAGCCAAAGCAGCCAAGCTGTATGGCATCCCTGTGGTTCTTGACGGAGGCAGCTGGAAGAACGAAGAAGAGCAGTTGCTTCCATATATAGACTATGCTGTATGTTCTGAGGACTTTATGCCTCCCGACTGTCAGAATGCAACAGAGCTCATAGCCTCATTGCGTCAGTATGGTATCAAGCATATAGCGGTTACCAGAGGTGAACGTCCTACTGTGGCATGGGATAACGGTACACTCAAGGAAATACCGATTATGCAGGTC
The DNA here is from genome assembly GCF_000429945.1 of Desulfogranum japonicum DSM 18378. Lineage (GTDB taxonomy): Bacteria > Desulfobacterota > Desulfobulbia > Desulfobulbales > Desulfobulbaceae > Desulfogranum > Desulfogranum japonicum. Next base: position 179,074 of record NZ_AUCV01000005.1, on the reverse strand, counting down.
AAAGCCATGGACACACTGGGCGCAGGTGATATTCTCCATGGTGCTTTCTGTCACTATATCCTGGAACATGATTTCTTCACCAGCCTGGCCAGAGCGGCTGAAGTCGCCAGCCTCTCATGCACAGCGTTGGGTACCAGGAGCTGGATAGAACAGGAAAAATTTGCCTGATCTCTCAAAGAGTGGAATGCATCTCTCCTCCCTTCTCTGACAGATAACGCGGTACTCCGGATTAACGTTGCCGATAAGGAATCTGGCAATATTCTATACCCAGCTTGGGCTCAATATTATTTTGGCCCAAAAACAGCCGCATGGAATTCATCGAAATATTGATGTTGGACGTGGGGCCCAGGTAAAGATGGTCCAACAATATGGGAGATTCCGGATTGAGCACCAGGTCAAACTCAATATACGGCACCAACATGGCGTTCGCTTCCCTGAATTGCAACGCATACGGCCTCTTCTCCGTCCATACCGGAGAAACAACCCTCCACTCACGCTCTTCACGAAAGGAAGGGTGTTTAAGAATTGCTGCAATACGCAGCAGGTCTACCTCTACCCTTTCAAAAACTGACATGTATATATCGGTAAGTTGCTGACGATCCTCGTTTCCGGACAGAAGCCCCTCCACTTCGTGCTCAATGACATCTATGACCTGGCCTATCAAACGTATTTGCTTTTTAGGTTCATAAATACACTTTCCGATCTGAAACTCCTGCCGATGGGCGCATGCCAGTATATAATCCGATGAAAAACCAAGGCTGACACCTTTGCCGTGGGAGCTGTATCCGCGCCACTGACTCAACAAATTGCCATGGGAACGGAAAGAGGCGGCAAACAATAAATGCCCGTTCGTGATGCGATGGGTGACCCAATCAACGAATGCACCCAACAGATGCGGATGATGGCTGCCATTGGTTATGCGCTCCTGCACCTCTTGACGAATCAGATCTCCTGCATGCTTTAATTCAGCGGAATCATTCATGTAACGGATATCACTTGCCCATAATGTCCGGCTGTTCACAATACCCAGCAGGCCGGTTAGGGTCGTGTAATGATAGAGTACTCCCCGCGGTCTATCGGCAAATAATGTATAGGTGAGTTCTTCGAATTCTCTCATAACTTAGCGCATAATGGGTATTGCTGACAGTGGGATCCAATGGTATGTTAAAGGCGTGGAAGACATGCGCAGGCAACCCGGCTACGCATGGGTAAAAAATATTTTTTCACAATCGCCTCATATTATTATACTTCACTATATTGTACATCAATTGACCCACAAGATCACAGGTTGTTTCCACACTAAACTCAGAAACAACACATAGCCCTGACCAGGGTAGAGATAAACAACAACAACAGAATTCCATGTATAGAAATTTTAAGATTGTACCAAACATTATTTTTGGCCGCGGCTGCTTTAACCAACTTGGCGATATTCTCCAACCCAGACGGACTTCCGTTGACTCCACAATGGTCTTTGTCCTTGATGATGTGTTCAAGGGAAAGCCTCTTGAAGGCCGACTTCCTGTAGAAGGGAAAGATATCATCCTCCACGTCAATGTGGATGACGAGCCCAAAACCCAATACATTGATCAGCTGGTCGCTCAGATCCAAAAGACCATGCCGGTAAAACCCAGCGGAATCATAGGTATCGGAGGGGGAGCTACCATGGATATTGCCAAAGCAATCTCCCTGCTGCTCAACAATCCCGGCTCAGCAGCGGACTATCAGGGTTGGGACCTGATTAAAAATCCAGCCGTGTACCATGCCGCAGTGCCTACCCTTTCCGGTACAGGTGCTGAAATCTCCCGCACCACCGTCTTAACGGGACCAGAAAAGAAGTTGGGCATTAATTCGGATTATACACTCTATGACCAGATAGTCCTTGATCCTGAATTAATTGCAGGTGTTCCCAAAGAGCAATGGTTCTACACCGGTATGGATTGCTATATCCATGACATTGAATCCCTTGAAGGCACCTATCTGAACGAGTTCAGCAAAGCCTATGGTGAAAAATCCCTGGAATTGTGCCGCCAGGTATTTCTTGAAGACCACCCGGAAAAAGATGATAAGCTGATGATGGCCAGCTATTTTGGTGGTATGAGCATCGCCTATTCCCAGGTCGGTGCCTGCCATGCACTTTCTTATGGTCTCGCATTTGTCTTGGGAACCCATCATGGCATAGGTTGCTCAATTACTTTTGATTACCTGGAAGATGTCTACCCTGAAGGAGTTCGCGAATTCCGCAGGATGATGGAAAAACACGATATCACCCTTCCCCGCAACCTGACCAAAGATCTCACTCCTGAGCAGATGGACACAATGGCCAACGTTGCTCTGGGTCTGGTGCCTCTCTGGGAAAACTGCTTTGGTAAGGACTGGCAGGACATTATGACCAAAGAACGCGTGCTGGAATTGTATAGAAAGATGTAACACCGTGCAGTTGTACCGAGACTTTTCCTGCAGCAAAGAGATTGAACGCCAGTATAATCCTGGCCTGTCCATCCATGATGGCAGGAATTGGATAGAGTGGTATCGAAAGGAAAGTAAACAGGCCAGAGTTGAGTTGACCTGCACCTTAGGGTGCAGGTATGGCCCGACTCTTGATGAATATGCGGATATCTTCCCGGCTCAATCCAGCGGTGCCCCGGTGCTGGTCTTCATCCACGGCGGCTCCTGGCGATTTGGAAACAGCCGGGATTTTTCATTTATTGCCCGTGGGCTTGTTCCCAATGGGATCACAGTTGTGGTAGCCAACTACAGTTTATGCCCCGGTGTACCTCTTTCCGAAATCACCAGACAGAACAGAGCACTGCTTGCCTGGCTTCATGGGCATGCCGATACATTCCACGGCTGCCGTAACAGTTTGTTCGTTGCCGGGCACTCGGCAGGAGGACAGCAGGCCGCCATGATGGCTTCCACCCCATGGCAAAAAGACTATGGCCTGCCGGATAATCTCATAAAGGGATGTATTCCAATATCCGGGATCTATGATCTTCGCCCCTTGCGCTACTCTTCCCAATATCAAAACGTTACGCTTTCCCATGAGATTATTTACCATCAAAGCCCATTGAATATCGTTCCTCAACAGGGGCCTCCCTTGCTCGTTTCCCTTGGTTCGGAAGAATCTGCAGAGTTTCATCGGCAAGCCCAGACATATCTGCGGGCATGGCATGCTAAAAACTTACAGGCAAATCTGCATATACAACAGGGAAAACATCACTTTTCCACCATTGAAGGCTTTGTAGAGAAAGCAGATCCATTGTCCAGGCTGGTAGCTGCATTTATTCACAACCAGCAGCTGAAAAGTCAGTCTGATCCTTGATCACCTTTTGCCAGAGAATTCATTCAGACTACGGGCATGAATCCGTGATCGCCCAGAAGCAGCATATCAATCCATACTATTCCCCGGCAGCAAGTGCTCTCACACCAGTAAACGCTACCAGATTCGAGTTTGGATCATCACGGATTCAGCAAGAAAAGAGGCAAGTGCTCACAAAAAAAATCAGTAGAATCTCCCTGTGAGCAGTTCACGCAGATAGGATATATTATTTCTAACGATTACCAGTTTGGCACAATATACTGACCACCGGTTATCAAAAATTAAACACCTTTGCTTCGGCTGCCATGTCAATCAGGTGAGGACCTCCATCAAGGGCCATATTCGGATGAAAGGCGGCCTCGTCAAGCTGACGATTATTGGCACACGGCGTGCAAACACCCACAGGAACTTCATTCTCCACCAGGTAGGGGAGATAGTCATCAGGGCAGTCACCGGTAACGGTTTTCATGCTTCCGTCTTTATCTTTTACCGCCCAGTCAACGGCACTATCAATGAAAAACAAATTGACAGTATGTCCTTTTGAATGGGCTATTTTAGCAAACTGGAAACAACGAGTTGCCTTTTCGTTATCATTTTCACGAAGTACAAACAGAAAATTCGCCATGTTTTTTCTCCCTTTAAGCGAGTAACTGAGCTTCTCCAAATATTGATGCAAAAACGAGTGTTCCCCCAAAACTGAAGATACTACAAGACTTGAGAATTACACAAGCAATCACTTCGTTTCTCTTTCTTTGTCCACCAGTTGAGTACAGTCCTCCGGACCATTGCAGCCAGCCTGTTCGCATGGCTCCACATGGATCATGATATCTGCTCCTGCAACCAGCTGTCTGATATCCTGTTCAATGTCTTCAGTCAATCTGTGGGCTTCATCCACAGAAAGATGCTTACAGACTGTCATATGAAAATCAATCAGCTTCTGGGAGCCCGCTCGACGTGTACGCAGGTTATGAAAAGAGAAAACATTACTTCTGTTTTTTACTATTATTTCTATTATTTGCCGCCGCAAATCTTCAGGAAGCTGCTCATCCAATACATCACGTAAGGCCAGACGAACCAGCTTGCCTGCTTCGAAAATAATATAACATGCCACCACAATGGAGAGCAGGTTGTCGATCCAGGCCAGGTGAAAAAAGGACATTACCACCAAACCGACCAACAAAGCCAGATTGGTGTAAATATCCATGGAAAAATGAAGTGAATCGGCTGCCAGGGCAGAAGAGTCGGTCTGCCTGGCGACTTGCTTCAAATAGCGACTCAGCACAAAAGATACCCCCACGCTTATGAGCAGGGCAATAATGCCTCCGGTCAGTCTTCCTGGTGCATGCCCGGACATCAGTCGCTGAACAGACTCTATGATTATCCATACGCCCGAGCCACCTATGACTACTGATTGTATTACCGTTGCCAGGGTCTCGAACTTACCATGTCCGTAGGGATGATTGGCATCCGCGGGCTGCTCCGCATGGCTGATAGCAAGATAATTTACTCCAGACATAACAATGTCCAGCATTGAATCAATGGCTGATGACAGCACTGCCATGGAGCCGGAAAATATTCCCACAGCGAATTTCATTACTGCCAAAAAAACGGCAGTGACTATAGAAACCCTGGCTGCCCGAATTTTTTTTTGCGAATGGTCCATTGTATCAAAATAATATAGAATAAAAAGTTCTGCTTTTCACGGGAAGTCAACCAACCGCAAAGTGTTGGAGAAATCGAAGTCACATATCTGCAAGGGGCTGCCCATGGAACGTGTTAAACGTCTTCCGTAAAAAGGTATGGTTTCACGAGGCAAGAATGCTTTTTTTTTGCGACGCATGGAGCAAAAGAGCATATCGCACAAATTCAGAGCATTAAAACATGTTTGGATACACCACGGATAGAGCCAAAATTTGGTTATAATACAACATTAGCTGTTTGATCTCCACACATTACCCGCGTTTTTTCCTTGCCCAACTGCGCCTGGATACTTATCTCTCTGCATGAGGCCCACGGATAAAAATACATTATTCAATCTTGTAGATCTTTCAACTCATTCCCATGATTGTTTCAATGGGTCAAGTACGACCGTCATGGAACCATTAAAAACAGTTATTGGAATAAGCCGATAGCCTGAATACTTTTCGGATGGTTAATGCCTGTTCATAACTGCGGATATTTATACAAGTTGAGGTCGTGCCATACATTTTACCACAGACATATAGTCGATATGGGAGTCTTCGCCTGCCTTCGAGGATAAAATTTTGAGCATAACGCAACATTGGGCAGGTAAGCGAGCAATGAGACTCCGAAAAATACGATTTACGGACAGACATTCGTTAGTAATCAGTTCTCTGTTACCATCATAGTCCTGGAATAATGGACCGGAAACCACTGCATCATGGAAATCTGGCTTACCACAATCATCCTTGTATTAACGCTCTATTTTCTCATCAGCGAAAAAATCCGAGTTGATCTAACAGCCATAGGCATAATGGTTCTGTTGGTGGTAACAGGAATTCTGTCACCAAAAGAGGCTGTTGCCGGCTTTTCCAATCCTGCGGTTGTCACCGTGGCAGCTATGTTTATCGTCTCCAAAGGCATGATGAAAACCGGCGGGGTGGAATTTCTCGGGCGAAAAGTCATTTCTCTATCCAAAGGCAGCTTTCACGTTGCCCTGGCTATCATTCTTCTAAGCGTAGCCCTGGCTTCAGCCTTTATAAACAACACACCGGTTGTTATGTTGTTTATACCGGTTGTCATGACCATGTGCTGTGAATTTGGCCTGAGTCCCTCTAAATTTCTAATCCCCGTTTCGTATGCATCCATCCTTGCCGGAACATGTACGCTTATAGGCACTTCCACCAACATCATCATCAGCGATTTAAGTGTTGCATCTGGTCTTCCCGGTCTTGATATGTTTGAACTCGCCATCATAGGTGTGCCAATTGCCCTGACCGGTATTACCATTCTCCTGTTTATCGCACCAAAGATACTTCCTGCCCTTGCCAATCCAATCTGCCAACTGCAGGATCAGGATCACCAGAAATATCTTGCTGAACTCCACATCCCAGCGACAAGTCCTTTCATAGGCCAGCGTCCTTGCATACTCTTTAAAGAAAAATATCCCCGTCTGGATGTTCTTGAACTGGTTTCCAATTCGCACATATTTCATCCGGAAAGGGAAAAAAAGAATATCATGCCAGGTGATATTCTCTTTGTAAAAGGATCGCTTAACGACCTTGTAGAACTTTTAAATTCCGAAAATGTCGATCTTCCTCCATCCGAGCGAGGCCTCTCCCTGGGAGCAACAAAAGATGCTTCAATGGTGGTGGAACTCATCATTTCACCCCAGTCTTCCCTGCGTGGTCAACGGCTTTCAGACAGTGATCTGGCCACAGATTCTGCCATCAACATCATTGCTGTTAAACGGTCCAACCTGCACATGAGTGAACGTCAAATTCAGGATGTGCGGCTGAAAGTTGGAGACATTCTGCTGATATGGTGTGACAGCTCCAAACTCGAAACCCTCCGGGGCAACAGTGACTACCTTATTGTTGAAGATGTTTATGAAGAAATCGTCAACAAAAAGAAAGCCTGGTGGTCAATACTCAACTTCATTGCAATGATCATTACAGCAACCCTTGGTCTGGCAGATATCATGACCTGCGCACTTACAGCTGCATTTCTTATGATTATAACAGGCTGCCTGCAGATGCGCGATGCCTATCGCTCACTCCAGGGTGATGTGCTGCTGCTGATCGCCGGGACCATTGCCCTGGGAACAGCCATGCAGAAAACAGGGACCAGTCAGCTCTATGCAGAAACCTTCCTCAACCTGTTCAGCGAGTTTTCTCCCGGTATTATCCTGGGGGCCATGATTGCCCTCACCAGCATCAGTACCCAGATTCTCAGCAATAATGCGACTGCCGTCCTGCTGCTCCCCATTGCCATATCAACAGCCGCAGGTATAGGTGTGGACCCAAAACCGTTTATCATCGGCATATGCTTTGGAGCCAGTGCCTGTTTTGCCACCCCCGTGGGATACCAGACCAACCTTCTGGTTTTTGGACCAGGTGGCTACAGTTTTCAAGATTACCTCAAACTTGGTATTCCACTTAATATTTTCGTTGTAGCAGCAGCAACGATATTGATCCCGATATTCTGGCCTTTTTAAACTCTTACACACCTGATAGATATGCCCAGTTCTAACCTCACCCCACTCTGGCTCCGCAATGGCCACGTACAGACCCTGTTACCCAAAATACTTCGCCATACTCCCAAACTGAACCTGCGCCGGGAACGAGTAGAACTGCAGGATGGCGATTTCATAGACCTGGACCACAGCCTCCGTTGTCAGGGCCCGAGAATTCTTATCCTTCACGGCCTGGAAGGCTCCATGGACTCCCATTACGCAGGACCTTTGGTAGAAGTTCTTGAGCAGCGAGGCTTCAGACCTGTTTTTATGTATCTGCGCGGCTGCAGCGAAGAAACCAATCGGCTTGCCCGTTCCTATCATTCCGGCTCCAGTGACGACCTGCATGAAGTTCTGAATCACTTGTACGTCAAAGGAACTCCAATACAGGGAGCCGTAGGATTTTCCCTGGGTGGCAATATATTATTGAAATATCTTGGCGAACAGGGGAACAAATCCCTGCTCACCGCTGCCATGGCCATTTCAGTTCCCTTGCACCTGGAAATGGCGGCAAAGCGGCTGACCAAGGGCGCATCCAGAATATACCAGCGTTATCTTCTCAACAAACTACGCCGCACCTGGATTCAAAAAAAACGACAACATCAGGAACTTCCTGATATACATGTGAATTCGCTGAGAACCCTTGAGCAATATGACGACCACATCACCGCACCGATAAACGGCTTCAGCAATGCTAAAACGTACTACTCAACCTGTAGTGCGGCAAATTTCCTGAAGGACATTACGGTACCCACATATATCCTCCTGGCCAAAGATGATCCCTTCATGTATCCCTTACAGCAAGAAGACTATGAAATCCCTCCCCATGTCAGGCTGGAAATGTGTGCACACGGTGGCCACGTAGGGTTCATAGCCGGCACCTGGCCCTGGCGGATAAGGTACTTGCTGGATGAATATATTCCTGATTATTTTGAAAAAATGCATTTAAAACACATACAATAATGCTGTTGTGAACAATTTAGGAGTTCTTATCAGGAAGGAATATAACGCAAGGAACTACTGACCGGCTGCTGACTGGTTATAAACCAGCCGGCAGCCGGTGATGAAAGGTAACTACTCGTCAGGGAAACAAATAAACTTGAAACTCCCCTGTTTTTGTAACGGCTTACAGGGCCTGAGATTTTCGCAATCATGCTGGCGCAGCATATTGGATCATACCTAAGCCAGGCTGATCGCGGAAAGAGCACAGTGTTGCCAACGCGCTACAGTGATTTTACTCTACAACAATACGGGCATTAACAGGTTGCACCGGTCTGTTATTAGGTACCCCTATCACCTTCGAAAATTGAGCGATTTGTTCTTTAGAAGCCTGGGCAGACTCTTTGAGCACAATCCAGTGTACACCTTCTGAACAAGGTGGGGTCGTCAATGAACCGTTAAAACGGTAATATCCCTGATTCGCGGGCAGCAATGCTGCTGCATCAACGGTCTGGTGCAGGCTCTCCTGACCACCAACAGCCTGAGGCATTTGTGCCCAGGCTTTAGCCAGTTCCTTATTTGCAGTTCCTTCCTTGAACATCAGTGCCAATACTGCAAGATTACCATCTTTATCTGCATGAACAAAATGAGCTTCCATGGGAAAGGATTCACCGTTAATGGTGTTCTCGCTAGGGGTATGAAAATGAAACTGTTTCAGTTCAAATACCTGCCCATCAAGAGTCAACGTACTGCCTGCAGTATAATTGACCTGGATACTGTGGCCATTATTGATGATCTCGCTTCCCCCGGGAATGTAGGTAATTGTCAATGGAGAGAGATCTGCGTCAAGGTTTGGCACGATGTCAATGGGACTTTGATTTCTTCCATCCTTGCAGGCAGAAAATGGTTCTGCAAGACCTCCCCAATGCTCTGGCCCCTCATGCCCTGTATAGCCCCAGTGAACGTGTCCATGTTCATGCTCTTGCTCATGTTCTTGGGCCAAAACCTGACTGCCAGTGCAAAGGCTGACGACTAAAAATACAGCAGCAATTTTTTTTCGCATTGTAATACCTCCTATTCAAAAATAAAAAATATGAGCGAACTTCCGTAAGAAAAAAACTCAAATTTTCTCGCTTACGAGACGTTCACACAACCCTCTGTAATGATAAGAATGATCCGGAAAATGTCTTCTTATTTTTAATCGATTCACAAAGATAACACTTTTTTCATCCGTGCTCCTCGCATTCAGGAAAGAGAGTTCGTATGAGCATTTCTTATGAAACAGAAAAAGCCGTATCACTCGCTGCCGACACCTTATCCAAATGGGGGAAATGGAGCTACAAGGCTATCCGGTGCAGAGATGGTCAACACAGAATTGATCTCGTGCAGGGAGAATTGAAATGATTGCTTTTCCTAAATATTCGTTTATAGTTATCTCATAGAAGCAGTCAGTTTTCCAATCATCAAAGGAGGTAGTAATGTCACAGGAAGAAAAGAAAACAGTTTGTCCAACCTGCCAGGGAAAAAAAGTAATCGAAGGCGTTTGCGAGACCAGCAGCGAGTGGCAGGGGTCAAAAGCAGATGACGGTCAGGTTTGTACCCCTGACCAGGAATGTCCGACCTGCAAGGGCAAGGGATATATCGACGAATGATATCCAGACTATAGCAGGTCTTTCAGGGCACTTTAAGGAGTGGTGCCCTGAAACACAAAACCGGATTCTGCAGGTAGATTTCACCTGGGATTCCGGTTTTTTTTTATCAAAAATACAACTGTCACCTGCGGTCCAAAACGATTTGGAGAAAGTCCTCCTCCCGTTCAGTATCAGAGTACACTGGCCCGGTCCATGTGCAAAACCAGATCCAGCATCCTGTTGGAATATCCCCACTCATTGTCGTACCAGCTCATGATCTTAACCGTGGTACCCATGACCCTGGTGCAGAGTCCATCAACAATGGATGAGTGAGGATCGCCTTGAAAATCAATGGATACCAGAGGTTCTTCCGTATAGCGCAGGTATCTGTTCGCCGCGGTCTGCAAAGCTTTATTGACATCGGCTGCTGAGGTTTCCTTTTCCACTTCAATCACTACGTCGACCAACGAAACATCTGGCGTTGGTACACGGACGGCAAGACCATCGAATTTGTTTTTCAACTCCGGAATGACCAAGGCCACAGCAGCGGCAGCCCCTGTTTTTGTTGGAACCATGGAAAGCCCTGCAGCCCTGGCACGTCGCAGATCAGAATGGGGAAAATCTAACAACCGCTGATCTCCGGTGTAGGCGTGGACAGTGGTCATCAGGCCGCGCATGATACCGAAATTATCCAGAATGACCTGGGCAACAGGCGCAAGACAATTAGTGGTGCAGGATGCATTTGAAACAACATGGTGTTCGGTTGGGTCGTATTCATCCTCATTGACCCCCATAACAATGGTCTTTACCTCCCCCTTTGCCGGTGCAGAAATAATTACCTTTTTACATCCAGCATCAATATGCGGTTTAGCACTTTCCATATCCCTGAAAAGTCCTGTGCACTCAAGAACATAATCAGCTCCAAATTCACCCCAGGGTATCTCGGCCGGATTACGATGACCGGTCACTGGTATAAATGTGCCATCCAATTGTATTCCATTCTCCGCAGCCTGGACATCCCTTGCAAAGGTGCCCATGATGGAATCATATTTCAACAGATGGGCAATGGTATTCACATCGGTCAGGTCATTAATCCCAACCACTTCAATGTCAGCAAATGCCTCATCTTTACTCATGGCTCGAAAAATATTTCTGCCTATTCGGCCAAACCCATTAATTCCGACTCTAATGCCCATAGCAATTCTCCTTTCTTGAAAAGGTGATTCGATTCAGCAGATAGTAACTGATCACGGGGTTAACAACACTGATATTTCAATTAGTTTTGAGTCGTAACTGGTCACAGGTGCGACGGTCAAATTTGAAAGTCTTCCGCCTTTATAACTGGTTACAGGGAGCCTGACATTTTTGCAAGCAGGCTGGTGACGCGTATTTGCTTATACGTAAACCAGACTGATCGCGGAAAGATCAGGTGCGCTGTGAGCAGTTACGTATCCCTTATCATACCACATTTCACTTCAGATGATCGGATATGTCTACCCTGGGCTCACACCAGCACTGATTATTATTTCGGGATGCAGCAATCATCCTTGAGTATCGCCTGCAGTTGAATGGTCTTTGTTATAGCTTCTTCATGAGATGGATCCAGGCTCAGGGCCCTCTCATAGACCTCCAAACTCTGTTTATACCATTGTCCGGCCAGATAATTTCTTCCTGCAGCACAAAAACCAGAGGCAGCGTTTCCCATAAACATATCGTTGAATACATTTGTCAGGCTCTCACCCCACAAAGCAAGGACCGTTTCTTCATGCTCTACTAAAAGACGAACCACCAGCGCATTTCTCGCCAGTTCAGGCATCAGCCGACGCAAAAGATAACTTGTCTGCCCCAGGAGTAATCCTATCTGTTCTATTTGAACAAGGACATCATCTGCAATCCGTTGGAACAACCCCTTGGCATCAACAACCTGGGAAAAAACCTCCAGCCCCTGGGCCGGCCGAAAACTTCTAGTATCATCCTGCTCAAGGTTGAATACCGCCTGGCCATAATTTTGTAACAGGTAGAGGTTCTCCTTGAGCTTCATGGCCTCGTGAAAAATAGACCCAACCAGCCAGTCAATCAGTGACCCGTGCATACTTTCACCACGAGCCTGCTTTGGCCAGATACTATGACACAAATCCTTCAAACGCCAGAGTGTGCCTCTACTGTTTTCAGAGCCTAACATATCTGACAGGCCTGCAAACAATATCTCGCACAATTTCCTGGCCTGCGGATTTGTCAGGAGGGCACGTGCCGTACATTCACCTTTAAACACTCTCCTGTATTGCCCGTACAGATGGTGATACTTTTTAAGCAAATCGAAGAAATCATCCACAGCCTGCCGGACAAAATGATCCCTTCTTTGCTCAAACCAGGGAGTATCTATTTGAGATGCCGACAGGGATAACGCTTGATGATGTATACTCATATGAAATTACCTTTCCAGACAGGCCATTGCCGAGGCCTGGTGATACAATGCCAGATACTGTTGCATGACACGTTGCCACGTGTGCTGCTGTTGAATTTTCTCTACAGCCGCCCTCTGCATATTGCGCATACGCGGGGTATCTGCATACATGGACAATGCGCGTTCCATGGCTTCACCCAACGCGTCGGAAGAATGTTTGTGAAAAGCGATGCCTGTTTCACCATCCACCACTTTTACCAGTCCTCCCACATGGTGAACGATAGGGAGGTTACCCAGTAACTGTGCCATGTAATCAGTGAGCCCGCACGGTTCATATTGGGAGGGAATGAGGAAAAAATCGCCAGCAGCATAAACCTGATTGGCCAGTTGGGTATCAAACCCTTTTAAAAAGCAAAACCTTCCCAGCAATACCGACTCCTCAGCCCATTGCTGAAACTGTTTTTCTATCTGAGCATTGCCTGAACCGAGTATGAGAAACCGGCAGTTGTCATGCTCTGTAAAAAACGTATCCAGGCAATCCAGGAGAAGATCAACCCCCTTCTGCCCGGTTAATCGGCCGATAAAGGTAAATAATGGTTGTTCAGGAGCATTCCACAAGGTACCGAACTGTTCAACCTTTTCCCATTGCCTGACCATACCCGTCTGTTGCAAAATATATTTCTTGCAGTCTGCCTTGCCATCCAGGTTCCCATGCAGCACATCAAAACCATTGGCCAATCCTAATACTTCAGGGTTATCGGGAGAAAAGGCTTTCGGATTGATGCCGTTGGTAACCCCCTGTATCTGTACATTACGCTCCTTCAGGGCATGCCCCAGCCATCCGGTTCGCGCATCTTCTCGGGTTTCCTGCAACTCCCTGCCGTAATTTTCACTGACCGTGTTCAGAACAGCATAGGAAGAAGATACTATAAAAGGGTCAAAACTCATGCCCAGGAGGTGGTTCATCACGCACCATTTGGGTAACCCTGTTATGGCATGTGCAAAATCGAGGTCTGCCACATCCTGGTGATACCCGATTCCAGCGTTGTGAATCGTAACCACAGCACCACAGGATCTGAAATAGTGACGGTAACCGCTGTTCTCTCTCATGAGCGCAGGCAATGTTGCTGCATGTCCGTCCTGGCAATGAATGATCCAGGGAACCTTCTGCGTGAGTATTAAGACATCCAAAGCCGTTTTCTGCAGAAGGATGTTCATGGCAAAATAATCAAAATGGCCGTCACCCTGCCTGTGATTGCCATTCAACAACTCTTCCTGCCTGGTATAGGTATACACTCCGAGTTTTTCACCGAAACGCTCTGCCTCGATCAGATAAATATGCACACCATTTAACTCGTTGTGCCATATCCCGACCTGTTCACGCCTTTCCTCTTCCGCATAATTCATATCCACACTGAATACGCTGGGAAAAGCATATCCATTCACCTTGCCGGAAGGGCAACAGGCAATCGGCAAAGGGGTAAACCCAGCTCTTTTGGCATCAAAAAAACCATACCTGGGTAAAATAACCTGTACAGGGTATCCGTTGTTTGCCAGCTCTTCTGCCAGTTGCCTGCAAACATCCTTTACTCCGCCGGCACCAGCAATAGTGTCATACTCCCTGGATACCAGTAAGATTGACTTCGCCTGTATCTGGGAGCCATCCGTTCTCATTGTCTCATGTTGTTCAAATAGGTCAGTCATTGCATCAATCCGGAAACATGACGAAGAATGGCTCCAGCCACTTCTTCAGGTCCAAGTGTATCAGTATCAATGGCAAAATGTGATCCTGCATCATAAAGAGGTATCCGTTTTTCAAGAAGTTCCTCTACCTCCTGTTTGGCACATTTTCCGAGAAGAGAAGGACGTTGATGACTGCTTTTGCCATCCAGTCCCATCCGAGAGCAGATGGTGTCCCTGCTGGCACGGAGCCAGACAACGTAATACTGCTCCATCAACTGAGGCCAAATCGCTGTATGCTCAATGGCGCCTCCACCAACGGCAAGCACAGTATGTCTGGCCGTTAATACATCCTGGAGCACTGCTGATTCAAGGGCTCGAAACGCAGCCCATCCATACTCGGATACAATTTCCTGGACTGTCATCCCCTGTCGCTCACAGAGGACAACATCGCTATCGACAAAAGTATATTGAAGTTCCCGGGCTAGAAGCGAACCAATCAAAGATTTTCCAGTTGCCCTGAATCCTGTTAGCAACAGGTTGTGATATGGGTGTTCTGTTGAAATATTCATGATTGTATTAACAATAAAAGATAGCAGACACGATCAGCAAGCAGAAAGTAACCTCTTTTTTGTTCTTTTCTTTTCATGATGCTGACCTTAAGGTATTAACACCTACTAAACTCCTTACAATTCAGACATGATAGCCTATGGAATACAAAGATTACTACCAGATTCTGGGTGTTGAACGGGATGCGACTCAGGACAAAATTAAACAGGCCTATCGTAAGCTGGCAAGAAAATACCACCCTGATATCAATAAAGAAGCTGGTGCAGAAACCAAATTCAAGGAAATCGGTGAAGCATACGAGGTATTGAAAGACCCGGAAAAACGTACTGCCTATGATAAATTTGGCAGTAACTGGAAAAATGGCCAGGATTTCACACCTCCTCCTAACTGGGATGCGGGTTTTGAATTCAGTGGAGCTGATTATACCGGAAGCGACGCATCCGGCTTCAGCGATTTTTTCGAAGCCCTTTTTGGTCAATCGCAGTTTGGGGGAACACGGCGCCACTACACATCCTATCGCATGAAAGGAGAGGACAGTCACGCGAAAATACTGCTTGATTTACGTGATGCCTTCCATGGCTCCAAACAGACGATTACTCTGTCCAGAGCTGAAATGCATGCCGACGGCCGGGTAGTTACCGTACCACACACACTCCATGTTGCCATCCCAAAAGGCATTATAGAGGGACAGCGTATTCGTCTCGAGGGCCAGGGCACTCCGGGCATTGGCGGAGGTCCTGCCGGAGACCTTTATCTGGAAATAGCCTTCCGCGAGGATCCCTTTTTTCATGCAGAAAAACGAGACATTCATCTTTCTTTACCGGTTACCCCGTGGGAGGCCGCTCTCGGAGCTACTGTAACTATTCCCACTCTGGGAGGAAACGTGCAGATGAAGATACCTGCCGGCTCCCAGGGAGGCAAGAAGCTTCGCCTGAAGGATAAGGGATTATGCAGTCAGAATAAAACGGGAGATCAAATCGTCACCCTGCGGGTGGTTGTCCCGGCAGCCGTGACAGAAGAGCAAAAAGCACTGTATCGAAAGATGGCGCAGTTAATGCCCGTTAATCCTCGTAACGAGTTAGGAGTATAGCATGGGAAAAATTCATTACCTGGAAGGGACCGTTCTAGACGAGGATCTGCGTTGCAGCCTTGTGGATATGTGCCGTCTCTGCGGAGTCACAGCGGAACTGCTGCACGAAATGATTGAAGAGGGTGTTATCCACCCCATTGAACCTGCCCCCATGGAGTGGCGTTTTACTGCTGTGGAAATAAAACGTGTCCAGACTGCCCTGAGATTACATCATGACCTGCGTGTTAACCTGCCAGGATGTGCTCTGGCATTAGATTTGCTAGATGAATTGGAGGACCTGAAACAGCGCAGGCGTCGGAGATAAGTGGCGACGACAAACCATTTCGTGCAGACCTTTAACCAGTATTTCCAGCATATAGACTCTATATCCGCCCTTACAGGCTTTTGTGTTGGAGCGCTGCTGGTCCTTATTCTGCTCATTATAGTCTTGGGCAAGAGCAAAAGGGAACTGCTGGTTAACGAACTGCGGCTGCAACAGGCTGAAGCTACGACACGGTCCTGTGAACAGGCATTCGAACAAATCAAGCGGGATGAACAACGGCTTACCAGGGAAAACCAGCAACTCAGTCGCGAAAATGCGGCACTTGAAGCAAAACTGCAGGGGATGGAGGCCATTGTTTCTGAACGTGATTATTTGCTGGAAGCGAATAAAAACCAGATCGAACAACGGTTTGAACTCCTGGCCAGTGAAATTCTGACTGAAAAAAGCAATCTGATTAACCATAATCATGAATCCACGCTCAAACTCATGCTGCAACCATTCAGTGAACAACTGGTTACTTTCAAGCATCGGGTTGACGATATTTATGACAAGGAAAGCAAAGACAGACAGGGACTGCTGAAAGAAATAGAACATCTAAAAAGCCTTAACCAGCGAATCAGTACGGATGCCATCAACCTAACCCAGGCTCTGAAAGGCAAAACGAAACTTCAGGGGCAATGGGGGGAAGTACTCCTGGAATCCTTATTGGAGCAATGCGGGCTGAGAAAAGGCGTGGAATTTGAGACACAGGTCAATCTGCAGAACGAGCTTGGAGCAAGACGTCAACCGGATATTATCGTTCATCTTCCTGGAAAACGGGATGTGGTCATTGATTCCAAAGTATCGCTCAAGGCATTTACCAGAGCATATGCTGAAACAGATACAGAGAAAAGAAAACAGCATATAACAGCTCACCTGGACTCTGTAAGAAGGCATGTGGTGGGCCTGGCAAAAAAAAATTACCACCAACTGGAAGGAATACAGACGTTGGACTTTGTCTTATTATTTATTCCTGTTGAGGGAGCATTCCATATGGTTGTAGAGCACGGCAGTACTCTTTTGCATACAGCCATGCGTAAAAATATTATCCTCTGCAGCCCTTCAACACTTCTGGCGATCCTGCGAACAGTTCATTATCTGTGGCGACTTGATAAGCAGAATCGCAACGGCTTAATCATTGCCAAACAGGCAGGCAGTTTATATGATAAGTTCGTAGGTTTTGTGGAATCATTTGAAGAAATCGGCCAGCGCCTCAACCAAACTCAGCAGGCCTGGCAGACTGCTCACAAAAGGATAAGCACTGGTCAGGGGAACCTGATATCCCGTACAGAGCAACTCCGGGAACTGGGTGTGCAGACTAACCGTAAGCTGGATGATGTTCTTCAGGAAATTAATCATACTCTATCATAAGGAGAAAACCATGAAACTGTACACAGCGCTAACCTTGGTCGGATTATGCCTCCTGACTTCATGTGCGAATATGAACAAAGGCCAGACCGGTGCACTTGGGGGTGCTGCCGGCGGTGCTCTTATTGGACAGGCTATCGGCCACAATACGGAAGCCACGCTCATAGGTGCCGCCGTGGGCACTATGCTGGGCTATATTGTGGGCAACGAGATGGACAAATACGATAAAGAACAATTAAACCACGTATATGAGCGTGGAATGTCCAACCAGCCGTCATCCTGGGTGAATCCCGATACAGGCAGCCAGTACATGGTCACGCCACAGCCTGCTTATCAAAATGCTGGTGGTTCCCCATGCCGTAAGGCTCAAATCGAAGCCATCATTGACGGTAAACGTGAAATAACCAACACCACTGCATGCAGAGACCAATATGGCCAGTGGCAACTGCAATAACACTTCTGGAGGTTTATAATGCTGAGTGGGGAATTGTCGGTAACTACTCGATCACATATGGAAATGATCGATGTTACCGCAGAGATTGCAGCCATTGTGCAGCATAACCGGATTCACTCCGGGCTCTGTACGGTCTTTAATCCGCACACCACTGCAGGTATTACCATAAATGAAGGCGCTGACCCCGATGTACAGAAAGACCTCGTCGGGGTCTTTCAACAAATGGTTCCTCGGGATTATCCATACAGACACAGAGAGGGCAACTCACCCTCCCATATGATGGCAACCTTGACCGGTAGTTCTGTAAATGTATGTATTGAAAACGGAAGCCTGAAACTTGGTACCTGGCAGAGGATATTCTTCTGCGAATACGATGGCCCCCGGAGCAGAAAACTCTGGTGGCAGATCCTGACAGCATAAATACCGCCAACGGGAATCTATCTACGCAGGTCTGTAACGGTATCCATTCGCTGACCTGTGCCGACACACGATATTCTGACCTACAAGAAAACAGCCTGACATGATATTTGGTTTTGACAGAGAAACAGATGAAAATTCACTACGTGAATTCCTACAGCAGTTCAGTAAAGAAGAACTTCTAACACAACTTATCCCCCGTATGACCGACGAGGAAATTAACGCCATTGTCGACACCCTCATGGCGGTTATGCGTGCTCATTTCAGCGAACAGGAATATCACGCCCTGTTTTTAGACGATCCAGATCACCACCATTAACCTCCCAGATTTTTTACATAATTGCCATGCCACCATTGTACAATCTACGTTCCTATATTGATCTGCTAAAACAAAACAACCAGCTTCTCACCATTGATGCAGAGGTTGACCCCTACCTGGAAATCGCAGAAATCCATCGTCGGGTCATTTCCCAAGGCGGTCCCGCCCTCCTCTTTACCAATGTCAAAGGCTCCAGGTTTCCGGTTGTAACCAATCTGTTTGGTACTAACCAGAGACTGGAACTTGCTTTTGGCAAGGAACCTGTACAATTTGTCCAGCAAATGGTTAACCTGGTTGAGAGCTCCATGCCGCCAAAGCTTTCCACTCTCTGGGACGCCCGGTCTCTTTTTACGAAAGGGGTGAAGCTGGGCATGAAAACACGGAAAAAAGGCCCCATATTAGAAAATTGCATGGCCCCATCCCGACTTACCGAGCTTCCCATGCTGACATCATGGCATTCCGATGGCGGCCCATTTGTAACCCTGCCCCTTGTGTATACAGAGCACCCTGAAAACCATGGACACAATCTAGGGATGTATCGTATACAGCGCTTTGATGATACAACCACAGGCATCCACTGGCAGATCCATAAAGGTGGAGGATTCCATTATTTTGAAGCTGAACGTCTGAATCAGGCTCTTCCCATGACCCTTTACATTGGTGGGCCTCCAGCCTTGATGCTCGCTGCTATCGCGCCATTGCCTGAAAATATTCCGGAACTGGTCCTGGCTTCTCTATTGCAGGGAAAAAAACTCGATATGGTACACGACCCAAGGGGAGGATATGACCTTGTCAGTGAAGCGGAATTTGCCATAAAAGGGATGGTTCCTCCAAAAATCAGACGCCCTGAAGGCCCGTTTGGTGATCATTACGGCTATAATTCTCTACAGCACGACTACCCTGTTTTCCAGACCACGCACATGTATCACCGCACGGATGCAATTTATCCGGCGACCATAGTGGGAAGACCCCGTCAGGAAGACTTTTTTATCGGCGATTTCCTGCAGGAACTCCTCAGTCCGCTTTTTCCACTGGTTATGAAAGGAGTGCAGCAACTGAAAACATTCGGAGAAACAGGATTTCATTGTTTAGCTGCAGCCAGAGTGACCGATCGCTACCCAAGGGAGGCCTTTGCCGCAGGCTTGCGTATCCTGGGTGAAGGTCAACTTAGCCTGACCAAGTTTCTCCTGGCTACCGATGGCGCCATTGATGTCAGTGATTTCCCGGTACTGTGGCCCCATATTCTGGAAAGGATTCAATGGGATCGCGACCTGTTTATCTTTGCCAACGTGTCCCAGGATACTCTTGATTATACAGGTCCCTCTGTGAACAAGGGCTCCAAAGCAATGATGCTTGGCCTTGGCAGGGAAAAAATACGCGATCTCCCTCGTGAATTCAATGGAAGTCTTCCCGAAGAATGCAATGAACCCCATGTTTACCTGCCAGGTACCCTGGTGGTTCAAGGACCGTCCTATGAAAGCACACCTGACCTTGGCCAACGACTTGCAAGACATCCAGGTGTAAAAACATGGCCAGTGATTCTCCTGGTTGACTCCACCAGAGAAGCAACCTTGAACCTTCAAGAATTTCTCTGGACGTTTTTCACCCGGTTCGAACCGGCCAATGACATTCACGGAGCATCCCAGGTTGTTCAACGCTATCATGTTGGCCTCGAACCACCCATTGTTTTTGACTGTCGGATGAAACCATGGTACACAGATGTCCTCGAAGTGGATGAAGCCACCAAAAAGCTGGTAGACGGAAAAATACACGCTATCCTGCCGGCATCCTTGCGTTGAATATCAGGGAATGAGTGCACAAAAACAGACCGGCAGTTTATACCGCCTACAGAAAATAATAGCCAGTTCAGGAGTCTGCTCCAGACGAGAGGCTGAATCATTGATAGCAGAGGGAAGAGTTCAGGTCAATGGACAGACAGTGATCCAAATGGGATACAAAGTCGATCCTCTCTGCGATACGATCACCGTGGATGGCAACCCTGTAAAGGAAGAACAGAAAATTTACATTCTGCTAAATAAACCACGCGGATATGTAACAACCTTGTCAGACCCTCAGGGTCGCCCCATCGTATCAGACTTGATAAAGGACATAGATGCCCGTCTTTTTCCCGTTGGTCGGCTGGATCTTGATACGGAAGGCGCTTTACTGATGACCAATGATGGAGAATTAGGCAATTACATTCTTCATCCCAAATATGAGGTAAAAAAAACCTACGTGGCTACCGTGACAGGTAAACCAAGTGGAAGCAGTTTGCAAAACCTTTCCTCTGGAATCCTATTGGAAGGACGAAAAACTGCACCAGCCAGACTTCGTATTCTCAAGCAGCTTAAGGGAAAAACAAGGATAGAAATCATTATCCATGAGGGCAAAAAAAGACAGGTTCGTAAAATGTTTCAGGCAATTGGGCATCCGGTCGCACATTTAAAACGCACAGCGTATGGCCAATTGACGCTTGGAGCGCTAGCACCAGGAGAATACAGGACCCTATCTCTTCGAGATTTAAAAAAAATTTTTTCTGGTAAAATTCCCTTTACAATCAAAAACATACCTGCTTAAATTTTTATAGCTTAATAGAAGTTGTTACTATTGCATACTTTTTAGTATATGGGTGTCCGGGGAATACACCCATAACCATTGAGGATAACTGACCCAAAAGTGAGGGGAGACATAACATATGAACAAATCTGAATTAATTGAAGCCTTAGCCGAAGAGATGAACATTCCCATTCGGGAGGCAGCCTCTATCACCAATACCATCATTGATACCATGAGCGATGCATTGGCCAAGGGTGAATCTATTGAAATCCGTGGATTTGGTAGTTTTGTGGTCAAAGAATATGGCGCATATACAGGAAGAAATCCCAAAACCGGTGAAAAAATTAAGGTGGCCCCTAAAAAGCTTCCTTTTTTTAAGGTAGGTAAAGACCTGAGGGAACAAGTAAACAAAGAGAAATAATCAGCCACTGGTGGCAGACTCATGTCGCATCGTCCACGACTTCCCCGACCAGATCATAGGTGTGGGCATCGGTGATACGCACAGGTACAATTTCCCCCTGGGCTACCTGACCGCTGGTAATTAAGACCGTGCCGTCAATCTCAGGGGCCTGAAAACGCGTTCGCCCCTCCAGTAGCAGGTCACTTTCCCGACTTAGTCCTTCTATTAGGACGGGTTCAACCCGTCCTACATATTTCTGTAGGTGGGTCTGCGAGATGCTTCGTTGTGTCTCCATGACCAAATCATAGCGTTGCTGTTGCACTTCTTCCGGGACAATGGGTTCATAATCGGCTGCAGGAGTCCCTTCTTCTGCCTGAAAACAAAAGGTACCGACATGATCGAGTTGCCATTTCTTGAGCATGGCAATCATCAACTCTACATCTTCTTCTGTTTCTCCAGGAAAGCCGACCATCAATGTGGTACGGAGCGCACAATCAGGCACTGTTTCCCGTATGCGAGTAACCAGTTCATCCAACAGTTGAGTACCATAGGGACGGTTCATGGCATGGAGAACGGAATCGCTGACATGCTGAAAGGGAATATCAAGGTAAGGAACAATACGCGACTGCCTAGCCATCAACTGGAGCAGTTCATCACTTACACCGGTGGGATACAGGTAAAGTAACCGAAACCATGGGATAGTGGAGTTGACCAGCAATGACTCCAGAAGTTTTACAAGAGTAGCACCATCCTTTCGATCACTACCATAAGCTGTAAGATCCTGAGCTATCAGGGTTAACTCCTGCACGCCCATTTCTTCCAGATGTTGAGCCTCTGTAACAAGATCAGAGATTGAACGACTTCGTAAATCTCCGCGAATAGAAGGGATCATACAATAGGAACAGTGATTATCGCATCCCTCGGTGATTTTCAAATATGAACGGTGATGAGGGGTAGATAATTTTCTGGGAACTGTTGCGTCCATGATATAGGTAGAAGAACGAACAACCAACTCTCTCTGTGTGCCTGCAATATACTGATTCAGTATTGACCCTATGTGTGGAAAATCATCTATGGCCAGAAAAAGATCAACTTCCGGCAGTGCCTCTCGAAGTTTATCACCATACCGCTGAACCATACAGCCACAGACTATCAGCAATACTTCCTGACGTGCTTCCTTAAAGGCTGCCATAGCCAGAATTTCATCAACAGCTTCTTCAACCGCTGATTGTATAAATCCGCAGGTATTCACCAGAAGAATTTCGGCATTTGCAGGATTTTCTTCTATTCCGTATCCGTGTTTTTCCAGGTCAGCCAACATGACTTCCGCATCAACCAGATTTTTGGGACAGCCAAGGCTGATAAAATGTAAAGACCTCATCCACATACTCCAGATGTTTTGGAAAGATAGGAGCAAAGTTGCTCTAGTATCGAACGGCTTGTTTTGCGAAACTGCTTGTGGGTAAATTTGGGCACCCAGGTTTCATGAAATAACTCATCAGACACATAGAGCACAGCTGCACAATCAATATTGCGATAGACAGCCAGCGCGAACAGGGCCGAGGTTTCCATGTCAACAACTCCAATTCCCTGCTCATTATAGCGGAGGACCTTTTCCTTGGTTTCCCTATATGGAGCATCAGTGGTCCAGGCATTGGCATGCTGTACAAATATGGGCATACTACTCACAGCCATATCCATTAAAGTTGCAGATAGATTTCTATCTGCGAGATATGACGCATCCCCTATATAATGAGCGCTGGTACCTTCTTCTGAAATAGCTCCGGTGGGAATACAAAGGGTTCCGGCAGGAATCCTTGGGGACAAAGAGCCGCACCACCCATACAAGATAATTCGTTTTGCGCCCAGTGCTATTAATTTTTCTGCGGTCATCACTGCCATGGGGGCGCCAACAGCTGGGCCGGCAATGAAAAAATGTTCATCTGTGAAAAGGGATGAATGGAACAGGAAAGATTTGGACAAATTGTATATTTTGGCAAGGGAAGGCAATGTAGCCGCATCTGTAGGGTTTACAGCTAAAATGCCTGTGCCTGGCAGAATTGGATCGGACTTCGATTTCGTAGGATAAATCAGACAATCGTTCATGGAATAAAAAAAAAGCTGCGGCTCAAAAAGCCGCAGCTTATAAAACAAAAGGTGTACCCTTTTTAGACTACTTCAGTGGGTTGGCGTACAGCATGATGAATGCGATAACCAGACCGTAAAT
Organism: Desulfogranum japonicum DSM 18378; assembly: GCF_000429945.1. GTDB lineage: Bacteria > Desulfobacterota > Desulfobulbia > Desulfobulbales > Desulfobulbaceae > Desulfogranum > Desulfogranum japonicum. Next base: position 155,204 of record NZ_AUCV01000005.1, on the reverse strand, counting down.
GGCGATGGACTCACAAAGAGCCATACCAAGAATCATGGTGGTTGTGATTGGTCCTTTAGCTTCTGGGTTACGTGCAACACCATCACAAGCGCCACGCAGACCATTACCCATACCAATACCAGCACCAAGACCAGCAAGTCCGATACTCAAAGCTGCACCTACACAAACTAAAGCGGTTCCGATTTCCATTGTACAAATCCTCCGTAATAATTAAGTATATATTGGCCTTCTTCTCTGTTGAACAGAAACTGTAATAACGTTATCAGTGTGCCTCTTCCATGGCACCGGCGCAGTAAAGAACTGCAAGTAATACAAAAACAACCGCCTGGATAATACTTACCAGAACACCAAGGCAGAGGATAGGCAGAGGCGCGAAGTAAGCGCCTGCCAGCATGAAGAGGACTGCCAGCAGCACCTCTTTTGCAAAGATATTTCCGAAAAGACGCATGGACAGTGAAATCAGACGTGCCAAGTTACTGATGATTTCAAGCACGAACATAAACGGTGCCATGGCTTTACTGGGTCCCATAAAATGTTTGTAGTAATGCAACCCATGATGCTTAAAGCCCAGAAAATGATGAGTAAACCACACAATGATAGTCATCCCGAGGGTAATATTCAGGTTGGAGGTGGGAGACATAAAACCTGGAATCAGTCCAATCATATTGGCCAACACGATATAGAAAAAGAAGGTGGCCATCATCGGAAAGAGCATTTTGGCTCCGGACTCACCAAGATTTTCAGTGAAAAAATCCATGAGTCCACCAATCATAACTTCCCAGAAGTTCTGTCCGCTTCCAGGTACCATCTCCAATTTGGACATGGTCAACTTAGGGATAATGATCAGGAAAGCCATAACCAACCAGGTATACGTCATGTATGGCGTGCAAAGCTGTTCAATCAGGTTGCTGCCGGTAACAGTATGCGGCACCGGTAGCCCCAGCTTTTCTAGTATGATTGAAATAAATAATATCGGATGTTCCATAACCTACACGCTCCTCAAACGTAACTTGGAATAGAGTTTTTTCCCCTTGCTTAACACAACAACGACTACGCTCAAGACCACTGTTGCCATCCCCAATGCCAATCCGACGAGATTGACGGGGCATTTTGCAACCAGCGCAATCAATAATAAACCAAAAACAACAAGGCGAGCATGAAACTTGATGAAAAAACGAATTTTTTCAGCCCTTGATACTGAATCAGGGCTGATACCGGCCATACTCACTTTGTTGAGTAACTGCTCAATATCCTTTTTCAACAGCAGAAAGCTTCCATTAACCAGAATGCCACCGATCAGGGTGGAGAGTGCAAATTGCTCTCCCTGCACATACCAGCCAGCCAAAATAAAAACAATGACTATAAGCCAACTGGTTAAAATAACTGCCTGTATAAGGGTCTGGTCTTCTTTCACTACGAACCGTTCTACTTTCCGTCTGAGATTTTCCGGGTTAATTCCCACAGGGTTCTAAACCCTGCAACAATGCCTACCCCTAAAAATATGAAAGTCAGGTAAGGAGTGATTTTTCCGTGAAAAACCTTGTTATCCAGAAACCATCCAATACCAAAACCAACTAGGATTGAAAAGACAAAAGTCATACCAACTTGGCTATATTCTGCAAGTTGTCTGAACATCTCACGTCTTTCGTCAGACATGTATTCCCTCCAAGACCCAGTGAGGTTTTTTAATTGAGGCTACAGGTATCATGCGAATTGATCAAACGCAATATTTTTTTATCTAATTCATCAATTTTTTGAATGATGATTCAGTCACAGCCAAAGCTTTTTCCAGATGTTCTTCCTGGTGGGAAGCAGCAATGAAGGCAGCTTCGAACTGCGAAGGAGCAAGCCAGACCCCTCCTGTGAGCATATTTCTGTAATGTTGTGCATACAGTTCGGTGTCAGCCTTCATGGCTGATTCATAGTCCCTGATTGGTCCTTGTGCAAAAAAACAGGTCATCATGGAACCAATGCGATTGAGTGTGGTTGGCAACGAAATTCCAGAAGCGATATCAGCCAACCGTTGAGCAAACCAATCACTTTTTTCTTCAAGTTTCTCATAAAAGCCCTCCTGTCTGACCAGTTTAAGCGTTGCCAGGCCTGCTGCCATTGCCAGAGGATTTCCGGATAACGTTCCGGCCTGATACACAGGTCCATCCGGTGCAACCTGGTCCATAATCTCTTTTTTTCCGCCATATGCGCCTACAGGGAGTCCTCCGCCAATGATTTTACCGAGGCAAGTCAAGTCAGGAGTAATTCCGAATCGTTCCTGTGCGCCGCCAAGTCCAAGACGGAACCCGGTGATAACCTCATCAAAAATCAGGACAATGCCAAGTTCTTGAGTCAGGGCACGCAATGTTGTGTGAAATCCTTCATCGGGAACTACCACCCCCATATTACCGGCAACAGGCTCAACGATGACACAGGCGATATCCAGTTCCGGATCCCGAAGGGTCTTTTCAAGAATTACGGTGTCATTGTAGGGTATGGAAAGGGTATTTTTCACAATATCTTCGGGCACACCTGGGCTTCCAGGAATACCAAGAGTAATCAGGCCTGAACCGGCCTTTACAAGGAAAGAATCAGAGTGTCCATGGTAACAACCATCAAATTTAACAACAACGCTTTTGCCGGTATATCCCCTGGCCAGGCGCACAGCACTCATGGTAGCTTCTGTTCCTGAATTCACAAATCTGACCTTATCCATTGAAGGGATACTGTCGCAGACAAGCTCGGCCAACTCAACCTCCAAAGCGCATGGAGCACCAAAACTGGCACCGTTAGCTGCAGTCCTCTGTATAGCTTCCACCACATTTGGATGGGCATGTCCGGCAATCATCGGCCCCCAGGAACATACAAAATCAATGAACCTGTTACCGTCGACATCGACGATCTCGCAGCCGCTGGCCTGCTGGACAAATAACGGGTCACAGCCCACAGACCGACAGGCACGAACCGGTGAATTCACCCCTCCTGGAATAGTTTTCTGGGCTTGCTCAAACAGAGTTTTGGATTGAGTTGTATGCATGACTTTCACCTTTTATGGCTATAAAAAAGAGTTAGCTGAAAATTCCGGCTGTTATTATTCCGCATCAGCCCTGTGCCCTCGTGCCTTCAGGAAAATGTGCATGGCACAGGTGAGCACAGGGATACGAATCTCATAAAACATGACCGCGGATATGTATGGGCAAAAATAGGCGTGATTTCCCTGAAAGGATCCTGATCACAATACCATATGTTGAGTTCACCCAGCCAAATGAACTCAAGCTCAATTTCCCAGTATAACAGCCTGTCTTCAACTCTGTCAAAAGCAAAAACCAACAAAACAGACCATATCCCTTGACATGAAGCCAAAGATGGCAATTTTCTCTTGTCACCGAGACACACGCAAGGTAGAATGACTACTTAATTAGCTAACCCTCTATAACTGTTGGGAAAGGTTCATTTTTTCACCATTAACGTCCCAACGGGGAATAACAAGGAGAACTCAAGATGGCAAGTGATAAGGTATTACATGTCTCAGATAGCGAATTTGATTCAAAAATTCTGGAGAATGATCTTCCCTGCCTGGTAGACTTCTGGGCTCCATGGTGTGGGCCATGTAAAGCTATCGGGCCTGTAATCGATGAGCTTGCAGAAGAATTTGATGGCAAAGTAAGTATTGCCAAGATGAATGTGGACGATAACCCTGCCACACCTGGCAAATTCGGTATTCGTGCCATCCCTACCCTTATCCTGTTCAAAGGCGGCGAAGTTGTAGATCAGATCACAGGTGCGGTTGGTAAAACCCAACTCCAGGATCTCATGAATAAAGCCCTTTAATTGCCAGTTGTAACGTGTTTGAGCGTATCTGGAGAGGCAAGTATTCCCTCGATATGCTGATTGATGCTTTTCATGTATTATTCAGGGTATTTTTTGATACCCTCATGGCAAATTCTTCTCCTCGCCAGGGCTGCCTTTCCACAGTCAATTGAGGAGATCTGCAAACTATTCCCGACCATAGTGACCGTATTAGGGGGCTTTATGGTCGGGGAACCCAACCATCAAACATTTTGAGATCCGAGCCACACTCTACCAGAGAGGGAGTAACAGTCCCTTTTTCGCTCTACTTCCCCGCCTCCTTCCCACGGCTAGTGACATTCCCATATGCGCAAGACTCCTGAAATCAGAAAAAAGCCTTTCAGTGCGAACAGGAGGATACCTGAGGGCGCAAAAAACAACGTATCTATTCTTGCTGGTCTTTCAACTCACGTTCTGTTCCTTCAGCCTCGCAAAATAATGTGTGGAGAACAGGCCCAAAACCACCTTCGTGAATAAGGATTATGAAAAGAGACCCATTTTTTGATGAGCATAGCCAGAGGGTTTATTCCGTTATACACAGTGAGCCCATGTGAAAAACTCCCTGCTATTTTATGCTTGATTCGGCCGTAACACATACTTTCTGTCTTTTTTTAGTTTTTCCCGACCGCAAATACTGGTAAAGAATCAGGGCTAATACTGCAGAAATGCGGCTCACCTGACAAAAAAACACTCACGTGGCAGCTGCTCAACCATAGTGTACTCAAGAGAAGGAGATCCCATGCATCATCCTGACCGAAAAAACATAACACAGGCCATCACCACCTTTACCCTTGCCCTCCTATGCGCTGGGCTTCTCTCCAGCTGTTCTGTTTTTCAGGGCATGTTCGATAAAGTCACCATTGGTGAAGAACAGGAAATAGTCGGAGACACCCCCGAAGCTCTGATCACCCAGGGCATGGACGCATACAGCGTGGGCGACTACAGCACTGCAATACGGGCTTTTGAAAAGATTCTCGATGAACATCCTTTCAGCCAGCAGGCGATGCTCGCAGAACTCAAATCTGCTGATGCACACTACTACAATCATTCCTACCTGGAGGCAAAACTTCTATATCAGCAATTTGAAGAGCGTCACCCTACCAACGAGGCAGTCCCCTATGTGATTTTCCAGATCGGCATGTGCGATTTCCAACGAACGGACCGTATTGACCGAGATGTTACAGGTGCACAGGATGCTATAAAATCGTTTTCTCGTCTGCTCCGCTCGTTCCCAGATTCACCATACACCAAGGAAGCAAGAGCCAGAATTGCCGCTGCCAAAAATTTCCTTGTTAACCATGAATATTTTGTTGCTGTTTTTTATGTGCGTACCAAGGAATACGAACAGGCACAACACCGACTTAAATATATTTTAGCCATGTACCCCAATTCAACCATCGCACCTAAAGCATCTGCTCTTCTCAAAAGGCTTGAAGAAAATAATCCTCCCCGTTGGGGAATTCAAAAATGGCTTCCGAGTCTGACAATGCCACAGTGGATATCGAGTGGTGAGGCTGAGGATACGGACAATCCGGTTTCTGAAAAAAGCAGGGATCTTTAACCTCTTTTGCCTCACCCCTAACCAGGCCGACACACAGTAAAATCACAGAGTGCCGGCCTGCAGTTCCTTCAGTATCCCCGAGGCCAATTTTTTCGTCAACGTGGCTGGATCTCCAGTAGTATCAAAGAAAAGGCAATCTTTTTCCTTATCCGGAAATTCGAAGCTCTTTTTTTGATACAGATAAATTTCCCATCTTCCATCGGAAACAGCACTGACATCGCGGGAACGAAAGTCCAACCGTTTTCTGGTTTCCTGTTCAGAGCAGAAACAAAAGATAAAGAGCAGTCTGGCTCCCATTTCTTCAGCTCTGCCACGCACTGCCTCTCGATAGGTATGCCTGGAATAAGATCCATCAAGTAACACCAGGTGTTCCCCACGAGCAAATGCTTCCTCAGCCAGGTCCAGAAGATGTTCATATGTTGTTGCTGTCAACTCGGGTGAATAAATTCCCTGTTCAACACCGTCAGGTCGTTTCTGGGTAGGACTCAGGCCTGCCAGCTTTTTACGTTCCGTATCTGTATTGATATGGATGCCGCCAGTTTGCATGGCATATTGCTGTGCGAGGGTTGATTTTCCCCCTGCTGTCAACCCCATGAACACCAGCAGGATCCTTTCTCCCTCAAAATGAAGTAATTGCGAAGCCATACTTACTTTTTAGTGTAGCGATGTGCCAAGTCAAAGTATCGGGAAGCACTTTCAAGGGATGACTGGCGAACTTCTTCAGTAACCTGCGGATCAGCAGCAGTAAACAACCCTATCTTCCCACGAACATACGCCCGGTAACACTTATAAAAATCCAGCAGGTCATATACCCCCGGATCTTCGGTATGTGCAACAAATCTGTCTATACAGTAATTGGAGAGATCCTCAAGTCCATGATAGTCGAGATCCATGGCCAGAAACGCGATGTCACAGGTTACATCATTGTAACGGAAACGGTCATTGAACTCTATGCAATCGTAAATGTATACCTTATCAGCAAGGCAGATATTGGCTGAATACAAATCTCCATGGCAGTCACGGATACGGCCAGCCTTGATACGATCTTCAAATAGCTTTTCATCCAGTAATACGGCTTGTGCATACGCCTTGATATCCTGAAATTGCTTGCCATCCAGAGCACCCTGGTCAACAAAGGAGGCAGTCTGGTCAAAATTCTCCAAGACGTTAACCCCTACGCTCTGGGCAGTGCCAAATGAGTCGATCTCTTCATTGCTCTCGGCGCCTCTGTAAAATGGAGCCAGTACTTCGACAATCCTGTCTATATGGGTGCGATCAAGTTCTTTTCGCGCAATCACGTTTCCCATCATCATATTTTCGGGCATACGACGCATCTGTATCCCATACTCGATATCACTGTCGCCCTCGATCAATGAATACGTTGTTGCCTGCTTTTGCACACCAACCAGATTCAGATAGATGTCGGGACATAACCGTTTGTTAAGGAGCAGTTCCCTCTCACAGCAGGCTTTTCGTTTCTCCAGAGTGGAAAAATCCAAAAAACCAAAATCAACAGGCTTCTTAAATTTGTATACAAAATCGCCTGCGACAAGCACATAACTGATATGCGTTTGAATCAGCTGGACATGTTCAACAGGATGCGGGTAAGACTCCGGCCTTGACAATGATGCGATAAACTCCGGCAATGTATTCATGTATCTCCTTTTAATGCGATATATAGCAGTCAGTGACCTGAACACAGATGGTTTGCCTGCAAAAAAATAACATTCTGAATTTGTATAACATACTTTCAACCCCATATGAACAGGACGATGTTACTCCTGCTGGAAAAGCATTCCCGTTGTCCGGGTTTTTCTTCAGAGTAGCGGCGATGTTCACCATCCATTAGGAGAAAAACAGCAAGCAGCCTTTCTGTAAATTTATAGGTGGATATTTCAAAAAATATACTTACGGTACATGCACATTCAACCAAGCTATTTTCATATTTCGGATCTGGTTGAGTGATGAGCATATATAAAGAGAAACAAGTTACAGCACCTCCTCTTTTTCTACAAACAAAGCCGTTACCAGCCAGATGAATCACGATCAACTCAATGACCTGCTCACTCGACTCTGCGCAGGTCAAATCAGCCAGGGGGAAGTCGTTGACCAGCTTCGTCGACTGCCCGTGGAATCATTTACGGAAGCACAGCTGGACCATCACAGGTGCCTGCGCACAGGAATTCCCGAAATTATTTTCGGTCAATCCAAAACGGCTGACCAAATTCAGGCAATCATAGAACGTATGCACGCTAGACGCAGTGTTATACTTGCCACCAGAGTTGATAATGATAAGGCAGAAAAAATCTGCAAAGCGCTCCCTTATCTCCACTATGACCCTATAGCACGCTTGCTCATCGGGAACCAGGAATATGCGCCGACAATTGAAGTCCAGGGAGAGATTGTACTGGTAACCGCCGGTTCCTCGGACCTTCCCATAGCAGAAGAAGCCCGTCTCACTCTGGAACTTTTCGGACATCCGACAAAACAGATTTACGATTCAGGCGTTGCAGGGATTCACCGAATACTTGGCCAAACCAAAACCTTGCAACAGGCAGCCGCAATCATTGTCATTGCTGGTATGGAGGGAGCACTGCCATCGGTGGTTGCCGGCCTTACCGATGCGCCAGTAATCGGTGTTCCGACAAGCGTTGGGTATGGAACTGGAGCCGGAGGATTTTCTGCCCTGCTCGGTATGCTAAACAGCTGCTCGCCAGGACTTGCTGTGGTCAATATTGATAACGGTTTTGGTGCGGCATGCATGGCTGCAGCCATCAACCGTATACGTTCATGAACGGTAAACATCATTGGCAGTTGATGGTATCGCTCCTCCTGCTGCAGAGTTATCTGTATGCAGCTATCTATACCGGCTGCCTTTTTCCGGAAAAATACACTCTGCCCATTGCATGATACTAAGTATCGTCGTATAATCGACGAGTTTATCGCTTATCCAATTACCTATTTAAAATATCTATTAAAGAGTAACCAAGGCTATTTCCAATGAATACTACTTTAAAATTGAAAATAGGCATGCTTGTTATGCTGGTCCTGTTTTCGGTTGTCACACTTGTTCCTTCCTTTGACAAGGAAGCTCCCAGCTGGTGGAAAACCTACCTTGCCCCCCAAGGGTTAAAGCTCGGTCTTGATCTTCAGGGCGGCCTTCATCTGGTGCTGCAGGTAGATCTGGAAAAAGCGGTTGAAAATTCATTGAATCTGGCAGCACAGGATCTTAAAGAAGGACTCGCAGAGAAAAAAATCACCGCTGTCCAGCTGAAATCAGACCACAAGGACAGGGTTATATTTACCCTACCCAGTACCAGTGCTGTGGAGACTGTGAAACAGGTACTGGACTCGGATTTCCCTAACCTGTCCTCTGAAATTCAGGCAGAGCCCGGCACCTTTCCAAGGGTTACCCTGAAACTCACAGATGAGCAGATCAGTCATATTAAAAAGAATGCCGTCAGCCAATCTCTGGAAATCATACGAAATCGAGTAGATCAGTTTGGTGTTGGCGAACCTGTTATTGTACGCCAGGGCGAAAACGAGATAGTAGTCCAGCTCCCGGGAGAAAAGGATCCTGAACGGGCGGAAAAGCTCATCGGTCAGACCGCCCAGCTGTCGTTTAAACTCGTTGCGGACAGCCAGGGGCTCAACCTTGGCCAGATAGTGAACGACGCTATTCAGGCCAAACAGTGGAATACAAAAGAAAGCCTCAGTAAACTTAATCATGCCCTTCAGAGCCGTCTGCCCAAAGGAACAGCCATATACTTTGAACGGGAAATTGATCCCCAGACCCAGCAGGTGACAAACATCCCCATGCTGCTTGAAGAGCAGATCCTGATGACGGGAGAAATGGTCAAGGACGCGCAGGTCAGAGTCGGCGGTACATTCAACCAGCCTTACGTGAGCCTGGACCTGACAGGAAGGGGCGGCAAAAAATTCGCTGATGTTACAGAAAAGAATGTAGGACGCAGACTGGCCATTGTGCTGGATGATGTCGTCCGTTCAGCACCGAGAATCAATGAGGCCATTTATGGCGGTAGCGCACAGATCACCGGTCGATTCACCCATGAAGAAGCCACAGACCTCTCCATCGTCCTGCGTGCCGGCGCTCTTCCGACCGATGTCAAAACATTACAGAAACTGACCGTCGGCGCCAGTCTTGGTGCAGACTCAATCAAAAAAGGTTTGCTTTCCGGACTCTATGGAGCGCTGATGGTTCTTGGCTTCATGGTGATCTACTACCGCCTGTCCGGTGTTGTTGCCAACATTTCTTTAGCGCTGAATATCCTTTTTCTTTTTGTTGGCCTGGCCATGCTCAGTGCCACCCTTACCCTGCCTGGTATAGCAGGTATCATTCTCTCCATTGGTATGGCTGTGGATGCCAATGTTCTGATCTTTGAACGTATGCGCGAAGAATTCAGTCTTGGCAAATCCGTCAAATCAGGCATTGACGCCGGTTTCAGCAAAGCTTTCTGGAGTATTGTCGACTCACAGGTAACGACGCTTATCACAGCCATGGCTCTGTTCCTGTTTGGTACCGGTCCTATCAAAGGCTTTGCGGTTACCCTTTCCCTGGGTATTATTTTTAACCTTTTCGCAGTTCTTTTCTGCAGCCGTCTGATCTTCGACAGTCTCTTTGCCACTGCCAGAATGAAAAAACTGAACTTTATGCATCTGGTGAAAAATGCGTCCTTCGACTTTATGAAAGCCCGTAAAATAGCGTTCACCTTTTCAACGGTCCTGGTCCTTCTTGGCACGATAGCTTTTGTACAGATTCTCAGAGGTCATGCTAATCTCGGTGTCGACTTTACCGGAGGTTCTTTACTGCAATACAAATCCGAGCTGCCTTTTGCCCTTGCCGATATCCGTAACTCTCTTAAAGAAAACGGCTATCCCAACATCGACCTTCAGGAGGTTACAGGGGAACACCGTCTGATTGTAAAAATGAAAAAACAGGAAGAGCATGTGGGACACCTCGGTGATGCACTGACAAATATCCTGGTGAAAGATTTCCCCGATAATGCATTCACACTTGAGAGCCAATCAGAAATAGGTTCTTCCATTTCCGAAGTCCTCCGTAATAAAGCTGTTCAAGCCATTGCGATCTCGCTTTTCGGAGTACTTTGCTACCTGGCCCTGCGGTTTGATTTTTCCTTTGGCCTCGCTGCAGCCGCAGCCACTTTACATGATGTTCTCGCGGTACTTGGAATATGCTGGCTGACGAATATGGAAATTACCCTGTTGATCGTTACCGCACTTCTGACTCTGGCAGGATACTCTCTTAACGACTCTGTGGTCGTCTTCGACCGTATCCGTGAAAACATGAGTAAGGAAGAAGAAGAAGGAAATTTACTTGATACCATCAATACCAGTATAAATCAGGTACTTGGCCGTTCTGTGGTCACCTCATTGACCACAGCACTGGTTCTGCTCTCTCTTTTTCTGTTTGGTGGTACGACCATCCACAACTTTTCCGCAGCTTTACTCATCGGTATCATAGTGGGAACCTACTCTTCCATTTTTATCGCCAGCCCGCTGCTTACCCTCAAATCACGATAAGGCAATGGATACTGAAAAATTACCACCTTTTTTTAAACCCATGGAGGCGGAAGAGAAATTTTCCTTCAACTGCCACCCTGATGTTCCCTGCTTCACCGAGTGTTGCAGGGAACTGGATCTTGCGCTGACGCCCTATGATGCACTGCGTCTGAAAAACAACCTGGACATGCACTCAGGAGGCTTTCTGGAAAAGTATGTTATTATCGAGTGGGATCCAAGCCAACTCTTTCCTGTCTGTTACCTGACCATGGTTGACGACGGCAAAGCCAGTTGCGTATTTGTCAGCGGCAAAGGATGCAGTGTTTACCCTGATAGACCGTCAAGCTGCCGGGCATACCCTGTCGGCCGGGGGGTAATCAAGCGGGAAGACGGCTCCCATGAAGAAAGCTATGTCCTCCTGAAGGAGCCGCACTGTCAAGGTTTTGCTGAACAGCAGCAATACACACCAGCGTCTTACTCCACAGATCAGGGTTTGGATATATACAACCGCTTCAACGACGCCCTCCTGGGTCTGGTTCAACACCCCAGGATAAAAAACGGATTCCGCCCTACCAGAGAACAACTCGACCAGTACATACTGGCTCTATACAATCTTGACTCCTTTCGCCAGGAAATGGCTGATGGACGTATTAGTTTGCGCCGACCATTTAACGCCCTTGAACTACAAGCCCTTGCAGGAGATGATGAACAATTGCTCCTGCTTGGAATTCGCTGGCTGAAGCAGGAATTTTTCGACGAACTCGATTGAGCTATGGATGCTTTAAACGACTGCAGCGATCCTGAATCGCTGCAGTCACGTCTTTCACAGGTTCGGGCTATCAGTCAAAGCTATTGTATCGCAGAAGGAGGCTCGCACGGACCTGACCACACAGAACGCGTGTTCACAGTTGCGCTGGCCATGGGCAAACAACTTGGAGCAGACCTGCTTGTCCTTGGAACAGCAGCTTTACTCCATGACGTAGGCAGAAAAGAAGAAAGCCTGAGCAAAGGCAGAATCTGTCATGCGCAAAAAGGAGCAGAGATAGCTCGTGAACTTTTACCTGCTTTGAATTTTCACAAAACAGAAATCGAGAAGGTTTGCCACTGTATTCGCAGCCATAGGTATCGGAAAGGTGATCCCCCGTCAACATTGGAAGCCCAAATTCTGTTTGATGCGGATAAACTGGATTCAATAGGTGCGATTGGAATAGGAAGAGCCTTCCTGTTTGCAGGCCAGATGGGTGCGAAATTACATAACCCGGAAATGTCACCCGAAGAGAGTGAAGCCTACTCTACGGAAGATACAGCCTACCGCGAATTCCAAGTAAAAATGTCTCGAGTGAAAGAACAAATGCTTACGGTGCTTGGTCAAAAACTGGCCACGGAGCGCCATCACTTTATGGAAACCTACTTTGCCCAGCTTCATCGTGAAATCTATGGAATTGAGCATCGTATCAATCAACTTGGATGAAGAGAAAATGCTTAAACTTATTGTTTTTGACTGTGATGGCGTAATGTTCAGTTCACTGGAAGCAAACAGAGTCTATTATAATCATCTGCTGGCTCACTTTAACTGCCCTCCCATGGATACTGCAGAACTGGAATATGTTCACGCACATAATGTGACCGACTCTGTGGATTACATATTTCGTCATCATAACCAGTTAGACAAACAAGCGATCGATCATTACAGATTGCAGCTTGATTATGCACCATTTCTCAAACACATGCAAATGGAGCCTGATTTGCCAGACTTTCTCAAGCAAATAAAGCAGAGCTATCATACCGCCATATCAACCAACCGGACAAACACCATGGATATGGTGCTGGATACCTTTGAACTCCGTCCCTGGTTTGACATGGTTGTCACAGCCTCTGATGTTCCACATCCTAAACCTGCACCGGATGCCTTGCTCACCATTTTTGACACATTAAAAGTGACCGCCGAAGAGACTCTATACATCGGAGATACAACTGTGGATGAGCTACACTGTAAAAGTGCCGGCGTGGATCTGATTGCTTTTAAAAATAAAGATCTGGATGCCAAATACCACGTTAACAATTTTCTGGATATCCTTGAACTTCCTCCACTCAAATAATCAAATAAGTCCTGAATCCGTCAAAATAACGTGCTTCTTTCGCAATCAATGTAAATAAGAAAAACACCTGCCTGGAGAAAAGCGTTTAATCGTCACGGCTTCAGGTAGGTATCGACTTCAACGAGAACACCTATTCATCGCTCATCTTCATCCAGACGCTTCAGCCCTTCCATAAGAATCATCATAAAATCCCCGATCTCCCTGGCCTGCATAAGAGAATCAGGTAGTCCTGGAATAAAACGAAAAGTCCCTTTTTTTTCCGACAAAAGTGCATAAATGGCCTCCTGATTATCCAACTCTTCAAACCGTGCCGCAAGAAGGCCCCCCTCTCGAAAAGTAATTCTGGCAGCCCCTCCGGTAACTTCCATAATCAAGCGTCCTGTCTTCTGATGCATATGAAAAACCTGCAGTAACTCGGCAGGAAGGATGGCATCTACCTGTCCTGTTATAACTGCTCCATCGCCCTCAGATGCTTCGGGTGAAAAATCGGTAGGAAACAAAATTTTATCAGTTATCTTGAACTTAATCAGGCCGGTGCACCCCCCGCAGGTGAATATCTCCTTTTTTTTCTGTTCCAATTCGCTGGTATCAAGCGGTAAAAGAGAGAACAGTAAACCTGTTAGTTCCCTGATTAAAATCAGGCAGACGGGTTTCCCCAGGGGGAGTTTTACGCTTTGATCATTGAGCTGTATGCCCTCTTCAAGGTTATAAAAAGGACAACGACGCTCTTCTGTTATCTGAAAAGTTAGACTAAACGGAGCCATATATTCCTGAGGATCATGGTTATACTTAGTGTCATTGTACACAACATCTAGAATTCACTCAAAGAAAAGTTCGCTTTTCAAACCGTCGTCATTTTTACACAACCACTGGAATGCGCCTTGTTTCACTGATAAAAATACTATACAATATGTGACGATAAGGTTGAATTTTACTATTACACTCATAGCAGTCTTTTTCACATACAGGGCAATATATGGCATCGGGTTCTCAACAACTAGCCGACGATTACGAACAACTCCAAAGCACTCTCGAGCTCTACCCCAAAATCAGTATCATACGTACCGAAGGACAGCCACCGGACAACTATGAGATTGAATACGCATTGCAGGGGTATGTAAAAGCTCATGATAGCAGTATAATCATTGAACACACCCATAGGGTACGTATCAGCCTTCCTTTTGGATATCCACACTTTGCGCCTACTGTTAAGCCGGTTACAAATATATTTCATCCCGATGTCGACCCTGCTGCCATCCGCATTGCGGATAAATGGCAGGAAAATCCTTCCTTGGCTGATCTTATCGTATATATAGGGGAGATGATCAGCGGCAATGAATACAATCTTGAAGATCCTTTTAATCAGGAAGCCGCTGACTGGTATCTTGCGCATCAGGCCAGTCTTCCTCTGGACACCTTAAATATTGCAGATATAGAAGAGTCCTTTCAGGATATTGATTCCCTGGTCGACGACACATTCGCCTCTCTTGGTCTGGAAACAGATGAATTTCTTCAACCGGCGAAAGAACACAGCGAAGCTGACATTGCCTATATCAGGGAGCTTGTTGAATCAAAACAGATTTACACTGCAAATAAACGCCTTGCCGAGCTTTCTCCGTCTGCAGACATGCCTGATCGTGAGTCTCTGCAGCAGTCTATTGGTAAAAATATCCGAAAAGTCGACCAGCTCTACTCACTTGTAGATCAACTGGAAGAAGTGGGTAAATTTGATGAAGCATTGGAGGTCGTAGAAAATATATATGAAATAGCCACTGATGCTCCTGGAGTTGACGAATTACGTGAAAGGGTTGAGCAGGCGTATAGTTTTACGATCACCACGTCTTCCGGTGAAGAGCGTACGCAGGATACCTTGGAGAGCTCTTCCAAAGATACAAAAATATCACCTCCGCCACTGCCTAAAATTCGGATAAAAAAATCCTTACCAAAGCTGAATTTTGCAATTCCATTCAGACTGATTCTGGTAACAGCCCTTCTCCTCGCAATCTGCCTTGGAGGAATCAGCCTTTACTTTAAAGACCAAAATATTGTAAGCCGTACTCAGGCTAACATTCTCAGGAGCCAGCTGCTCATTGATAAAATGCAGTTTGATGATGCCAGAACCACTCTTGAGTCTGCACGGGAAGCGCTTTCAGGCCTATCCATCCTTAGATTTCGTAAATCCAAACTGGAGAATGAAATAGTTACCCTTCTGAAATCTAAGGAAATGCGAGAAGGGCTCATGGGAAATGTTCTCTACCAGGGCGAATATATGCCTGTTTCCGTTGCAAATTCTCTACGCGAATTCACGGTTTTAGTCGAGCAGGCCAAAGCCCTGGTTGAACAAAGCCAACCCCGTAGTGCATTGACTCTTTATCAACAGGCACTGGCGTATGCGCAGAAAAACGATATAAACCACAAAATCCCTGAACTGGAAAGCATCATAAAAGCATTGGAGTTGCAGCTCGCGCTTTCCCACGCTGAACAGGCTGAGATGGGACAGGATTGGAAACAGGCAGCCGAAACCTACCGGCAGGCATTGGAACTCTCCCGAAGCCTTTCTGATCCAGAAACGGCCAATGAAATCACCCATAAATTAACAGCAGCATCTTTTCGGCTTCAACTCGATAAGTCCAAAAAATCCTTCACCCAGTCAGAATGGCAGGAAACAGTTGATACCCTTGAGCAAGCTCAAAAAATGATTAACGAAAATCCAGGCATTGTCTCCACTCGAGAACGACAGGATCTTCATCGCTTACTGGTCAACTCCACACTCTATAAAATCCTGTCTGCTGCCCGTGAAGCTTACCACGAAAAAGATTGGTTTGAAACAATAGCCCAATACCAGAAAGCCCTCGACTTGCTGGCTTCCGAATCAGCAAATTTTGAAGGATTGCTGGACGACTCCATTCGTAAGATTCAAAAGACACTACTCAAAGTTAAAATTGCTCAACTTCAGGAAAAAGTGTTACTGGCTGAGAGTCAAAAGGATCTGAATGCTGTTATCAACTATTCAAAGGACATACTGCGACTTATCGGGTCGAGTCCCCTGCAATATGATGATGACATCAAAAGCATTACAGACACTGTAAATGAGCAAATTGAAGCGCGTAGAAAGGAAATTGAACTCAACAAAAAAATCGACTATCTGAAACAGAACTTTGTTGAGATTTTTCGCGCCAACTATCCTACATTCCAGGGGTCCAAGCTACACTCTCCCAAAGTTACATTTTTACGAAAAAGTGGTGAGAAGCATATTTTTTCCATTTCGTGCATTGAGCGTAGTCAGGGAAGCTCCTCACGCCTGGAACTGAATTACATGTATGATGAAAAAACCAAAACCTGGTCAGTGTATAATGGGTAAAGACTGGCTCATAATGAATAAATGCTTTTCTTTTTCCAATCGGAAGAATTATAGCGGGTTGTCAGAGAAGACCCGTAATTTTTCCAAAAACATTTCCTGTTAAACATATACATTGGCCTGTAATCGGGATAATAAGAAGCCAAAGGGAGAGATTTCATCTGGTTGAAACCCGTTTTCTGGGTGGCTTCAAGCAGATATTCTTTTCCTTCCCGGAAGAGTATTACCCATGCGTGTCCTGTACCTTTATATGTGCCAAGAACTACTCTTGCATCCTGTCCCATGCTTATAAGCCAGTCTGCAAGTGACAAGGCATGATCCTCACAATCACCTCTCGGTAACGTATATGCCTGCTTACTGTTTTGCCAGACATCCTTTCTTCCCTTGTAGGTGATCTTATCCGTCTGATACATTTTGCGCCGGCTGAGTGTTAGCCAGGGTACCCATATATTCTTTGTTTCAAAAGGCACATATCCGACAAGATAACTACTCACTATGTGATGCCGCAGGTCAATGCCTGGAGCTGACGCAGTAAACTCTTTGACGGTATCCATGGAGTAGAACACAGTCCCAGAGCTGTTTGCAGATGCCTGTAACATCCCTTGAACAGCTTCGGTACTTAACCACTGTTTCAGTTGATAAATGTAGATAGCCCTCTGAAGATTTCCGGGGACAGTCTGGGAGGAGCCACCTATTTCCACTTCATTTTCTGCAATAATCTCTTTATCTGAACGAGGAGTTACTGCAACAAGGAAGGCTGTCATAAGAAGCCCTCCAAGTACCACTGATTTACAAAGCCATTTTTTCATCCTTTAAATCCAAATGTGACAATCACAGCTACAAAAATCAAAATGGTTGAAGCAAAAATAGCTACGGCAATATTGCCTTTTTTCATTTCTTCCTCGATTGAAATACCAGGCAACAGTTTTTTATCTACGATTACCAGCGAAAGAATGCTTACAAAAAGAGCCACGATCGTATAAATGAGATTAATACCAAGATTGATAACCGAAACATATATAAAATCCAAATCCATTACACTTCTCCCTAACTGCTATATTATATAAGAGGGTCACTTAAATAAGAAAACGAAACTCCCCTTTTCCCAGCAGGTCATGGAGATGTAAAATACCCTGTAATCTATTGTTAATATCAACAACGGCTAAAATAGTTATTTCTTTGCTTTGCATCAAACTCAATGCGTCAGCAGCGAGAAGATCTGCAGATATTGTTATGGGGGCACGGGTCATAATATCATGTACAGCAACTTCACCGAATTGACTTCCAGCGCTTACAAGCCTCCGGACATCACCATCGGTTAAAATACCTTGTAAGTAGCCTTCATTATTAGTCACGACTACGGCACCAATACTCTTTTTATCGAGTTCAACTACAGCATCAAGCAAGCTGACATTCTCATTGACCGAAGGAACCTCATCCCTGGTAAGCATTACTTCTCTTACCGCGACTTTCAGGCGCTCTCCAAGACTGCCCCCCGGATGATTTTTCCGGAAATCTTCTTCCCTGAACTGTTTTTTCCTTAGCAAGACAACTGCCAGTGCATCACCAAGTGCAAGGGTTGCCGTAGTTGAGGTTGTCGGAGCAAGTCCCAGGGGACAGGCTTCGCCTGGCACAGCGATATTCAAGGTAACAGCTGCGTAACTGCTCAGGGTGGAAGTGGGGTTACTGGTCATGGCAATGATTGGGACACCACGTTCCTTCAAACTGGTCAAGAGGTGATGCAATTCACTGGTTTCGCCAGAATAGGATATAGCCAGAACAACGTCGGTGAGGGCGACCATGCCTAGATCCCCATGCATAGCTTCCACGGGATGAAGAAAAAAACTAGGCGTACCTGTTGAATTGAGAGTGGCAGATATCTTTTGCCCAATAATACCTGATTTGCCTATACCGGTAATAACTACTCGGCTGGGGCATGCATATAATATCTCTATTGCCTGTTCAAATTCTTCACCAAGGGTATCACGTACAGCAAGAATGCCTTCGCTTTCCAGGGTAAGAACTTCTTTTGCTTGTTGCAGGATCACTGTTCCTCCTGTATCTGCACCACAGTTCTGCCAAACGTTTGACCAGCAAGCATTTGATCAATTGTGGAATCTAATTTATCTATCTCTATTTTCGAAGTTATTATTTCGAGATTATCCAATCTCCATTCAGAAGAAAGTTTTTCCCAAATCATTTTTCTCTTTTTCATGGGACAGTTAGCAGAGTAAATGCCAATGAGATGTACACCTCGTAGGATAAAAGGATATACATTTAACGGTAAATCTCCAGAAAAAGCATTACCGCAGGCAGTTACAACACCATCATATCTGCAGGCCTTAATTATATTTGCCAAGATATCACCGCCCACAGTATCAACCGCACCAGCCCAACGTTCTTTCAGCAAAAGCTTATCTTTTCCTTCAAGCCCGGTCTCCCTGGAGTGAATTTGGCATGCACCAAGGGAACGAAGCGTATCTGCGTAGCCTTGTTTTCCAGACAGAGCATGTACTTCATACCCAAGCTGGGATAAAAGTTGCACTGAAAAGGTACCAACACCCCCTGTGGCACCAGAAACAATAACAGGCCCCATATCTGGCGTAACGCCCTGGGTAGTTAAAGCGTAAACACACTGTGCCGCTGTAAACCCTGCAGTACCTATAACCATACTTTCCTGAAGAGAGAGATCTTGAGGCAGAGGTAAAACCCAACTTGCAGGAACACGAATAAATTGGCCATACCCGCCATCAGTATTCATCCCAAGATCATATCCGGTACAAATTACTTTCTGTCCAGGGGAATACTCAGAAACCTCCGATTGAACAACGATCCCGGCTGCGTCTATTCCTGGAGTGTGCGGATAAGAACGGGTAACACCTTTATTCCCTGATGCTGACAAAGCATCTTTATAATTCAAGGAGGAGTAGATTACACGAATAAGAACCTCACCAGCAGGCAAATCGTCCAGGAATCGTTTCTCTATAGATCTGGTAAATGTCTGTTGTGGCGTTTCACGAACTACGAACGCATAAAAAGACGGATTGATCATACCTATCTCCCTATTTTATATAGCAGTTACAATCTATAGCAAACCTGGTATACATAAACATGGTTTGTTATATGATATGAGGTGTCTCTCGGAAAAAAATGATCTCTGGAGAAATATGAAAACGGTAAGTTAACCGGCTACCGACTTGATAGCGATAATCGGTGATGCAGGGTAAATTTATCGAAGTCGATACGCTGAAACACAGTGGACCTCAGGCATTCCGTATTAAACGGCTGGTTATACAATATATCTGTATTATTCAGTAAATCCTCTAGCTGACATGGAGTCTTGGTTTACAAAAAATGCCATACCTGTTTTCATCTTTTTAAAACCTTGTTTTGCATAGAAACTTTCTTTGCCCGGAGCTGCATATAGAATAACATTCAAATTTTGTAGTCTTTTGAGGATTTCTTGAACAAGAAGTTTCCCTAATCCTTTTCCTTGATATTCTTCAAGAACTGCACAATCATAAATTGCAGCTTGATATGCGCCGTCCGATATTGCCCTTCCAAAACCTACCAATTTGTTATGATCGTATAGAAATATTTTACAATAACTTGATTCAAATGCAGTTTGGTGTTTCTCCGGGCTATAATAGGCCATTCCAACTGATTTTAGGGTGTCAGATATCAGCTGCCAGTCAATGTTCTCTATTTCTGTTTTAATTTCTATCTTCATTGGTATGTGAATATTCAGATGGATCACGTGGGAGTTTAGGGGACATGATACTACAACTACCTATAGAGGAGTTGCAGTCGTCCAGAAAAAACCTCTTCCAGGGTTTTATCAGGATATTCGATCAAATATCTGCCGCCATTGACCATTCCCTTACCAAGAGCAGTACGGTAATCTTTACCATTGTAATACTGAACTTGACAGCCATAGAGGTAGTCACGCTTTTGCCATTGTGCAATCAATAATTCCACATCTTCACGTAACAATTCAATTTTATTTGCTATATTCTCGACCAATGCGGCAAGGATTGCCTGCAAATCGAAATTCTTCCCTGTTTGTTCGTGCAGAGTGGTTAATGATGCGCGGATATCTTCAGGGAGGTGGGATATTTTGGTATTGATGTTGATTCCCACGCCAAGCATCACCCATACGGAATCACTCTTTTGTCTTATTGACTCGCACAAAATACCTCCGAGCTTCTTGCCGTCCACATACAAATCATTGGGCCATTTCAATGAGACATCCAACAGACTTACGCTTTCGATCACTTCAGCACAGGCGACACCAACAGCTAAGGTAACACAGGGCAACAACCTGTCAGGAACACGGGAACGATCAAGAATTGTGAAATATAAGCCACCGTTAGGAGAATTAAAACATCTGTTTTGCTGCCCTCTTCCTGAACTTTGCGATTCCGCGACTAAGAGTGCGGCAGTAGTACGTCCTTCACAGACAAGCTGTTTAGCCATAGTATTTGTCGAATCAATATCTGCCCAGTGAAGGATTTCCATCTTTACACCTTTTAGAAAAAACAGAAAAAAAAAGCAGAGCCCATGGGCTCCGCTTTTTACCAGCTGGAAATAACAGCACATGTCAGTGCAATTATTTCTCCTCGTCTTTAATGCGGGAAGGAACAGCATACATTGTTGTTGATCCAGAAGACCAAAACATAAGTTTGCCTTTGGTAACCAACGCATTCGCAATTTTTTTAACTTCGCGAGGTTTCATATCTGGGGCACAAGCATAAAAATCTTTTATATACAGCTGTGGTTTAGGAGATTTTTCTGCTTTTGCAATCATTGCTGCTTCTATTTCTTCTACACTCAGTGCCATAATCAGCTCCTTGAGATGAAATGATGATAAAGGCAGATCGACCCTGAACAGTCAGGGTCGATCATACTACATAGCCTTACTTGGTATAAGCAGCGGTATGGCTTGTGAACTTGAATTGAGCGGTGGTTCGCCATGTATCGTAAGCCAAACGATAGTCATCGATTGATTTATCGGTAAATGGAATTTTGGTTTCCTCGAAGAATTTCTCCCAACCAATACGCTCAGCCCACTCGCCAACGCGCTCATATTTTTTCGCACCCTTGGCATATGCTTCAAGAATGTTGCGGATAACCTCAACAGTCTCAGGCCAGCGTGGGGTAGTATTTGGCAGGAATGGCACAACCAGCTTGGAGAACTTAGGTGCTGATTTAGCGTTTGAAACCTTACCACCAACCAGAATGGCAATACCGTCACCTTCAGGATCTGCCAAAGGCATTGCAGGACACATGGTGTAGCAGTTACCGCAGAACATACAACGTTCGTTGTTAACTTTTACGGTTTTAATCTCTTCACCATTAACCTCTGCTTTCGCAGGTTTGATAGCTCCGAGAGGACAAGCAGCAATCGCCAGCGGAATCTCACAAACACCTGTGATACGCTCATGGTCAATCATAGGTGGTGTACGGTGGATACCGAGAATAGCGATATCAGATGCATGTACCGCGCCACACATGTTCAGACAACATGCCAGAGCAATACGTACCTGTGCAGGCAACTTCATGGAGGTGAAGTACTCAAACAGATCATCCATTACAGCTTTTACAGGACCGGAAGCATCTGTTGCAGGAGTATGACAGTGAACCCAACCCTGAGTATGAACGATATTGGATACAGAAGCACCAGTACCACCAATTGGGAAGGAGTTGCCATAACCTTTGAGAGTTTCTTTCAGAGGTCCAACTTTTTCCTCTGCGTCAACCATGAACTCGATGTTGTTACGGGTAGTCCAACGTACATGGCCGTCGCAATGTTTATCAGCAACATCACAAACGTCGCGTACATAACTAACGGTTACAAGACGAGGGGAACCACAGCGTACGGTAAAAACTTTTGCGCCAGTCTCTGAAACGTGTACGAGTACGCCTGGCTCAAGGATTTCGTGATAAAGCCATTTGCCCTTGTTCTCCTTGATCACAGGGGGCAACATATCACCATAGTATTTCGGTCCTAAGTCGGTGATTCGACCTTCCATAGGATTTTTCGGATCGTAACCCATAATAAGTCTCCTTATAATAAACTTCTACGTTCGTTATTCAGTTCTTCAAAGTTCTCTTACGCGGCGTGACGTTTTCTGAACTCTTTAACATCACGATCCCAACCGCCGGGAACTTCCTCTTCCTTCCAGAAGACATATGGGTTGGAGCGAGGTTCTTTAACATGCTGTGGCAGAGGCTCAACTTCCATTACGCTCAAGAAGGTAGGCAGGCCAACACGCTGCATGGTCTCACCCACGCGCTCACGGTTTTTACCAACTTCCATCCACCAATCCCAAACTTTTTCGATCACATCAATGACTTCTTCAAAGTCACTTTCTTTATTTACTTCGATAAATGGAATAACAAGTGTAGAGAACTGTGCACCGTCAAGGATAGGAGCTTTTGCACCGATCAGAATGGAAGCACCTTTCTCAGCACCAGGACGAAGAGCACGAGGCATTACGTTAATGCAATGCATACAACGGGTACATTCTGCATCATCTATTTTCAGTTCATCGCCTTCCATCCACATGCATTGTGTCGGGCACAGGTCGATAACTTCTTTCTGAATGTCGAATGGCCCCCAGTCGCCGCCTTTATGCGCACCACCGTTGGATGGGTACTCAGCATTATCTGCCATGTACTCTTTAACAGCTGCCTGATCAATGCGAATATTGTCTTTCCATGTTCCGATAACGGAGAAGTCGGAACGTGCAATGGCTGCAACACAGTCATTGGGGCATGCGGAAAATTTAAATTTAAATTTATAAGGGAACGCAGGACGATGAATCTCATCCTGATAATGCTGGGTCAGATGATTACAGATTTCCTGAGAATCGTAACAAGCCCACTCACAGCGGGACTCACCAAGACAACAGGCTGGTGTACGCAGGTTGGATCCGGAACCACCAAGGTCCTGACCGAGGTCATGGGTCAGATCCCAGAACAGGGGCTCAAGATTCTCGGTGCGGGTACCCAGGAAGATCATGTCACCTGTGGAACCATGCATATTTGTTACACCGGAACCATATTTTTCCCACAGATCCATGAGAGCACGAAGGTTCTCTGTGGTGTAGTAGAGGCCTGATGGCTGCGCAATACGTACTGTATGGAAATGCTCTACCCCTGGAAACTGCGCAGGAACGTCAGAGTAACGACCAACGATACCACCACCGTAACCAAAAACACCTACGATACCACCGTGTTTCCAGTGGGTAATCCTGTCTTTGTATGAAAGCTCAAGCTGACCAAGGATGTCCCAGCACTCAGGCTTTGTTTCAGCCTGCCGCTTGAGGTCGGTGACGAAACTCGGCCATGGACCTTTTTCCAGTTCGTCCAATAGAGGCGTTTCATGCTTTGCCATCAGTGTTCCTCCTAGAAGATTATGTGGTTGAAAAATAACCGGTAAATAAAAAATTTCGTAATCAACATAGTCGCGTTGATAAGAACGAGAGCGGACAATACTACATTGAATGCTCATTCAGAAAGCGAAGATAAACGGACGCAACGTCTTTGTCAACAAAAAAGCGTAACCCATTGTTGCACCAACAAAACATCGCCTCTCGTCAACTGGAAATCAGATGATCTTCGCGACTTTTAACAACACTTCTTCGGTGCTACTACCCTCCTTTTTCTGTGCTGTTTTTTTAGAATCCGCAACCATGTGAGCGAGGATTTTTCCAGCTAAAACCTTACCCAGTTGCACACCTTCCTGGTCAAAAGAATTTATATTCCAGCAAAATCCCTGAAATGCAATACGATTCTCGTAAATAGCCAAAAGAGCCCCCAGGGTTCTTGGTGTCAGTTGCTCAGCAAGCAGGATACTGTTG
The DNA here is from genome assembly GCF_000429945.1 of Desulfogranum japonicum DSM 18378. Lineage (GTDB taxonomy): Bacteria > Desulfobacterota > Desulfobulbia > Desulfobulbales > Desulfobulbaceae > Desulfogranum > Desulfogranum japonicum. Next base: position 130,940 of record NZ_AUCV01000005.1, on the reverse strand, counting down.
GGACGGTTACCTGCAAACGAACGAACCGGATTATCGCTTTGCCTGCCTGTTGCCAGAGCTATGCTCTGGGCCAGTAAATTGGCCAGTAGCTTCTGTTGAGAGGTGGTTCCTTCAACTTCAACGTCCTGTTCATACTGATTTTTTCGGAAGCCGATAAACTCTGCAGGGACAACTTCAGTTCCCTGGTGGAGCAACTGATAGAAAGCATGCTGACCATTCGTTCCTGGCTCCCCCCACAAAACCGGTCCCGTCTTATACCTTACCGCCGTACCAGAACGGGTGACGGATTTCCCATTACTTTCCATGTCACACTGCTGCAAATGTGCGGGGAAACGCGACAGAGCCTGGCTATAGGGGAGCACCGCACACGTGGCATATCCCAGCAGATTATGATTCCAGATGCCAAGCATGGCCATGAGCAGGGATATATTTCTCCGTATACTGGGGTTCTCTGAGGCAATATCAACTTCATTCGCCCCTTTGAGGATTTCCATAAAACCATCAAATCCCAGCAAAAAACCAAGCGTTACACCACCGACCATTGATGTGGCGGAATATCGGCCTCCTATGTAATCATACATGTAGAAGGATGCAAGATAACGTGACGGATCATCCATGGGACTGCCTTTTCCTGTCACGGCAATCATATGATGTGACGGATTCAGACCTTTATCTTCAAGGGCCCTGCGCACCAGAATTTCGTTCGTGAGAGTTTCCAGGGTTGTGCCGCTCTTGGAAACAACATTGATCAGTGTTCGTGAAAGATCGACCTCCCTCAATACCTCTGCAGCATCATCGGGATCGACATTTGCGATAAAACGAGCACTCCGCCCGTCCAAAGCAAATGGTTTGAGAGCAAGGGCCAATGCCCGGGGTCCCAAATCCGACCCTCCAATCCCCACCTGAATAATGGTGTTGAAAGGTTGCCCCTGACTGTTTACCAATTCGCGGTTCGCCAGTTTATCAAGAAAAAGTTTGAGTTTATCCAACTCCTCCCTTGCAGCTTCTGTGGCCTCAGGGCACAGAGGAGCCTCAGAAAAAAGATCACGGCAGGCCGTATGCAGAACCTGCCGTTGTTCACTCTCAAACCCCTCAATGAAATTAAGGATGGCACCCCTTTTCATAGCTGCAAATTTTTCTATTAATCCTGCTTCATCGACCATCTGCTGGAGCGAATCAAGCACGTTGTCATCTATTCTCTGGGTGGCATAGAGCAGGTCAAACCCCGCTGACGAACAAACATATGTTTCAAGTCGTTCTTCAGAGAGGGCGTCATCTGAAGTAAGATCAAAGGGGGTTTGCGCAAGATTGGCCAATGCATTTTTGCTTGGCAACGTATCAAAATCAATAAACTGCATGGGACCTCCCGGTTGTGGAATTCCTCATCAGCGTGTGGCACGCTCTTTCAATACAGCTATCACTTCGGCATAATCACTTTTTCCGTATATTGCTGAGCCTGCGACAAAAATATTAGCGCCAGCTGCCGCGACCTCTCCTATGGTCTCCGGCCCGATGCCGCCGTCAATCTCGATACCGGCTTCTGGATTGCATTGATCAAGCTTTTCTCGCAGGTCTCTAATTTTATCCAATGTGGAACGGATAAAACTCTGTCCTCCAAACCCTGGATTGACACTCATCAGCATTACCAGATCCACTTCTTCCAACACATAATCAAGGGTTGTAAGTGAGGTTGCCGGATTCAGCACTGCACCGGCTTTTTTTCCCAACCCACGGATGGCGGACAGGGTCCGATGCAAATGGGTACAGGCTTCTACATGTACGGTTATCCAATCAGCTCCGGCATGGGCAAATGATTCAATATATTTATCCGGATCAGAAATCATGAGATGTACGTCCAGCGGTAGATCAGTGATCTTACGGACTGCTTTCACAACCAGTGGGCCCATGGTAATATTGGGCACAAAATGGCCGTCCATGACATCCACGTGGATGACATCTGCCCCTGCCTTCTCCACTGCGCGTACTTCCTCCGCCAATCTTGAAAAATCAGCAGAAAGAATAGACGGAGCAATTTGAAGCGACTTCATATTCGTCACCTATGGTTATTTGTATAAATAAATAGTTTTGACAAGGAGTCTGCCGGAGAATTGCTATTTTTTCTCAGATTAAGGCATTTTCAGGAAATCAAGCACAGCCATATAGTTGAATTGTGAACATTGATTTTCCTGAAAAAACAAAACATGAGGGAAAAGAATTTTCTCCGACAAACTCCTGGTGGCCAACATTTCTCAGTGTATATTTTGCAGTGGCAACATACGGACTCAGGGATGTCAAATTGATGATGGTCTCACCCGGTGCCCAAAACATCATGTGCTGCCAACCTGCAAAAACAGGTAAAGGGTACCGTATCAGACATCAAATGAGAAGCAAAACTGACAAGAAGAGTCTCCATCCCAAGAGAAGAAGGTAGAATGCCTGACTCGAAACGACACGCCAGGATCGCGGCCTTAAAATCTATGACAAACTGACAAGTTCATAAAGCTGGCCAGGAAGTTGGCGTATCACGCCAGCCAGTTCCAGTTCCAATAGCAATCCAGGCAAATCGATGGCAGAATAGCCACTGCTTCTTCCCAGGACATCAATGGAGAGCGGATATGGTTCCATTTTTTCGAGCAGTTTCTGTGCACCAGGACTCAAAGCCTGTCCATGGTCACCACTTGCCTCCTGTCTTCTGCACAACTCAGTCTCGTGAAGATCAAACAACTGAAGTTCAGTGACAATTTCACCTGCATTCTGCGCAAGAAACGCTCCTGTTTGAATGAGACGGTGGCACCCTCGACTTTTAGCTGAATCAATTCTCCCTGGAACTGCAAACACGTCTCTCCCCTGATCCAGAGCGAGCCGGGCAGTGATGAGAGAGCCAGATTTTTCGGTTGCCTCCACGACAACTATCCCTTTTGAAATGCCGCTGATAATTCTGTTACGCATTGGAAAATGGAACCTGCTGGGTTTGCTGCCAAGTGGAAATTCAGAAAGCAATACTCCCTTTTCCTTTATTTGTGCATACAAATCCCTGTGTTCTTGGGGATACGTGACATTCACACCGCAGCCGAATACGCAGATGGTGCGCCCTCCAGCTGCAAGAGCACCTCGGTGAGCCTGAGCGTCTACACCGTAAGCCCCTCCAGAAACTACACAAATGCCTTGAAGGGAAAGATCCTTTGCCAGGGTTGCACTGATTCTTTTGCCATAGGAAGTTGCACTCCTGGAACCCACTATGGCAACACGTGGAAGGCGAAAAGACTGCAGATCCCCCACGGCATAGAGTAACAATGGAGGGTCTGCAATATTTTTCAATTCCTCAGGATACAAGGAACAACATTGGCCGATGAGAGAGCAATGATTTCGTGAAAGCGCTTCCAACTCATGTTTTGCACGTTCCAATGCACGTTCTTTATTTGATCTGTCTTTAAAGGCGTTGAGAACACGGGGAGCCAATCCAGCCGTTTCCAGCCAGCTTTCTTCTAAAAGCTCCCCGGGTGATTTACAATGTTGAACCAGCCGGTTACGTGCAGAAGTTCCCAAGCCATCCAGAAATAACAAGGTAAGCCATTCAATGGCATGGGAACAGATATGCACAATGCGCCTTACGAATAATCAACACAGGACTCTCTCAGCTAACACTTTTCTCAATCTCAAGATTCCACCTACATGCATTGAAAAAAATGAGTCGCCCTTAAAATGACGAACAGGCTGTCAATCAATAATAAATGCTTCCAGATCAGAACTGCGAGATGGGTGCCTGAGCTTTTTAATAGCCTGGGCTTCTATCTGCCGGATACGCTCCCTGGTCACAGAAAAGCATTGCCCGACCTCTTCCAGCGTGTGATCGCAGCCGATCTCAATGCCATACCGCATACGTAACACTTTTTCTTCTCTGGGCGTTAGGGATCCCATAACTTTACACAAGCAACGTTTTAGGCTTTCTGTGATGGAATTCTCCTGTGGATCAGGATGAGCATGATCTTCGATAAAATCGCTGAGCATGGCATCCTCTTCCTCACTAACAGGAGCATCGAGAGAGATTGCATCTTTAGCGGTTTTCAAGGCGATATTCACCTTTTCCACATCAGTTCCGAGCTGCTCTGCCATCTCTTCAGGGGTAGGCTCCCTACTCTCCAACCTCTGGAAATCTTTAGAGAAACGTAACAACCTGTTTATGGTTTCAATCATATGAACGGGCAGACGTATAGTTCTCCCCTGATCGGCGATACCTCTGGTCACCGCCTGCCTGATCCACCAGGTGGCATAGGTTGAAAATTTGTAGCCACGCTGATAATCATATTTTTCCACTGCCTTCATGAGACCGATATTGCCTTCCTGGATCAGGTCAGGTAATTGCATGCCTCGATTGAGGAATTTTTTAGCGACGGAAATTACGAGTCGCAGGTTAGCCCGTACCAAAGCTTCCTTTGCCTGCTTGGCCATTTCCCGTCCCAACTCAATTTCCTGCTGAATTTCCATGAATGCAGTCCAGCTTACGCCTATGGTTTCAGCGAGTTCCAGAGAGATATGCCGTTCAATTTCGGCCGGGCTGACCTCATCCTCTTTTCCATTGGATGATTTTTCACGCCGGGCTGCCAGCAACTCCCTCTGCTGGGCCACAACTCTGACCTTATTGAACTTCATACTCAGCTCTTTCACAGCGTCAGCCACTGAAAGAATGCCTTTGGAACAGAGGCGATGCTGTTTAAACAAATTGGAAATCTCCCAACCGACCGCAAGAATTTCCTCGACAAGTCGCTGTTCCATTTCCCCATCACCGGCATTCTTCTTCAGTTCCAGAAACAATTCCCGGCGTTTTGCATCCAGCTCATTGGCCTCTTCCACGTTGTCCAGCAAAGAATCCCGGACCTTATTCAACGCTTTGTCATCGTTATCGGAAACACCACGGACCACAGTGTTTATACGTGTACTCCCGCGTAGAATATTTTCAGCCAGATCATTCAGTGCTGTAATACCAAGGGTCAATCGCAGTACAGCATACTGAATTCGCGATTCACCATCCTCAACCATTTTTGCCAGCTCAATCTCTTCTTCATGACTCAGCAGCTTCTGGTTGCCCATTTCGCGCAAGTAAATATTCATTGGGTCCAAGGTTGTCCCCATCCCGCGCCTGTCAGTTCGCCGGCGATCTTTACCCGAACGTCTGTCTATACGGGTACGGCGATCTTTGCCATCATGGCTGACCGTTTCAACGGTGTCTTTTTTCTTTGTTAACGAACTTCTCTCATTGTCTTTTGTAGGCTTGGCTTTTTTTACACCCTCGTTGTCGATCAAAGTATCCAACCTCAAATCTTCATCAAACTGATGCTCTGTTTTGTGCATTCTCGCTCCCCAGGATAACAGCTCCACTCATAAAAAAAGCTACCGTCGCCTTTTCCCGACACAAAACAAGAAATGTGGGAAAAAACAGCTGCGAACAAATCGCCTGTGACACTCTCCTAACAGCATAAAATCACACACTTTTTTCTCCAGCCCTCCCCCCTTGACACCTTCTCTAGGGTCTCACTCCATCCGAAGAGTACCAGCATTGTACATTTTTTCAATAGGTTATCTTAATAACCCTTTCTTTTTTTGCCCAACAGCATCTTTTTGTTTAAAAGTTCCATCAACAGAGAAAGATCGCCAGTTCTCTCTGCTTCATTGATCTGCTGCTGCAAGACATTTCCGTTTTTTTGATAATTGACTTCTTCTATCCAATGCAACAACTCTTTGAGCATGGATGCTTTTACAGAATCCCCATCTTCCGGATCAGCATATACAGATACAGAAGTCAGCAAGTCAGCTATGCTGCTACGTACGGATTCGTCAGTGGTTAACTCAAAGATGCGCTCAGGATCAGGGGCGTCCTCCAAACAAAATTTCTCAAGTATTTCAAGAAGTTGAACAGCCACCCCCCCTTCTATTACAGCTGTCAGTCCCGCCTCAGCCAGATCTTGATAACATTCTGGATGTAACAACAAAAACTCGAAGAGTTGCCGTTCTTTTTTCTGGAGGTTGTTAGGGATTACTCTCGGTTCAGGAATGGGTACTGTTGCCGGCAGTGTTTTTCCACCGTCTTCAAACAAAGACAGATCCGTTCCTAATTTTTCACTGAAATGAGCTTTCATCAGGCTGCGCTGTGTGGAATCCTTTGCATCTCGCAATAAGGGTTTTAAGTCCTCCACGATTTTCGCCTTGCCTGACAAGGTCAATCCATATTCCTTTACCAAGGTATCAAAAACGAACTCTGCCAAGGGTCTTGCCTGCTCAACTCGCTGTTGAATACCTGCTGGGCCTGCTTCCCTGACAAAACTATCGGGATCGTGTCCTTCGGGCAGAAGTGCAATCCTGCACTCCAGACTTTCCGCTAAAAAGTAGGGAACACTTCGCATCGCAGCCTTCAGTCCAGCCGTGTCGGCGTCAAACAACAAAACCGCCTGATCACAATAGCTGCGCATCTGCCGAACATGATGGGGGGTCAACGATGTTCCTAACGGTGCCACCACATTATCGACACCATGGACAGCCAGCATCAGAAGGTCGAAGTTCCCCTCCACAACTATAGCTGTTCGCTTTTGCCGTATCGCTTCACGATGCTGATACAGGCCAAACAGCAGTCTGCTTTTTTCAAAAACAGGACTCTCCGGCGAATTCATATACTTGGGTTTTCCATCCCCCAGTATCCTTCCACCAAATGCTACCACCTGGCCTGTCATGTCAAAAATTGGAAACATGATTCTCGAGCGGAACCTGTCATAATAACCTCCCCGCTCTTTCTTGACAGACAGCCCAGCCTGCTCCAGTATGTCTGTTGCAATGGATTTCTTTTGTAAAGCCTGGGTTTGAAAGGCCCATCCAACTGCCTGTGGAGAAGGCGCAAAACCCAGCCGATATCGCTTTATAAATTCAGAGGGTACCCCGCGTTGCTCAAGATAGGCCTGAGCAACAGCCGCCTCCTTACCGCTGACAAGACACTGTTCATACAGTCGAGTGGCTTCTTCGCAGGCTCCGTATAGATTTTCCTTGATTTTGAGGCGCTTCTTCTCCTGCTCTGTCATCTGCCGTTTAGGCATATCAATATGATATTTCTGGGCGAGCTTTCTCAAAGCCTCGGGAAAATCACAGTGGTGGTATTTCATCATAAAGGAAAATACATCACCTGACTCGCCGCAACCGAAACAGTAAAAAAACTGCGCTTGCGGGTTCACTGAAAATGAGGGTGTTTTTTCATTATGAAAAGGGCAGAGACCCACATATCTGTTTCCTGCTTTTCGCAGTTCAACATTTTCACCGACGACCTCTACAATATCTGCAGCCTCTCTTACCTGGTCTTTAATGTGCTCATTTATAGGTCCGACTTCCATTCAGCCTCAACGATATTGTCATTTTGTTGGTAATAAATCTTCAATTACGGTAAACTGTCAGCATCTGAATTATCCATGGCTTGAAGCAATGTTCCGCTACCGAAAAGTACCCTGTCATCGAGAGATCATAAACAGGGCAACATCGCCCTGAATTCTATACCTCTACACCAGGTGAACCCCAGCCGGCTGGAATCAGACACAGAAACACTCCACTGGAAGATACCACAAAAAAACTGCTCTTGGCTTATAATAGTTCATGTGTACTCCGATATATTCCTTTACGCGTATATCCTCTCTGAGAGAGCAACGTGCGCCTGAAAGTACATGTGCTGCCGCACCCCAGCCCCAGGCAGATGTAAACAAGCACCCATAAAACATTTTAACGGACCACAATAATGCAGGACATCGACCATATCCTTTCTCTGGAGTTACGGAAGGAAATCGCCGACCGTTACTTCGGGCTGCGTAAAAGCATTGAAGATGACATTCAACGCTATGACGAACAGCTTAACGCTTCCCTGGATACCATGGAAAACACCATAGGCTTTAATCTCATCCGCATATACACCCTTCTTCACTTTTCAGAATTAATTAAAAAATTTCAAGAGCTTACAGGACTAAGCAGCACACTGTTCTTTGATCCCTATCTTTTGGAATCCAACACGATAAAGCAACGCATATTCAACAAAGCCGAGAAATCATGGGCAAGAGGATTCACCAAAAAACAAAAATTCACAAACCTTCTTTATGCGCTGTATCAAGAATTATATCAGGCGATTGATGAATATCGTCACTCTCTGGAGCAGCTTATGGAAGAAGAAGAGACCATTGCTGAAGAAATCAAATTATTTTATCGGAACAATGATCTTTCTACTATCATGGGATTTCTGCGCCACCTGGATCGCGACACACCCCATGACGGTTTCATGGCCGGTGATATTATGGTTGGAAGAGACAAAAAACTTGATGACAAGATGCACATTCAGCCCCCTCAGAAGCCTGACAGTGTTCTGCCCGTTATTCCAGCCCTGCCCCCTTTGAAAGAAATCAAAAAACAGCTTGCTCACCTGGCACATCGGGCTTTTGACCTCCAGGGACATCCCGATACAGGTCTCCTTTTTCAACACAGTTGACCCCTACATTCTTTACTGATTTTTCTATGACATCCCCTATTCTTGCTTCCTGTTCAGTCATCCTGGGCCTGTTTCTTCTTATTGGAGGCGGAGAACTCCTTGTACAAGGAGCTTCCCGCCTGGCAAAAGGTTTCGGTGTATCAGCCTTTGTGGTGGGCCTGACCGTGGTTGCGTTCGGGACTTCCGTACCGGAATTATTTATCAGTCTCACTGCATCGTTGCAAGGACATGCGGATATCATGATAGGCAATGTTATTGGCAGCAATATTGCCAATGTGGGGCTTATACTCGGGTGCTGTTCTCTGGTTGCCCCTTTGAGGTTGCAGCTCAGGGACGTCTGGAATGAACTGCTCATCGTGGTGGGAGCAAGTGTTTTCCTGATGTTCTGTAGTGGATACGGTTTTTTCCCTCGTATTGTCGGAATTTTCTTCACCCTTGCCATCCTCTCCCATACGGCCTTCACATACCTGAATGCCAAGAACGGCAGAAAACTCGATGGTAAGGATACTCCAAGCCTGACACGGGGTGATACCGTCTTACTTGTTGCCAGGATTATCATAGGACTTGGCCTACTGGCCCTGGGGTCTCACATGTTTATAAACGGAGCCATCACCCTGGCACGTATTATAGGGGTCAGTGAACTGATAATCGGCTTAACACTTGCTGCGGTGGGTACATCCCTGCCGGAACTCGCCTCGTCAATAGCTGCCCTGCGTCACAGAGAGACCGGCATGCTCATCGGTAATGTGATTGGTTCCAATATGTTCAACCTGTTGATGGTCCTTGGTATAACAGGTGTTATAAAACCATTCACAATTGATCCCAGCCTGTTAACGCGGGACTTACCGATCATGCTTTTTTTCACTCTTATCCTGATCCCCATGTTGCTCAGGGATGGTACAACCAGAAAGTGGCATGGAATCATCCTGCTCTGTATGTATACCGGGTACTGTGTCAGCCTGTTGTAAAGGGATAGGCTCTATCTAGTATCTATCCATAAAAGACTTTTATTCTCAAGTTTAGGTAGGCAAGGAACAAGACTCCGAGAAAAATTTTTATGTAAAGGCACTATTTATCCACCCATTGCTGCAACTCCACCTGAGGAAATGTGCAGGTGCCATGGAGATTCACATCGCATGTTCCTCGAATGTCCACCCCCTGATAAATAACTGAAACAGGCCTATCAGAGGACACAACAACCACGATGATATTATCATGTTCAGCGGTAAATCGAAGTGCAGAATTATAACGGGCGCCCCTTGCAAGATCCTCTCCTGAAAAAGCCCGACCATCCAGCAAACATGCAAAACCATGAAGATGCCGGTCAGCTCCAATATGCAATGCTCCATCCACTTTTGCCAGGGACTTTGCCAGGTTGAGCGTGTAGGGTCGCCGAAGATCAAGAGACGGAGACAATTTCTGTCCTGAAATCGGGGTTGGTTTTTTATTCAGATCCAGCACCACTGTACAGCCATGTTTTCTTCCCTGCGCATGATGGACAAGACTGGTGGCTATTTTAAAAAGAAAAAAACTGTCTGCCTCCTCCATATCCGATTCAAGCAGCAGTTCTTCCAGCTGTACCAGTTTGGCATTATATGTTGTTGATCCGAAACGACCATCTGCAAAGCTGCAGACTCTGCTTTTATTAACCTTTAAAAAGCCATATCGCCCTTTAAAATCAGCACAGATAGAAAACGGAGGTAACTTTATTGAACATACCCCAAGAATGGAGCGTCCGTCACTCACCAAACGACGGTTTGACTGCTCCACGGAAAGAAGGAGCTTACGGACATGCTTATTGTTTGCCAATTGGGGCCTGGCGCTGTCCTTGAATTTTACAAGAAACTCCAGGGAGTCGACCATGGTGGGATCCACGATCAATAACTGCCCTTCGGGCCATAGCCCTTCCTCCCTTGTTTCAGAAATACGAAGAATGGCATCCAGGACAGGGTATACACGAATCAACGTATCCCATCCCAGCAACATATTCATTTCATCGACGATATGGTCTCGCACAGCATGGGTAGCATACTCACGGAGAAAGTACCCCGAAATACCGGTATACAGGTCCTTATCGTTGGCTAAATCATGGGAAAAGCGCCACACAGCATGCTCCAGCCATCTTTCCGTGGGTCCGGTGGAACACAGATCCGGATGATGATTTGTAAACCAATGCTGATAAAACAGTGAACCGGAATACCCTCCATAGGAAAGCAGTCCTGCAAGGCCCAAATCCTTTTCCGGATAAATCACTGCAAACTGCGTTTTATCATACGGAAGGTTGTATTTATATCGCCATTGTTCATTATCAACGAACATGGCTTTAAATATCAATTCATGTCCGCGAAGCAGATTTTGCGGATCACACAACATCAACGGCTCTTTGGGGCCAAGGGAAAACAGTACGGCAGCCTTACTTGGGCCGGAAAAATGCGTCAACCCTTCACTAAGCCCATTTAAAATATCACTGACGCATCGATGAAGAAAAGACTGCTCAATCCGGCACATTCTCAAGGTGTTCCTCCTTGCTTATATTCTCAATAGTGTTTCTCCTCCGAAGAACAGCATCCCTGAAGATGTTCCGGAAAAAAACCATCCGTAGCCGTTAACCAGGACGCAACGATTTGTCACAACCCAACCATTGCAACAAAAAACCGGTGTCAACAAAAACACAAAGGTAAAACGGTGCGTAAAACCCTGTCATCCAGAAGAGACTGCCGGCCATCAGAGGTATTCATGGTATCGATTACTGCATTGACTTTAGCACAAAGAGACAAATATTACCTGTACAATTGGATGCTCAATAGCGCATTCCATATTTCCAACAGCCTGTACCTGCGTTCCTGCCGGCCAGGCAACTCTTTGATTCTTTCTTCTGCGTAAAGGAGAGAAACAATGGCTCATACATGTACCACTTGTGGCGCTGTCGCAAATAATCCAGAAAACATCTGCAAGCCAAGCAAGACTACAAACAAAAGTTCCTTTTGTGGTCACCACACCATTGATATTGAAAATGTATGCGCAGACAAATTGAGGAAAATGCAATATGTCTGTGACGGTTGTGGCAGAGTTGCTATGGAGAAAGACCATCTCTGTAACCCACATTTCATTGACGCTTAACCAAAGTCAATCCAGATCAGGAGGTTGCCTGGGCAATAGGATTGTGCGCTCAGATCGGGGTAAATCTGAAACAATACCACTGGCATTCACATGACATTCCGTGGATATTTTTCATATTTAACAAAAATATGGGCGGAAATAACACCCTCAGACCGCCTCTCTGATCATCTCCGTCTATAAATGAGGAGTTTCACGCCTTGGTATACGGTCGCAAGTATGATATATACTATCCAGTCAATTAAACAAAACACCGAGAGAGAAGGGCCTCCTTCCTCCCTTTACCCCTGGTAAAAAATATTACTTCATATAATACAATGGACGCCCAAATATCCAGAGAACTGGTCAATATTCTGAAAAAAAATGAAATCTCTGACTATGAAAATGCCTTTGAGCGCGCATTTGAACTGACCAAAGCGTATGCCAGTTCTTCCAATGCACAGGCCTCGGCCATCCCCACAGTGTTTGAAAAACTCTTTGAACTTTTTGTGACAGGAGAAATTCAGGGATAATATAACAGATTGCCGGTCTGTTTTTTATCTTGTAACGGTTGTAAAGCCCCGGCCCAGAGGGGGACCAGGGCAACTGAGTTCAGACGTAGAAAAACCAACAATCTGTAAAGCGCATATCGGAACTTTTGACACCGTTTTCACACTTGAACTTCCGGCGTATTCTCCGATTCATTTCCCCACATTCAGAGTCTTTTTTGCTGTTTCGCTTCAGGCAACTCTCTCAATTTGATTCTGAACCTGGTTCTGAGTCAGGTTTTATATACGGGACTTTGAGCAACGCAATCCCCTCCTGTTCCAGCATTTTTTCCTCTTGCTCAGTGGCAACTCCTCGAATGTTCCGTTTTTCCTCCACGCCATAATGCATTTTCAACGATTCTGTGGCGAGGTTTGCACCAACATCCTCAAAATTATCTTCAACAAAACGACTGACTGATTCCAGATAACGAACTAGCTCCTGGCCACCTGAATCCTCTTTAACAGGCACCTGCGCTTGTGATGGCCGCGAACTGCTGGACGCTTTATGGTGATACGCAACAGGAGAAAGAATCTTATGGACCTGACAGCCGCCACAATTGGGACACAAAACCAACTGTTGAGACAACTGTTCCTCAAAACCGGCACGACTGGAAAACCAACCTTCAAACTGATAGCCACAGGGGCATTCTAGATCATAGACGATCATAAAAAAATGCTTACTTTCAGAGATATTATGCAGATTTTTTTATGGAAATTTCCTTGCCAGGCAAAATAAGGTGCAACAGGACACCTACAATGGCTGACAACCCTATGCCCTGGACAACGAATCCCTTGGCTCCAAGGGCCATGTCTCCGATGCCGCATACAAGAATAAGACTGACAATAACCATATTGCGAGGTTGTACCAGATCAACCTTTTCACGGACCAGTGTGTTCATGCCAATAGTTGCAATGGTACCAAAGAGCAGGAGCATAATCCCACCCATTACCGGGGTAGGTATGGTACCCAGTAAGGCACCCAGCGTACCCGAAAAAGAGAGAATAATGGCAGTGATGGCAGACCAGGTCATGATGCCTGGATTAAAAGCTCTGGTAAGAGTCACAGCTCCGGTAACTTCAGAATACGTGGTGTTTGGCGGTCCACCAAGCATTGCTGCCAAAGACGTGGCCAGGCCGTCCCCAAGCAGAGTACGATGTAATCCGGGCTTATCAAGATAATTATTGCCCGTAACCCCGCTGATGGCGAGCATATCACCAATATGTTCGATGGCTGGTGCTATGGCGACTGGAACTATAAAGAAGACAGCTTGCCAATTCAGTTCAGGATACTGAAAAGCTGGAACAGCAAACAGGGGGGCTTTCAGGACTGGAGAAAAATCAACCAATCCCATTGCCAAAGCTACCAAATACCCTGCAGTAATACCTATCAGGATCGCAACCAACTTCACAATTCCCCGCCCCAGAAGAATTGCAAGAATGGTGGCCATGAGAGCAACCAGAGCAACACAGACGGCTTTTCCCTGGACATCTCCTCCACCGGCTTTTCCAAGTGCCATACTCACTGCCACAGGAGCCAGGTTCAAACCTATTACCATGATAACAGGACCAACAACCACCGGGGGTAGAATTTTCTTGACGATATTTCTTCCCCGCAGTTTGATTATTCCTGAAAGCAGAATGTAAACCAGACCTGCGGCAAGCAGACCACTCAGGGTTGCCGGAATGCCCCAGTTCTCTACCCCTGCCTGAATCGGGGCAATAAAAGCAAAACTGGATGCGAGAAAAACGGGAACCTGCCTCTTGGTCACTACCTGAAATAACAGTGTACCTGCCCCGGCAGTAAACAGGGCTACGTTGGGATTCAGACCAGTCAGTATGGGAACCAGCACAAGAGCCCCAAAAGCTACAAAAAGCATCTGCATGCCAACCAGCATCTGCTTGCCCAAACCAATCTCCATGTGCTCTGAGCTCATGCGTCACTCCTTTGTATCAGTTAACCAAGCTATTTGGTGCCAAAAATTTTATCTCCTGCATCCCCCAAACCTGGAAGAATATACCCATCCTCATTCAGCTTTTCGTCTATTCCTGCCACATACACATCAACATCCGGATGCTTCTCCTGCAACCGGGCGATTCCTTCAGGAGCAGCCACCAGAAATAACCCGATGATATCTTTGCAGCCAGCCTTTTTCAGCATATCTATGGTGGCTATCAACGTTCCACCCGTCGCCAGCATGGGATCAAGAATCATGGCCTTGCGCTCATCAATATCCTGAACCAATTTTTCAAAATACGCGACAGGCTGAAGAGTTTCCTCATCCCTGTATAAGCCGACAACAGAAACTTTTGCAGAAGGTACGGCTTTGAGAACACCGTCCATCATGCCAAGTCCTGCCCGCAGAATTGGAACTATGGTAATCTTTTTCCCCTTAATCTGCTCAACCTGCACAGGGCCTGACCAGCATTCAATGGTGACTTTTTCTGCCGGAAGGCTCCTGGTCGCCTCATAGGTGAGTAACATCCCGACCTCTGATGCGAGTTCACGAAAATCCTTTGTTGAGATATTTTTTTCCCTGAGTAATCCAAGCTTATGTCGAACCAGGGGATGCTTTATTTCATATACTGCCATAGTGGCCTCCTCTAAATATTACGTAATCTGATGTGCTGAGTATGTAGCATGGAAAGAAAGATCCATCCATAGCAAAAAAGAAACCGGATGCGTTATGATTCCAGGTTTCGGGTACAGGTAATATTCCTCGACGTTTTGGGTGTATGTCCCATCTCTTTTCTGCCAATCATCAACATTGCCTGAAACACCAAATTCATATTTTCGAAACACGAAGCATTCCAAGATCTCAAACATCGAACGATCAAGTCGTCCCACCGTCGAACGATCAAGTCGTCCCACTGGGGATAATTTTAGCATAATATCGACATTTCCATTGCATTCTTTGTGCTGACTAGACAATAATGGGCAATTGTTGAGTCTTGTATTGCCATAAGGCGCCTGAAGAAAGAAAACTTCTTTTTAAAATTGCTCCAGGCATACTCAGAAGAGGCGTTTTTCCCGCAGACCTTGTCTCACCCAGGGAGCCCCATGTCATCTGCTGAAAAAAGAAAGGTTACCAAAAGGTCTCTGTTTTCCTGGGTACTTTATCGACACCGGGGGCTTCAACTCCTTTTACTCCTGATTATAGGAGTCAGCCTCTTTTGCCGGGTTTTTCCCCTGGAGATGCAGAAACGTATCATTAACCAGGCGATTTACCTGAAAAAGGTTGACTTGTTGTTCCTTTACTGCGGACTCTATATGGGAGCAGTCCTGCTGGCAGGGATTACAAAATATATAATCAACGTGATGCAGGCTGCAATCGGTCAGAAAATACTGGTCGAAATGCGAACTGAACTTTACCGCCACGTTCTACAGCTGCCCTTACAATTTTACCGTAGAATGCAGCCCGGTACAGTCATCTCAGCCATGACTTCCGAACTGAATGCCATAGGCACGTTCATTGGCGGTGCTATCACCATCCCTCTGACCAGCGTGCTCAGTTTTCTGGTCTTTCTGGGGTATATGTTTTCACTAAGCCCTCTGCTTGCTCTGCTCTCTATGGTGGTATACCCTCTGGAGCTGATTACGGTTCCCATCCTGCAAAACAAGTACAACATTTCTAATCGTAAAAGAATCAAAACGACCAGGTCCATGTCAAACGTGGTCAATGAAGCCATAAACGGTTTACACGAAATACATTCCAATGCCAGCTTTCCTCTTGAAGAAAACAAATTCGGTACATTAACTCAAAAACTGTACCGCATTATAAACCGGCTTAATTTAGTCAAGTATGGTATTAAATTTACCAATAATCTGTTTCAATCCATAGGCCCGTTCATTCTTTTTCTCATCGGCGGGTACCTGGCTATTCAGGGAGAATTTACCCTCGGTGCTCTGATTGCCTTCCTCACTGCCTATGAAAAGGTATATGATCCCTGGAAGGAACTCATTGAATATTACCAATCTCTGCAGGACACCAGGGTTAGGTATAGACAGATCATGAGAATTTTTGACCAGGATCTCGAATATCCGATGTTTCCGGGAGATCGGCCTCCACTTTCCCTTGCAGGCAACATTCGCACAAAAAACGCAGGTTTCACAGTGGATGACGGCCTTAGCCTGCTTAATGATATTAACCTTGATATACGTCCCGGAGAACTCATAGCACTGGTGGGTTTCTCTGGATCGGGCAAATCGACCCTGGCTTTGCTCCTAGCTCAACTCTACTCTATCAACAGAGGGTACATCTTTCTCGATGATGTCGATATCACGACATTGACCAAGTCCGATATAAGCAGCAACATTACCATGATTGCCCAGCATCCATTTATTTTCACAGGGACAATTCGAGAAAACCTGCTTTACGGGGTACATGCTTCCGGCGAACAAGATGTTACACCTTCCCGCAAAAAACTCCTGCAAACCATCTACGACGTAGGCCTCAAGGACGACATTCTCCATTTTGGATTCAACATGGTTCTTCCACCGGAGCGTGTTCAGCCAATCAAGTCACATCTCATGCGGATGCGGCAGATCATCAATCGAGAGCTGAAAAACGAATTCTCCAAGGTTATTGAGCCATATACCCTTGATTCCTTTCTATATTATTCCAGCATCAGAGATAATCTTATTTTTGGAGACAGCCTCAGTGGGAAGTATACAACTGAAAATTTGGCAACCAATAGCGAATTCCGTTACCTGACAGAGGCCAACAAACTCTACCAACGATTAATTGATCTTGGCCTAACCATTGCCCAGGCAACAGTAACGATGCTCAGGGATGTTGGAGATGATGATTTCTTTTTCCAGGGAAGTCCAATGGAGCCACGTGAGCTTGAATATTTTCAGGATATGCTCAACAGTTCCAAAGGCAAGGTTCCCTCCAGTAAAAATGCACAGAACGATCTCCTTTGCCTGGCTCTTCGATTCATTCCCGGCAGACACAAAATCACCACTATTTCCCATGATCTACAGGTTGATATCGTGCAAGCGCGTCATACCTTCCTACATGATATTGTTCACCTGGATTTTAAAGCCTGCCGCAGCGCAAGCGAGCATTTAAGCAATGATACGACTTTACAGCCACTTCCTATTTACCAGAATCACCCCGATTTCATAGCCTATTGTCCCTCACAATACCTCTACAGCCACAGCCTGAAGGATAATATTCTTTTTGGCGCTGTAAAAAAAGAACTCCAGGAGCACCAGGATGTCCTTGATCTTTCTCTTCGTTTTTTTGAGCAGGAAGGCCTGGTTGATGAAATCCTTGATGTGGGTCTGGATTTTGAAGTAGGCAGCCAGGGGGACAGATTGTCCGGAGGACAAAAACAAAAAGTCGCCATAGCAAGGGCCTTCCTTAAAGATACACAGATTATGATTCTGGACGAAGCTACAGCAAGTCTTGACAATAGTTCCCAAAGACGCATCCAAAATGTACTGGAAAGACAATTCCGCGGCAAAAAAACAGTTATCTCTGTCATCCACAGGTTGGATCTTGCCCCTGGATACGATAAAATTTATGTACTTAAATCAGGTTCCGTCATTGAACAGGGAACCTATGATGAACTGATGGCGAAACAAGGTGCATTTTATGAACTCACACGGGCACAATAAAACAACCGCCCAAGGACAGACATGTCAAATCCAGGAAGCGCTGTCCTTTTTGCGAAAGATGCCTCTTTTTAAAGATACTCCGGTTGACATTCTGCGCTTGTTTGCCTACCTAAGTGAGAAAGAGTATTTTTCTGCACGATCATCAATTATTATCCAGGGCCAACCCTGCCAAAAAATGTACTTGATAGTTTCCGGGACAGTGGCAATCTGTGATGAATATAACGGTCGAATGTATAATCTTCAGCAATTGCCGTCAGACGAGATCAATTACTTTGGTGAACTGGCTCAGCTCGCGCAATTTGACTGTTTTTTTTCAGCATGGGCAGAAACCGACACAACGCTTCTCTCCATATCGCGGGAAGCCTTTCAAAAAGTTATGGAAAAATATCCTCAGGCCTACGGTAAAGCCGTTGAAAAAATTATAAAATTACATATTAACCGTTTTGTTGATCAAAATCGAAAGCTCATTGAAAAAACAGAACTCGAGGCCATGCCCGACGGTTCATTTCTCTCACAAGATGAAAGATAATTTTACATCCCGGCCCCAGCCATGAGAACAACGACACACACTGTTTTGCATATATTGGCAACAATTTGGCTGACACTCCTGTTTCCTCTTTCTGCATATCCGGCAGACCAGAAAGCCCCCAAGCAGATTGCCGGTTTCAGTCTGGGAGCCTCTATTGAGGAATACGACTACCTCAGTTACAGCAATTTCCTCAAACAGGTAATCGTGGAGGATATAGGGGAATTTCGCAAAGGTATCATTGAATACGGAGTATGTGATAAACCAGGAAAAATCGTTCGCATCAAAATGAAATACGCCAACACGGAAGAAGCATATTTTAATCGTCTCTTTCGAAGGTATAAAAAACAGCTTGGTCCTCCAACAAAGTATACCGGGGATGCATTTGGAATCCTGAAAGCATGGAAGTGGTATTTTACAGATGAATTGGGTGAAAAAGTTTCCATAACCCTGCAATATAATAAAAAGGATCCTGATGAAAATTTTGGTAGTATGGTAAAAATGTCCCTGCCTGAGCGTATTAAAATTGAACGGGCTTGTTTTAATGAGATTTGCCACGCCAAAACAAAGGAAGCAACCCCGGAACAAAGACGCAACTGGGACCAAATCATCCCGTATTCTGTTGCACCTGAGCAATCAAACGAACAAGAATAAAATCGTAGACCATAAACAGGATCAATACGGACTATCTTTACTATCGCGTTACGCCTTACAGCTCTGGTCTTGACCAAAAACAATTCAGAAAAACAGTCGTATTTCCCTGAAAAATCACTGGAGTCTCCACTGCTTTTCAACAGGAATCATTTATCTCGTGCGCCCCTATCCTGACGATACCCTACAGAACCTGGCCTGGAATAGCCTCTCATTCAAGGCCCCGAACGAATGGACGCCTGTCACCGTATTTCGTGACTACCTTTTACTCGAAAAAGATGGTTTCCCCGATGTCGCGCTGCGCTGGCTGCAAATCAACACACCTCCGGCACCTGAAAAAATCCTGGACAAGATGGCAAAATCAAAGAGATTTTCATTGCACTCTCCCTGGATTTTGCCGCATACGTTCCGGGAATCCCTTCCGCAACTTGACCTGACAGGTTTTTACTGGTCGGAAAATCGGTTCCAGGGACATGGTATATTGGCCATTAACCGTCTTAAAGGATGGATTGTCTTGCTACAGATCTACAATCCGGAATTACTGGAATCATCTCTGCTGATTTCACTGCTTGCCAGCATACACTTCTCCGGTAAAGACGGTCCTACAGACTATGCGCTGTTTGATATTGCCCTGCAGACACCACCCCGATATACGCTACACACATACAGGTTCCTGCCAGGAAAATTTGAATTGAACTTTTCCTATAAAAAAAGCAGACTCTTTTTCTCTCGTTTCAAGCCAGCGGAAATATTACTTAAAGACCATAGTCTTCAGAATTGGGGACACCAACTTGCCGGTTCCCTTCAACCTCTGGAAAACCAACAGGCCAATAGGCAGACATGGGAAGATAAACGCCTGGGGTTACAAAAAGTATTTGCCTTCCTACAGCAAAAACCTGCCCACAAGTGGTTGGAACTAACCCATCATAGGGAGAACAATTGTATCCTGGGAGTGGAATATAACGGTTCTGTACAACCAGAGTCGTTCTTTGATGCAATACGAGAATCTTTTCATCCCCGCTGAGGTGAATATGCTAAAGCCCCGGTATATACACCCATGTTAATAGAAGATGCAATTTCGACAGCTTAGCTATGTTTTCATTTCTTAAAAAAAGTCCCAGCCAGGATCCACTCAGCCGTCAGGAAGCATTGGCCTGTATTCCCGTGCAACATCCATTGATCGAAGAAGAAAACAATGAACAGGGGCTATTGATTCGATATCCTGTGGAGCAGGCACCGTTCTTTGAAAAAGTACTCATCAGGATCTCGGGTACCCATCCTGAGCGCAAATACATGATGAAAAAATTACAACTTGATGTCCTTGGAAGTCAGGTCTGGAGACTCATTGATGGGCAACGCACAGTCCGTGAGATTGCTACAGTCCTCCACAGGGAACATCAACTCAATCCGCGGGAAGCTGAGATCGCTGTGGGCAGTTTCCTGCGCGAATTGGGAAGACGCAGCATCATAGCCATGCGCCAGGCGAAGCAAAATGAGTAATTATACCCTCTTCTCCTGGAGAAAACGCCGTTGAATCTGCTGCAGGTCTTCCCAGGTTGCGCGCTTCATTTCCGGCTGGCCAAGAAGAAATCTTGGATGAAAAGTCACCATAACCTGAACATTGACATGTTCAGCATAGCGATAAGGGAGAAAACGACCTCGTAAACGAATAACGCTGTCATTGGTACCCAAAAGCATCTGACCGGCCATGGTACCCATTGCACAAATTACAGGAGGTCGAACAGCGGCTATTTCGCGACTGAGAAGAGCCAGGCAACGATCCATATCAATTTTACTTTCCCGTGGATGGCCATCACAGAGGCACTTCAAACAATTCGTCACATAGACCTCTTCCTTCCGAAGCCCTAAGGCCTCCACCATTCGCCAGAGCATCTGATCCTCCTGCTCGCCGAAAAGCATTTTTTGCCCAGCTGAAGAAACAAGGCAATAATCACCGACGATCATGAGCTTTACACCACCTGGCCTGCCCGGTGCCGGCTGAATTCTCCTGCCAGCCTGTTCACATTGAGAACAGGCAACAATATCTTTCAATACAGCATCTACAGACTCTCTGCTGAGAGAAGTTGGAGGGGACTGCTGTACAGTCTTTTGCTGCGGGCTTATTTTCTGAGTTGTTTTCTGAGGATACGGCTTCGAACGGGAAGGAACCTTTGGCTGAGCAGTTTTCTCCACCCGCAACAGACCTTCTTCTGCAGGATACGTATCGATTCCCAATTGTTGATGAAAGCAAAGATAGCTGCGAAGATCGTTGGCCAGCAGAGCTGCGTACCGGGCACGTACTTCGGAGTCCTGTACGTTTTTCCCGGCGGATGGGACTGTTTGTTTATCCGATGACAAAGTGAACTACCATGGTTATTTTCTATAGCACACAACCCAAAAAAGGTTACGAAAATACAACCTGTGCAAAAACTACTTACCAGAAGAGAGCCCCCTGTTGCATATAAAGGAACTCGCACCACCTTACAGTACTAGCCCGGAGGAACTGCACAATGCCTATTTATGAATATCAATGTCGCGACTGCAGTACTCTTTTCGAACATTTAACCACGAGTTCGCAAGACAGTGAAACTCCAAAATGTCCTAAATGTGCAAGCAGGCATGTCCAAAAACGTATTTCTGCTTCGGCTATGCGTGTAGGCAAAAAAGGTACTTCTCTGCCGGTTGCGGGTTCTCCATGTTCTGCACCTTCCGGCTTCTCCTGAGCCTGAATTTCAGAGGCCCCGTGCGGGCCGCCATTATTTCAGGCAGTTCCTCTCCCCCACGGTGGCACTATGCGTTAAACGGTGCGCTGCCACCGGCATCTTTAAATGCCTTCACTTCTTCTATTTCCGTTTAAACTCATAAACCTCTTCATTCTTTTTCAACAGGCCGTACTCCTTGCGCGCAACGTTTTCGATATACTTTTCATCATTCTTCAGGAGATCAATTTCCTGCGCGAGTTGTTCATTTTCCTTTTGCATGCGTTGATTTTCCTGTATCTGTATAGTTTGCTGTTTCACGGCCTTACGGTAGGAAAACAAACCGTAGCCAGGAGTAAACAGAAGGGCAAGAATAAAACAGAGGCCCAACAATACAGCGCAACGCAAAAAGATTTTTTTTTGCTGTTGTGCCTGTCGTCTTTTACTTCGATCAATCATAATCAATGCATCTTTGCTCTATTTCATCACTATGAATACCTACCCGACATGCTGCCTTGTCAGCGCCTGCCTCACAGGACTGCCAACGCGATACGACGGCAAAAGCAAGCCGGACCCTCTTTGCCAACAGCATCTGCAGAAACACATCTGGATCCCTGTCTGCCCTGAACAACTTGGTGGACTCACCACCCCTCGGTTACCGGCTAATCTGACAGGTGGAGACGGCCACGACGTATTGCAAGGTAAAGCCCGGGTTATACGATCTGACGGTGAAGACGTCACCACAGCCTTCATTCAGGGGGCCAATATGGTCCTTAACATTGCTCAACAGCAAAATATCCAATACTGTTTGCTTAAATCAAAAAGTCCATCCTGCGGTGCAGGGGCTGTTCTCGGGGTTACTGCGGCACTTCTTCGCAGGCACGGCATCTCAGTTATTGAATACGGTTAAAGGGCCAAGAAAAAGCGAATCATAAATATTTCAGGAGATTATACCCTTTTTTCAATCCCCATAAGCCGAATAACAAAAATGCCGACTTCATAAAGAAGATAAAGAGGGCATCCCATCAGGGCCATATTCACAACATCCGGAGTTGGGGTGAGAACAGCAGCTAAAATGGCAATCCCTAAGACGGCAAATCGTCTGTTGCGTTCAAAGGTTTGCCGTGAAAATAAACCGACTTTCGCACTGAAAACCATAAAAACAGGTAGCTCAAATATCAACCCAAAAGCCAGGATAAAAATAGTGACGAAATTCACAAATTTACCAATGGAAATCACAGCCTTTAAATCTTCGGATTGAAAACCAAGCAGAAACTGCACCCCGTAAGGCAGTGTAACCAGATAACAAAAAACCGTGCCTGCATAAAAAAGCGCACAGGTCGCAGCGACAAAGCCTGCCAGTGATTTTCCTTCCACCCCAAAGGCTTTACCCATAGATTTCCATAAAACCAACGTCAACAGTGGCATAAGTATATACAACGCACCAAAAAAAGAAACCTTCACGTGGGCCAGAAAAGGACCAGCCACGGAAAAAAAATACAACTTTTCGCCAAGATGATCCTGCAACAGTGGAATCAAGCTGTTGGAATAAAGAAATAACCCAACTGTTACCAGAATCAGGGACAATCCAGTATATTTAATTGTTCTGCGTAACTCAGAAAGAAAAACGATAATTTGTGTTCTGGTTTCAGTGTTCATATTATAAATCGACAACCGGCTTTCCCCGTATGGGGGCGTTGCGGAAAAAAATAACTGTCTATGTAACTACTCACAGGGGAAGCCCGGTAAGTTCGATTAACATTTGTATTGACAACGGGTTGCAAGGGGTCCGACATCTCTGCAACCAGGCTGGCGCAGGAAACTGAATACGAGGTAAACCAACCTGATCGCAGAGAGATCGAATGCCCTGTGATCAGTTACCAATCTCTTATATCACGGATGAAAATAACAAACCATCGCCTGAATAGCAATCTAATAGCCATTGCGTTTCATATTACGACGTGCTACAAATCACAACGTATTTTATAAACGATTTTTTCGCTCAGAATCCGCGGTACAGGTACACTCTGTGATCTGCCTGAACATATCACAATGTTTCTGGAGAGACATTTACGCTGAGCATAAAGATTGAACGAGAAAGCAATACTACAAGATGAGCGGCTGTCTCACGCATTGCCCCCCAAGGCCAGGCCGTTTTCCCATCCGTAACAAATACACACCTGAATAACCATGCTAGAGCTTCGATTTATTCGAGAAAATATTGATCTTGTCAGAGAAAAAAGTCAACTCCGTGGTGTCGATCCACAACTGTTTGAACAGTTCACCAGACTTGATGAACAACGATTGGCCACATTGGGAGAGGCGGAAGCATTAAAAAACAAACGTAATACCGTCTCCAAAGAGATCGGTCCGCTCAAACAGGCTGGCGAACATGAGAAAGCTGAACCACTTATTCGTGAGATGAAGCAGGTAAGCGATGCCATCAAAGCCCTGGACACTGATCTTGCCGAAATAGAACAGCAACTTCAGGAAATCGTCCTCTCCATTCCCAACCTATGCCATGAATCTGTTCCCCAAGGCAAAGACGACAGTGACAACCTGGAAATAAAACGTTGGGGTACATTACCCGAGTTCGGCTTCACGCCTAAACCCCACTGGGAATTAGGAGAAGCGCTGGGCATACTGGATTTCGAAACTTCGGCAAAGTTAGCTGGAGCGAGGTTCTCTTTACTTAAAGGTTTTGGCTCCAAACTTTCCCGGGCACTCGTGAATTTTTTTCTTGATCTGCATACACAGCGACATGGGTATACCGAGGTACTGCCACCGTATATGGTGAACAGTAAAACCATGACAGGCACAGGGCAGTTACCTAAATTTGAAGAAGATCTCTTCCGTATCAAAGACTGGGACCTGTGGCTCATACCCACCGCAGAGGTACCTGTTACCAATATACACGCGGGTGAAACCATAGCAGAAGCAGACCTTCCAGTAAAATATACTGCTTACACTCCCTGTTTCAGGTCTGAAGCAGGCTCCTACGGCAAAGATACCCGCGGCCTGATCCGGCAGCACCAGTTTGAAAAAGTTGAATTGGTTAAATTTACTACTCCGGAGAAGTCCGAAGAGGAACTGGAATCCCTTCTTGCAGATGCTGAAGAAGTACTACAGCTTCTGGAACTGCCCTATAGAGTGGTAACCCTTTGCACCGGGGATCTTGGATTTTCCGCCACCAAAACATACGATATTGAAGTCTGGCTGCCAGGGCAACAGGCGTTCAGAGAAATTTCTTCCTGCTCCAATTTCCTGGACTTTCAGGCCCGTCGCGCCGGCATTCGCTATAAGTCCCTTGATCAGAAAAAAAGCAGATTGGTACATACACTTAACGGTTCAGGACTTGCTGTGGGTAGAACCCTGCTGGCCATTATGGAAAATTACCAGCAGCCAGATGGCACCATCGCCATACCCAAGGTACTGGAACCGTACTTTGAAACCCGGTTCTGATGGTTTACATGCCGGCTCCCAGATATGGGGATTGTTGCTCAAGTCGAGTTTAAGGGTCACGGCAAGAAAAACTATCCGACAGGTACCAGCTTTTCAGCAGCAGTAAGACCCAGGGCGCAGGAGTATCTCCTGCGCCCTGCCCGGTAACACTATTTATTTCCACCTTCCATAGCTAACTCAATCAAACGATCCAGCAACTGGCTGAATGACAGTCCTGCTTCAGCTGCAGCCTGCGGAAACAGACTGGTTGGAGTCATTCCAGGAATAGTATTGGTCTCCAGCAAGTACAATTCGCTCCCCTGAAGTATCATATCCGTTCTACTGTATCCGCGCAGCTGCAGGCAGTTATGAGCAGCCACTGCGTAGGCACCGGCTTTGGCTGCAATATCGGCGTCAACATCTGCCGGGCAGATCTCCTGGCTTGCTCCAGGAATATATTTCGCCTCATAGTCAAAAAACTCGTATTTGCTGTCTGGAATAATTTCAATGAGTGGAAGTGCCTGTGGGTTACTGTTTCCCAGCACGCCCACGGTGATTTCCCTTCCCTGGATAAACTCTTCCACCATAACATCATCATCATGCTGAAAAGCCAATCTGAGGGCCGGCGCAAGCTGTTGTTCATCACGTACGATAGTCATACCGATAGAAGACCCCTGTTTCACAGGCTTGACCACCAGCGGCATCTGTAACGATGAAAGAATACGTTCTGGCGCAGTTATATCCCCTTTCACAGCCATAACCCAATCAGCCACAGGAAGTCCGTGCAGACGATACAATTCCTTGGCCAGATGTTTATTCATGGCAAGAGCACTTCCAAGCACGCCTGCCCCCTGATAGGGAATGGACAGTAGGTCTAAAAACCCCTGGATGGTCCCATCTTCTCCAAAGATCCCATGCAAGAGCACAAAAGCGACATCTATACGATCAGCATTACGGGCAATAGCTGCGAGATCGGTGGCAGGGTCATAACGGATAACTTCATACTTGTCTTTATCGAGTGCCTCTTCAACACCTTTTGCACCTTTCAGAGAAACCTCACGTTCATCTGATTTTCCCCCAGCAATAAGTGCTAATCGAATTTTGGCCATCATGTTCCTCCTCGTAATATTGGGGAGTTGCCCCCCTTAAGTAAGCACGCTGTCCTGTGAATTCACTCTCTCTATCTTGCAACAGGAGAGCCACCACGCAATATTGCCAGCATTATTTTCTTAAATAACACTAAACCGGGAAAAATTGGCATTCTCGGACAGCCTCCTGGTATCAAATCGCCAGGGCCCATGCATCCTTTTCACTTTTCCCATAACTATACAGTACAGAACCAGTATTCATCCACCAAACACTTCCCGGAAGTGGGATTTTTTCATTGCAATATTCCCCTTCTCCGGCTTCCATGGATCAGTCTGAAGCGGGAAACATTACACATGTGTGCTTCATATTATCCCGGTGTTACAACGTAATTTTCTTGACAAGCAAATTATGTATGGCTATATTAGCTGGTTTTTACAATTAACCCATTAATCAAAGCTGTACAGATCGCAAAAGGATGTGATGCTCCATGATTGAAGTAGAAGTGAAAGGTGACCTTGAATATGCGATCCGTCAATTAAAAAAGAAACTCCAGATTGACGGAATTAAACGCGAGCTGAAACGACGCGAATTTTATGAAAAACCAAGCGTAAAAAAACGTCGCAAAGCTGCTGAGGCACTGCGTAAACTTCGAAAATTCAACCGCATGCGCAACAGAGGTTGAATATAAAGCTCTGACATCTGTCAGAGCTTTTTTTGTTATTACTCACAGACACTCCATGTGCGGCAAACATGGTTGTCCGGCAAAGTAACCGCCACAGTCGCTTTGGATCGCTAATCTAGTGTCTGTCCATAAATAAAGACTTTTATTCGAGAGCAAGGCATATTAGAAATTATGCCACAGGTAACCTGCATCAACGATGTTACATTTCCTGTAAACGGCTACTTTTTTGCATCCATTCTCCACTCGCAGCGTGAAACAACGTTTTTCTCATCGTCAACTTCTTGAAAACTTCAGGCAACACCTGCTCTTTCAACGCAGGCTGGCTGACAACACCTCCGCAGCCTACACTGCAGACGTGGAAACTTTTCTTCATTTCCTCGCGCAGCAGGGAAATCAAAACCTGAACCAGATCAACATAGAGCATATACGACAGTACCTGCTTCAGGCCCACGAAAAAAACATCAGTAATCGTTCCAATGCTCGTCGTCTTGCGTCGTTGCGATCTTTTTTTCACTACCTGCTGGCCCAAAATCTTGTCCAGCAGAATCCCCTGGAGCATATAGATGCTCCCAAAACAGGCCAAAGTCTGCCCAAAGCATTGAGCCGTCAGGAGGTAGAACAACTGCTTGTGCGGCCGCAGGTCATCACGCCATTAAGCCTTCGCAACCACACCATGATCCACATGCTGTACGCAACAGGACTGAGAGTAAGCGAGCTGGTTCACTTACCCTTAAAAAACTGCAACTTTACAAACTGCCATTTACGCGTATTGGGTAAAGGCAGTAAAGAGAGGATTATTCCCTTTGCAGCAACAACAGGGGAACTTATCCAGGAGTATATACAAAAAAGCAGGCCTGCACTGATCAAGCCACCACAGTGTGAACAGCTTTTTCTCTCCAACAGGGGTCGAGCCATGTCCCGCAACCGGTTTTGGCAAATCCTCCGCGATACAGCAGCCTCTGCCGGTATACACAAGGAAATCAGTCCCCATATGCTGCGGCACTCCTTTGCCACTCACCTCCTCATCGGAGGAGCGGATCTACGCTCTGTACAAATGATGCTTGGCCATGCAGACATAGCCACCACTCAAATTTACACGCAAATCGAAGGGGATCGGCTCAAGGCTGTTCATCGTAAATTTCATCCACGGGGATAGGAATCTGTCGGAGAATTGTAATTTTTTCTCAGCTTAACTTCAATTGAAGATGCTTGCCCAAATTCAGGTAATATTTTTCTGAAACGCAATTTTACTTCTCCGCCTCCGGCTGCTCACAGGGCAGTGCAACGGTAAAATCGGTGTTTCCGTTGTGACAGCGAACGTATATATCCCCACCGTATGCTCGAATAATGCCATAGGAAACCGACAACCCCAGACCAGTTCCGTGAACATCATCTTGAGTTTTGGAAAACGGTTCAAAGATATGCACCATGTCTTCCTGGCTTATTTCTCGCCCGTTATTACGGACCATAACCATCACCCTGTCTCCGTCCAACCATGTTTTCAAAGTGATGGCGCCACCAGTTCCTTTTGCGCAAATCGAATCGCAACTATGCAGAATGAGGTTAATAAAGACTTGTTGCAGTTCTGTCATTAAGCCAACAAGAATAATTTTGTTCTCACCAAATTGGTAATCGAGAGATATCTTTCTGGAAGCAAGATATTTACGTTGCAGCGTGATCACAGAAAGCAACATTTCATGAAGGTCAAATGGAACCTTCTTTCCCGAAGCAGGTCGGTTGAACTGTTGCAGATCTTTTATAAGTTGCCGGATTCGCTCACACTCACTTTCAGCCATTATCAGCAGTTGCCGGTCGCTATCTGCCAGCTCCAGACGCTTCTGAAAATCCCGCAGGACAAAGCGGATGCCAAGCAACGGGTTACCGAACTCGTGGGCAATGGAAGAGACGAGTTTACTTATGGCTTCCATCTTCTGTGCATGATGGAGTTGCTGCATCATTTCGTGCTCCCGGGTCAGATCATTGGCCAGGATAACAATATTGCAAAGACGCCCCTGAGTATCTGCAACCGGGGTAACTATGATCTCCAAGGTCAGCCTGTTACCGGAAGCCGAAGTAACAGATACTTGTTCTTGATACCTCTGCAGCTTGCCTATCCTACGAAAAATCTCTTTTCTGAGCTGCGGAGATACATGTTTTTGAAAATGAGACTGCACCTTTTTTCCCAGCAAGTCGCCCTGGCTGTATTCAAGGATTTCTTCAAACCGAGAATTCACGTATTTGATGAAGCCATGACTATCAGTGATCAGCAGCGGAGCAGGAGAAAACCTTATTATACTGTCAAGCAATTCGTTCTCACATGTAAAACGATGTGCTGTAGCTGATACCTCATGCACAGAACCATTCACATTCAATGTATTCTTGTTCATTTTTTAATCCATGTAACAACCTTACTCTGCCACACGAATAAAAGGGCCCGGTTTATCCTGCGCGGCAATATGGACGGTGACAGTGGAATAATCGTTCAAGTATTGTTGCATAATCTGACCTACAATCTCAGGCGCATTGTTAGTCTCGCTCAAATGCGCTAAAACCAGATGACACAGATTTTCGGAACATAACTCGGAAGCAAAATGTAACGCGTCTTCATTTTCCAGATGACCGCCGGCAGAAAGTATACGTTGTTGCAGATAAATAGGGTACGGGCCATTACGAAGCATACCCGGATCGTGGTTTGCTTCAAGAATCAGCGCCCTGCACTTGCGCAGATGATGACGTATAAGTTTGGTGATTTTGCCTGTATCCGTGCAATATCCCATGTGCAGCCCCTTATGTTGAAAAACAAATCCAACAGGATCAACAGTGTCATGGGAAATAGCAAAAGGATGCACATTCACCCCTTGAATACTAAAGCTCTCCCCAGTTGTGAAATATTGTAATTCTGGCAATTCCTTTATTTTTTGACGACACGCTTCGTGGGTTCCCTGGTTCATATACACAGGAATCGCGTATCTCCTGCCAAGAACGCCCACTCCGGCGACATGATCATTATGTTCATGGGTCACGACAACGGCAGAAAGCATGGTTGCATCTCGTCCAATCATGGACAAACGCCTTTCAATTTCTTTTCCGGAGAAACCGGCATCTACAAGAATTCTGGTGTCTTCGGCCTCAACAAGAGTGCAGTTTCCTTTACTTCCGCTTCCCAAAACGCAAAATTGCATTCCCAGCCCCTGACTATCGGATACCAGTGTGTCCAAACCCACCACTGCCCCTTTCGGTATCGCTGAGCTCATCTACAGCTTCTATCTGTGCACAAATAACCGGCGCAAGAATCATCTGAGCAATTCGGTCACCACGATGAATTGTGAAGGGAGCCTGGGAGAGATTAATCAAACCTATTTTCACTTCACCACGATAATCAGCATCAATGGTACCCGGTGAATTGATGACAGTTATCCCATGCTTGATGGCAAGACCGGAACGAGGCCGTACCTGTATTTCAAATCCAGGTGGAATTGCCACTGCAAAACCACTGGGAACAAGGTACCTCTCGCCAGGCGCAAGCGTAACGGGTTCCGTAATGGCAGCACTCACATCCATACCGGCAGCTAAAGACGAAGCGTATGATGGCAGAGGTATATCTGCTGCTGCCTGCTCATCAAGCCACTTAAATTGTACAGTCACCTGATTTGACATAGTTCCATTATCCTTGTAATCAAAAAAAAAGCCGGCTCCCTGAACGAGGAAACCGGCTGAGGTTTGCAAAAAGAATACTTATTCTTCGCCCTCCTGGAGGGCAGCCTTACGGCTGAGGCGAATCCGGCCACGGTTGTCAATGTCAATAACTTTGACTTTGACCATGTCTCCTTCCTTGAGCACATCGGTAACTTTGTTTACCCTGCTGTGCTTCAACTCAGAAATGTGAACCATACCATCAACACCGGGAAGAATCTGTACAAATGCCCCAAAGTCCTTGATGGTTCGGACCTCACCTTCATAGATTTTACCAACTTCCGGTACAGCGGTGATCTCTTCAATACGTGCAACCAATGCTCTGGCATCTTCAGCAGTGTTACTGAAGATCTTGATGGTACCGTCATCCTCAACGTCAATCTTAGAGTCGTATTCGCTTGTCATTTCACGAATTACCTTGCCACCGGGGCCGATAATATCGCGAATTTTATCCGGATGAATTTTCATGGTAGAGTATTTTGGAGCATGCTCAGAGACATCGGTACGTGGAGTAAGAATTACATCGTTCATTTTCCCAAGGATATGAATACGACCACGTTTGGCCTGATCCAGGGCACGCCCCATGATGGAACGGTCCACTCCATCTATCTTGATATCCATCTGCAGCCCCGTAATACCGGCTTCAGTGCCCACAACTTTAAAATCCATGTCACCGAGATGATCTTCATCACCCAGAATGTCTGTGAGAATAACCAGCTTCTCATCTTCCTTGATCAACCCCATGGCAACACCGGAAACAGGTGCCTTTACAGGTACCCCCGCATCCATGAGCGCAAGACTGGATCCACAGACTGTGGCCATGGAGGATGAGCCATTGGACTCAAGTACTTCGGAAACCACCCGCATGGTATACGGGAACTCGCCATTCTCCGGAAGTATCGCTTCCACACCACGGCGGGCCAGGGTACCATGTCCGATATCTCGACGACTTGGTCCTCGCATGGGACGAACTTCCCCAACACAGAAAGGAGGGAAATTATAGTGCAGCATAAAACTGCGATACACATCGCCACCAAGGCCTTCCAAATGCTGTTCGTCTTTTTCGCTACCCAGTGTGGCAATGACCAGAGCCTGGGTCTCTCCACGGGTAAAAAGTGCTGATCCGTGAGCTCGCGGAAGAATACCAACCTCACATGTAATAGGACGAACATCTTCAAAGGATCGTCCATCAAGGCGTTCACCCTTAGTGACGATACGATCACGCATAATTTTCTTTTTATAACCGCTGAGAAGGTCGAAAACCTCGCCTTCATCTTCGTACATCTCAGGATCGATCTGCTCAAGAACTTCCTGTTTTAAAAGATCGTAACGATCTCCACGAGCAATCTTTTCAGCTGTTGTTACGACTTCCTCCATTCCGGAAGCTGCAGCGGCTTCGACCGCTGCCTGGAGAGCTTCATTTACCTCAGGGGTAGTAACCTCTCTTTTTGCTTTACCAGCTTGTTTCTGTAAATCAAGTTGCAGGTCTATTAAGGGCTGCAGGCCTTCATGAGCAAAAAAGATAGCCTCCAGTACGATATCCTCGGCAAGTTCTTCAGCACGTCCCTCAACCATGACTACCGCAGTTTTAGTTCCTGCAACAACCAGATTTAACTCTGCCTTGGCAAGCTGGCTTTTGGATGGATTAAGCACATATTCACCATCCACATACGCTACACGGGCAGCGGCTATAGGCCCTTGAAAAGGGATATCTGAGATAGCCAGGGCTGCAGAGGCACCATTCATGGCAAGAATATCAGGATCAAAATCCTGATCTGCGGAAAAGACAGTAGCTATGAGTTGAGTTTCACAACTATAGCCGTCCGGAAAAAGAGGACGTAAAGGACGGTCAATGAGTCGGCAGGTTAAAATTTCCTTTTCACTGGGACGACCTATCTCACGACGAAAATAACTGCCAGGAATACGTCCTGCAGCGTACATGCGCTCCTGGTATTCAATGGTCAGGGGTAAAAAACCCATGTCCTTATTCTTTTTTTCAGCGACTACCGTCACCAGAACTTTGGTATCTCCACTGGAAACAACCACAGACCCACTGGTCTGCTTTGCCATCTTTCCGGTTTCAAAGTTAATAGTTCTTCCACCAATCTCAGTTTCAATAACTGTATGCATAAATTCTCCTGATACGGATCATATTAAACTGAAATTGGAGCGAGCATGCATTGCGTGGTTATCGTAAAGGCACAAAGGATGCAGCGACAATGTGCTACCATTTTCTCTGTTTCCTTTGTGTCTTTGCGCCTGCGGCAACATCGGTTGTGCTCAACTCCAATCAGCAAAAAGGCGGGAGGCAGTCCAATACTGCTCCCGCCCTTGTACCATCTACTCAATGTCAGTCTGAAAACGACACATTCTACCCGATTCGAAAAATGAGAAACTTTGCAAGAGGTACAACACCTCTGTGCAGGCACTGTTGCCTGCGATAAATATGTGATGTATCTCTAAACGTGCATCGCAAAAATCTGGCAAAATAATCGTTTCCCTGGACAGTACTATTTACGAATGCCGAGTGCTTTGATGAGCTCACGGTATTTAACAACATCTTTTTTCTGAAGATACCTGAGCAAACTACGACGCTGACCAACCAGTTTCAACAGGCCTCTGCGGCTGTGATGATCTTTGCCGTGTTGTTTAAAGTGCTCTGTCAGATACTGAATACGATCAGTAAGCAGTGCAATCTGTACCTCACAGGACCCAGTGTCATTGGCATGGGTCTTGAACTGTTCAATGATTTCTTTTTTCTTTTCTCCTGTCTGTGCCATGAAAGCACCTCCGGTTTCCTTCTGCTATCAGCAAAGCTATACTCCCTCGGCCCCGCTGAAGTCTGGATAAGATGCCCTACTTGTTCTGTACCAGAGGGTTGGCACAGATAGGGCGGTTCAACCTGGTTGTCATGCCACGTCTGGTATGACAATATGTTCTTGTGGTAATTGTTGCAAGGCATTATCAACAGACATTCCTGCTTCCTGCAATATTTTCTTGCCTGCATCCCCCTCCAGTGTATCAACACAAAGGGCATCATTGACATGGAACGGTCCACTGACGGTTCGCCTCAATGCTGTTAAATAGGCGCCACCACACCCTAAAGCTTTTCCGATATCTGCTCCCAATACCCGTACATAGGTCCCGCGGCTACAGGTGACCTCGATTTCCATCAGAGGAGGTACATATTGTATACAATGCAGAGCGTATATTTCTATTTCCTTCGGTTCTTTGGCGATGAAAATACCTTGGCGGGCATAATGATACAGAGGTTTTCCTTTATGCTTTGCTGCAGAAAAACTAGGCGGGGCCTGAAGTTGTCTACCAACGAACTGTTTTAGTGTAGAATCGATAGTTTCTCTGTCCAGATCTGGAACGGTAAAACGGCCCGTCACTTCTCCTTCAGGGTCGTGGGTGGTAGTGGTCACACCTAGTTCCACTGTTGCCACATAGGTTTTCCGACCTCCCATGAACTTTTCGATATGTTTGGTTGCGGGTCTGCCTGCACAAATAATGAGCAGTCCACTGGCAAAAGGATCCAAGGTGCCTGCATGGCCCACCTTTTTAATCCCCAGCATTCTGCGGATAATCCGGACCATTGCAAAGGAACTTTTGCCCACAGGCTTGTCAATAAGATATACTTCTGCCGTCATCGGATACGTATGATATGCAGCCTAGCTCGTAGCCTGTTCAAGTATGGGGACGAGCATATCTCTCACCTGATCTATACTCTTTCCCCGGACTCTGAAACCGCTGGCATTCTTATGGCCACCTCCGCCAAAGCCAGCAGCCACTACAGACACATCACACTTTCCCTTGGCGCGCATACTGACAGATATCAAGCCTTTATTGATCTCTTTTAAAAACACGGAAACACGAACAGAACGAACCGACCTGGGAAGGTTGATAAAGGATTCCGTATCCTCAAGGGTAGTAAAAGTACGTTCGAGCATATTCTGGCTGACACGTATTATGGCAATACGATCCCGGTTGAACATTTCCAAAGTGGCAAGCACCTCCTGCATCAATCGCAGGCGCCCCAGAGTGTAGTTATCATAAAGATGAGTTGCAATTTCAGCAGGTTTAACGCCTTTCCCCAACAAATAGCCAGCAATATTATGGGTGTGCTTGCTGGTTGATTCATACTTGAATGATCCAGTATCTGTTGAGATTGCAACATACAGACATTCGGCTACTTCCGGGGTTATGGTCAGGTCGAGATCAACGGCAAGATCGTAAATCATTTCACCGGTTGAAGATCGATCGGGCTCTATCCAATGCATTGAGCCAAACCCATCATTTCCCCTATGATGATCAATTACCATAAACGGACTGATGGACAGGAGTTGTGCGCTGTATCGTCCCAGACGTTTTTCATCGCCACAGTCCAGGCTCACACACAAGATGTCTTTACCGGCTCGTTCCCGAAAGAGCTGTAATTGCTCCAATTCCGTATTAACCTGGCCTGAACCGGGCAGAAACCGATAGCTATGAGAAACAGGTTCTTCAGCAAAGGCAAAGACTTTTTTACCTGCACCTTCAAGAAGATGCATTAACCCAAGCAATGATCCAATGGCGTCGCCATCCGGATTAATGTGTGTTGCCAGAATCACAGAGGAGGCCTGTTGAAGGGCAACCAGGACTTGCTCAGGTGTTTTCATCCTTTTTTTCCTGCTCCAGCTGACGAAACAATTCGTCTATTCGTTCTATTTCTTCACTCTGACTGTCATAATGAAAATGAATATCGGGAGTGTAACGAAGATTCAACGCCTTGGCAAGGTGACTACGGAAAAATCCCTTGGCCTTGATAAGTGCTTTTTTGGCATCCGTTACAGAAGACTTCTCTGTAACGGTAAAAAACACCTTTGCCAATTTTAAGTCTGGTGACATGGTCACATGGGAAACCGCCACACTCGCCAGGCGAGGATCAGCGACCTTCTGCCGCAGTAATACGGCAAATTCATGCTGAATAGCTTCGGCCACGCGCTTGGGCCTGGAACTTTCAGGGCGCCGGAGTCCCGGCAGGGTAAAATCAAAATCCATCTTCTAACAGATCCTACAGGTGGGCCTCAACCTCATCAAGGACAAAGGCCTCAAGGTGGTCGCCCAACTTGATGTCATTAAAATTTTCCACGCCAATACCACATTCATACCCGGTCAGGACTTCTTTCACATCATCTTTGAAGCGTTTCAAAGATGAAATTTTAGCAGTGTAGATTACCACACCATCCCTGAGTACACGTACCCCTGCGTGACGTTCAATTTTACCATCGATAACAGAGCAACCGGCAATGGTTCCGACCTTGGGTACCTGGAAAGTGTCACGAACTTCAGCAGTACCGATCACACGTTCCTCAAAGGTAGGTTCAAGCATACCAACCATCGCTTTCTCGATATCTTCAAGGGCATGGTAAATTACGTCGTACGATCGGATATCGACCTGTTCGTGCTCACCAAGTTCTTTAACCTTAACAGTTGGTCGCACATTGAAACCAATGATAACAGCATCAGAAGCTGCAGCAAGATGAATATCGTTCTCGGTAATGGAGCCAGTACCTTCGTGAAGGACACGGACCTTAATTTCACTGGTCGAGAGTTTTTCAGCAGCCTGTCCGAAAGCCTGCAGAGTTCCCTGTACGTCAGCTCGAAGAATAACACGGAGCTCTTTCACATCCTGTTCAGCCATTTTCTCAAACAGGTTGTCCAGTGACACCTTGGAGGCAGAGGCGAGTTCCGACTCTCTGGCTTTCTGCAAACGGGATTCTGAGAGCGATTTTGCCATCTTTTCGTCTGACAGAACCAGAAATTCATCACCAGCCGAGGGAACGCCTGAAATGCCTTGAACCTCAACAGGTATCGCGGGACCGGCTTCACTTACCTGCTCTCCACGATCATTAATCAACATACGTACTTTACCGCTGTACATACCGGAAACAAAGTTATCGCCAACCCGTAGCGTTCCTTCCTGAACCAGTACAGTTGCAACAGCTCCACGTCCTTTATGTAGCTGGGCCTCTATAACGGTTCCTTTTGCCTTTCGCACAGGATCAGCCTTAAGTTCCAGGATTTCCGCCTGTAGCTGAATCGATTCAAGAAGCTCATTGATCCCCAGCCCTTGTTTGGCAGAAGTCTCACAATAAATGGTATCACCGCCCCACTCTTCGGGAATGAGACCAAAATCGCTCAACTCACGTTTTACCCTTTCCGCATCGGCATTATCTTTATCAATCTTGTTGATCGCCACCACTATTGGTACTTCGGCAGCCTTGGAGTGGGATATAGCTTCCTTGGTTTGATCCATAACACCATCGTCAGCAGCCACAACAAGCACAACAATATCTGTAACTTTAGCACCCCGGGAACGCATCTCGGTAAACGCGGCATGGCCTGGAGTATCGACAAAAGTCAGATCTCCGGAAGGAGCCTGAACGTGGTATGCACCTATATGCTGGGTAATACCGCCAGCTTCACCTTCTGCCACATCGGTTTTTCGAATGGCATCAAGGATGGATGTTTTACCATGATCAACGTGTCCCATTACAGTAACAACCGGAGGTCTGGAGATGGCCTCTCCACCCTTTTCATCTTCCTGCTCCTGAAACGCTTCGACTTCCAGCTCTTCAGTCATAGCCTGCTCAACCTCATACCCGAAGTCTGCGGCCACAAGAGATGCTGTATCCAGATCGAGCGCCTGGTTAAGGGTTGCCATAACACCGAGTTTCATGAGAGCGGCTATCACTTCATTTGCTTTGACCCCCATACGTTTTGCAAGGTCGCCAACGTTGATGGTTTCCACCACCTTAATACGACGTTTGATGGCTTTGGTCTCGGCAATGATCTGTTGAACCTGTTTTTCCCTGCGGGTATCTCTTTTTCTCTTTCCTTTGCGTGGACGCATGAATTCGACATCACCGTCCTGGCCATAATCTAGTTTAGAGCGACCCTTTTTGCCACTTTTCGTTGTCTTTTTACTTCGGGCATCCTCTTCGTTCCCCATGGCGACAACGACCCGTTTGC
The DNA here is from genome assembly GCF_000429945.1 of Desulfogranum japonicum DSM 18378. Lineage (GTDB taxonomy): Bacteria > Desulfobacterota > Desulfobulbia > Desulfobulbales > Desulfobulbaceae > Desulfogranum > Desulfogranum japonicum. Next base: position 93,372 of record NZ_AUCV01000005.1, on the reverse strand, counting down.
TTTTCTTTTTTCCTTTGCCAGCACGGGAGGCATCCATCTCGGGAACCACAGCTGGACCAGAAGTATCCTGGTTTGCATTGGGTCTGGCTGGACGCGATGGCCGGCGAGGGGGGGCGGGTTTTGCCTTTTTCTCAGGAATGGGGATTTCCACTCGTCCGACTACTTTGGCAAGTTTTTTACCTGTTCTCGGGACGCCATTAATGATTTCCTTACCTCTCTTGGCGGCAGGAGCGGCTTTTGACTCTTCCTTTTTATGGTTCGCCTTTTTTTGCTTCATGGCTGCCTGATCACTTCCAACTAGAGCATCAGTATCGTGCTTTTTCTTCTCGACAGGTCGCCTTTCCTTTGCTTGTACAGGCTGTTCGACGAGCTGCGCTTTCTTTTCTTTTACCACAGGCTGCTCCACGGCTTCTGCCTCATCGACTGGTTCGGCTGGCGGTTCTATATGTACGGCTGCTGCTTCAGCAGACGATTGGACAGCTTCCACTTCAGGTTCCCCTCCTGCTGCCGGCTCTTGACCGGGCAGTGATTCAGGCGCTGGCTCTATTTCAAGCTCTGGCTCTTGTGATGCGGTTTCAGTGGTTACCTCTTCCGCACGTTGCTCCGGCACATTCGTTTCGACATCGGCTGTTTCCGCCTCAGCTGTTTCCATCTCAGCTGTTTCCACGTCAGCAGGTTCTTCCACCGGTTCAAGAACCTCTTCGGACAGTGCTTCAGCTTCCTGGGCTTCCAGCGCTGCAGCCTCTTCTTCTTCAAGACGTTTGAGAGCTTCCTCTTTCTCAGCCTTTGAGCGTCTTCTTACGACCGTTTTAGATCGGGGCTTAACCGTTTCCTGACGATCTTTCAGGTCAATACGGCCTTCTGCCACTCCTGCTGTAACAGCACCTTCCAATATCTTCTTTCGAATGTCTGCAGCCATATCATCATCTACCGTAGAGCTGTGACTCTTAATAGGGTATCCCATCGCTATCAACTTATCAGCCAGTTCTTTACTTTTCAACCCGGCGTCTTTTGCCAGTTCATATACTCGGACCCTACTCATTGCATGCTCCTTCCCATCCATTAACGTGCTCGTCTCGAATTCGCAACACGTGTTTTAGCATCTTTTTCTTTTTCCGGAGCCGACAGTAACACTGTTCGTTTTTACAGCAATACACTCCTCGACCGGGCATATCCCCTTTATCGTCGGCTATCAATGCGCCTTTGTGCCATACGTACCGCTGCAATTCGCCCCGCGATACCTTCAGTCCACATCCCCTACAGGTTCGATGTGGCACATGTGCATTTTTCACTCGTTTTCGTATGGTTGCTGTGTGTTTTCCGCTTCCTGATCTGTTGAAGCAGCCTGCACCTCGTCATCTGCGTCTGTCTCATCCTCCACATCCGTAAAGGGAGACTCGTCTACAGAAATCTCTGCTTCAGCCTCAGCTTCAGCTTCTGGTTCTGGTTCCGCTTCAAGTTCCTGAATATCAGGAGCAGGCACCAAGCCAGCCATCTTAATAACAAGGGCAGCTCGTTCCTCGCCTATTCGGATAATATTCATGAGCTGCTCTGGAGCCAAACCTGCCAGCTCTCCTGAACTTTTTATCCCTGCGGCAAAAAGTTTATCAGCCATAGGCTCATCAACCCCATCAACGGCTACAAGGCTTTTATATCCGGGTTGAGACAGATTCGCGTAACGAGTTTCACTTTTCACATCAATCCGCCACCCCATAAGGCGCGATGCCAGACGCACATTTTGCCCCTGACGACCGATGGCAAGGCTCAGTTGATCGTCAGGAACCACGACCAACAACTGGTTATTTTCTTCGTACACAATGACCATGGAAACCTCTGCAGGTGCCAGCGCATTATAGACATACTTGGCTGGATCTGGGCTCCAGGGAACAATATCAATACGCTCACCCTGCAGTTCCTGCACGACATTCTGTACACGTGAGCCTTTCAGCCCCACGCACGCACCAACGGGGTCGACGTCGGACTCAATGGAGGACACTGCAATTTTTGCACGGAACCCAGGCTCACGACTTGCGCCCATGATCTTAACAACGCCCTCGGCAATTTCAGGCACTTCCATCTCAAACAATTTGATGAGAAACTCGTTACAGGTTCTACTCAAAACAAGCTGAGCATCTCGAGATTCGTGTTTTACCTGCTGCAGATATGCACGAATTCGATCTCCCTGCTTATAAGATCTTTTGGGAATCTGGCCATCTCGCGGCAGCACAGCATCTGTACGCCCGAGGTTGATAATCATGTTGCCACGCTCAAACCGCTGTACGATTCCATTCACGATACTGCCTTCTCTATCACGGAACATGTCATAAATAACATCCCGTTCCGCATCACGCATGCGATGGATAATAACCTGCTTTGCAGACTGTGCAGCGATCCTTCCCAGATCACCGACGTTATCCATTTTTTCGCCTAAATCGTCATCAAGCTCCACTTCAGGATCAAGGCGCCTGGCATCTTCGAGACATATTTCGGTCTCTTCATCATAGACCTCGTCGACAACAGTACGATACTGAAACACTTCGATCTCTCCGAGCTCATCGTTGAACTGCACTTCAATATCCCTGCGACTGCCGTATTTTTTACGCACAGCCGAACGTACAGCCTCTTCAATGGCATCAACAAGTAAAGATCTATCAATGCCCTTATCCCGGCAAATTTGATCGATAATGCGTTTCAGATTTTCCACTCCTACCATAGTCGTTCACTCCAGTGTCGGCAATATTCTCCCAACTTGCCTACCTGTAATAGTCGGACGCGACCTCAGCGCCTATAACGCCAGGCGTGCCCTGGATATTTTCTCAAAGTCCAATGATATTGTACGACCATCCTGTTCCAGGAGGACAGCATCTCCATCAAATTCCTGTATGATGCCGACAAAGACCTTCTGCTCACCAATTGGCTCTCGCATTTTGATCCGGGCCTTACTTTGGACAAAACGTTTAAAGTCGTCTTTTGTTTTCAATGGGCGTTCTGCCCCGGGCGAAGAGACCTCAAGATGATAGGCATGATCTATGAGGTCTTCCACCTCTAGATATGCGCTCACTTCGCGGCTGACATTGGCGCAATCATCAATGGTAACGCCACCTTGTTTATCTATGAAAAAACGTAGCACCCAGCCATGATTCTCCCGTCGGAACTGAATTTCCACAAGTTCCAAACCCATGTCTTCAAGCAGCGGTCCAGCGAAGGCTTCTATGGTTTCGACTATTTTTGCGCCAACACTCTCCACGATATTTCATTCTCCCATCGCACGATTATCAGTAACAACAAGCCAAAAAGGCAATAAAAAAAGCGGGCAAAGCCCACTTTCATGTACACCTGATACTTTGGCGTATGTCTTAGCCAAGAAGACCAAAACTTCTTGGCAGAAGTCCGACGGGCCAACTTGGAGCGGGCAACGGGGCTCGAACCCGCGACCCCAAGCTTGGGAAGCTTGTGCTCTGCCAACTGAGCTACACCCGCACATCCAGCTTACTTGAACAGAGAAATTTACCGCATAACAAAGCATTTGTCAAGCAACATCCAGGCGATGACAAACTATTTTTTTCTATTTTTGCGCAAATCCCCACTATGCAGTATTATACAGCCATCATGGAAATTATCACTACACACATCAATGCTGATTTTGACAGCCTGGCCTCCATGGTTGCTGCAAAGCGCCTCTACCCGGAAGCGGAACTGGTCTTCCCAGGATCCCAGGAAAAATCTGTTCGCGAATATCTTTCCCAGCAATTTCGCAACATATATGCCTTTAAAAAGGCCAAACATATCCATATGGATACGGTTCGTCGTCTGATCATTGTCGACACCAGACAACCTGAGCGACTTGGCGACCTCATCGGCTGCCTTCATAACAGACATCTGTCCATTCACCTGTTTGACCATCACCCGGATCACGCAGGTGATCTCACAGGTGAATACATAAACATTGCCGATGTTGGAGCAACAACAACTATTTTCTGCCGTATCTTTCAAGAGCGTAACATTTCGCTTACCCCTGATGAAGCAACCCTGATGGCTCTAGGCATCTATCAGGATACCGGCAATTTCCTTCACTCCACAACTACACCGGAGGATATGCAGGCAGCAGCCTGGCTGCTTACACAGGGTGCCAATCTCGACGTGGTAACCCAATTTAGCGCAAGAGAACTCAACGCGGAACAGGTCAACTCACTGGGAAGCTTGCTGAAAAACGCTGTCTCGTACTACATCGGCTCCGTAAATGTGGTGGTCAGCAAACTGGTTCTTGCCGAATACATGGACGACTTCGCCGTCATTGTTCAGCGGCTGATGGTCATGGAAAATCTCGATGCTGTATTTGTACTTATCAGCATGGGAGAACGGTTGTACCTGATTGCCCGAAGCCGGATTCCTGAAGTAAATGTCGGCATCATTGCCAGAGCTTTCGGAGGAGGTGGGCATAGCTCGGCTGCCAGCGCAACCATCAAGGACATGACCCTGTTTGAGGCTGAAGAGCGCCTGATTTATTTGCTCCACAGCCATATCCGTCCCAAAGCTGTGGCTGGAGAAATAATGTCGTCTCCTGTCATAGCGGTCCCCCCAGAGGTCACCATACATGAGGCCAGCAACCTCATGACCAGATACAATGTTACGGTTTTACCGGTGGCGGAAAAAAGCGGTAATCCGGAATCAGGTGAACGTCCCAGGGGATTACTGGGCACCCTGTCCCGAATGGTCACAGAGAAAGCAATTTTTCACAAGCTTGGCTCCTTACCTGTTTCCGAGTACATGACCACGGAAATTGCCACCCTGCCCCCTTCCGGGACCCTTGCCGATATCCAAAAACTGATAATCGAACATCGACAGCGATTAATTCCTGTAACCCAGGGCGAAACAATACTTGGCGTCATAACCCGTACTGACCTGCTTGGCCTGTTGATCAACGACCCTGCACATATGCCAGTGGACCTTCTTCAGGAAGATGAAAGTCCTTCCGTAAAACGGTCACGTAATCTAAGCGGTGTCATGACCCAGGTACTCTCCAGGCAAGCAATCACCCTGCTCCGTGATATAGGGGAAAGTGCTGAAAAACTAGGGGTGAACAGCTATGTGGCCGGTGGTTTTGTGCGCGACCTGCTCCTGCATGTACCTAACTCGGATATAGATGTGGTCATCGAAGGAGATGGTATTGGCTTCGCAAAACATTATGCAAAGCAAAAGAATGCCTCTGTCAGGACTCACGACAAATTTGCAACAGCAACGGTAATTTTTCCAGATGACACCAGAGTGGACGTAGCCACTGCCCGTCTTGAATACTATGAATATCCGGCAGCTCTGCCCACAGTGGAATTAAGTTCCATCAAGCTGGATCTCTACCGCCGGGACTTCACCATTAACGCCATGGCCATCCACTTGAATCCGGAACGATTCGGCACCCTGGTTGATTATTTCAACAGCCAGAACGATCTCAAGGAACGACGTATTCAGGTACTGCACAATTTAAGTTTCGTTGAAGATCCCACACGCATTTTCCGAGCAGTTCGTTTTGAGGCACGCCTGGACTTTCAGATAACCAGGCACTCGGAAAAATTGATAAAAAACGCAGTGGACATGCACCTGATCGATCGCTTCACAGAACCACGCTTTTTCTACGAACTGAAGCTGATCCTTTCAGAAAGCAACCCCATGGGATCGTTGCGGCGTCTGGCGGCATTTAAACTTTTTTCGTATATTTGGCCTGATCTGAAACCAAATCTAAAAATTGACCGGCGCTTCATACATCTGATAACCCAGGCAAACAGGTCCATATCATGGTTTAACCTGTTATACCTCCCAGAAAAAATTGAATCATGGATGGTATATCTGCTTGCTATTTACAGTCGGTCCGGGGTGAAGGAACTGGTAGCTTTCTGCCAACGCTTTGATATACCGGCAAGGCAGCGCAAAAAACTCGTCCAGCAGAAAGCCGATGTGGAGCGTATAGCACGCGACATGCTCAAACGACCCTTCATGAAACCCAGTGAGATATATTGGCTGCTCATAGACCTGGAAAATGAGGGCCTGCTATACCTGATGACCATTGCCCGCAAAAGGCATATTCAACAGGCTGTTTCACTCTTTGTCACTTCCTTGAAAAATGTTACTCCACTTATCAACGGACATGAACTCATGGAGATGGGATATCGCCCGGGCCCATTATTTCGAGCCATGCTCAATCACCTGATTGAAGTCCAACTCGACGGTCAGGTGACAACCCATGAGCAGGCAACCGCATTCATCTGTTCAACCTACCCACATTCCGAGGAACGCCCCTTGTAAAAAATACTCAACAGTGGACTCGGAAAACACCAAGGTTTCCGGACTGAAAGAAAACCAAGGATGGATAAGATATTTTTTCCACGCCACAGGTCGCTTTATTTATATTGCGTCTTAATTTATACAGATGTAACCAGCTCCCCTCTGCAAAGAGGACAACCCTTATCTTTCACGAAGAAACAAATGGATCTACTGTACGAAAAACTTCAGGAACTCACCATATGGCTGCCGCCTTTTCTACTGGCCTTGACCTTTCATGAGTTGGCCCATGGGTATGTTGCCTACCGCCTGGGTGATCCCACTGCAAAAAATGCAGGTCGTTTAACAATGAACCCTGTAAAACACATTGACCCACTTGGCGCACTGGTGTTTATATTTGCTCATGTAGGGTGGGCAAAGCCGGTACCAGTCAACCCGGTAAACTTCAGAGACCCGCAAAAAGGAATGCTTTGGGTATCACTGGCCGGGCCTGGGGCAAACATCCTGCTGGCGATCATCAGTCTCCCTGTTTTCATGCTCATAACACATATGTCCATGTTGCCATTATCCATACTCAAACCACTTGTACAAATGGTAGCAGCCAGTGTCTGGATAAACATTGCACTGGCCATATTCAACTGCCTTCCCATTCCACCACTTGACGGTTCCAAGGTGCTCATGAGTCTGCTTCCTCCGCAACAGGCCTATGCTTTTTCAAAATTTGAAACATACGGTTTTTTAGCAATCCTGCTCTTGTCTTACACAGGTGTTCTTTCTCATATCATAGTGCCGGTTATCAACTTCAGCAATAATCTCCTGTGGAGCCTTTCCCGGCTCTAGCAGATAGTGTAGACGATAATCAAGCAACAGGTTGTCCAAAAAACAGAAGCCCGGTGTATCACATACACCGGGCTTCTGTTTCATCGCTGTCTACCGACCAGCTTTATGATATGGTCAGTTCATTTCCTTGGAAGAGTTCAGAAAATCATCCTTTTCACAACTTCCAGGTAAGACCCACTGTGAACAGATGTGCCGCTGCATCTTCGAATGTCCCGTTTGCTGCTCTATTGCTTACAGTGCGACTTTCTTTGTCATCATACAGGTAGGCCACACCAACTTCCACACTTTCATTCACCTGATAACGCGCTCCCAGAGAATACAGCTTGGCATCAGAATCAGGTAACTCAAACCCGAGATGTTCATCTGGGGCAGGGTTCTCGTCAATGGCAAATCCAGCCATCAGGGTCAAGCCGTTTTGCAAGTCATATTCGGCACTGATACGGAAACTATCAGTATCGGACCATTCCCTGGTCTGCGGAGTATCAAAAGCAGAGTATAATACAGGATTTGTCAGGGTTGTACTGTAGTTGAAGTCAAGATTCTCGTAATCTGACCAATAGGTTCGATCATACTCCAACTCTACAGTGAGTTGATCAAAAAAGGTATAGGAGGCCGCTACAGCAAGAACGGCTGGCAAAGGAATGGATACATCAGCACCTCCATTGTAGGCACCAGGGCCCATTGAAGTCGCCAACTGAGCGTCACCGTCTATATCCAGATCAACCTCAGAACGATAAGTGACAGCCAGATTCAAGTTTTCCAGTGGCCTGGCGGTCATAGCAACATTAAAACCGCTTTCCCAGGCATCCCCTTCCATGGACCTGCTCAAAGTAGTGCCATCGGAGAGCATGCCGGCACTGCTGACTTTTCCGTCAGCATATACTGCCCGTACGCCGAGTCCCAAAGAGAAATAATCGCAGATTTTATACGAAACGGTCGGGTTGGCTTCGAAAATTTTCAAGGTGAATTCTTCGGCATAGGTCTTTGGATAAGGATCATTCCATTTTTTTGAAAGACCTCCAGGCGCTGTAAAAGAAAAACCTACTCTGAAATTTCCATAATATGGAGACACAGCAAAAAAGGTTGGAAGCAAGAAATCTTCCTCTTCTGAGGTTCCGCTATACAGGGGACTGCGACTATCTGTGTAATCAATGGCAGAAAGGTGAATCCAGGTGGCATTGAACTCAAGAAATCCAGTGTCCTCCAGCCAGGACATATTCGCTGGATTATAATATGTGGCATCGGCATCAGGTGTATAGGCGACATATGCCCCGGACCTGGCCGTGGAATTAATAGACTGTTCAGGAATCCTCCAACCAGAACCATGGGCAGTTCCCGCAGCCGTCAAGAATAGCACGCCGGCAACAGCCAACGCTTTGTTCATTTCTCCTCTTTTTTGCATTTCTTCTCCTTGTATAACAACTCATAGGGGAGACTAATACGCTTAATACTCCCCTGTATTTGTAACTGGTGACAGGCTGCCTGGCGCACCGTATTAAGCCATACGCAAACCAGGCTGATCACGGAAAAATCAGGTGCACTGTGAGCAGTTACCTCTTTTTTTCCCAGCCTGTGCTACATATTCATATTATCTGCCGAATACAGATAACGTTTAATCTTATGGGTTGGTGTTTTTATGAATGGCTCTCTTCTCTCCAATACTCTGGAGACACGTGATGAAGGCGGCAGCTGTTCATTCACAGACACGCGCATCTCTTCCAGGAGGGTGGCAATATATTGATGTCTTTGGGTTCGTGTTTTTCCCAAAGTTTTCCCATCAATAAATTCATAATCAGGATACACCCACGCCTCAAGCATCCCCCTGTTCTCCACCACCAGACATTCAAGAACATACTGGTAGGAATTCACACGATGTTCAATAATTTCCGGATACACATTTTCGCCATTGGAAAGCACGATCACTGATTTTGAACGTCCCTTAATATGAAGATTTCCTTCCTCATCCAGTAAACCGAGGTCACCGGTTCGCAGCCATCCATCTTCACTGAACACCTCACGGGTAGCCTCAGGATCATTCAGGTAACCCTGCATGACATTTGGCCCCTGTGCTTCAATTTCACCGATACCGGTTTCAGGATGGGGATCACAAATGCGTAACTCTACGCGGGGAATAGCCTTGCCTGTGGAACCCAGTCTGATGCTGTTGTCACCAAAAGGTCCTCCGGCAAGCAATGGCGAAGCTTCTGTCAATCCATAGCCTACAAGAAAGGGGAAATTGGCATCGCGCAAAAACTGCTCGACTTCGGGATTAAGTGCTGCCCCCCCAATCCCCATAACCTCCATGCGTCCACCAAAAAAATCACTCAGTTTTGACCCGACCTTTCGAAAGACTATTTTTCGCCCCACACCAAACCTGCACACAAAAGAGAGCACCTTGCTTTTCTCAACTGTCGGCAACACCCTCTTCTTGTATATTTTTTCGATAATCAGAGGCACGACCAGCATAACATGGGGACGTTCCTTGGTACATATTCGTTGCAGTAATGCTGGAGTGGGGGTTTTACCTGCATACACCACCCGGCTGCCACTCAGCAGAGGCAACAGAAAACCAACCGTAAACTCATACGTGTGGGAAATGGGTAACACCGAAAGAAATACCCATCCGGGTTGGACGTCCATAACTCCACCTGCAGAATAGGCGTTACTGCACAGATTCTCATGGGAGAGCATCACTGCTTTGGAAAATCCTGACGTACCAGAGGTGTACAGGATCGATGCCAGATCATCTCTTAGAACATGCGGGAAGACCAGCGTTTCTTTCTCAGCATCTTCGTTATAGCGATCCAGTGCTTTTCCAAGAAACTCACTGAAAGGTTCCAAGGTAAGTAATCCGGTATCATCCTGGTAATTATCCAAGGTAACGATATGTGCAAGATCCTTTTTCAGATCGTAAATTTTATCTATCTGTCTTTGGGTAATGAAAACAATTTCACATTCCATTTCCGAAATGATATGATGCACATCAGATTCGGGCAAATCAGGAAAAATCGGTACAGCACTGGCTCCTATACGGACAATAGCCATATAAGCGATAACCCAGTTATGTGAGTTTTCACCTAACAGGGCAATACGTCCACCTTTTTCAATTCCGATCTCAAGGAAATATGCTGCCAGGCTCAATACCCTGACATGGAGTTCCTTAAAAGTAAGCGGTTTCTCCAGAGCCATACCTATGGCCGGCAGATCCCTGTACCGCCTGCAGGCGATATCCAACAGATCGTTCAGAGTAACGGCATTTTCCTGAATAACAGGCAAATTTTCCGCATTCTCTCTAGCTTCGGCAGCCACAGGGGTTGGCGCTGCCTCAACATGTATAATCTCTTCTTCGGCCATGATGTTCTCCAACTTCAAACCTCTTCCTTTACAATTTCGCGTTTTGATACCATAATCAGCAAGAACTTTCAAAGAAAACGGGGATACACAGGCGCACGGCACCATCTGTTTGTTTCTCTTTTTTTTATCGACGTTTCTTTATCTTAACACAAACACATTCTTCAATGTATATGCAACAGTGTATCACCTCTGCACAAAAACTTGTTTTCTGTCTTATTATCTTTTGCTTTTCACCGTCGCTCCATGCCGGAAATATTCCTGTACTGCGAGACACAGCTAAAAAAAGCCCTGAACAGACACAAGCGGTTACCCAGCAGGAAAGCATCTCACCTTCTCCGGATAACACCTCCAGTTCACGACGTCCTCCTCGTCCGCTTCCACCTGTCGGCAAGTGGATCAGCAGCAAATCAGTTATGATCATGGAAGCAGATACAGGACGCGAACTGTTCAGCAAAGCGCCGGACAAAAAAAGACAACCCGCCTCGACCATCAAAATCATTACCGGCATGCTGGCCCTGACATATCTCGAAAAAATAGACATGATGCAGGTAAGCAAACGGGCGGCAGATATGCCCAGCTCAAAAGTCTACCTGGATACCAACATGCTCTACGTAGCCGATGACATGATAAATGCGGTTCTGCTCGGCTCGGCAAATGATGCCAGTGTTGTCCTTGCTGAAAACATAGCGGGAAGCGAACAGGAATTCAGCAAACTTATGACTGTATATGCAAAACTCTGGGGAGCGCATAATACAGTATGTAAAACAGCGTCAGGCCTGACAGCCAAAGGACAATATTCAACAGCCCGTGATCTTGCCACTATTTTTAGAAAAATCATGCAGAATGAAGACTTTGCCAGCAGAATGAAACAAAGAAAAGTGGAGACAACCTTTGGCAAAACCATATACAACCACAACAAGGCGCTCTGGCGTATTAAAGGTACGGACGGTGGAAAAACCGGATATACAGCTAAAGCGCGCCAAACGTATGTGGGGCAGTTCACCAGGAACAATCAGACCATTATTGTTGCCCTTATGGGCAGTGAAACCATGTGGGGTGACCTGAAACGGCTGGTTGACTATGGATTTCGCAAACTTGAGCACATAGAGTATGCTCAATAATACAGCAAAATGTAAAGGCGGGAAAAAAGGACACGTCTAACGTACAAAAAAGGAGACCAGATGGAAGATAGCTATAGCGTCGTATTCACCTGCGAAATACAACCTGACGCAGAAACATCCGAAGTAATAAAAAACATAGCAAATCTCTTTAAAACAACCGAAGAAAAAGCAAAAGCCTTGCTCTCTTCCAGAAAGCAAAGAGTATTAAAAAAGAATCTCAGCTATGACATGGCTTTACAATATAAAAAGAAGTTGACCGAAGCAGGTCTGCAGATAGAAATACGGGACGAAACACTTAAAAGCCCCCCCTTATCTCCAAAACCTGACTCGCACCAGAAAAAGACAGCAACTCCCCTTCATCCTCCTGCCGCAGCTTCCGCTCAGATGGAAAAAAATGTTACCCAAAGCTCCCGGGCATCAGGAAAGAACTCTTCTCCAACTCCTCCAGATACAGATAGCAACAAGACTGAAAATCAAAATGTTTACGCCCCACCACAAGCCAATCTGATTGACAAAAATCTGAATTCAGAAACAGACAGCCTTTTACACGACCTCAAATACCGAAGCACCTGGTCATTATTATTATTAACAGTTGTAACGCTCGGAGTGTACAGCGCCCATTATGTAAGACGTCAGTCTATGGTTATCAACACTTACCTTGGCGAAGATGAGCAAATATCACCTGTATTTTACAACATCATATTAGTGAGTTCGTATATTTTGCTCATACTCATCCTCTTATATGTTTCTGTGCTTCAGAATGACAGCCTGGACCTGGCTAGTGACATATGTAGTAGAGGCTCGAATATTTTACTGTTAATATGGGCATTCATGGCAAGAAAAAAAATGAATTCTCTTCTTTCTGCTGTTAAAGGAGGGGATTACTGGTTCCATGGTTTTTGGACTTTCTTCTTCCAACATCTATATTTCAACTATAAAATCAATAAAATAACAGCCTCACAGAATTCTTCAAGCCAGGAAAGTATCTGAAAAAGACTTTTTGTATCAGGCCAAGGTATTCCCGAAAACACAGGCACGTGTTGCCGTAGACACCATGCGGCAACACGTGCCTGCAGCATTAGAATGCTCCTTATACCACAGTACAGAGGGTAACTACTCACATGAGTACAAGGGAACAATTAATCCATCTTCGTCACCGCCTCCATGCATTGGCATGCATTTCCGGCCAGGAGGCAAATACCCGCGATGCGTTGCTTGATTTCTTTCAACCATTCAACACATGCTTCCGCACCATACCTGTTGGCAACTCAGGCATGGCCCTCATCTTTTCCGGAAAAGAACCTGGCCCCACGCTATTGCTCCGTTGTGAACTGGATGCAGTTCCTGTTGCGGAAACGTTGCCTCTCGAATATGCATCAATAACCCAAGGAGTTTCCCACAAATGCGGGCATGATGGTCATATGGCGATCATGGCAGGTGTGGGTACTGCTCTGGCGGAAAAACCATTATCACGGGGACGGGTTGTTGTACTGTTTCAACCTGCTGAAGAAACCGGAGAAGGAGCGCTGGCTGTGGTTAATGATCCTGCATTCTCAGCCATTATCCCTGATTATGCCTTTGCTTTCCATAATCTTCCAGGATATCCACAAGGGAGTATTATTGTGAGAGAGGGAATTTTCACCTCTGCCTCCCAAGGCATGAGCATAACACTGACAGGCAGTTCCGCCCACGCAGCACAACCGGAAACCGGCAACAGTCCGGCTCGGGCAATGTGTCAATGCATTCAACAGCTACCCCTCCTACCCCAGCAGCAAAGCCTGAGCAGCCAGACCTGCCTGAGTACTGTTGTTGGCGCACGCCTGGGAGAGAAAGCCTTTGGTACGGCTCCGGCGGTGGCCGAGGTCTTTCTGACGTTGCGCAGTGAAACCGACGCTGCCATGACACAACTTACCCAGGCAACAGAAGAGAAAATCCACAACATCGCAACGGCAGACAACCTCACATATCACATTGAATATAGTGATATCTTCACAAATACGGTCAATTCTGTAGATGCTGTGGAGATAATAAAAAGGTCAGTGGGTGAGGAGCAACTCATTGTCTCTGATAAACCGTTTCGCTGGTCAGAGGATTTTGGAAGAATCGCCGCAGCGTCCGGTAGTGCTGCCTTTTTTGGAATCGGCGCCGGCGAAGATTGTCCGGATCTGCATGACCAGCTCTACGATTTTCCTGATGCGTTGCTTCTCCCGGGACGCAACGTTGTTCTTCGTATAGTTGAGACAGTACTTGGCTACACAATGAAATAACCGTGACAGGGATACGGGAAGAAAGAGACCGACAGGGTTGAATATATTCTACGACTCGGTTTTCCTCAGCCACTCCATGTAACGCTGAACACCCTGTTCCACCGGCATAAAAGTTCCATCAAACCCGGCAGCTCGTAAACAGGTGATGTCTGCCTCTGTAAAGCTTTGATACCGTTTTTTAAGATGATCCGGAAAAGGAATATATTGGAGTTCACCAAAGCCGAAAAAGCTCGACACTGCACTGGCGACGGTATTAAAACTGGAGCTTTTTCCCGTACCGACATTAAATATACCAGAAACTGCCGGATGTTCCAGGAACCACAGAATGACCCTGACCACATCCTCCACATGGATAAAATCCCTCCGTTGTTCTCCAGCGGAATACCCGGCCGATCCCGAGAATAATTGCATAACCCCGTCTGCCAGCAACTGATTGCGTAAATGCAAAGCAACACTGGCCATACTGCCCTTATGTTGTTCGCGGGGACCATAGACATTGAAATAACGCAACCCCACTACCTGGCTGTCGTCACGCCTCATATTCTGACGGACATAACGATCAAAAAGGGTTTTTGAATACGCATATACATTTATTGGCTTTTCATACCTCTCATGCTCGACAAAAACCGTCCCGTTTCCATACACAGATGCACTGGAAGCATAAATAAAGGGGATATTTTCCCGACGCGCATAATGATACAGGAATTTTGAATACTCGTAATTCGTATCCATCACAAATTTACCATTCCACTCAGTAGTGGATGAACATGCGCCATTATGCACAATGGCCTCTATTTCCCCCTGAAATACACTTCCTCTTTCCAAAGAAGATTTCAAGACATCCTTATCCAGATAGTCATGGATAGATGCGTCCGCAATATTCGTGAATTTTGTTCCATCGGTAAAATCATCGACAACAACAATGTCTGTGATCCCTTTTGCATTCAAGGCATGTACCACATTGCTACCGATAAACCCCAATCCACCGGTTATAATAATCATAATGTAACTCCCAGGTTCATAATGTCACCCTGCAGCCTGCGGCCAGGCTGGCAATATGGCATGAGCCAGCTCCCTCACAACTGGATTTTCCGAATCCTCGGCACAGGATATATCTTGAAGGTGAGAAGAAACACGCCCCCCATCCAAGACAACCACTTTGTCGCAAAAACCGGCGACAATTCGAATGTCATGGGAAATAAAAAGATACGACACATGTGTTTGCCGTTGCAATTCACGCAGCAATGCCAGTATCTGTGCTTGAATCAGCATATCGAGACTGCTGACAGCTTCGTCAAGGACAATCAGTTTAGGCTCAATACTCAATGCCCTGGCAATACAGACGCGCTGTAACTGTCCTCCACTGAACTGATGCGCATATTTCCGTTTATCCTGAGGGTCAAGCCCAACCATTTGCAACAGTTGATCAATTTTCTTCTCTAACTCCCCAGTGGATAGGCGCTGGTTGTTGCGAATGGGTTCAGCTATAATATCAAAAACCTGCCATCGTGGATTTACTGACCCCTGGGCATTTTGAAAGACGACCTGCACTTCCCTTCGAAACCGGCGCCAGTCTGATCGCGAAAAATCCATCATATCCTTGTCCCGGTATCGTATATTCCCCCCATTGGGACGTTCCAATCCCAGAATCAAACGCCCCAGGGTACTTTTCCCTGCTCCGCTTCGTCCAATGACCCCGACACTGCACTGTTCCTCCACAGTCAACGACACATCGCTGAGTGCTTCAACGTTGTCTCTTTGTACAAACCATCCCCCCCGATGATACGTTTTATTCACGTTGGTCAATTCAAGCAACTTCATGAATGTACCTCCCCTGAAAGGTCTTGCCCATAAAGACTGAAGTGGGCTGATAACAATGCCTTGGTATACTCTTCACGGGGATGGGCAAAGAGCTTGGCTACCGGTGCCGACTCTATTACCCTGCCCTTGTGCATAACCAGTACATTATCAGCCAACCGGGCAATTACGCTTAAATCATGGGTGACCAGGAGTACGCCCATATTCTTTTCTTTTTTAAGACGATCAATGAGTCCCAGAATACGTGACTGGACAATGACATCCAAGTCCGTTGTCGGCTCATCGGCAATAAGTAATTCCACCTCAAGGAGCAACGCAAGACTCACCATAATCCTTTGGAGCATTCCCCCCGACAATTGAAAAGGATATGCAGCCAGAATTTCATCGGGCTGTTGGAAACCAAGTTCAGCAAGGGTCGATCGTATTCGGTTAATATTTTTTGCAACATCGAGCTTATGTGCACGCAGAGTTTCCTTGAGATGATAGCCAACGGTAAAAACAGGATCAAAACAGCTCACCGGGTTCTGCATAATCATAGCAGCCCTCTTGCCCCGTATACAGCAAAGTGGAGTCTTATCGCCTACCGTTCCTCGTATCAACTCCACCTCACCCTTGCTGCAATGCAGGTTTTTGGGCAACAGATCCATTACAGCAAGGCAGGTTAAAGATTTCCCACTGCCTGATGCACCGATCAGCCCTGTTGCCTTGCCCCGCATCACCTCCAAGCTGACGTCACTGACCAGAGCGCTGTTGGAAGGACTCTGATTTGCGAGAGAAATCTGCAGATCACGTATGGATAGAACAGATGCACAACTCATGAGTTTTGTTCCTTTATAACCGGGTCAAGTGCATCACGAAGTGCATCGCCCAGAATATTGAACGACATGACCGTAATAAATATCATACAACCGGGGTAGACAATGAGTCCCGGATCGGTCCAAAGAAATTGGCGGGCATCGCTAATCATCACCCCCCACTCCGGGGTGGGTGGCGTTACGCCAAGTCCTAAAAACGACAGTCCGGAAACATGCAGTATCATGTGACCGATATCCAGAGTAGCAAGAATCACCAATTGGGCAAACACCGGCGGGATGATGTGTTGAATAACAATTTTCATACGCGATGCCCCTCCGACCCTGGCGGCCAGAATATAGTCACGATTCTTAAATGACAGGACAAAACCCCTTATCATTCGTGCGTACCAGGCCCAATGGGTCAAAACAATCGCGATAATCACATTGGTCAATCCCGTACCCAGAATTCCAATCAGAAACATGGCTAAAATAAAGGTGGGAAATGTAAGGAAAACATCGCACATGCGCATGAGAAAGGCGTCAACTCGTCCACCGGCATACCCGGCAAGGCATCCCACACAAAATCCCATGACCAGAATACATACGATAATTGCAGCTACTGATCCAACCGATACCCGTGCTCCATAAATAAGCCTGGAAAAGGTATCCCGACCAAGGTGGTCCGTACCAAGCCAATGGTCTGAACTTGGTCCCTGGAGTTTCAGTTCCAATTGGACATTGTTGGGATCACACGGGGCAATTTTCGGGGCAAAAAAAGCGGCAACAAGAATTATGCAGGCAAGCAAGACAGCAAATCGTGAAAGAGGACGCTGTAATAACCGAGGAACAAAGTTCATCTGTTTCCCTCCCCGGCCAAACGAATACGCGGGTCAATAGCAGCATAGCATATATCGACCAGCAGATTGCACAGCACGAAAATGACCACCATAAGAAGGAGAAAACACTGCATTACCGGGTAATCCCTGTTGTAAATGGAAGACACGGCAAATCGGCCGACCCCTGGCCATGAAAAAATACTTTCAACGACCACGGCACCGCCAAGCAGTTCTCCGACGTGCATACCAATGGCTGTTATCACTGGAATCAGAGAATTCTTAAAAACATGTACCCCTATAACCGTCCGTTCACGTAAACCACGAGCACGTGCATACAACACACTGCGTGTATGAAGATTTTCCAGCATGCTCGCACGAATCAACCGAATATTGATGCTTATGGACATAAGGGCCAGACTGACTGCAGGCATTATCAGATGCGATATGCCACCACGTCCCATGGGAGGCAGCCAGTGGAGCCACACTGAAAAAACGGTCACCAAAAGAAATCCCATCCAGAAGTTGGGCATGGACACTCCAAAAAAAGCAAAGGCACGGGTCATATGATCTGGCCAGCAGTCTTTGTTCAAAGCCGACCACATTCCCAGCGGAATGCTGACCAGGAGCGTCAACAGCAACGAGACGCCGGCCAGCTCCAAGGTTGCCGGTAAATAGTACAAGATTTCAGCCAACACCGGACGATGTGTAACGTAGGAGAGACCGAAGTCAAGCCTGAGTGCCCTGCCTGCCCAGTCAAGATATTGGACAAGCAGAGGTTTGTTCAGCCCTAAAAATTCCCTTGCTGTGGCCAGTGCTTCATCCGTTGGCGGAATCTGGGAAAGGCGCAGATAGGAAAGAGCTGGATCATTGGGACCTAATCGAAGTATCAAAAACACCAATACTGAGACCGTAAACAATATTGGTATCAAGAGGAGCAGACGCCGAAAAATAAAGTGCAACATTGTACGTTATGTTCCTTCAGGTCAAATGCAATCTCATCGTTTCTTTTCTATCAGCTCAAACGGTATTTCCGCTTTAAGCTGCCCGTATTTCACTCCTTTGAGATCCTTTTTATGGACAATAACGCCACGGATGTAGGTGAGTGGCAGGTATACTGCCTGTTCATGCAAAGTGGTCAGGATATACCGGTACAACTCACGGCGCTGCCCCTCGTCGGTTGATAATAGGACTTCACTGATTTTGGCGTCGATTTTTTCCTTCATGGGCAAACCGAGCTGCGCCTGGTAATCGGCGTGGGAAGGTGCGCGCATACTGCTGCAAAAGGAATGCGGGTCATAGGGAGCACCCCAGGTTTCGTTGAACACCATTCCAAATTCTCCTGTTTTCTGGCGGTTGATATTGGAATCAGGCTCTTCGCCAATCATGTGAATTCGTATCCCAACTTTCCAAAGATCACCCTGAATGGCCTCAGCTACTGCTTTTTGTTGGGCATCGTTTCCAACGAAGCAAAAATCAATAACTAATTCCTTCCCATTTTTTGTTCTGATTTCACCAGGGGCATCCTGTTTCCACCCCGCCTCTGCCAGGAGTTTTTCTGCCAATGCCGGATCATAGGTAAAAGGAGTAAGTCCAAGGTCACAGTATGGGGTATCGGCCGGATATAAAGTATCTGCCTTTTCTTCGACACCGTAAAAGATGGCTTTAACCAGGGCAGCCTTATTAACGGCATGCTCGATAGCCAGGCGTACAGGCAGCTCGGCAGTGGGCCCGCGATTTGAGTTTATAGCAATTATCCTGCTTGCCAGGGGAGGTGAAATTTTGGTCACATAATCCGGCATCTTCGTGAAACGCTCAAAGGCATCGAAGCTGATTTGTCCACTACCATGACCTGCAGTCCCGTGGATAAGGTCTATTTCGTCGGTTTCCATGGCTATGGCACGTGCAACAGGATCAGAGATGACTTTAACCAGCAGCTTGGAAAACGCTGGCTTCTGCCCCCAGTATCGGTCATTGCGCTCAAACAGGTCATATTCCCCTTTGCGAGTTTCCATCAATTTCCAGGGGCCGGTGCCAACTGGTTGTATGATACCTTTAGCGGTATTTCCGTCCTCAGGCATAGCTGCCGGACTCATGAAACGAAGCGGCCTGATAAGGCAAAGTTCCTGGAGTGTAGGATAGTAGGCATGTTTCAGGGTCAAACGAAAGGTAAATTCATCCAGGGCTTCCACTTTGTCTATCTGGGCAACGAGTTCCAGCCATTTATGACGTGCTCTGTTAAGCAAAACCGCTTCGAAATTTTTCTTTACCGCTTCAGCATTGCAAGGTGTTCCATCTGTGAAAATGACATCTTCACGCAGGGTAAAGGTGTACACTTTGCCATCCTCTGAAATAGTCCAGGCTTTTGCAAGCCATGGCATGACCAGATTCCCTTCACCATATTTCACCAGCGGCTCATACACCATTGCCTGTGCAAACATTTGATTTGGCGAATACATATGAGGATTTAATTCCCCGACATTCGCTCCCCACGAATAAACAAGGGTATCGTCATCGTTCGCCATAGCCGGGGAAATACACGAGCAAAACAGAGTAGCCACAAGAGCCACAGCTATTACCTTAAAATTGAAACAGGTATGCATCTTCTATCCTTTTTGATAATCTGAACACTGAAAAGAATAACTCACAACCAGGTAACACGAAAAAAAAAATCGTGTTACCTGGCAGGCCTAATTATCCTGTCCAGAAAAAAACATCAAGCAATTTTGTTACGAATCATAAATTCGTATTACCAAAGGAAAGAAAAAAACGACCTAACTACTCATTGGGGGCTTAAGCGACTAAAACTTAGAACTTTTCTGCATTTATAACTGATCTCTTAACCTGAATACAATTCCTCATCGATGGACAGATACTAACCAAAAACTCTTTTGCGATGGAGGCCTTCCGTTGAACACCGAAACAACCAGTACGTATAAAGGAACTGTCATATATTTTTCCCATGGCGGGGGTCCCATGCCCATACTCGGTGAACCAAGTCACCAAGCCATGATTGCATTTATGGAACAACTCCCTCAACACATACCGAAACCTGAGGCAATTCTGGTTATCAGTGCTCACTGGGAAGAAGAAACAGCAACCATTCTCAGTGGTTCCCATCCTCCACTGCTCTATGACTACTATGGTTTTCCCGAGGAGGCTTACAGCCTTACCTATCCTGCACCTGGAAACCCGGGATTGGCAAAAAAAATCAGTGAACTACTCGAAGAACAAGGTCTTACCGCTCGTCCAGACACAGAACGAGGATTTGATCACGGGTTATTCATCCCCCTGAAAATGATGTATCCGCGAGCTGATATCCCTTCACTCCAGCTGTCCCTCGTCAAAGGACTTGATCCGGCAATACATCTGAAACTGGGCAAGGCTCTTCACCCTTTGCTTCAGCAAAATATTCTGGTTATCGGCTCTGGTTTTTCATTTCATAACATGAGGGAATTTCTATGGGATGGCTCCAATCCTGCAGATGAAGCCAATGATCAGTTTCAGGACTGGTTGGTGGAGACCTGCACAGCCGCTCTATCACCTGCGCAACGAGAGGAGCAATTGCTCCATTGGAGCCAGGCCCCTTCAGCCCGCTACTGTCACCCGCGAGAAGAACATCTGCTGCCATTGCATGTCTGCGTAGGTATGGCTGGATACAACTGCCAGGGAACTAAAATTTTTGATGATTATATTTTAGGAAAAAGGGCTGTAGCCTTCCAATGGCTGAGCTCTGTTGAAAAATAAGGCAGCAGCGTCGCTCTGAAAACAAAAAGGCTGCCCGCAGGCAGCCTTGATATATCTTTCCGATACAATAAGATCAGATTTTTTCCAATTGCTGATTGACCAGAGCGAGCATGGCTTCACGCTTAAACGGCTTCTCCAAGGTAGCAATGTCCCCAAGGTATCCGGCCATTGTAAGATAACGTTCAGCTTTAATGGCTCCGCCACCGGATATGGCTAAAATTTTGATAGCAGGATAATCGCGAACCAACTCCATGATGAATTTCAGCCCATCCTTGACGGGCATAATCATGTCGGTGATGATAAGATCAAAAGAATACTTGCCGACAAGGGCCATACCGTCTTCTCCATTCTCTGCGGTATGGACCTCATAGCCTTCCTGTTCCAGCATCTGTGTCAACATTGTACGAATTTGCTTTTCGTCGTCAACAACCAGTATTCGTTTCAAAGGACACTTCTCCGACTGTTGTTTTGATAATTATCCCATACCGCTCACCATATGTTCAATACTACATTTTGGTCTCTCACCAATCAACAGCTTTTTCGTTTTTCTCTATTTTTTTCTTCGGCATAGACGACCAAAGCCCCCTGGAATTGTTCCAGAAGCCCAGAACGCCCTTCCCTGCTTAAAGTCTACAAACCAGTATCCGCCAGGGCTTCTGACAGCATCAGCAAAAATAAATGGCTGGGCTGCGGAAAAACACGCATGTATATACTGATCCTTGCTGTTTTTCTCTCTCCGCATCAGTGATAACGCCTCCGCCAGCGTCGGTACCCGCCAGTCATCATACCCGGCAAAATGCTCACTATTCAACCGGGAAACCTCCTTGCGAAGGCCACGATTACTGGTGATGTCCACACCTTCGCGTTGCCACATCAGTCCGCTGCGTAAATCTGTCACTGTCAGATCATCTTCATTGTCTACGAGTTCTGCCTCATAGGTTCCATCAGGATTACGCTCATGATCCACCAGAGAATAACGTTTTACCAATGCCACTATATCTTCTTCGCTTAACTCTGCAGGCTCAGATGGCAGAACCACAGCGTCCATTCCTGCTTTATGGGTCTTTGCTGAAGGCAAGCCAGAGGCTTTTAAGGTTTCCTCTTTTTCATCAACCAGGGGTATAACCAGAGAGCTGTCATCACTCTCCACCACGTTTTTCAACAGCCATTGTTTCAGTTTGTCATTAATGGCATGGGTACGTTCAAACATGGCAACTTTTCCCTGTTGGGCAACACACTCACGAACCATTTCTTCCGGAGCTAAAATCTCCGCAACAACTCTGGCATGTTTAATACCTCGCTCCATCAGGCACAGCTTGGGGTCATCTTCCCACCCATCAATGAAAAAATAATAGGTTCGTTCGTTTTTACTGCGAATACGTTCAACTCCCCCCCAACTTTCAAACGTGCCAAAAGTATATTCCGGAGTCATCTCCCAATCAATGGTTGGAATGCCAGATATTTGTAATTTAGTAAAAAGTCCCATGTAGCCTCCATTTAGATGTACTAAAACAGCAAAGCGAGTACAATATGCATTTACGTGACGTTCAGTCCACTTCGCTGGCCAGAATACTGATTATGTACAAGCAGACACCTCGGTATACCTGCGGGCGAAGTCGTTCCCTCAATTTGATTATAATAATTATTATCAGGAGGTCAAGATGAAACAGCACTATGTGGTACACACAGGCACCCCCTTGCCTCTTGGATCTTCCATCACTCCCAATGGCGTCAACTTTGCCCTTTTTTCCCGCCATGCCAAATCTGTTACCCTTGTTCTCGAAACCGATGAGAAAGGGAAAACAGAGTTGCAGCAGATTCCATTGGACCCGGTACGTAATAAAACCGGTGATATCTGGCATGTCTGTATGCCAGACGTGCCTCTTCCCCTGTATTACGGTTACATTCTCGACGGTCCCTGGGATCCGGGTGGAAACGGACATGCCTACGACAAGACCAGGATACTCCTTGATCCCTATGCAAAAGAATTGCGCCCGGCTCAATGGGGGACCAGGAGAGATTGTTTCGGCAAACGCCCATGCTGCCACCTCCGCGTCGACCCGTACGACTGGGAAGGTGACCTGCATCCCAAGACCGAATTAAAAGACAGCATTATTTATGAAATGCATGTCCGCGGTTTCACCCGACATCAGTCGGCTGGAGTTTCCCATCCCGGCACATTTCGCGGGATCATGGAAAAAACCGAGTATCTTCAATCTCTTGGAATAACAGCTATTGAACTGATGCCTGTCACAGAGTTCAACGAGAATGAATCGCTCTTTGTCAACCCCAAGACAGGTAACCCCCTTAAAAATTACTGGGGGTATAACCCCGTGTCTTTCTTTGCTCCAAAATCGGGATACTGCTCAGAGCCTACTGATGCACTCAATGAATTCCGGGACATGGTAAAACATCTTCACAAGGCGGGTATCGAAGTTTTTCTTGATATTGTTTACAACCATACCGGTGAAGGCGGTATTGAAGGGCCGACGACAAGTTTTCGTGGCATTGACAATACCATCTACTATTTACTTGATCCCTGGACACGCGCCTATCTAAATTTTTCCGGCTGCGGTAATACCTGCAACTGCAATCATCCCATTGTACGTAACCTGATTATAGATGCTCTGCGCTGGTGGGTGGTGGAAATGCACGTCGATGGATTCCGCTTTGACCTGGCATCAATTCTTGGCAGGGATTCAAACGGCCATGTGCTGCCCAATCCGCCAATGGTGGAAGCTATAGCTGAGGATCCCGTACTTTCTGACGCAAAAATCATTGCCGAAGCCTGGGACGCCGCAGGGTTGTACCAGGTCGGCAGTTTCTCGACCCATCATCGATGGGCAGAGTGGAACGGACGATTCCGTGATGATGTCCGTATGTTCATGTGTTCAACCCAGGGCTCCATCCCTGCCCTGGCAACACGTATTGCCGGCAGTTCAGACCTGTACCAGCACAACGGCAGACGTCCCTGCAACTCTATCAATTTCATAACCAGCCACGACGGATTCACCCTGCATGACCTGGTAAGCTATAACCAGAAACATAACCTGGAAAACGGCGAAGACAACCGCGATGGAGATAACCACAACATCAGTTGGAATAGCGGCAAAGAAGGGAAAACCATCAGCAAATCCATTCTAGAAATGCGTTCCCGCAGGATACGTTCATTCCTCACTATCCTGTTCATTTCCCAGGGAGTACCCATGCTGGTTGCGGGAGATGAATTCGGCCGTACCCAGAAAGGCAACAACAACGCCTGGTGTCAAGACAACACAACCAGCTGGATCAACTGGAATTTATTGCTTAAAAACGCTCATCTGTTTACCTTTGTTCAATACCTTATTACACTACGCAAACAACATGAAGTCTTTCGGCGTGATGATTTCTTTGCCACGGCAAATCACGAAGAAGAACCGTTACATATGCAGGAAATCAGTTGGCATAGCCTGGTACCCGGCGAGCAGGATTGGTCACCGGAATGTTTGACCCTGGCTTTTCTCCTTACAGGTTCTCACTTTCCCGAGCCAGACGACGATTTTTATGTCATGCTGAACGGTGAGAGAGAAAAAGAAAAAACCTTCCTCATCCCGGCACCACCTGTTCGGCAGCAACAACGGATATGGAAAAAAATTATTGATACCTGCCAAACAGGCGCAGATGACGCTCTCCCTCCAGACCAGGCACAACCTGTCACTGCAGGAAAGAAAATATCGATATTACCCATGGGTTGTATTGTTTTACAGTCCAGCCCGTTAGCCCAGAAAAAAACAACCTGTTCCGGGAAACGCAGGTAAACACCTGTATCCCGGCCAAGGAGGTGAAATAGATGACCACAGTACTAATGCTTGGAGATTCACTCATAGAATGGGGCGACTGGAATACGCTGCTTCCTCGATACATGGTGATAAATCGTGGCATAGCTGGTGAAACAACAGAAGGTCTTGCCGGTCGTCTGCTGGACGAGCTCAACGACCAGGATGAACCAGATGTACTGTTGCTTCAATCCGGGACCAATAACCTGCTCATGGGGAACCCGCATTTTACGGCTATCTATTCCAGCCTGGTCCCAACCATTCGTTCGTTCTACCCACGCGCTCCAATTCTGATAAGCTCACTCATGCCCATGCCTGTGGTTGCAGAGCACGTACTGAAGAAAGTCAACCAGGAGCTGCGGGATGTTGCGGAGGCAACGGACAATTGTTACTTTATGGATGTTGTTCCTCCATTTCTTGAACAATGCCTGCCCATAACCCACCCTGGGTTTCTGGCTGACCAGGTGCATTTAAGCACCCGCGGCTACCAGGTATGGGCAGCAGAAATAGAACGACACCTGAATACAATTCTGCGGGTCCAGTAAGATACCGGCATGTATTCACGACCTGCTCAACATGCTTTAACTTTATGGAGTATTCCAATGCACACTATTATCCTTCGATTTATTACCCTCAGCTGCGCCTTTCTATTGTGCTCCAGTCTGCCCTTTGCCCTGGCAGATGACGCCCAAAAACCACCAGCCAACCATGCGGTGGTGGAAGATCAATCAATCTTGGGCACAGTTACGGAAACCATGAACAGTGGGGGATATACCTACCTCCTGGTAAACAGCGAATCACAGAATACCTGGGTAGCAATCCCTGAAACCACTGTAAGCGTCGGGCAGAAGGTTATCTGCCTCCCGGGGATGGAAATGATTGAGTTTACCTCAAAAACACTGAAACGTACTTTTGCCTCTATTATTTTTTCTCCAGGACTAGCTGAAAATACCGAAAAAACCATTGTAGTATCTTCTCCGCAGGAGAATAAAGCGACCTCAGGTGACACCAGGGAGGAAACCAAACAAGACAGTTTTGCAGCGGCTTTACAAGCTGAACAGAAACAGGCACAGAATCCCCATGGGATTGAGCTTGCAGATCAATCGGGAGGCAGCATGGGAGCAGTAGTACCCATGGCGGAAATACAGATTGAAAAAGCTGCCGACGACGCCAGCTACACCGTTGCTGAGTGCTTTGAGCAAGCAGCCAGTCTGGATGGTAAAAACATTGTTGTACGGGGCAAAGTCATGAAGGTTTCACCGAAGATCATGGGCCGCAACTGGGTACACATTCAAGATGGTACAGGCAACCCCATGAACAATAGTCATGACCTTGTGGTAACCACCCAGGATATGCCTGAACAAGACAGTATCATTACTGTCAGCGGCACCCTGCATGCAAACCGTGATTTCGGAGCCGGATACAAATACGCCGCCATTATCGAAAACGCCTCTATTCAATAATCATGGTTCCACAAAGATTTCACCCCAGTGATATAGGATTTGATTTTGATGGCGTAATCGCCGACATAGGAGAAGCCTTTATTCGCCTTGCCTGTGAAGAATATGATCATTGCGGTATCGCTCTGGAGCAAATTACCAGCTTTCATGTGGAACAATGCCTGGATATGCCGGAGGAAATTGTTGAAACCATTTTCCTGAAGATCCTCAAAGATTCATTGGCCACTGGCCTGATTCCAATGCCTGGTGCCGTCCCTGTACTTGAGGAAATGAGCCAAACCGCACCAGTGACAATCATCACGGCCCGCCCCATTGGTGATCCTGTGGCCAGGTGGATGCAGAATTACTTCTCAGAAGAAACTCATCAGCAAATACGTCTGGTGGCAATGGGTGATCACGACGACAAGGTACGACATATCAAGGAACTGAGCTTGACCTGTTTCATTGATGATCGTGTAGAAACCTGCCTGCAGTTGAGAGAGGCCGGCATCACCTCCTACCTTTTTGCGCAACCCTGGAACCGCAGTTGCACCTCCCTGCCGCGTATGAAGAGTTGGGAAGACATACGTTCCCTGTATTCCAAGACACTGTGAATATGTTCACCAGATAACCCGACAACCAAAAGCACAACTAAGGTACTCCCATGCAATGTTCATCCTGTGGAGCTGAAATAACAGTATACAGAAACCCTGTACCCACTGTTGATATCATCATAGAAATCAATGGAGGTATTGTACTCATTGAACGAAAAAATCCACCCCTGGGCTGGGCATTGCCAGGTGGTTTTGTTGACTACGGCGAATCCTATGAGAATGCTGCCCGCCGGGAAGCTGAAGAGGAAACCGGCCTGCAGGTGACATTGTCAACACAGTTTCATACCTATTCCAATCCGGAAAGGGATGAACGGCAACACAACACCTCAACTGTCTTTATCGGCCAGGCAGAGGGTAAACCTGTTGGTGCAGATGATGCTGCCGAGGCGCGTATCTTTCAGGAAGACAATCTGCCCGACTTGGTATTTGATCACAAGCAGATTCTGAGTGATTACTTTCGCTTCAAGAAAACAGGAAAACGTCCGGCCATATGACCTGGATTGCTCACGATCAGCCGGATATATATCCCCATAGCATAGGCAGCCCTAAGCTATGGGGAACAAGAGCTTTCTCCGACAGATTCCTAGAAAAGAGCCCGAAGCACAAAAAAGGTAGCAAGCCCCACACCTATGGAGCTGTACATCAATAGTCAGGGGATACAGTCACTTCCATATTTTCGCAGGGCGATGGTAAACGTGGTCAGGCCTGCGACAGTAGCTATCAACAAAATAACAAGTTCCTTCATTGCCCCTCCTGAATCTCCCACACAGGCACTCACTCACCGCTTACTGGATAACGCACCTGTTAACATACAATATTTCAGGGAACGACAGCAGAAAACCTGTTATCTTTTCAGTCTACAGTTATCCTCGAATTTTCGCTCCCTTCTGCTTACGGAGACGAATTGCTTTAGGGGTAATCTCTACCAGTTCGTCATCGTTAATATATGATATGCAGTCTTCCAGGCTCATGTCAACTGGGGGAGTGAGAATTACCGCATCATCTGAACCGGCAGCACGCACATTGGTGAGTTTTTTCCCTTTCGCAGGGTTAACAATGAGATCTGCCGGACGACAATGCTCACCTATGATCTGCCCCTGATACGTATCTACACCGGGACCAACAAACAAATGGCCACGGTCCTGCAGGTTAAACAGAGCATAAGCCACAGTGGTTGCGGGTTCTTTCACAATCATAACACCGTTGATACGATTCTGTATATCCCCTGCGTAGGGCCCCCATTCTGCAAACACATAACTCATGACACCCATTCCCCTGGTATCGGTGAGGAACTGGGAACGATATCCTAAAAGTCCACGTGTAGGCACTTTGA
This sequence comes from Desulfogranum japonicum DSM 18378, assembly GCF_000429945.1. GTDB lineage: Bacteria > Desulfobacterota > Desulfobulbia > Desulfobulbales > Desulfobulbaceae > Desulfogranum > Desulfogranum japonicum. The sequence goes on along the minus strand of NZ_AUCV01000005.1, from coordinate 65,124 downwards.
AGATCATACGGCTCATCTGGTTATTTACCTGCATATCCAGCAGCACGCCTTTAAGCTTGCCCAACTTTTCGATGACGATTCCCTGATACTGCTCATCCACATCAACAGTCAATTCTTCGTAGGGTTCCAGAGTCTTTCCGTTTTCCTCCCGCATGATAACGTGGGGTCTGGTGACCTGAAACTCATAGCCTTCTCGCCTCATTTTTTCAATGAGGATGGAAAGGTGCAATTCACCACGGCCTGCAACACGGTACCCCACCGCATCCTGCAATGGTTCAACCTGGAGAGCCACATCAGCAAGGGTTTCTCTGCCAAGTCGATCTTCAAGATGCCTGGAGGTTACATATTTTCCATCCAAGCCGGCAAACGGAGAATCATTTGGTATGAAATTCATGGAAATGGTTGGCGGGTCAATCTCAATCAACGGCAAAGGTTGTGGATCCTCGGGATTGGTAAAAGTGACTCCCACAGTAACATCTTCCATACCTGCCACGGCAATAATGTCCCCGGCAGAGGCCTTGTCCACAGGTACTTTTTGGTCACCTTCAAAGCTAAATATTTTGTTGATTCGAACAGGTTCAAGTGAACCATCACGGCGTGATACAACCAGGTTGGAACGTAGATCAAGACGTCCGTTTACAATCTTACCTATTCCCAGACGCCCCATGTACGGGGAATAATCGATGGTGTTAACCTGCAGCTGCAACGAAGCTTCTGGGTCTCCGGAAGGTGGTGGTACATGGTCTACGATCATTTGCGAAATCAGATCCATCCCTGTTCCAGGAACCACTTCCGCCTCCGGATCTTCAATGGCAAACCCTGCCTTGGCAGATGCATATACCACGGGAAAATCCAAAATCTCATCGGGTGCTTCCAGTCGATCCAACATGCCAAACACCTGATCTACAACCCAGTCACAGCGAGCCGCGGGTTTATCAATCTTATTGACCACTACCAACAGAGGCAATCCCACGGCCAATGCCTTTTTAACCACAAAAAAAGTCTGAGGCATGGGACCTTCCTGAGCATCGACTAACAAGACAGCTCCATCGGCCATACGCAACACCCGTTCAACCTGACCTCCAAAATCAGCATGGCCGGGGGTATCAATAATATTAATTTTATAGTCTTTGTAGATGTATGATCCGTTTTTAGAGGCAATGGTGATACCGCGTTCCCGCTCAAGATCCATGGAGTCCATCAGGCGTTCAGCCACATCCTGATTTTCGCGGAACATACCGCTGTGACGAAAAAGCTGATCCACCAGAGTGGTTTTACCGTGATCAACATGGGCAATTATAGCGACATTACGAATATTTTCTTGCTGCATATGGTCTCACCTCCGGAGGGAGGATTTTTTAAAGGTATCTAAAAAAATTCACTATTCTTGAAGAGGGAAAATCCATTGAGATGGTTCCATCTCGCATATCCTGTTTATCAGAAAGGCGGGTGGAAATCGGTTGAATTACAGTTCCCAGATATAAAGATAAAGGGATGCATTACCTCTTTTACGCAAAAGCGTTGACGCACATGATTTCGAATAAACACCTCTCTATGAAACATGGATGGCAGACATTCGATAATCATCTTGTAAAAAAAGCGCAGACTGTACAGCAAGAGAGGCAAAAAAACAAGGAGATTGCACACGGTCTCTTGACTTGCATCAGTCCCTGCCAGCCAGATTGCAGGTAATAACCACGCTCCACTGTACAGCCAGATACGCATCTAGCCGCAAACATATGTGTAATATTCAAAAGATAGTCTTTTTGAAAATCACATCAAAATACTATAACCATATACACCTGGCATATGCTTATAAAGAAGAAAAAAGCATTTTTCTGGCCTCTGCAGAGCGAACGAGAAGGGGAATTCCGGTATCCACATAATCTATCACTCTGGCCTTCTTACCCGGTGACGGCCGCATAACCCTGCCAACAACCTGCAGCAATCTGCCCTGGAATTTAATTGGAGTGGCCAGAACCAGGCTTGTCAGACCAGGACAATCAAACCCTTCACCAATCAGTTGAATGGTCGCCAGCAGCACCTGTATTTCCCCCTGCTGCACCTGGTCCACAATGGTACTGCGTTGCTCCTGCGATATCTGCCCGGTCAGAACGGCAGTTATGCATTGCCGCTCATGCAGCATGCTGGATATTTCTTCACACTGCTGAACACGATCGGACACAACCAGCACTATCCCATCCGGATCATTTTTGACCAGCCCGTCTACATCGTCGGCGATCTGAGTATTTCTTTCTTTGTCTTCTGCCAACGCTTTCATCAGTTTACTGTATTCACCGCGATACCTGTAATGAAAAGTGGTTTCTTTACAGATCAATTCAGGAATAACCACTGCCCCTGAAGCGGCCAGGACTTCATTGCTTACCTGATGCACCCTGTCGCCCATGTAGAGATAGATCAACCTGGTCATGCCGTCTTCCCGTCGAAACGCTGTAGCTGAAAGACCAAGCATATAGGTACAGTCAAAGGCAGAAACAACATCTGTGAACAGGCTTGCCGGTACCCTGTGGCACTCATCCACAATCAGCTGCCCAAAATGTCCGGGCAGCGTATCGAGATGTTTTCTAGCAGTATTGACAATAGCCACGGTTATCGGCTGCAGTTCAAATTTTCCACCACCGGCCTGGCCTGCCTCTGTTCCCAAAAAACAACGTATACGTTCTTTCCATTGGAACAAAAGTTCCTTGGAATGAACAAGAATAAGGGTAGGCTGTGAACGCCTGGATATAATATTCAGGGCCATGATTGTCTTCCCCGAGCCGGTCCCAGCCTCCAATACGCCAAAAGAATGCCGGCACACATCTTCTACCGCCAAAGCCTGGTAGGGCCGCAGGTCTCCTGAAAACGAAACAGCCAGAGGATCCAGACTCCGTCGATTATCAATTATCTGCGGCGTGCAGCCTGCATGCTTACGACACATGCGAACTGCGCCATTGCCAAAGCCGCGTGGAAAACAGAGTGCATCCTTCTGCTCGGAATAAAAATGCAAGGTAGGTTTCAGTGTTTTTCCGACCCAGCGACTATATCGTTTCGCATCCATATACTTGGGGTTATCTATGGTCAGATACGAACGGATGGAGTCAAGGACCGATGAAGGAGCCCCGGTCAGACAACACTGACGGTCAACTGTCAGGGTGATGGTGGGGTTAGTCATGGTGAGCGATATCTCTCTGAATGTTGACAAGCCCCGATATTACAAGTGGAATACAAAAGTCACATCAGGGTCAAACATGGTATACATCTTTTTTCAAGCAGCACAGCGTACAAAAAATAGCATAATAAAACAAGTAACATATTATAAGCACAATTACCGTCCGTACCTTGTTACCGACACTTGCGAACTTTACAAAAGAGTATACAATAGACGTATTGACTTTCAGGGGAGCGTTGACATTTCACAGGCTACAAGTATCAGCCAAACCTTTTAAGACTTCCCCCTGTGGTCGACTCTGGCATACTTTCACATGGGACTGATGACACTATTTCCCTTAACTGGTGTCTGTCCATAGATGAGTTTTTTTACTCAAGTTGAGGCAAGCGTATACTCCGAGGCATGCGATACAATTTTCCACAGACATAGAGTTGATATCGGAATCTACGTTTACCTAGAAGATAACATTTTGAGCATAACGCAAAAATTGTGTAAAAAAGCCATTTATGGACAGGCACTAACTCAACCTCTAACCTTATATTATCTGTCTATGACTTGTTCAATTTTCTTTCGCAGAACCTACAAACTGCTCGGATTATGCGTTCTGTTCACAGCTCTTAGCGCATTTTCGGCTCAGGCAGCCGCCCGTAACATCCATCTCCAGCTCCCGGCAGAAGCATTACTTGCTTCCATCCAGCAGGTTCTTCCTTTACCTCTGGCAACAGGCCAGAATGATCTGGACGGCGATATTATGCTCACGTCCCTTGATTCGCTCAGTATAGACGGCAATATCATACATTTTCGCGGCATGGTTCATGGCAACGACCTTGCAATGAACACACAAATCGCCGGTCAAAACATCCGTCTAAAACTTGGTGCGGTTCAGCTTCCCATAACCTGTGACCTGGCAACACGTCTTGATACCAAGAAACGTTTGCTCTATATCACGCCAACCTTCAAATCAGCTGCCCAAAATGACAATAGCCAGCAGACAGGCCTTGATCCCCTGTTGGGAAGCCTCAGTAACAAGGAATATTCCATTCCATTTGATAAATGGAACATTCTCAATTTACAGTTAGGCAATCAGCAGGTTCCCCTAGCCATGGATCCTGTACGTATTGCGGGTGTTAAAAACACTCTGATTGTAGAGATGCAGCCCCGTCCTGCAAAACACTGATCAGGAGGCTGTCCGGGAAAAAGCTTTTTACTCAGATCAAGGCATTTCAAAATACTAAGCGCAGCCCTATGTTTCATGTTGCGAGCATTATTTTTCTGAAATGCCATCGAGCTGAGGAAAAGGGCATTCTCACACAGTCAGTCTCCTGGGATTTTTTCCATCATATAAGGAGAATTACCATGCCAACAGACTGTCTATTTTGCAAAATTATCGCAGGTGACATTCCAGCTGAAAAACTCTACGAAGATGAAGATGTCCTCGCCTTTCGAGACATAGCTCCACAGGCTCCTGTCCATTTTCTGGTTGTGCCTAAAAAGCATATTTCAGGCCCCACCGATGTTGCGGAGGAGGATGAAAAGGTGATCGGAAAACTCATGCGTATTGGCAGCAAAGTCGCACAACAGGAGGGGATCGAACAGTTCCGAATTGTCTTTAACAATGGTGAGCAGGCGGGCCAGACAGTTTTTCATGTACATATGCACGTACTTGGCGGTCGCAGTATGCAGTGGCCTCCAGGCTGAAAGCTGAAAGCATGAAATATGCCGGGCGCAGAACATTTTTTCACGCTCTGCGCCCCAGACAGTGTACGACTCCGTATCTCACCTGCGTATGGCTGATTTCTCGCGACAGTTTGGTGGTGCGTGCAGCGCAACTGGCCTACACTGATCGCAAAAAGGAACTACACAAAAGAAAATTAACGACTATGCCAAAGGCCATGGGCATGAAAAATCAAGGCAGGTGCCGGGCCAGATACTTTTTCAACTCTTTTATGCTATATGGTTTTTCCATGGCATCCACGCAGCCGAATTCCAGATAACTTTGCATATCCGGATCAAAATTATCCCCACTGCAGATAATTATATTTGCTCCTGCATCAAGGCTGAGAATCTTCTCAGCAGTTTCCCTCCCTCCTAGCCCCTTGGGGACACGGGCGTCTACGATGACCAGCTTGTAGGGTCTTCCTTGTTCCATGGCCTTCTGAAACATGGCAACAGCCATTTTTCCATGTTCTGCGACACTGACTTCACAGCCAAGGGATGTCAGCATCCTTGCTGCCACTCTGCGAACGCCTTCATCATCATCCATCACCAGTACACAGGGTTTGCGCAACTCACTGTGCGGCTCGCCAGACTGTAGAGGTAAAGGGTCCGACTCTTCGTTGTTTTCCCCTTTTGTACTGCCCTCACCCTTCATGGTGCCATGGGCGGAAATACAGGGCTGGAGAGCATTTTTAATTGTTGTAACCAATTCTTCATAGGAATCCTCGACATAGCCTCCCCTGGCCTTTCGGCAAAGGAGCTGCGCTCTTTCCGCCCAATCAAATATTCCACACTGCAGAAGCATTCCTTTCAGGGCATGTGCTGTTTCACCAAGCTGCTTATAGTCTTTCTCTGACAAATCCTGCTCTGCCTGGGTTACTTTCGTTTGCATGTTGCGAATAAAAGTATCCAGGATAGTGTTGGCCTGCTGGAGGGAAAACGCATTGCTCTGCTGCAAAAAACTACGCATGTCTTCCAAGCAGATTTGACCAGGACGGAGTGAACCGCCTTCGGAAAGAGCCTGATGCTGTCTGTTTCTGGACGTTTGCGAGGCATATCCTCCGGTATGGATCGTAAAAGCGCTGAAAAGCTGATCGGGATGAAATGGCTTGGTCACATAATCATCCATGCCTGCTTCCAAGCACATCTCCATATCACCGCTCATGGCATGGGCGGTCATTGCGATAACCAATGTGTGCCGTCCCTGCAGCCTTTCCTGCAGATGGACAAGCAATTCAGGTTCAATGGAACCCTTGGGTATTTTTCCTTCTTCCACCGCCCTGATCAATCTGGTGGTGGCCAAGCCGTCCATAATAGGCATCTGCACATCCATAACCACCACATCGTAATTATCATGGCTCAACTTTTCTACAGCTTCCAGTCCATTGGCCGCCACCTCCACAGTATTATCCTTCTCCAAAACCATTTGGGCAAGTTCACGGTTGGCCTCATTATCATCAACAACCAGAATATGCAGACCACTCACTTTAGCCTGACCGGTGTATGAAAAACTTGCTTCCTCGGAGAGCTGCGAATCACCGCCCTCTTCCAGGCAAACAGTAAAGTGAAATGTGCTCCCCTGATCAGGCTGACTTTCAACCCATATCCGCCCCCCCATCATTTCCGCCAACTGTCGGCTGATAGTCAGCCCCAGGCCGGTTCCACCGAAGCGGCGCACATAGGACTTGTCTGCCTGTTCAAAGGTGTTGAAGATAATATCCAGCTTATCTTCTGCAATGCCGATCCCGCTGTCTTCAACAGCAAAATGCAGGACAAATTGCCCGCTTTTCTGCAACACTGCAGCTTTATTCACTTTTATCCGCACCATACCGCTATGGGTAAATTTGACAGCATTACCCACCAGATTCAATAAAATCTGGGTCAACCTGAGATCATCACCCAAATAGACATCAGCCATGTTGTCATCTTTCACATAACTGAGGTCAAGCCCCTTTTCCAAGGCAGACATTTCCATGGTGGAAACAACGGATTTCAGAACTTCTTCCAGCTTGAAAGGCTTATAGCTCAGTTGCATTTGCCCTGCTTCAATCTTGGAAAAATCCAGAATATCGTTGAGTATACCCAGTAGGCTATCTGCCGATGTTTTCACAGTTTGCAGAATTTTTTTCTGGCGTGCCGGCGGCTCGTCTTCCAACGCAAGGTGGGTCATACCGATAATGGCGTTCATCGGGGTGCGTATTTCGTGACTCATATTGGCGAGAAACGTGCTTTTAGCGCGGTTCGCTTCCTCTGCCATTTCCTTGGCGGCAAGCAAATCCTTGGTTCTCTCGTTCACCTGCTCTTCCAGATGTTCATCCCGCTGCTGTATCTGCTCAATCATCTTATTGAAGCCGCTTGCCAAGGCACCTAACTCATCATCATTGATAATGGGTGTCCTCGCTGCGTAGGATTTTTCCTTGCTGACCTTCTGCATGGTGGCAAGCAGGCTCAGGATAGGCTCAACTATAACGCGCAACAGGCCGGATGACAGCAGCATGGCCATCCCCATACCTATGGCTAACCCCATCCCCATGAGCAGAATAATTAACACCTGACTTTTATTAAGATTATCGAGACCGGCACGGAGATAAAGAAAACCGATGGGTTCATCTTCCAGTTCAATGGTTTTACCCACAGAGACATGATCAGAATGAAAGTGTACGCCCATGGCAAAGCTGGCTTCTTCTGTATCGTTTTCCGCGATGATCTTGCCTTGGGTTCCACTCCGCTCATAACTGGCAAGCAGAACTTTATTTTTGGAATAGACCTGCCCTTGAAGGATAGAAGGTTTGGCAACCAGTGAACGTAGAATTCCCTGCAGCGAAGCAGTATCCTTGAAAGCTACTCCTGCCTGGCAGTTTTCACTTATAACCCCGGACAGCGTCATAAGCTCTTCTGTAAATTGCCTGCGCAGCAGGTATCGCTGACCAGCAAGAAAGACAATAGCTGTGAACAAAAGAGCAACCAGGCAAGAGCCCAAAATGATAATATGCAGTTTTCCCTGTATAGAAAGTTGTCGGAACCACTTTTTCATGGCTGCCAAATAAATCCTATCTGATGAAATGGAAAAAAAGCGTTACATATCACCCCTTGCCCTGTACTCCTTTTCTGGTGAATTGAAACAGATAATGACCATATACCTACAATAACAGGATAGCACTCATAAAAAAAAGAACCAGTTAAAATCACTGTTTTGCTATGAGCCTTTTAAAATTATTCTGGAAGCATCCCGTACAGATAATTAATAATATCTGTACGGGTAACAATACCTATAACCTCATCATCCTGAAGAACAGGCAGATGCCCAATATTTTTCTTCACCATGAGTTCCGCGGCTTCGCTTGCCATGACGTCGGGAGCGATGGAGGTAACATTTCTGGTCATAAAAGCTTTCACAGGGCTGTTCCACTGGCGGTCGCTCTTTAATTTTTTAAAATCCCATAATACAACTATGCCCAGGATACCTTTACCGCCGGAAACGATCACACCACGTATCTTTTCCTTTTCCATGAGCGTGCGAACCTCGTGCATTGGTGTATCTTCCGTAACCGTGGTTACAGGAAAAGACATCATATCTGCAACCAATGCTTCTCCGCCCTGGTTATTTTCCAGAGCACAGATGATCTCTTGCCGGACTGTCCCGGGAGCTTTTCTTTCATCCCGGATAACAGCAGAACCTGCTCCAGGATGCCCTCCTCCCCCAAAAAGCTCTACCACTCTTGCCACATTAATTTCCGGTACAGCACTCCGGCCAATGACAAACTGCCCCCCATCATTATTGACAAATATAACAAAAACAGCGTCAGCATTTACAATTTTACTATAATGTTGCACAACCATGGCCAATTCGGCGCGTTTGTCAACGCGCACAACTCCCATACCAACACTGTGACCATGAATATCTATTACTTCTGCATCACGCATGAGACGAAAAAGAATTTTCTTCTGTGTCTCTCCATAAGCCATATTCAAAAATTCCACGGCAATGGTCAAGTCTGCTCCCTGTTCCAATAGAAATGCAGCAGCATGGGCATCCCTTGGGGTCGTGGAGCTGAAGGTCAGCTGGCCTGTATCTTCATAAAGGCCAATCAAAAACACTGTTGCCTGCAACGGGGTCAACTCGATGTTTTTTGCAATGAATTCCTCCACAAACAGGGTGATGGTGGCACCCACCTTCTCCACGCGCTGCCAGGAGGCATTGATATCCCCTATGCCCATATGGTGATCCCATATCTGGATCTCAAGGTCCTCCTTTTGTTGTAACGCTTCCATCCGATCAAGCCTATGCCAGGTATTGGTATCCACCACCACAAGACTCTCAACATCCTCCGATTCGATTTCATTGGGAAGCACGATATTAAAAGCAGTTTTATGCAAGGCGAGAAAACGTTTAACGTTGGGATTCACGCTTTTAGGGCAAACAGCTACACATTGCGGATAATACACAGTGGCTGCCAGGATGGAGGCCAGAGCATCAAAATCAGTATTTTTATGGGTTGTTACAATTTGCATTACCGTAAATAACAAAGTATCGGTTATAGATAGAAAAGGACAGCGCTAAGGGAATACCAGTTGCATTCAGATGTCCAGATGTTCGGGTTCAAGTACTGCACATAGTCTACACTGGATATATACGCTGGCCAATAAAATCCTGTCTTTAAAAATGCGGTGTCCTGAGGGTTGCGGAAAAACAGCAACTATCCAAAAGTTGCGAAGTATACCGGCTGGCAGACTCCCCCTCAAATAACCAACACCATTACCCACGGTGAGTCCCTTATGACAGAGCATCCACTTTCACACACTATATCAAAAGGTTTGTACAACAACAGCGACTACAAAGACAACTGCGGTTTCGGACTGGTTGCCCATGTGAACGGTGAAGCCAGTCATACGTTACTGGCAACAGCAATCGAAGCACTCACGAGCATGACCCACAGGGGTGGTATTGCCGCAGATGGCCGAACAGGTGATGGCTGTGGGCTTTTAATCCAAAAACCAGATCTCTTTTTACGCAAAGTAGCTGAAAAATGTTGCTCAACCCCGCTCAGTGACCTCTATGCGGTAGGTTCCATCATGCTCAACCGGGACAAAAAACAAGCTGAGCATTGCCGCAAAATCCTGACCGCGTCCCTGGAGAAACAGGGCCTGCAGATTGCCGGTTGGCGTGAAATCCCTACAGATACCAAGTGCCTTGGACCGATTGCCCTGGAATCCATGCCATCTTTCGTTCACCTGTTTGTAAACGGTTGCGCCCTGGATAAACAGGAGTTTGCAGCAAAACTGTTCATGGCGCGAAGAATGGCGGAAAGAGAACTTGCAGAAGACCGGGATTTTTATATCGCCAGTCTCAGCACCGAAGTGCTTTCCTACAAAGGTCTCATGATGCCGGCAGACTTGTCTATCTTTTATCCGGACCTGGCTGACAGGAACCTGGAAACGGCAATCTGTGTCTTTCATCAACGATTTTCCACCAATACCATGCCCCAATGGCAGCTGGCACAGCCATTCCGCCTCCTGGCGCATAATGGCGAAATCAATACCATCACCGGTAACCGCAACTGGGCCCTGGCTCGCACCCCAAAATTCATCAGCCCCCTGTTACCTGATCTGGATAAAGTTCCTCCCCTGATCAACCTCCATGGATCAGACTCATCAAGCCTGGATAATATGCTGGAGATCCTTATTACCGGGGGCATGGAACTGCACAGGGCAATTCGGGTGCTTGTGCCTCCTTCTTGGCAGAATGTGGAACATATGGACGCTGATCTTCGCGCCTTTTTTGAATACAACTCCATGCACATAGAGCCTTGGGACGGACCAGCCGGTCTGGTTATCACCGATGGCCGATATGCCGTATGCGCCCTGGATCGGAACGGATTACGCCCTTCCAGGTGGGTACTGACAAAAGATAATATCATCACTGTGGCTTCTGAAGTGGGGGTAACCCATCATGCCCCGGAAGACATCCTGGCCAAAGGTCGACTGGGACCGGGAAAAATTCTGTCAGTGGATACAGCCACCGGCACCATTCGTCATTCCAGGGAAATTGACGAACAACTGAAACAACGTCACCCTTACAAACGATGGTTGAAAAATAATACCCTGCGTATTGAAGCCTCTCTGGAAAAAGAAGATGTGGAACGTAAACTGCCTGACACGGAACTCAAGGCATTGATGAAACTGTTTCAGGTCACTTTTGAAGAGTGCGATCAGCTCTTGTGCCCTCTGGCAGAAACTGCCCAGGAGGCCACAGGATCCATGGGCGACGATACCCCCATGGCGGTGCTCTCCAGAACACAGCGTCCGTTGTACGATTTCTTTCGCCAACAGTTTGCCCAGGTTACCAACCCTCCTATCGACCCTCTGCGGGAAGCCATTGTCATGTCGTTGGAGACCTGTGTGGGGCCGGAACTTTCCATCTACGAAGAAACAGAAAATCACGCCGCCCGTGTGCGTCTCTCCTCGCCGGTATTGTCCATTGGCCGCTTCAAGGCCCTGGTCAATCTTGACCGTTGGGGATACCCTGTTCATCGCTGTAAACTCTATTACAATCCGGAAAAAGAAAACCTGCAGCAGGCGCTGGACAACCTTGCCCAAAAAGCCTGTGATGCAGTTCGGGCAGGTGCGGTACTCCTGGTTCTCTCCGATGACTATGTGGAGCCGGATCTCCTCCCCATACATGCCCTGCTTGCCACGGGAATAGTGCATAGACAGTTGTGCCTGCAAGGCATTCGCTGTGACGCCAATATCATTGTGGAAACAGCCACGGCCAGGGATGCCCATCATATTGCCTGTCTGATAGGCTACGGTGCAACAGCCGTATTTCCATACCTGAGCTATTCAATCTTTAATCATCTGCATGATCAAGGAAGGCTGGTGGTAACAGTTGACCAGGCGTTTAAGAATTATCGTAAAGGCCTCAACAAAGGACTGCTGAAAATTCTTTCCAAGATGGGCATCTCCACCATTGCCTCCTACAGAGGTGCGCAGCTTTTTGAAATTATCGGCCTGCATCGGGAGGTGGTTGATCGTTGTTTCCAGGGAACCCCAAGTCGCATACAGGGGGCTGATTTTTCCGACCTTGAAGCAGATCAAAAGATTCTTGCCAGGGATGCATTTCACAAGCCGCAACAAGCCATTCGTCCGGGCGGTATTTTAAAATACATGCATGGCCAGGAATTTCACGCCTTCAATCCTGACGTTGTCCATGCCCTGCAATTTGCTGTCAATTCCGGAGAATACGAGCATTGGCAAAAATGTGCAGATCTGATCAATTCCAGGCAGCATGCCACCCTCAGAGATATGTTGCAACTGAAGACAGGGCTGGAGCCAATCCCCCTTGATGAGGTAGAACCGATCAGCGAAATCGTAAAACGCTTTGATTCTGCGGCCATGTCCCTTGGAGCCCTCTCACCAGAGGCACATGAGGCGCTTGCCATGGCCATGAATACCTTGGGGGGACGCTCCAACAGCGGCGAAGGAGGTGAAGACCCTGAACGTTACGGTACGAACAGAAACTCCAAAATCAAGCAGATCGCTTCTGGCCGTTTTGGTGTTACCCCCCATTACCTGGTTAATGCCGAAGTTATGCAGATTAAGATTGCCCAGGGAGCAAAGCCTGGTGAAGGTGGACAGCTCCCTGGCGGTAAGGTCAACGATCTCATTGCCGAACTGCGCTATTCCACTCCTGGTGTGACCCTTATTTCCCCTCCACCCCACCACGACATCTACTCCATAGAAGATCTTGCCCAGCTTATTTTTGATCTGAAACAGATTAATCCGGATGCTCTGGTTTCAGTGAAACTCGTCTCAAGACCTGGTGTCGGCACCATTGCAGCTGGGGTGGCAAAAGCCTATGCGGACCTGATCACCATTTCAGGATATGACGGAGGTACTGCCGCAAGCCCACTCTCATCCATCCACTATGCAGGTTCTCCCTGGGAACTGGGTTTGAGTGAAGCACATCAGGCCTTGCAGGTCAATGGCCTGCGTGGCAAAGTGCGGTTGCAAACAGACGGCGGACTCAAAACCGGGCTTGATGTCATCAAGGCTGCTCTGCTTGGAGCTGAAAGTTTTGGCTTCGGCACAGCACCCATGATCGCCCTTGGATGTAAATATCTACGGATCTGCCATCTCAACAACTGTGCCACCGGTGTGGCCACGCAACGTTCCGACCTTCGAGATCGTCATTACAAGGGCACGGTGGAAAAGGCCATGAACTATTTCCGGTTTGTTGCCCAGGAAACCAGGCAGTGGATGGCTGCCCTGGGAATAGGAACATTTGAAGAACTCATTGGCCGCGCAGACCTGCTTGTGCCAAGTCAAGGTGAAACCGGCAGGCAGCAGCGGCTTGACCTTTCGCCCATCATTTACAGGGACTCATCGCTGTCAGATAAGCCCCGCCATTGTACGGTCCGACAGAACCAACCCTTTGACAAGGGTATCCTTGCGGAAACCATGCTCAAAGACATGTTGCCGAGTATAGAAAAAAAATCCGGTGGCACGTTCATCTATGAGGTGACCAATCGCGACCGCTCCATCGGTGCCAAAATCAGCGGTGCAATAGCAAAAAGACACGGCAATCAGGGCATGACGGACACCCCGGTCAAGGTTCTGCTTACAGGTGTTGCCGGCCAGAGCTTTGGAGTCTGGAATGCCGGAGGATTGGAAATGTATTTACATGGGGATGCCAATGATTATGTTGGCAAGGGAATGGCTGGCGGCAAACTGGTCATATCTCCTCCAGCCGGATCTGCCTTTAAAACATGTGAAACCAGTATCATGGGTAACACATGCCTCTACGGTGCCACGGGTGGCACACTCTATGGTGCCGGGATAGCCGGAGAACGTTTTGCAGTACGAAATTCCGGTGCTATGGCTGTTATTGAAGGTGCCGGAGATCACTGCTGTGAATATATGACCGGAGGTATGGTCGCGGTACTGGGAAAAACCGGGGTTAACTTCGGGGCTGGAATGACGGGCGGCTTTGCCTATGTATTGGATATGGACAACACCTTTGTGGATAAATACAACCATGAACTGGTTGAAATTCAACGTATCCATTCCGGATATATGGAGGAGTACCGGCATCACCTGCACCAGGTGATTGAAAAATTTGCCAGGGAAACAAACAGTGATTGGGCCTGGCACCTGCTGGACGATTTTGTTGATTATATAGGCAACTTCTGGATGGTCAAGCCAAAGGCCGCTGAATTTGCCGACCTTTTAAACCGACTACGACAACGTGGCGAATAACCACCTCTTGCCAGTATATATATTTCCATGGTGAGTCCCCGTATAATGGTTACCCAGGTGATTACCTATGTCAAATCGATTACACAATGCTTTTCAGTTTCTTGATGTTGAACGTAAGCTGCCTCCCAAGGTGAGTATTATAACCAGAAAAACAGCATTTCGTGAAATTTACGAATCTGAAAATCTATCAGCCGTCCAGCATCAGGCCCATCGATGTATTGAATGCGGCAATCCATATTGTGAGTGGAAATGCCCGGTACACAACTACATACCCAACTGGCTCAAGCTGCTAAGTGATGGCAATCTGAAAGAGGCTGTCGAGCTCTGTCATCAAACCAACTCATTGCCCGAAGTGTGCGGCAGAGTCTGTCCGCAGGATCGCCTGTGTGAAGAGGCCTGTACCCTCAACGACGGCTTTGGTGCCGTGACCATAGGAAATGTTGAAAAATACATAACAGAAAAAGCATTCAAAGCAGGCTGGCGTCCTGATCTTTCCCAGGTCAAATGGACCGACAAACGAGTGGCTGTAATTGGCGCAGGCCCTGCAGGACTTGGCTGTGCGGACGTCCTTGCCCGGAATGGGGTGCATGCCACGGTTTTTGACCGCTATCCCGAAATTGGTGGCCTCCTGACATTTGGAATTCCCGAGTTTAAATTGGAGAAAACCATCCTGCAACGACGCAGAAAAATATTCACAGCCATGGGAATTACCTTTAGCCTTAACACGGAAGTAGGCAAGGATATTCCTTTTGCCCACCTGCTGAAAAAATATGATGCTGTGTTTTTGGGCATGGGTACCTACCAGTTCATGAAAGGCCACTTTCCGGGTGAAAACCTTACAGGGGTTCATGACGCCCTTCCCTACCTGATTGGCAATGTTTGTCATCACCGTGGATATGAAGTGGCTGACAGCGAATACATTGATGCGGCAGGTAAGCGGGTTATTGTTCTTGGAGGTGGCGATACAGCCATGGATTGCTGCCGGACAGCCATTCGTCAGGGCGCACAAAGCGTAACATGTGCCTATCGTCGCGATCAGGAAAATATGCCGGGATCAAAACGGGAAGTCATCAATGCCCAGGAAGAAGGCGTTACCTTCCTGTTCAATCGACAACCCAGCGCAGTGACAGGAGAAGGCAGGGTAAAGGGCATAGAACTGGTAACAACGGAACTCGGAGAAGCGGATGAAAGTGGACGCAGAAGACCGATCATTTTACCGGACAGCAAAGAAGAACTGCCTGCTGACCTGGTGATCATTGCTTTTGGTTTCAGACCGAGCCCGCCAACATGGATAAAAGAACATAATATCGACCTGCATGAGTGGGGAGGAGTTATTGCCAGGGAAACAAACGAATACCCCATGCAGACCAGTAACGCAAAGGTATTTGCCGGCGGAGATATGGTGAGAGGGTCGGACCTGGTCGTTACAGCAATATGGGAAGGCAGGCAGGCGGCCAAGGGAATTTTAGGATACCTGCAGGTAGAATGATGGGGTGTGCGCAATATGCGCACCGCACTATTCTTGTTCACAAATATGCTCTACCTGCAGATTTACCGCCTCATATATCTCTCTACAGTTCAATCACACCCTGCTCATCTTCCACCAGGGGTGGCAGCAGAGATTGCACCTCTGCCGGGCTCCATTCATCCTTGCCGGACAGGGTTGCAGCATTGATCTGGTTAAGTCCCCGGGCAATTTCTGCATAGCTTTTGCCTTTTTTCCGTAAGCGCAGCACTGATTGTGACAACTCTTCACGCCTGAAAACTTTTTTGGAAGGCGCTGCAGAAAGCTCCTGAACAGCTCCCTTCAACTGGTCCTGTTGCCGTTCATCTTCTGGTGCCGAGGGCTTATATTCCAGTTGAAAGCCTACCATGAAACGCATCAGATCTTCTATCTGACGATCCCTTCTGGCAAGCTGTGCACGCATATCTTCCAGTTGTTCCCGCAACAGTTGAACCTGTTCCTTGTACACTTCAAGCAACTCATCCAGGTAGCTGTTTTGTTCAACCTGTCTTTGTCCACCTGTTCCGCCCTTCGCGCGGGTACCCAGTGACTCGCCTTTTCTGTTCAAGCTTTCTCCATCCTGCCCGTAAGTCGAGAGCAGTTCACGCCCCTGATGCCAACGTTCAAGGTCTTGACTTTTAAAACGCACTTCCTGCTTTCCTGTAACAGGATTGAGAATCATCCTGTAAGGCAGCCCTTTTTTACGATACCTGCTGATGGTTTTAGTGGATACATTAAGATATTCGGCTGCCTCTTTCTGCGATACCTGATATTCAGTCTCACTCATCGACTACCTCTGTCTCTTCGTTCAAAACACAATCCATACCTTTACTGCAGTAAACCGTAAAAGCCGGTAGAGAGCAAGCCTGTTCAGCTCCTTAACTACCAAACAGTACCTCCACCAGCAGCATAGAGTCATTGTCTGTCCATAAATAAGAATTCTCGTTGCAAGACCAGGTAAGAAAAAGCTCCGAGAAGTCCATCTATGGACAGACATGAGTTAGCAGGCCTGTTCGTATTGCCGGCAAAGTTCTTTCCCCGACAAAACAACATTGCTTAAAAATCGATCAATGGCGTCCTTATCGACATTTGTATTAGTTATAAGCAGACGCATGACAACCTGCCCCTTTACATATCCGGTCCCAACCAGAGCTCTCTCGGTTTTCTGCAATTGCGAACGTAAAGCAATGGTAAACTCGTCCTTAGAAGAACCCACGGGAGGAATATAACGAAAACAAAGATTAAATGATTCGCGCGGGACAACCATCTCCAAATTGGGATTGGCCAGAATTCGTTCTTCAGCGTATCGGCATAACTCGTAATACTTCTCAACACGGGCAGCCAGTCCCTGTTGGCCGTAAAATTTCCAGTCAAGAAACCATTTCAGGGCATCCACTTTTCTACCGCATTGCAGTGAAAGTGTTCCCAAATCCCTGGTCTCACCATTATCGCCTTCCCGAAAAATGTAACTTTCATCCCCAGCACTGCAGATCTTGCGCAATATACCAGACCGTCCGTTGAAGAGCAGTACGTTGCACATCAACGACGAACCAAGCATCTTATGAAAATCCAGGGTAAAGGAATCGCTCTCTTCCAAACGCGGCAGATATTTCAGCCGTAAGCGCTCACTGAGCACGGCTGCACCTCCCCAGGCCCCATCTACATGCAACCAGAATCCATGTCTGTCTCGCAAGTCCAGGAGCGCACCGATGGGATCATACGCTCCCCGTACCGTGGTACCGGCAGTGGCTGCCACAAAAAAAGGCACACATCCTCTCTGTTTCGCGTTTTCAATGGCCTGCTCCAGGGCATCCGGTATCATCCGACCGTGATCGTCTATGGCCACTTTAATCAGATAATCAGTGCCAATACCCAGGATAGATGCCGCTCTATCCATGGAGTAATGGGCATCCTCATTGACAAATGCACACAGAGGGGCTTGCCCGAACAATCCCTGTGTTTTGGTACACGTACTGTGTGTATTGCGTGCAGCCATCATGGCAATCATGTTGGCATTGCTCGATCCGGTGGTCATCTGGCCGACACCATTCTTAAAACCTACCAGATTCAACATCTCCTGGAACATATACTGCTCCATCAAAGTGGAAACCGGTGCTGTTTCATAGGTACACGCAGAGGTGTTGGATATCGCAGTGACCATCTCTCCCACCATGGATGGCAGATTGGCCCCGGCCCACATACGGTTTAAATAGCCGGGATGCCCGGTCTTCACAGCATATTTCAGGTACTTTTCCACCCAATGGAAAAGCTGGTCCAGATCCTCCTGGCTGTCTTTTTTCTCAAGCTGCAATAATTCACGCAGTTCCTGAGGTTCATGATACTCAACAAACGTACCTTGCGTCTGTTGACAGTGATGCTGCTCAATCAGTTTAAATAAACGTTCAAATACTTTTTCCTGTTCCATGCCTTGTACTCCACCCCCCCATAACACACCACTCTCCGAAATCGCCCATAACACTCCGGTGTTTTGGGGAATCCGGTTCATTGCATCTTCCTGACACTGGGGCCATGCAAACAACATGGAACCACGCAGCCAGGAAACTGCTTGGATACATACCCTATTTTAGCAACTATGCCTACAGAGTATCTGGCATTTCTCTCGACTTTTAAAAAAAACAATACTCACGGGTGATATTGATATACTCACCGGCTGAGAAATCATGGAGTGTAGACAATGAAAAACCATAGATGGCAGGTGGACGGGAGGACCAGCAGACAATCGAACAGCCCCACAGGACAAAACAAACCAACGTCTATCGCTGAAGATCCATGAGACTTGAACTGTCGAGGTAGTGACTATTACACCAGCCCAAGGCTGGCATGCTCATCACTGGGAGTGATCAATGTGCATCGCACCCTGAAGTAAAAGTGCGTCAACACGCTCATGAAGTCGCTGCTCATCTTTTCCTGGAGCATGATCCAGATAAAAAGAGAACACGCCTTCGCTCCAGGTGAGAACATCAAAAAATGCTTCACGCATTTGACGACTGAGGCTTGCGGTCAGATTATTGCGACCAATATACCCTTTTGCAATGAGTATCTGACCAAGTCTCTGAGTATTACCATTCTGTTTTTGAATAGCCAGGCATTCGTTCAGCTGTTCTTCAGTGATACGGCCACTGGCGAGAAAGAGCTCACCAATTTTGGTCTGTTTGTTGTCCAGTGCGCCAAATATCAAGGCTCCCTTCTCAAAAAAGAAAAAGCCATTATTGCTGACACCCTGCACTTCAAGTTCACCGGTAAGACCGGCAAAATTGAAAAGTTGAAAGACATCTTCCAGGCCAATGGCTGCAATATCTCCACGCAGAGCGGGTAAAACGCAGTTACACATTGCCTCTCTTTTGACATCCATACTCATTTCAAGCGGTTCAATTATGGTGTTATGATTACCACCAAAGAAACTTTGCAGTACAGTCTTCATGGGTAGCTGTCGGTAAAGGGTCATATAAAGGCATACTCTTAGGTTCAGTTTCCCACTCACAGAAAAAAAGTCAAGCCATTTTTACTCCAGAAACCCTTGTGCCACAAAGAAAATCAGCTTATCGCACGAACTGATCCCTGCCTGATTTTCAGGAAAAATTCTGACAGATTTTAGAAAAGCAAGATGCATTTTCGCAGAGAAAATTATAAAAATATGCTACAAAAGCGGATCGATGAATAAAAATATCCAATGAGCATACGCTTGTAAGGAGAACATCCAGATGGAAATTTTAAATATTCTGGGCAGCCCGAGGAAAAACGGAACTTCTGCTCGTATTGCCAAAGCTTTCGCTGAAACAGCAGAACGCAGAGGCGCAGATATTTACAGTTATTACCTCAATGGATTGCAATATCGTGGTTGTCAGGGATGCGAAGGGTGTCATACCAGATCAGATAAATGTATTCTCCGCGATGACGCGACTGAGATTCTCGACAAGATGTACACAGCAGATGTTGTGGTATTTTCAACACCAATTTATTTTGGCGATGCGAGCGGGCAGTTCAAATTGTTTTACGACCGTATGTGGTCCCTCATCGGACCTGAATATAAAAAAGACCCCGAAAATGCAAGCCGATTGGAAGCAGGAAAAATTGCCGTGCTGATTTTGGCCCAGGTCGCCCGTTCCTCAGAACACGAAGACGTACTTGACCGCTATACCATGTATCTGGAGATGTACGGTTTCAAGGTGTTGCCCATTGTTGCCAAAGGGCTGGACATGATGCCCAATACCGACATCAGCACATTTGCCATGGAAGCGGAACAACTGGCCAGAGAACTGGTCATATAATCAATCGGATTTACTGGCCACACCTCTGTATCTGTGGTCCAGCAAACAGACAAAAATGTGCGGATCGTTTTCCATGAAGCAAAAGCAAAGCATCAGCATTCCTTGCCATACAGACAAAAATGATTGACAATTCATTCACAGCGCTGTTAATAACTGCGCTCTCACAGTAAGTTCCATAAACCATATTACCGGTGCCTATCCTGAAACACAGAGTTTTTTTGTTCAACTTCGAGATATGCGATACATTTTGCCACAGGTATATACTCAATATTCATCGGATTATTTTGAGCGCCCTGCAAAACCTGAACAAAAAAATCATTTCCGGATTGTCACTCACCAATTATCAGGGGGTTTCTGTCATGCGGACACCATGCGCAATCCTGGCCACACTGGTCTGCTTCTCACTGTCACTGCTGTGTACGACCAGCGCCTTCAGTGAGGATAAAATTGTTTGGAAAATGGCTACATCCTGGCCGGATGGAACTATTTTACAGGAAGCTGCCAACGATTTTGCCGACAAGGTAAGCAAAATGAGCGGCGGTCGGCTGACCATTAAAAGCTATCCGGCAGGTGTTCTCATGGGAGCACTGGAAGTTGCTGACGCAGTTCGCATGGGTACCATTGATGCGGCACACAGTTCTGCCAGCTATTCCGTTGGCCAGTTACCAGCAGCACCGTTATTTGGCTACATCCCTTTTGGTATGGAACCTATTCCTTTCCTGACCTGGATGTACGAAGGCGAAGGCAAGGAGCTCTTTGCAGAACTCTATGCAAAGTTTGACTATGGATATGCAGCACCCTGCGGTATCATTCCCAGTGAAGACCTGGCATGGTCTAACAAACCCATCACCACGATGGAAGATTTCAAAGGTCTGAAATTCCGCACCTCCGGGTACTGGGGTGAAATCCTTAGCGATGCCGGCGCCTCGGTAATGATGCTGCCTGCCGGAGAGGTCTATGAGGCTATCCAGCGAAAGGTGCTGGATGCAGGTGAATTCTCCATTCCCAGCATGGATAAAGATCTGGCGTTTTACGAAATTGCTGATTACCTGCTTCTGCCCGGTATCCACCAGACAAGCACCATTCTTGACCTGAAGATCAATAAACGCTCCTGGAGCAAACTTCCAGACGATCTGAAAGCAATCATCGATGTTGCCGCAAAAGCCACCACCCTGGAAATTCTGACAAAATGCATTAAAGCAGATGTTCCTGCCCTGGAGTTCTTCAAAGAAAAAGGCGTAAAAATCCAATACCTTTCTCCTGAAATCCAGAAAGAGCTTGCCAAAAAGGCAGAGACCCTGATGATAGCCAAAGGTGAGAAAGATCCTTTTTTCAAGAAAGTATACGAATCACAGAAAAATTTCAGAAAAGGGTATGATGAGTACCAGAAACTCATGCAGCCTTCCTACTGATATTCCCACGTATCTATGGAGGAGTCACCTGCAGATCGGGTGACTCCTTTATTGTTTGCAGGTCATTTTCCATGAACGCTCTTCGATGTATAATCCGCACCATAGACAGTGTCAGTGAGTTAACCGCCAAGGTGATCATCTGGCTGGTTCTGGTGCTGACCGCAATAATCAGCTACGAAATATTTTCCCGTTACGTGCTCGATGCACCCACAAAATGGTCCTTTGACCTGAGTTATATGATTGGGGGCACCTTCTTCCTGATGGGAGAAGCCTGGACGTTAAAGAGAAGACAGCATGTGCGCATAGATATTTTTTACAGACTCTTTTCGCGAAAGACCAGAGCTGTAATTGATATCGTGATGTATCTCGCGTTGTTCTTTCCCCTCTGGGGAGGCATACTCTATGCTTTGATTCCTTATGTACAGTTTTCCTGGGAAATAGGAGAACGTTCCATGCAGGGATACTGGCAGCCAATTATCTATCCATTTAAAACCGTTATGCCGATCGCTGTCTCCATGCTCCTGCTGCAAGGCTTGGCAGAAGTGCTCCGCAACCTTGTTTTCATCTGTGGAGGAGAAGAAGTCAAATGAGTCCGGAAATTTCAGTTCTCCTCATGTTTGCTGTCCTGTTCGCAGGCATCTTTCTCGGTTACCCCACAGCCTTTGTCTTAGGTGGTGTGGCCTTTCTTTTTGGTGCCGGTAATATGGGCATGGACATCTTCGGTCTGTTCATCACCCGCCTTTTCGGCCTGATGAAAAACTACACCCTGTTGGCAGTGCCGCTGTTTCTATTCATGGGTGTTTTCATGGAAAAATCAGGCATGGCCGAACGTCTGTTCAATGCCATGCACATCCTTTGGGGTCGATTCCGTGGCGGACTTGGTATTTCCACCATAGCCATTTCAGCTATCTTTGCCGCGGCAACAGGTGTTGTCGGAGCATCTGAGATCACCATAGGCCTGATGGCCCTGCCGGTAATGCTGGAAAAAAAGTACAACAAATCTCTGGCGTGCGGGGCGATCTGCGCAGGAGGTACCCTGGGTATACTGATTCCTCCCAGCGTCATGATCATTGTCTACGGCCCCATTGCACGCATATCAGTGGGCAAACTTTTTCTTGGCGCCCTGATGCCCGGCCTGCTGCTCGTCTTACTCTACATGCTCTACATAGCTATCCGCTGCTACCTCAGACCCCAGGACGGGCCCCCACTGCCAGTTGAAGAACGGCAGACAACAGGTGGACAAAAAATTAAAATACTGCTGACCTCAGTTATCCCGCCTGCCTGTATTATTTTCTCTGTGCTGGGCTCAATTTTCTTTGGCATTGCTGCTGTTACAGAGGCTGCAGCCGTGGGTGCAGTTGCCAGCATGCTGCTGGCTGCATCATATGGCAAACTGAATTTTTCAGTGGTAAAGGAAGCCTGTCAGCAAACCCTGACCATCACTGCAATGATCATGATGATCGCCATTGGCGCCAGTTTCTTTTCCACGGTCTTTGTTACCCTGGGAGGCGACGAGGTTATCACCTCTCTCTTTATGAAACTGCCCATGGGTAAATGGGGCGTATTGGCTGCCATCATGTTGCTCCTGGTACTGTGCGGAATGTTCATTGACTGGATGGGAATCCTGTTCATCATTGTTCCCCTGATTACTCCCATAGCGGCTGAACTTGGTTTTGATCCTGTCTGGTTTGCAGTGCTTGTTATGGTGAATCTGCAGATTTCCTTTCTGACGCCACCCTTTGCCTATTCGATTTTTTACCTTAAAGGCATTGCTCCTCCAGGCGTTGAAACCGTGGACATTTACAAAGGAGTCATGCCCTTTGTCGGCCTGCAGGTTTTAGCCATTTTGCTGCTTATACTCTTTCCCCAGATCATTACCTGGATGCCCTCGCACCTGATCAATTAACATAAACCATGAAGCACACACCACCTGTCACACTGTTTGTCCAGTGCATTATTGATACTATTTACCCGGATGTCGCAGAGGCCATGGTCAAGGTATTGGAGGACCTGAACATTCAGGTCTCCTGCCCAACCAGCCAGACCTGCTGCGGCCAACCCGCATTCAACTCCGGGCACCGTCAGGTTGCCAAGGCAGCTGCCTGTAAATTCATTGACCTGTTTGAAGAGGCAGAGATCATTATCTCGCCTTCAGGTTCCTGTGTTAATATGGTACGCCATCACTACCCAGAACTGTTTGCAGACGATCCTGAAATGCAAAAACGTGCCATAAAAGTCGGCGCCAAAACCTATGAGTTTACCCAGTATCTGGTGGATGTTCTCCAGGCCGAGGATGTGGGCGCCAGATTTGCCCGCAAGGTCACCTACCATGCGTCCTGTCACCTGAATCGTTTTCTCGGTGTAGACAGGCAACCGAGAGCCCTGCTCTCCCATATCCGGGAGATGGAACTGATCGAGATGAAAGACGCAGATCGTTGTTGCGGTTTTGGCGGCACCTTTGCCGTGAAATATTCAGACATTTCCGAAGCCATTCTCAAAGAGAAAGTGGACAACATTCTGCAAACCGGCGCAGAGGTGGTGACTGGCTGCGACATGGGATGTCTGATGAATATTCAGGGTATGCTCAGTCGTATCAATGCATCGGTTGAAGTAAAACATATTGCCCAGTTGCTGGCGGAGAGATGATATGGCTGGGATAGACTCGGAAAAGTATAAACAGAACGCCCATAAAGCCATTGCAGATCCAGTACTGCAGTCTGCCCTCACCAGCCTGCAGGGACGTTTGGGACCTGCAACCAAAAAGCTGTACAATACACTGCCGGAAGGCCAGGAACTGCGAAAAAT
The DNA here is from genome assembly GCF_000429945.1 of Desulfogranum japonicum DSM 18378. Taxonomy (GTDB): domain Bacteria; phylum Desulfobacterota; class Desulfobulbia; order Desulfobulbales; family Desulfobulbaceae; genus Desulfogranum; species Desulfogranum japonicum. The sequence continues at coordinate 40,971 of NZ_AUCV01000005.1, read as the reverse complement.
TGCACATCAGTATCGCCGTAAAGCTATTGATAACCTGGATGTTCTTCTGGAGACCCTGGCAGAAAATATCCGGTCCCATGGAGGGCAGGTCCATTTTGCACCCTCAGCTGAAGATGCTGTGGAAATCTGTGTGCGCATTGCCCTGGAAAATCATGTTCGCACTGTGGTCAAGGGTAAATCCATGGTCACCGAAGAAATCGGACTCAATGATGGCCTGGAACAGGCGGGTATCGAGGTGACCGAAACCGATCTGGGCGAATATATCATCCAACTTGCCGGTGAACGGCCAACGCACATCGTGGCTCCGGCCATCCACAAAACCCGCGAACAGATAGGAGAACTGTTTACAGAAAAACTTGGCACTCCTTACACCGATGACCCACCAACCCTGACCCAGGATGCCCGCAGGGCACTGCGCGAAAAATTCCTGACAGCTGATATGGGTATTTCCGGCTGTAACCTTGCCTGCGCAGAAACCGGACATATCACCACAGTCTCCAACGAGGGCAACATTCGCATGGCAACCACCCTGCCCAAATTGCATGTTGCGGTCATGGGAATGGAGCGCATCGTTGCCAATCTGGAGGAGCAGCAGGCTATCCTCCGTCTTATGTCCATGGGTGCTGCGAGCCAACAGATCGGCGGCTATGTGAGTTATGTTGGCGGCCCGGCTGCCCCCGGCCACAGTGACGGGCCGGAGCAGTTCCATCTGATCATTGTGGATAATGGACGTTCAAAGATCCTGGCTGATGAGACATTCAGGGAAATGCTCTGCTGCATTCGTTGCGGGGCCTGCCTGAACATCTGCCCGGTCTACGGAAAAATTGGTGGTCACAGTTACGGATCAGCCTACAGTGGCCCTGTCGGGGCTGTCGTAACGCCCCTGCTATTTGGCATCAACGATGCCTCAGATCTCTGTTCGGGCGAATCTCTTTGTGGTGCGTGCAGACAGGCTTGTCCACTGGAAATCAATTTGCCGAGGATGCTGTTGGCCTTACGATCCAAGCTCTCCGAAGGTGATCCCAGCTGGCAGGTCAAACCAGCCCGCAACCAGGAAAGATGGCTCTTTCGCTGCTGGCAGTTTGTTAACGGCAATCGCACGTTATATAACCTTTTTTATGCAGTGGCACGAAAAGCACAAAAAATTCTCCCCACCCAGGATGGCATGATCAGGAAGCTCCCCTACCCTTTTAATGGCTGGACCAGCCAACGCAACATGCAGCCTCTGGCACCAAAAACCTTTATGCAGAGATGGCAGGAGAAACAGGAGGGGAAAAAATAATGCAACAGACGTTCATAAGTACCATCAAACAAGCGCTGGGAAGATCACAGGGATCAAAACCTGCAGAAGACCTTTTCACCACCGAGCCTTCTGAGCATGAAAAAATAGTGCTTACACAGATCCAACAGCGCACATCTGCCCAGCATAACGCAAACATGTCGAGGCTCCGCGAGGTCACAGGCCCCCTGTATGTTAACCTGCACGAACATAGTAGCCTGGAAGAGACTGCAGAGGCCATTGCCGCGTTAATTAAGGAAAAGTCACCTGAATGGGGAACGGAAAAACATGTCTGCCGCTGGGATCATCCATTAATAAACCAACTCAAGCTGGAATCTCTGCCGGAGTTATCGGGAATCCCTATTCATACGACCCCGATTTTTGACGTTACAGACCAGGCCAGGCCAATTCCATCCAGTCAAAAAGAACAGTTTCGAGCCCAGGTGGAACAGTCATTTATCGGCATTACTTCTGCAGATTACTGTGTGGCGGCAACAGCAACTCTTGCCCTTCGAAGTCGTCCCGGACAGAGCCGATCGGTTTCTCTGGTTCCATCCATCCACGTGGCTGTTGTTAAAGAGAAAAAACTCCTTTCAACCCTCGAGGAACTCTACACTCTGCTCAAATGGGATCCAGCCGAACGTAAGGAAGGCCTGACCAACAACCTTTCCCTCATATCCGGCCCCAGTAAAACCGGGGACATCGAACTTATAATGGTTCACGGAGCGCACGGCCCTCGGGAATTGCACCTGTTTATTATAGGTGAAGAACAATAAGCACAACCATACACCTGACTTCGCGAACAGTATTTTCCGCAGCCCTGATTCGGGGAAAGCGGCTTCCCCGGACTTCTCCTACGTTCCACAGAAAGTTTGCAATACTCGCTCCTCTGTTGTAGGAGGCAGCATATATTCTGCGGTGTCAGGTTGTTCTGAAAAAGGGTTCTTCAACACGTCCATAAAGCGCTGTATCTCTTCAAACCTGTTTTCTTTTTCAGCCTGCTGAATCGCTTTTTCAACCCTGTGGTTCCTGGGAATATAGGCGGGATTTGTTCTATTCATTAAAGAAACAATATTTGCGCCGGAAGCAGATTCCCGCAATAACCTCTTTTTCCATTGTAACATCCAGTTATCCAGTTCTTCAGGACGCTTAAAAAGGGCAGAATACCGCCCTGAAAGCGTATTTCGGTTGATATTGTCTGCCAGGTACCTGAACGCCAGGGTGTAATCAACGTTTTGCTCCCGGAGTATATCGAGATAGTTCTCAACTAATTCAATATCTTTTTCCTCCACCTTGTTCAGGCCTACTTTTTTCAACATTCCCTGTTGCCAGTTATGTAGAAATTGCACCTGGGTGTGTTCAAGGATAGGGGTGTAAAGGCTACGGGAGGTATCTTCGTCCTCGTCAAACAGATGGAAAAGGCAATGGGCCAAACTGCTGAGATTCCAGAGAATGATGCCGCCCTGATTGCCATAACGATAGCGGCCATGGATATCAATGGAGCTGAATACGGTATTGTGGTCATACTCATCCATGAAGGCACAGGGGCCGTAATCAATGGTCTCACCGCAAATGGAGGTGTTATCGGTGTTCATAACGCCATGAATGAAACCAAGTTGCATCCATTTGGCTACAAGTGCTGCCTGCCTGTCACAGACCTGTTTGAAAAAACTGATATAAGGATTTTCATCCCTGGCTGCTTCAGGATAGTGACGGCGTATGGCGTAATCTGCCAGTTGACCGATGGCTTCCAGATCATTTCTTGCAAGAAAATACTCAAATGTCCCGATGCGCATATAACCAGAGGCTACTCTGGTAAGTATACCGCCCGGCAATTTACCGGTCTGGCGCAACACCTCTTCACCGGTGGTCACCATAGCCAGTGCTCTGGTAGTTGGTACACCAAGAGCATGCATCGCTTCACTGACAATATATTCGCGAATGACAGGGCCAAGGGCAGACTTGCCATCACCGCCTCTGCTCCACCTGGTACGTCCTGAACCTTTCAGTTGAATGTCGTACCTCTTCCCTTTTAGAGTAACAATTTCTCCAAGAAGAATGGCTCTTCCATCCCCAAGCTGGGGAACGAAAGAACCAAACTGATGGCCGGCATATGCCATGGCAATGGGCTCAGAATCAGCAAACAGCATATTGCCGGAAAAATAGCCGGCCAAATCCATATCACTCAACCCCTGGAGGCGAAGGTTTAAATGGTCTGCCAACTCGTTATTAAAACAGATCAGTCGAGGTTGAGGCACCTTGTCAGGGTTACAGTGATGAAAAAACTTCTCTTGAAGGCGAATGTAGGTATTATCAAAACCAGCAGAATGATTCCCATTGACCGTAGTGGATTGCATGTCATGTCTCTCAAGCTTAAGTTAGGTAGCAACACACATACATTCTAGGAATCATTCTCACTTTTTCAAGCACAACTGATGATAATTACAAAATACTCAAAGGCAGGAAAAATATGACCTGCGCATATTTTCAGAGCAAAAGTCTGTTAATGCGTTCGTTATTAAGAATCAACAGGGTAACCATATTACCCCCCAGCCAATAGGTAAGCAGTCGTGGCAGGTGTACCTTTCGCATTTCAAAAAAACTCGCTCAAAATCCTGGTCAGGGCTCATATTATGCTTACTTTGCTGGTATCCACTTATATAGCGTATCGGGTCATACCTGAGCCAAGCTGATCGCGAAAAGATCAATTGCACTGTGAGCAGTTATCTTTGCTGAAAAAACCAATTGCAGGTCACTTGATGCAGGTGTATTTACGGAGTGTTTTTGATTTTATTTTTAAAGAATTACGTTAAGGATTTTTTTATGCAATTTTTAAATATAGCTGAATTTGCAAGAGATAACGAAGGTGAGAGCTTTATTCCAGAGGGAGTATGTGCGAAAAAAATCACATTCAGTTTAGAAGAAGGCAGAGTACACAATCTTAATTTTGTTGGTGGATGCCAGGGAAATCTCAGTGCAATCTCAGTATTGCTCGAAGGTATGCCGGCAGAAGAAGTCATTGAGAAGTTAAAAGGTATTATCTGTGGCAACAAAGGTACCTCATGCACAGATCAACTTGCAAAAACCCTTGAAAAACAGCTTTCTATCCGCTGATTAAACAGTTTCAACCGGTGTATCCGTTTTTTATCACAAAGACTGACAACAGACGGAAAGCTTGACAAAGTCAGTTTCAAAAAAAAGAAACACCAATGACCTCTCTGTCATTTTGGAGAATCAGACAATAACTCTGGAGTATCGTTCTAACAGGTTTTCCTTTATGGGCATATAGTGGAAGCATCCAATCAGGATGCCCATTCATTAGCCCCAGCAAGGAGAACACAATGAATTTTGAATTTTATAATCCCACCCGTCTTATTTTTGGTGCAGGTTCCCTCAATCGCCTTGGAGAGATCGTAAAAGAAAAAGGCTCTCGAGCACTCCTGGTAATCGGTGGAGGCAGTGTGAAACGTAACGGCACATTCCAACGTGCCGTTACATCACTTGAACAGACTGGTGTCACAGTCGTCGAGTGCTCTGGCATTGAACCCAATCCGAGAATCACTTCCGTTGCCCGCGGTGCGCAAATCGCTCGTGAGGAAAACTGTGATGTTATCGTTGCCCTGGGCGGAGGATCTACCATGGACGCCTCCAAAGTTATTGCAGCAGCAGCCCTTTACCATGGCGATCCATGGGATCTGATTGGCCATGGCCAGGAAGACTGGGTTATCCCAACAAAAGCACTTCCTGTTGTTACTATCCCGACTCTCGCTGCGACCGGGTCGGAAATGAACGCTGCTGCGGTCATCAGTAATGAAGAAACCAAAATAAAATCGTTTGTACAGTCTGATGCGCTCTATCCTACTGCCGCTGTTGTAGACCCTGAACTCACCTTAACCGTCCCTCAAGACCAGACCGCCTATGGTGTCTGCGACATCATTGTCCATGTAACCGAGGCATATTTCAACGGTATTGATGGTACCCCCATTCAAGATCATTTCGCCGAGGGTATTATTCTCAACACCATTGAATATGGTAAAAGAGCAGTTGCCGATGGCAACGATCTTGAAGCACGTGCTCAACTGCAGTGGGCTTCCATCCTTGCTTTGAATGGATTCATGGCTGCAGGCATGAACCCGGCCGGTTTTCCTGTGCACATGATCGAACATGCAATCTCCGCCCACCACGACATCACCCATGGTGCTGGCCTGGCAATCGTCAATCCTGCATGGATGAAATTTGCCGCCAACCATCGTCCTACCAAATTTGTACAGTTTGCCGAGCGTATTTTTGGACTCCAGGCAAAGAGTAACGATGATATGGATTGTGCTCTGGCAGGTATTGCTGCCTATGAGGAATTCCTCAAGTCCATAGGCTGCCCAACACGACTTAAAGAAGTTGGCATCGGTGATGAGTTGCTTGCCCAATATGCGGAAGATTCTGCGCTGGTACTGCGTGACGGTGAGGGCAAACTCCTTAGCCGCCCTGCCATGAGCAAAGACGATATTGTTACCGTACTCAAGACAGCCTTGTGAAAGTTCACCTTAAAGGTATCTGGATACAGGGAGAAACGCTATGAAATCGAACGAAATCAGAAGAATTATCAAACAAGGGGAACCGATTGTCGTTGGAACTACAGCACACGCCCTCTTGGTCAAACACAGCAACGAAGCACTGCGGATTACTGCACAACTGAATGGATCATACCATAATCCAGACGAAATACGTTCGCTGTTTGCTCAATTAACAGGAACAGATATTGATGACTCCTTCTTTATGTTTCCTCCGTTCTACACCGACTTTGGCAAAAATATCACAATAGGAAAAAATGTCTTTTTCAATACCGGCTGTACCTTTCAAGATTACGGCGGAATTACCATCGGTGACGATACGCAGATAGGCCAGAATGTTGTGTTGTGTACTCTGAATCATGGCATCGCAGCAGACAAGAGACAAACAATCTATCCACTCCCCGTTGTCATTGGCAAAAACGTATGGATAGAGGCAAACGCGACAGTCCTACCCGGTGTGACGATAGGTGATAATGCAATTGTTGCTGCTGGTGCCGTTGTCACCAAGGATGTTCAACCCGACTGTATTGTTGCAGGGGTACCAGCAAAAATGCAGAAAGTAATCAAATAAAGACACGCGGGGAATATAATTTTAAAAATGGAGACGAACATGAAAACAAATTTGTTCCATACAATCTCGATAATACTAGTGATGAGTACGCTTGTATTCATAACCGGTGTTACCTGGGCAGAAGATGCCGCATGGGATAAAACCTTTGCGAAAAGTGAAAAGGTCGTCCACGAAAAAGTTGCCTATCCCAATAGATACGGAATCACCATAGCTGCAGATATGTATCTGCCAAAAGATATAGATACATCAAAAAAATATGCAGCCATTGTTGTAGGTACCCCTTATGGCGGTGTGAAAGAGCAGGGAGCAGGCATTTACGCACAAACCCTGGTAGAGAGGGGTTTTATTACCATTGCCTTTGATGAATCTTTCAATGGAGAAAGCAGCGGAGAGCCAAGACACGTATCATCTCCAGAAATTTTTGTTGAAGATTTCAGTGCCGGAGTTGATTTTCTCGGGACACGCCCATTTGTTGACAAAAATAAAATTGGTGTGATTGGCATCTGTGGCAGCGGCGCATTCTCCCTTACCGCGGCACAGGTTGATCACCGTATCAAGGCCGTTACCACGGTGAGTATGTATGATATGAGCCGTGTAATCCGTAACGGATGGAAAGACGGAATGACCGATGAACAGCGCAACAAAACCCTTGACCAGCTTGGAGAGCAACGCTGGAAGGATTTCGAAAACGGTAGTCCATTCTTACCTCCAGGATTCCCAGAAGAAGCGGCTGCTTCCATTCCCGAAGGATTAGACCCTATTTCAAGCGAGTTCTTCGAATATTATGGAATGGCCCGTGGTCACCACCCACGGTCACACGGCCCATTTACACTGACAAGCAATATGGCTTTCATGAATTTTCCTTTGTTGAGCTATATTCAATCAATTTCACCAAGACCTATTCTGTTCATCATGGGCGAGAATGCTCACTCAAGATACTTTACGGAAGATGCATATGAAATGGCCGCCGAACCCAAAGAACTCGTTATTGTTCCCGGCGCCAGACACATTGATCTGTATGACAGAGTGGATATGATCCCGTTTGACAAAATCACCTCTTTTTTCCAGGAGTCTTTGAAATAAGAAGAAACAAAATGAATAAAACAGAAATACTCTTGACCATCGGAGAAGCGGTAATCCCTGCAGTCTTGAACGACAGTACTCCGTCCAAAGAACTTATAGACATGCTCCCTTATACAGTGAAACTTCAGAGGTATGCGCATGACTACTGCGGTGTGATGAAAGCCCTTTCCTATAACCAAAGTGAGCTGCGTAACGGATGGTCAAATGGAGATCTCGCATTTGCGGCAGATGGCAACTATTTTGCCATCCTCTATAAGGATGAAGAGATTTCACAACAGTACGGCAATATGGTGACACTCGGCAAAATAACTGTTCAGCCTTCAATAATGGATACTCTTGATGAACAGATCTCTGTCACCATTACTCTGCAATAACAAGTAATTTTGATGGTGCGTGTGACGCGCACCCTACGGTTCGGGTCCATGCGAAAGGTAGGGTGCGTCATACGTACCGTATTAAAAAGAATGGCTGATTTTTGTTGGCAAGCGCATAAAAAATATCATGAGCAAAAAAATACTAATACTATCATCTACCCCAAGAAAGAACGGTAATTCAGACATATTATGTGACGAATTCAGGAAAGGCGCCTGGGATGCCGGCCACAGTGTGGAAAAAATACGATTATCAGAAAAAAACATCAACTATTGTACAGGATGCTGCACCTGCATCGGTAAACCCGGAGCATGTGTCCAGCAGGACGATATGAATGAAATCCTGACCAAAATAGTTGCCGCAGATATTCTGGTATTGGCCAGCCCTGTCTATTTTCGTTCCTTTAATGGGCAGATGAAAACCTTCATCGATCGAGTCTGCCCTGCGTATCCTATGATCCACAATACAGACGTATATTTTATCGCTTCCGCTGCCGGAGGAAGCCTGCCAGTAGAAAGCACTTTTCAAAGCTTCAGAACTTTCACAGACTGTCTGGATGTTGTTGAAAAAGGAACAATCTCTGTTACCGGTATTTGGGACGCTGGCAAGGTAAAAAATACCAATGCCATGAGCGAAGCGTATACCATGGGGAAAAATGCGTAGCGCATACGTTGCATCACCTCTTTTCTTCCCAAAAAAGAAAAGAGGTGACGAGCAATACTAAGATGAGATAAGCTGCGAATGATATCAGCTATTATTGTGGCGTTGCTTCGCAACTACTCATAGGGGAGACATAAGCCAGGCTGATCGCGGTAAGATCAGGTGCACTGCAACCAGTTATGTTGCTTCAAGCAGTCTTTTTATATCCCGGGAAGGAGGGGCTCCGAACAGACGGCTGTATTCACGACTGAACTGCGAAGGGCTTTCATAACCAACCTCAAAAGCTGCTGTAGTAGCATCTTTCTGTTCCATAAGCATGAGTTGCCTGGCCTCGTTCAGGCGCAGCCTCTTCTGAAACTGCAACGGCGTCATAGCTGTCATTGCCCGGAAATGATGATGAAGACTTGACGTGCTCATCCCTGTGTAGGCGGCAAGATCATCTATTTTAATGGTTCTGTCGTAGTTTTCCTTCAACCAGTCAATTGCACGCGCTATTTGGCTACTGTGACTTCCAAGCATTGCAATCTGCAGTAAACGCTGTCCCTGCTCGCCTGTGAGCAGACGATATAAAATCTCCCTCTGAATAAGAGGGGCAAGGATGGGAATATCATCAGGGTGCTCAAGCAGATCAAGCAAACGCAGAATAGCCTGTACAACCGGCAGGGATATCTTGCTCACCCCGATACATCGATCAGCAGATGGGGAGCGGTTAATCGAGATATCGTTATTCAACATCATCTGGGCTATGATTTTCCTTTCCAAATTCAGTACCAATCCCAAATAAGGCTTTTCCCTGCTTGCTTCCATGATCTGTGCCACCAATGGTAAATCTATTGATGTTACCAGGTAATGGTGCTGATCATACACATACTCTTCTTCACCAAGTACGACGCGTTTATTCCCCTGCGCGATCAGACAAATGCTTGGTTCCTGCATATAACTGGTCAACTCAGTAGGCTCTTCCTGCCGGTAAATAGACAAGGCAGAATATGCTGTGGTTGGCTCATTTCGCTGAGCTAAGGTGAGATGGTCCAGTCGTTCTGTTAAAGTAGCAAGTGAGGCGGCCAGAGTACGCTCATCCTGCTCTGACATTGTACTTTCAGAACTCATAACATCCCTCCTTTTGAAAATTTCTCACATATGAATCAAACGATGATCTTTTGCAAACCAATGTATTCCTGGAAAATCAGGCAAGGGCTGTGGAGGATCAATTAAGCAAATTTGAAGCCGCTTGATTGATTATAAGTACAAGAACTGCCTCTGACAATTTGAGATTTAAACATGGCAACCGATTCTATGAAGTTAATGTGAAAAAACTGGACGATATATCGTCAAGGACGGATATCTTTTACCAGTAGCCAGCTACTTTGACAATATCCCCAGCCCAGACGTAGACAGAAAGAAAAAGCACATCACAAAGTATAAAGGAGTCTTTATATTTGCCGGAAAATACTCATTACTGCCTCTATGGCATCATGGGGCAACCAACCTTCACGTAGTTACATCTAGTATTTTTAAAAATAATGTATTCAGCTTTTCCGGAATATCTTCCGGGCGCTGGGCTCCTATTATGGCTTCATCGCAACCGCCCCGAAAGCTGTAAAACATGACCACAGCAGTCCAGTGCTCATCATCAACCTTCCAGGCTCCTGCCTGGACGCCATCACGAATCAACTGAGCAAGATATCTGGTTATTTCAGCATCCGCCATTGCGTTGCGAAATGGCATGCCAGTACTGTAGATAACTATGTCATGAAGCTCCTGCATTGCAAAGTAGGCATTAACGGCTCCATCTATCCACGCTTTGATACGACCTCGCCAATCATCATCATGACACATATCTACACGTGAACGAATACGTTTCATAACTTCTGATTCAAAACCTTCCCTTAAGACTTGAAGCAATTCAGCTTTGTTTGAAAAATAATGATACAGTGTGCCTTTTGCCACATTGGCGGCAGCAGCGATTTCATCCATGGTGGTCGCCTCGTAGCCCTGCTCAACAAAGAGCTTGCCTGCAGCTTCTATTAACGTTGCCCGTCTTTGATCCGACCTTCTCGGTCCTGATGGTGCACCGATTCGACGAGTATTCTTTTGGCCAGATTGAGTTGCAACGGTAGTGGATTTTTTCATGTTTATCCTCTTGGTCCCTGTTCGGAGAGCCCCGGTGTGCCTAAAAAGCTTTTTCGACTCATAGTCGATTTAAAATTGACTGCCAGTCTATTTTGACATACATTGCATCATATGTGAAATACTATATCGCGATAAGAAAACAGTATAACAGCATGTAAAAAACATGTATCTGCATACACAGTTGCTACTTCCTCTTTTTGATGAACGGGAATACCCTGCTGAGTTGTATAATAAAATACTCCCATAGAGATTGGTCGATCCATAAGCCAAGGGGCAGAAAACGTACTATTCTCAACCAAGTCTGGAGACACACATGAAAGAAATTCGTAGAAGCTATTGTGGTCTTTGCCACCCGCGATGTGGAACCCTGTTGCATATTGAAAACGACAAGGTTGTAAAAGTAACCGGCGATCCGGATCATCCAATCACCCGAGGAGTCATCTGCGAACGTGGCCGGCTGATGCGGGATCACCTCTATCATCCGCAACGACTGAATCATCCTTTAAAGAGAGTTGGTGAAAAAGGAGAAGGCCGCTGGCAACAGATATCCTGGGAACAGGCACTGGATGAGGTAGCTGAAAAACTCTCACATTTAAGGGATACATACGGGGCCGAGACACTCGCCTTTACCCACGGGACCAAACGAACATACCACTGGGATTGCCGCCGCTTTTTCAATCTCTTCGGTTCTCCCAACACCTGCGGAGTAAATACTATCTGCATGTGCCCAAGCTATGCCACGGAATTTGCGACCTATGGCGGCATGATTATGGGCAGCGAAGTACCTGCTGCCAAATGCATTGTTCTATGGGGTTGTAATGCGTCACAATCAAATCCGATTAATCTCTATCCTAAAATTCTTGCAGCTCGAAAAAAAGGGGCCAAACTGATAATCATTGATCCCAGAAGAACCAGAGAGGCAGAAAAGGCAGATTTATGGCTGCAGATTAGGCCGGGCACGGACCTCGCTTTAATGCTAGGCTGGATTCGCCTGATTATTGCTGAGGATCTGTATGACCATGAATTTGTATCCCGCTGGACCATTGGTTTTGATGAATTACAAGATGCGGTTGAGAGCTATACTCCGGAAAAGGTTGCAGAGATCACTGGCGTGCCTGTTGATCTTATTCAACAATCGGCAAGAATGTATGCCACAAACGGCCCGGCAGTAATTCCTTTCGGACTTGGTCTGGATAAACAGGGCGTCAATGCCACGCAATGTGCAAGGGGCCGGGCAATTATCCGAGCCATTACCGGCAACCTGGAAATCCCTGGAGGCGAGGTCTTTTCCCTTGCCGGTGATATAGGAAAAATCAGGGATTGGGAATATTTTGAGCTCAACGACATGATGCCGGAGCATCAAAAAGCCAAGCAGCTTGGCGTGGACAAATATCCATTTTTCGGCTTCCCCGGGTGGGAAAAAAACACGGCCGCAAACAAGAAACTACCAGAAGGATACATGGCCGCCCCTGAGGCCTGGCATTCCAACCTGGCACATGCCAGAGAGGTTATGGACGCTATTATTACCGGCAAGCCCTATCCGGTAACAGCTGCAATAACACTGGCAAACAACCCGCTTCTAGCCCTGCCCAATACGAAAAAAGTATTTGAGGCTCTGCAGGCACTGCAGCTTTATATGGTTGTGGATTACTACATGACCCCGTCTGCAGCGATGGCTGACTATGTTTTTCCGGCAGCTTCAACTGTGGAAACCTCTGAGCTCTGGCTGACCGGGGGATTTTGCATGGCCTGCCCGCAGGGTATTGAGCCAATATTTGAGCGGCGTAACAGTTATGACTTTTACCGCGGGCTTGGTATGCGGTTGGGCCAGAAAGAATATTGGCCCTGGGAAAATATCGAAGAAGTATATGACCACGCTTTGGAACCGGTTGGCTTGACATTCAAGCAACTGGTGGACCAGTACGGTGTTTTTGGCAAAAAGGAATATCGCCGCTACGAACAGTTCGGATTCGGCACTCCTTCGGGTAAGGTTGAGCTGAAATCCTCAATTTTTGAAGAACTGGGCGCAGCCCCTCTTCCTCAATACCATGAGCCTGTGTGGAGCCCAGTGGGAAATCCGCAGCTGGCAGAGGAATATCCGCTCATCCTCATCACAGGAAGCCGCTTCATGCCCATGTATCAATCAGAACAGCGGCAAATCGAAAAGGCACGCCAGAAAGTACCGGATCCTTTGGTCTCAATACATCCTTCAACAGCTGAAAAGTTAGGATTGACCGAAGGCGACTGGGCCGTGATCTCCACGCCGCTTGGCTCGATACGCCAGCGGGTAAAAATTACGGATGTAATGCATCCCAAGATGGTTGACATACAACATTCCTGGTGGTTCCCCGAGCGTGACCCGAAACTTCCGGAACTTTTTGGCGTTTTTGAATCAAACGCGAATGTTCTCTGTCCGGATGATCCTGAATTTTGCAGTCCGGAAATAGGCAGCTGGCCACATTCTGCCTTGTTGTGTCGCGTAGAAAAAGAGGTGGAGAACAGTACTTCCACTTCAGGGTCATAAAATAACCATGCAAACTTAGCCCGGATGTAACTACTCACAGGAGATACGAATAAGCTTGAATATCTCCCATATTTGTAACTGGTTACAGTGTGCCTGAGGTTTTCGCAAGCAGGCTGGTGCAGCGTATTGAGTCATACATAAGCCAGGCTGATCGCGGAATGATCAGGTGCGCTGTGAGCAGTTACCTATTCTTCTTTCTTGGTTTTGTCCGCCGAGTGGGAGGTGTTTCCAACGGATTATCGGGCCAGAAATGTTTTGGATAGCGGCCCTTTAACTCCTTTTTAACTTCTGGATAACTCCGTTGCCAAAAGCTGGCCAGGTCCGAAGTTACCTGGACGGGGCGTCCTGCAGGAGACAACAGATGAAGCAAGACAGTAACCTGGCCACCGCAAACAGTAGGTGTGTCGGTGCAACCAAACATTTCCTGGATACGGACCGCAAGTACAGGCAATTCCCCTGAGAGATAATCCAAACGCAGATTGGATCCACTTGGTACCAAAATCTTTGCAGGCGCCTCTCGAGCTAACTGCTGCTGTTTTTCCCACCCAAGCATAGTATTAAAAACATCCAGTAGCTTAATCTGTTTAAGCTGCTCTAAGCGATTCACTCCACCAAGGTAGGGTTCAAGCCAGCCAAGATCGTCAATTAAGGTATTGGAACTCAAATCTGGCCAATTTTGCTGTGGTTGCCACTGGCGCAGGCAAGTAACACGAGCTTGCAGTTGTCGCGTTTCCCTGTCCCAGGGGAGACACTCCAATCCGTTCTGTCGAATGCCATCGAGCATTGCCCCGACCATTTCTTCAGCCCTCAGGTCTGACAATGGTTTTTCTTCAACAATAATCTCACCGAGACAGAGAAGATTCTGTGCTGCTACCCTTTTAGCAGCATCGTCCCAGGTAACCTCACGTTTCCTGATAAAAATACTGCTGTGTTGCTGCTGCAGTATTGAAATATCAATTGCCTCAGCGAGATGAATTCGTCCCTCTTGCCTGCCTGCATCGAGATTGGATACAACTACATATTCACTTGCAGTCAAAGGATCTTCTGGCAATAGAGCTGCTCCCCTGCCGTTGGCCAGTTGATATCTCTGTCGACTTCCCATTCTTCTCCTGGCAACCCGGTCAGGATAAGCATTGACCAGAAGATGACCGATTTCCTGTTCATCACCGGGGCTGAATTTCACGTTGATGGCGCTCCGGAATATTTTGGCGGCCCTGTCAACCAGACGACAGGATTTGGGGTCTCCTCCTTCCCGCTGGACGGCAGTATTGCCCTTTTTTCGCCATAGTTGCAGGAGCTGCCAACGGACACTGATCTCAGCAGTGCTATTGGTAATGCCACGTTGCAATATATCTCGTTCCGAAACCAGGGCTGCGATATCACATGCCAATGCACCCTGGCCATTTTTTTTCGCTTGAATGAGCATATGGCTGAGCCGGGGGTGCACGGGTAAGCTGGCCATCTGGCGTCCAGCGGGAGTAATACGGCCTGACCCGTCAACAGCCTCAAGGGTCTGCAGCAGCGCAATGGCCTGGGCATAACCACCAGCACGGGGAGGATTGATCCATTGCAGTTCCAAAGGATCATGGACTCCCCACAGGGCGAGTTCCAAGGCTAAAGGGGAAAGATCTGCGGTAACAATTTCCGGAGGATGAAAAGGTGGGAAGCTATAATGCTCTTTCCTGGTCCATAGACGAAAACAATGTCCGGGAGCAAGGCGCCCTGCCCTCCCTGCACGCTGATCAGCAGTCGCTTTTGATACTCTTACAGTTACCAGCCGGCTGAGACCGCACGCTTCTTCAAATTGCGCCCTGCGTGACCAACCGCTGTCAACTACAAGAGTAATGCCTTCAATGGTCAGACTTGTCTCGGCAATGGAGGTGGCCAGAATCACTCGTCTCTTACCGCTTGCATCGGGCAGTATTGCGCGATATTGATCCTCCTGGGTCAGGTTGCCGTACAGTGGCAGAATGAACAAATCCTGATCCTGGATTTCGTTGCGAAGGGTTCGTTCTACTCCTCGGATCTCTCCAATTCCAGGGAGGAAGACCAATACATCCCCTTTATGCTTAGACAGCACCCTGCAGATCCCTGCAGTGGTTGTGTCGCTGATATGGCCCCGTGGTTCCCGGTCCAGATATTCAATGGTTACCTCATGGCTTTGTCCCGTCCCTGTAATAATGGGCACGTCACCGAGAAGCTCAGCAATGGGAACAGTATCCATGGTTGCGGACATAATCAACAGTCGCAAGTCTTCCTTCAGTTGTGAGATATCAAGACAAAGTGCCAAGGCCAGATCTGTATGAATTGAACGCTCATGAAATTCATCAAAGATAACGAGTCCCACATCTGACAAGTCGGGATCAGCCTGCAATCTTCTTGTTAAAATGCCTTCAGTAACCACTTCAATACGGGTAGCCTCTGAAACTTGCCTGTCAAAACGAATCTGATACCCTACAGTTTCTCCAACTTGTTCATTTCTCAGAGAAGACATTCTGCCTGCAGCAGCCCGTGCGGCAAGTCTCCGTGGTTCAAGAATAAGGATCTTTTTCCCGGCAAGCCAAGGTTCTGCAAGAAGTGCCAAAGGCACAATGGTAGTTTTGCCTGATCCAGGAGGAGCGGCCAATACGGCAGATCCTTCTGTGAGAGCCTTTTTTAAGGCAGGCAAACTTGCACGAATGGGAAGATCGGGCAGTTGCATACTAGTATTTGGTAGGTATATCAGATAGTTTTTTGTCAGTGAGTGCCTGACCCAAATTAAAGATTTTCATTTGAAAGCAGGTAAACGAGGTATAAGATTCCGAGAAAGTCATTTATGGACAGGCACGAGTTAACAAAAACTCGTAGAGACTGTTTCCTTTACTTCATTGAGCCAAATTTCTCTTTGTTCCACCGTGCTCGTTACAATGATATTAAACATTCTTCGATGGAAATCACGAACTCCACACAGGTCAAAAATGCAGTTTTTCCAAATGGTTTCAAGAGGGTCCAGGAAAGTATTCATTTCACGATCTGTCTCTGTGTTGGATGTATTAAACACAATAGCCTTTGTTGCTTTTAACAAACCGTTAGGTACCCCCTCGCCACCGTCATTTTCCAAAAATTCATAGGTAACTCCTGGTCGCATAATCCTGTCAACCCAACCTTTAAGAATCGCAGGTGGCATGCCCCACCAGTTAGGATGAATGATAACGAAGCCGTCTGCTTCTGAAGCTTCCTGACAATGCCGTTGAATTTCAGAAGGCAGAAGTGCATCTTTTGCAATTTCTGCAGCTGGAAGACATGGGTCAAAGCGCTCTTTATATAGATCGTGGAAGGCTACTTCATGACCATTTTGCCGTAACACCTCAATGGTTGTATTGGCTATAGCATGATTAAAGCTAGAAGGATCTGGATGAGCGAGTATTACTGATATTTTCATTTTCTGTACTCTATTGCTTTATTTGTATACAAAACGCTAAAATCACCAGTTTACCTGGTGCATTTTCATACGAAGATTCAAGCAGGACTCCATTTTTACCTGGAACTGAACCTGACCGCCTGAATTTTTTATTTGTTTGAGCTACCGGCTCGAGTATGTTCACACATTTCTATGGTAGCGGGCTCACACTGGCCGTAACAACGTACATGCCCGCTACTGTCTAACAGGACAGCGCCACCAGCCTCTGTTGAACAGAACACTAAACCATCACTGCGTTTCGCGCAATGCCCCTTGCCACAAAGCACCTGGCCGTCGGAAGTACGCTCTGCATCACCATCAAAGTGACGAGAGCACCAAACTATACCGTTACTATCGGCCAGACATCGCCCGGCACCACAATACGCCTCTCCATATCTGTCTTTAAGGCAGTCTGCAGATATATAAGCTGGATTTACCAACACCATCGCAAGTAACCAGATACTGGCTAAATATGCTGAAGGTCCTCCTTTGATTATCATGGTAGAATCCTCTTCATGGAATAAAGGTAACTGCTCACAGTGCACCTGATCTTCCCCGATCAACCTGGCTTACGTATGATCCAATACGCTGCGCCATCCTGATTACGAAAACCCCAGACACCCTGTAACCAGTTACAGATACAGGGGAATTTCAGTTTTACCCGTTTCCCCTATGAGTAGTTACCTTCAGGCAATGGCAAACCGAGGGGTTAATCCCCTGGTAGCAATCCGGTTGGCTTTAGCGGGTGATGTGACAGAAGTTCAACCTGAGGGGTATGAGTAGTTACGAAGAATCATAGATTACACAGGGCATGTCAACTATCCTCTGGTGACTGGCTAGAAAAAAATACGGTCACACAATTAGCAGCAAAAGGCGTGTTTTTCAGAAGTGCTAGGTTATTAGCCCTTTCAGGAGTTATCTCAAACTAACAGATTGGGAGAATGTTCAATTTTGGCGGTACAAATTTCTTCATTGTAATGCAAGAGCTTTACTGTAGACACACAACAGTAACACGCTAATATAACGTGTAAATATAAAAAAAATAAAATAAGACTTGTTTTTCGAGACGACTGGTCATATATTTTTTTTTACATGAAAGAAAAACAGGAAGAAAAGAAACTCATCATTATTAAAGAAGGCTTAAAGGTTCTTTACCGAAAAGGGTACAACGCAACCGGAGTTAAAGAAATCACCGATGCAGCGGGTATTCCTAAAGGAAGTTTCTACAATTACTTCAGTTCCAAGGAAGATTTCGCGGTTGCGGCCATGCAGTATTTCACCAGCAGGGAACTTGCTGTGATGGAAGAAATACTCACCGATACGCAAACTCCGCCTCTTGAACGTATTGAGAACCTGTATCGGATGAAGATAGAGCATTTCATCAGCAAAGGGCGGTATTCTTTTGGCTGTTTTTTATGTAACATTACCCTTGAAATGGCCGATATTAGCGAAATGATAGCTGCAGAGGCAAGCAAAGCCTTTGACCAAGAGTATCAGCCCATTATCAATTGTTTACAGGAAGCTAAGGATAGAGGTGATCTACCTCAAGAAAGTGACATTCACCTCAAAGCTGAAACACTACGAAATAGCTGGTTCGGTGCACTGGTGATTATGAAGGCCAATAAGAACGAAAAATCACTGCTTAGTTTTCAGCAAAGCTTACGAGATCTTATTTTACGTTAATATAATACCTTTAACTGACACCACAGAGAAATAATCCGCTTCAACCCAAGACGACTGGTCATATTGCCAAGACAAAAGGAGTAAAACATGGAAAATTTGGAATTTAGAGCAATGGTTGTAACTGAAGGCGAAAACAAGACCTTTACCCGTGAAATTATCCAAAAAGAAATTAACGATCTTCCTGAAGGCGATGTGATCATCAAGGTTGAGTACTCTTCACTCAATTATAAAGATGCTCTCTCAGCCACCGGCAACAAGGGTGTTAGCCGCTATTACCCTCACACTCCGGGAATTGATGCGGCTGGTACGGTTGTGGAAAGTATCGACAAAAATTTCACCCCAGGTGAAGAGGTACTTATCACAGGGTATGACCTTGGAATGAACCATTCTGGTGGTTATCAGGAGTATATACGTGTACCTGCAAACTGGATCGTAAAACTGCCTGAAAATCTCACCCTGCGCGAGAGTATGGTGTATGGAACTGCCGGGTTCACAGCAGCTCTTTCTTGCTACAAGATGATCAATAACGGGGTGAAACCTGAGGATGGCCCGGTATTGGTGACAGGGGCAACAGGTGGGGTTGGAAGCATCGCGGTTTCTATTCTGGTGAAATCCGGATATGAAGTTATAGCGGTTAACGGCATTAAAGATGAAAAAGAGTATTTACTTGAACTGGGGGCCAAAGAAGTTATTTCCATTGAAGAAGCAGATGATAAAAGTGGCCGTCCATTGCTTAAACCCAGGTGGACCGGTGCAATCGACACCGTTGCAGGAAATATTCTTTCAACAGCTATTAAAACAACCAAATATGGTGGTTCTGTGACCTGTTGCGGCAATGTAGGTTCTGCAGAACTGCACTCCTCAATTTATCCCTTTATTTTAAATGGTGTTAGTCTGCTTGGCATTGATTCAGTGAACTGCCCGGTTGATACCAGAATGGCAGTATGGAATAAAATCGCTTCAGACTGGAAGCTTGAGTATTTAGACAAGATTACCACTGAACTTCCTGACCTGGAAGCCCTGGATGAACGTATTGATCTTATCCTCCAAGGTAAGAACCGCGGTCGTGCGATTGTGAGGGTGAGCAAATAATTCTCCTATACGCCGGCAATAATCGAACCAACCAGCATGGCTGGATCAAGTTAGCCAGCCACAACGAACCGTGAAAGTTTATCACTCCGGCATGGTGCCTTCTGCTCTCTGCCAGAGACTTTCATATAAAAGGGCGGTCGGCAAACATGGCCGCCCTTGATGACCATGAGAAGTGAAGGATATTACGAATCAGGAGCAAAGACATGGATTATCAGGGCAACATCTTTCGACCGCCAAGTGAAGCGAAGTCAATTTTACTACAGGTTACAACCGGCTGTTCCCACAACAAGTGCACCTTTTGCGATATGTATAAGGGGAGCCGGTTTTCCATTAAGAGTGATGAGACCATTATGGCAGACATCGACTTTGCCGAGCAGAACTGTAAATGGCAGGAGCGACTTTTTATCTGCGATGGTGACGCCTTGATTGTGCCGCAAAAGCGTTTGCTTAATATCCTTGGGAAAATCAGACAAAAACTGCCCAGGGTAAACAGGATAGGTATCTATGCCAATACCAAGAGTATTGCCATGAAGTCAGAACAGGAACTACAGGAACTGCATCAGGCCGGTTTGGATATTGCCTATATGGGAGTTGAGTCGGGAGATGATGTGACCCTTGAAAGGATTCGTAAAGGCTCTGACAGCAAGCGCCTGATTGAAATGGGCCAAAAGCTTACAGCCAGTGGAATGACGTTGTCTCTGACTGTGCTGATCGGCGTTGCCGGGCGGGAACGTTCTCAGATCCATGCCAGGGAAACCGGCAGAGTGCTCACAGCCATTGATCCAAAGTACGTCGGTGGGCTAAGTCTTATGCTCAATCCCGGAACTCCACTGTATGAGGAGTATGAGCGGGGCGAATTTCAGCTGCCCGATACCTTGGAAATGCTTGCAGAACTGCAGACCATGATTGAACATACCGAACTGACAGACGGATATTTTCATGCCAACCATGCGTCCAACTATTTGCCGGTTAAGGCGCGGCTTCCTGAGCAAAAAGCTGAAACGATTCGCCTTATTGACAGAGCACTTAACGGGGAGATCAGCCTCAAGCCTGACTACCTGAGGGCGTTTTAACCTGGGTCGTAACCTCCCCCAGGCCACTGAATTTTTCAGTAATCAGCCTGGATTACTTATCCCATTAGGGGGCTGCTCAGGAAACGGAAAAAAGCACGTTAAGACATCTCGATTATGTGGCGAGTCTTTTCACGGTGACTGGTCAAGCACCGCGATTCATGGCGACGACGTCGCCATGAAAGAGTACGTGTGAAGCTTCTCGCCCCCCTGTTCATGTGAAAGTTACCTGTAGCGGTGGGCAATAATGACTTTTCTGGCCCCCTCAATAAACGCCACTGAAGATGAGGGATCTCCCACACTACCCACACACTACCCAACACTGAGATCACGTTACGTAACAATGAATGCCCAATTAATCAGCTTGATGTTGGCCCGTTAGCTTTTATACTCTTCATGTCTTTTTCTGTGCCGCAATTCCAGCATTCAGTAAATTGCCCTTCAAGTATTTCATGGCACTTAGAACATTCCCAGGGAGGCAAATTGTCTGTGAGTGGTTCGATTATTTCCTTTACGATTTCTTTTGCTATTTCAATTTGTTCAGGATCAATAATACATACTTCTGGCCAACATTCATTTATTGGAATCTCACCAAGAGCAGAGCTGGTATATTGGTTCCGAATCACACATTTAATATCTCGAGATTCAAGGATATTTTTAACGTGAGCAACCATTGTAAAGTTTGGTGAGGAGTATATTCTCATGCTCTTCATATTTTTGTTCGGTCCTGGAGATGCGGTTTTCCAGAATCCGGTCCCTCGGTTGTACTCACTTTCGCGTAAAATGATCGCATCACCTAAGCCTAAGGGTCGCGGAAAATAATAAATATCTAAAAAAACAGCCAACGTTCACGCAGAACTGGTTCCACCAGCAAGTCGCAGCATGAACGCCTTCAGTAAATCGCAGGAATCAACCGATAGCGTACACGTCGCACATAGTCGCGGTACCCCGGCAACTCGTCTTGTAAAGTCTGGTCTTCCAACATCGTTCTAATCACCGTAATAATTAACGCCAGCGCCACTGGAACAAATGTCCAAATCGAGCTTAAGGCCAGCACCATGCCCGGAAGTGCCAACATATTTCCAGCATAGCCTGGATGTCGTACAAACCGATAGGGGCCACTATCACATACCACATGCCCTCTATCCGTCTGAATACGCACCACGCTGGAAAAAAAACGGTTCTCTACCAATGCCCACGTGGCGAAAGCGTATCCAAGAGAGATCAAGAGAAAGCCGAGCAATATAAGCCATAGCGGCAATACGGGTGACCAACCAAAACGGTGATCCAGCCCAGCCACAATGACCAGAGGAAAACTCACACTCAATGCCATCAACGGAGCAAGTACTTTATCCCAAGCTTTCGCACATTGGGCCTTCTTGGTGTTTTGTCGTTCAACCAACAACCCTGGATGCCGCCGTTCCGCCGAAATGCGCCCCCCTAGACCAGCGCCAACAAGCAGCAGGGAATACCCCCATGCCTGCCACCAACCGAAATCCCCTCCACATACAAACAGAACCAGTGGTATGGAGAGATACACTACAACTAATCTCATCCAATGGCTAAGGGATGCTGCTTGAGCTATCTTTAAATCATCTGCATTCGATGACATGCCACGGCCTCAAATCACATGACTTTTAGTGGTACCTGATCACGGGGTTAACAATATTGATATTTCAACCAGTTCAGAGCCATAACTGGTCACAGGTGCTTCAGATAATACCCGCTCTCAAAAGAGTGTTTATTTTTATTCTACCACCTCAAGCCAACCCTTTGACAGTGATGTCTGTGCTTGCTCTTCCCATGTACATTTGCCAAGCCAGGGGATCAGCCTGTCCTTTATTTCAGTGTATCGTACTCGTTTCTGTCCACAGGTTCCTGCCATTCATTGGAGGAATTTTCTCCGGGAACTTCCACGGCAATATGAACAAACCAACTGTCTTTTGCAGCTCCATGCCAGTGTTTTACACCAGCAGGAATGACGACGACATCGCCGGCATGCAGTTCCTGAGCTTCCTTACCGAACTCCTGGTACCAGCCTCGTCCACCGGTTACCAGCAGGATTTGGCCACCGCCCTTGTCCGCATTGTGGGTATGCCAGTTATTAATACAACCAGGTTCAAACGTTACATTGGCGGTTACGACACCTTCCAGAGTCAACATATTCAGATAGCTGGTGCCTGAAAAATACTTACCATAAGGATTCACTTCACCCTTATCAAAAATCACACTGTTTTCCAGATTGTTCTCCATCTGATTACTCCTATCATTTACATATAATTATGGTATTTTCGTTTCTTAAAGATGTCCTTGAAAGACGCCGTGCGCGTTAGAAGCACTCTTTCAAGATTTCAAGGATTTCATCGCTGTTCAGTTTCTTGTAGCCACCATCTAACAGGAAGCTTGACTCTGCTATTTTAGGCAGCATTTCTTCTGTTGCTCCGAGCTCTTTGAGCGAAATCACAATGCCGCACTCCTTGCAGAATACTTCCAGCGCATCAATTCCTGCTTTGGCCAACTCTTCTTGTGACTTGCCTTCGGCAGGGATATTCCATACTACCATGGCAAAACGTGCAAATTTATCAAGTCCATGGGGCATGACGTGGCGGTAATAGGGAATTGAAATTGCAGCCAATCCCATACCATGGGCACAGTCGGTATATGCGCCGAGCTGATGCTCAATCATGTGGACTTCCCAGTCCTGGGTTTTGGAAAGCCCTGTCACGGTATTGAGTGCCAGGGTCGCATTCCACATGATATTGCTGCGAGCTTCGTAATCCTCCGGATCGTTTAAGGCAACACGCACATTATCAATGGAGGAACGAAGCAGTGCCTCGATAAGGTAATCTGTGGTATTGTTATCATTTCCGCAGAAGTACTGCTCCATCAGGTGAGACATGGTATCAAAGACACCGCTCACCATCTGATACGGAGAAACGGTGTAGGTATATTCCGGATTAAGGATAGAAAATTTCGGAAAGATTTCAGGAGGGAACACCCTGCCTCCCTTGATTTTCATCTCTTCATGAGTGATGACAGAACCACCATTCATCTCCGAACCAGTACCGGCCATGGTAAGAATGGATGCCACTGGAACCGTTTTATTGGAGACAGGTTGGAATTCTAACCAGTATTTTTTAAAAGGTTCTTCCTCACAATAGGCTGAAACAGAAATACCTTTTGCGCAGTCTATGACAGAACCTCCACCCACAGCCAGGATAAGGTCAACGCCATGGCTGCGGACCAGCTCACAGCCTTCCAACATCTTATTATAGGTAGGGTTAGGCATTACACCTGAAAGCTCCACAACCTTTTTGTCGGCTTCCTTTAAGATAGCGATAACCTGGTCGTACAACCCATTTTTCTTGATAGCGGCCTTGCCGTACACCAGCAAAACGGTCTTGCCATAGTGAGCCAGCTCGCCGCTCAAGTTACTTAAGGCCTCTTTGCCAAAATGAATGGTGGTTGGGTTATAGTAGGAAAAATCCAGTAACATGGTCAGATCTCCTTATTTAATACATTGTTTTTTGGTTCATGCCCGTTTGACAGGATTTCTTTTTCTCTGAGGTCCGCAAAAACGAGTATGCTGAATCATTCATTGAAATGGTGGCCAACACCTTTTCTCAAAGATACCTCCTCTGGCAAGAATCCGTTAGAATGATACTCCATTACTTTTGCCTGATTCTCCAAATTTCTGTGGCAGAGATAACTGTTTCACTGTATCTATATATCGTCATACTCGCCTACATTCCACGAAACAGCCACGCAGGAAAGTCCCAGAAGATTCCATTACAATACAACGTATTACATCGAGGGTTTGACAGCTTCCAGAAGCAGAAGAATTGTTTAGCGTATCGGTTAGACATAACCGGCATGGCAACGCCAGGTGTCGTTGGATAGATTACAGAGATACCAAGTGTACAGAACAGGGAACACCAGCTGTCTGATCAGGCGACCCACCAAAGGATATTCTTTGTTTTAGGGTCACGGAAAAAATAAATTATCCAATCTTGCTTGTCTCTCAACTCGGTAACGTCGTCGCGTCAATGGCTCAATACGGCCAGCATGGAACCATTGACGCGACGACGTTACCAAACCGATATCTTACGCAATTTTGAGATATTTTTTCTTTTCCGCGACCATTACTGGCCTATCGAGCACATTCAGACGATCAGGCAATAATCTTACAGGATTACTCCAACGGTAAAAATGGTCTCAATTATATTGTCAATGACAAAAGGCCGCCTGTGTACTTTCAAAGCCTTGATCCATTAAAGACAGATAAAACAGCATGAAGCTCTTACTACATTTAAGGTGGTTTTTCCGCCGTTATTGGTATGCATACAGCCTGGCCCTGACCATGCTCATTGCAGTTGCCGCAATCAATATGATCATCCCCTGGACCATAGGACAATCCATAGACCACATCCTGGAAACTGGCGATCTGGTAAAAACCAAACACTACCTCATCGGATTGCTTGCCGGTGCTTTTGCCGTCTACCTTTTACGGTATGGCTGGCGCCGCATGCTTTTTGGCACGTCTTACAGGCTTGGAAACATCCTGCGCCGGCAATTCTATCTCCGCCTCACCCGCCAGGGACAGTTCTTTTACAACACGCACTCAACCGGCGATCTGATGGCTCGGGCAACAAACGACATTGACGCGGTGGAAGTCGCTGCCGGCGAAGGTATTCTCTCCGGGTTTGATGGCTTAATAACATTTATCGCAGTCGTGGTGATGATGTTTTGCTTTATCGATTGGCGTCTTGCTGCGGTCGCTGTTCTTCCTTTCCCATTGATGGGTATAGGTTTTTACCGTCTGTCGACTCAGGTGCATCATCAATTCAGGGATAGCTTGAATAAATTTTCAGCGCTCAATGAGCAAACCCAACAGGCAATCATCGGTATCCGTATGATCAAGGCCATGGGGCGTGAAAAAATTGAAACAAACAAATTCGAAAAAATCGCCGAACAGGCGGCAGGCAGCACATATCTGGTGCAACGTTCTGAGGCAAAATTTCACCCCATTGTACAACTGAGCCTGGGGGCTGCCATGCTCATTGTTTTGCTGGCCGGCGGATGGCGCATCCACGAAAACCAGTTAACCATAGGCCAGTTGACCAGTTTTACCATGTACTTATCCGAATTGATCTGGCCCATGTATGCCTTCGGTTGGTTGTTGAACATCCTGCAACGAGGCAGTGCTGCGATTGAACGGCTTGAAGAATTACTCACCTTGCCTGATTCCATACCTGATTGTGGTAAATCTGCTCCGACCGGGTATGAAATAACGGTCAGCAACTTAACGTTCAGCTACCCGGACAGTTCACTGCCAAGCCTCAAAGATATCAATTTTACCTTGAAAGAGAATCGGGTTTTGGGAATCACCGGTGCAACCGGGGCAGGAAAATCCACCTTGCTGCAACTGCTCATGCGTTATTGGGAAACCCCACCAGATACTATTCGTCTGGCAGACTCTCTTTTGCAGGATATCCCGCTCAAGCATCTGCGAGCCAATTATGCGTATGTGCCCCAAGACGCTTTTCTGTTCAGTGCGACCATACGGGAAAATATCCAGATGGGGTACCCGGAGGCGAACGATGAAGAGATTGTTGAAGCGGCCAGACTCGCTGCCATCCATAAAGAACTAGAGCATTTCCCCGATGGTTATAACACCATGGTCGGAGAAAAAGGGGTTACCCTTTCCGGAGGCCAGCGTCAACGTATCGCTATTGCCAGGGCTCTGATCCGTCAGTCCCCTGTGTTGATTTTAGACGATGCCCTTTCAGCCGTTGATATACAGACAGAAAAGATCATTATTCAGCATTTACGAAAACGTCCAAGGCAAACCCTGATACTTGTCAGTCATCGTTTGTCAGCCATTGAACATGCCGATGAAATACTCGTGCTGTCTCAGGGAAAAATCATCGAAAGGGGCACACATCAGCAGCTGGTCGCTGATGATGGATGGTACTCACGCATGGCGGCCTACCAGCAAATGGAACAAGCGATGGAGGATGCACCCTGATGGAACACAAAACAGATGCAACAGATCATACAGATTCCGGCTCGCTGCGTTTACTGATAAGCTACGTTATTGCCGATAAGTCACAGTTTATAAAGACACTGCTTTTGGTTGTAATAGCGACAGGTTTTGATGTCCTTGGCCCTATGCTGGGAAAAGTATTTATTGATGACTTCATCATTCCTGACCAGTATCCCACAGGGCCTGTAATCGGTACGATTACCCTGTTTATCGCAACGGTAGTACTGAGCACGTATCTCAATTACCAACAAACCTTGAAGTTTGTTGATATGGCGTTGAACGCCGTTCTTGATATCCGTAAAAGTGTCTTTAAACATATTCTGAAGTTACCTGTTGCTTATTTTGACTATGCCCGTACCGGGCAGTTGGTCAGCCGCATTACTAACGATACGGAATCAATTAAGGACATCTATGTTCAATTTCTTTCAAGTGTCATCAGTAACCTGATTCTGCTCATCGGAATTCTGGTGGCAATGGCGATTCTTGATGTTCAGTTAATGCTGGTATCTCTCCTGCTTGTCCCCATTGTTGCGACTCTGATCTATCTGTATCAACGTTTCAGCGTCAAGATAGTTGCCGAAAGCCGCCAGCTGCGTTCAGATATCAACGCTACGGTAAATGAATCTATCAGCGGTATGCCGGTAATTCAGGCTACCAATCAGCAACATTCCAAACTTAACCAGTTCGACAAGATTAACAGCCGCTATTACACAACACGGCTTCAAACAATAATTGTCGGTTCCTTTCTTTTACGTCCGGCAATTAACCTGCTCAGTATCATTGTGCTGGCTGGCGTTGTCTGGTTTTTCGGGCTCAAAGCCGTGCAGGGCGTTGCACAGGTAGGCGTATTGTATGCGTACCTCAATTACCTGGGCCGCTTTACTAAACCGTTGGTTGAAATCACTCAGCGTTTCGGCCTCTATCAGCAGGCTATCGTTGCCGGCAACCGGGTCTACCAGTTACTTCAGGAAACGTCAGCACAAGAGCAGCAGGGAATCCACAAACAGATCGAGCATGGTCGGCTCTGCATTGAAAATATGAGGTTTGGCTATACTGCGGACACACCGGTTTTGGAGGATGTGAATATCACAATTGAAGCCGGCCAGTTTTTTGCCATAGTCGGCCACACAGGTAGCGGCAAAAGCACTTTGCTCAGCCTGCTGCTGAATCTTTATCAACCTCAATCTGGACGAATCACCATCGATGGACATCCCCTGCATGAGTTCGACCATGATACCCTGCGACAAGGGGTGGGGTTGATTCCTCAGGAACCTTTTATTTTAGCCTCTTCAATCTACGATAATATCGACATGGACCGCAATTTGGATGCAGATGCTGTCTATCAGGCAGCCACACAGGCACACCTACATGCAGTCATACTATCAATGCCCGATGGTTACCAGACTCAGTTGGGAGAAGGAGGCCTGCGTCTTTCAACAGGTCAACGCCAGCAGTTAATTATTGCACGGGCTTTAGCAGGTAACCCCAAAATCCTGTTACTCGATGAAGCAACTGCAAACGTTGACAGCGAAACAGAACAAATCGTGCAGCAGGCCCTGAACCAGGTCAAAGACCTGGTTACCATCATTGTTGTTGCCCACCGCTTATCAACCATTCATCATGCAGACCGGATTCTGGTACTTGACCGTGGCCGAATAACGGAACAAGGAAGCCATCAGCAATTAATGAAAATCCCCCATGGCCGTTATCGAGCCATGTATGAGTTACAACAACAGGAAGAGAAAGTCGTGCAAGCAGCCAGCTAGGGAAAACAGGATATTTCTTATCGTAATATGATTGTATAAAAAATCATGAGAGGTCCTGGTTAGTGCCTGTCCATAAATGGTCTTTTCGCCCGATAGCTGTGTTATCTTCAAAATTTTATCCTCGGAATATCAGATATATGCCTGTGGTAAAATTTTAAAGATGCCTTGCTCTCGATCGAAAATCCTTATTTATGGACAGACACTAGTTAGGCAGCTTTGCCAACGCTTTGTTTTAAAAGGCACAAGGTAGAGAGCACGCAACCGAGCCCGGTTACGCCTATGACCAGCCCCATGGGCCAGGGGGTTTGGTCTGCCAAGATACCCACCAGAGCAGACCCCATAATACCGCTTCCGTAATGTATAGCGCCCACCAACGCAGAAACAGCGCCGGCACGTTCAGGGAAATGTGCAAGCGCACCTGTAACGGAATTGGCCACAATCAATCCACTTGTTGAGACAAAGAGAAAAAGTGGTATCACCAGCCCCCAGAGACCGCCCCACCCTGTTCCTGCTGCAACAGTAACCATAATTGCGGTGATAAAAGCACTCAGTGCTCCAAGGTGTAATATTTTGTCATAACCATGCCGCATGACAAGCCTGGTATTCAGCATATTGGCTCCCATAATTCCAGCAACCGCCAGGCCGAACAATAAACCGTAACGTTCCTCTGGAATGTGGTAGTAATCAATATAAGCAAAGGGCGTACCTGCAATATAGGCAAACATTCCCGCATAATAAAAGCCTCCGGTCCCGGCGTAGCCCAGCACCCTTCGATCGCATAGGAGCCTAACATAACCGGAAATGGAGTGAATCAGCGGGGCATTGTTTCTTCGTGACTCCGGTAGCGTCTCAGGAATAGTCCATAAGGCAATACAAGTAAGCACACCGATACTCACCAAAAACCAGAAGATGGCACGCCAACCGGCAATGAGCACTATCTGACCGCCAACCAGTGGCCCGATCAAGGGTGCAATGGCCATCACTGTTATAAGAATGGACAACATACGTGCTGCACGATTGCCGTCATACAGATCACGAATCATAGCACGAGACAAGGCAACACAGGAACAGGCACCGAGTGCCTGTACAATACGCCAGCCGATCAGGACATGCGCATCTCCCGCCATTGCACAGCCGGCTGATCCTATCACAAAGAGAAGCAACCCTGTTGCCGTTGACGGACGGCGACCATATCGGTCACTGATTGGCCCCCATACAAGTTGACCAAAACTGAAGCCGATAAGATAGCCGGAAATAGTCAGTTCAATAGTTCCGTGATCCGCCCCCAGGGAACGGCTCATTGCAGGCATGGCAGGCAGATAGAGATCAGTTGATATTGACGCAAATCCCATGAGTAAACTGAGAACACCAAGCACATACCAGCCTTGGGTGTCAATGGAACCGGATGACACCTTAAATTTTTTTCTATCTTCCAAACGCATGACAATCTTTTAATATCGTAGACATATTCAAATCAGCTATAGGCGAGCCATTAAGCTCTTCCTGGCTGGTCATAACCGTTCTTAGGGTCACGGAAAGATCAGGTGTACTGTGAGCAGTTACAATTAAAAACGGTACGTAACTATCGCACCGACAGTGGTTGCTTCAGTATCGTAGAAATCAATATTACTTTCTCCACGGCTGACACTCACCAGCCCGGTCAAAGACCAGTCCTGGAGATCAAATGGAGCAATATACGTAGCAGCGAGGCTTGCGCCGTAAGCATTGTTGTCTCGAATTTTGTTGAAAATCGGGTGCATTTCGTCATATTCGCTGTAACTATAAAACACACGTGGCATCACAAACATTTTTCCAAACCGAAGCCTGCTTTCGAGTTGAAATTTGTATTTGATAAAAGAGTTTGCATCCCCGTCATAGTCCCCTTTTCTGATACTCATCGTGGGCCGTATTTCCACGTTGGGGTTCACGTTGAACGAATAATTCATCTTCAATGAATAAATGGCCCCATCTCTTGATAATTGGGAAATCCTTTCACCAATCAGATCATCATCCACATCTGTCGCCATGTACACAAGCTGGACTCTCAACCCGCTTCCCATGATCCGGTTTAAGCCAAGTGTAACCCCATAAATATTAAGATCCGTTTCTTCCCTGGCTTCTCCAACAAGAAAAGGGTCTTCCCAGACTTCTGCAAATGGTGTGACGAAAACACTGGTGTCAATGATCCCCAGGTTGCCGACCTCATAGCTGGATCCCAAATTCAAGGCAAGACTTCCAACCTCATCAATAGGCGGATCTATTTTAAAATACACCTTTGCACCATCAGTTTTTCCAATGTCCCAGGTAACCTCAGGCAGAATAACCGGTACAAAGGTTGTTTGTCTGCTCGGTGCGGAATCAAGAGAATCAAGCCACTTGTTTGAGCTTTCGGGGTTAAGGTTATTTGCGCTGTCAATGATCATGAATCCGCCCCCCAGGGAACCGGATATATCATTATCTTCCTGGGCAACAACCTGTTGGGAAATGAGGGTGACTGATGAGACTGCAATCATGCATGCTAATAATTTTTTCATGTATCATCCTGTGGCTTTTGATAAGTATAAAAATATAACGATGGTGAAATATAAGACAGTAACCACAATGCTGCTAACGTAATCCAACGAATTTCTTGCATGATACGCCAAACCTTATTGCTATGGCTTACGCTTACAAATCACGCTTCATCATCAAAAAAGTTGCAGCCCACTACTCTCAATAAGGCTGTCGTCAGAATGTCCAGACGCAGATTCAGAGAGTAACATCAGTGACGACCAGAAAATTAAATACCAAAAGCTTACAACCGCATTGTAACGATTCTCCATATTCCTTGCCTAATCCTCCACGGGTAACGCATTGCCTTGTAAAAGCCTGTTCCTTAGTTACTATTCAAAAAATAACATCTGAATCCGTGACTGTTTTTGCTAATAAATGTATCAACCTGTAATTACATAAAAATTATACAATTCATGATTTCGAGCAATGGCCATGCGGAACGAAGGATGCTCACGGATTCAGGTAGAAGGAAGAGGTGAAGAATGAAGACCTATAACCAAACATTAGAGCAAGACCTTCACAGTCTTGACACCCTCCAGCTTTCACTCATTGAAAAAATGCACCGTTTAACACGGGATAATCGAGGCAACCCGACCACGGCATACCCTTCGCTGTTTCTCTTCAGGCAGGAAGAACCCCTGGAAAGAACCGGCTATATGCAGGAACCAAGCCTTTGCCTGGTAGCCCAGGGTCGCAAACGTGTTGTACTTGGTGAAGATGAATATATCTATGATGAGCATCATTATCTTTTGACATCCATAGATCTCCCCCTGTTAGCGGAAATATTTGATGCCAGCCCACAGCGACCATACCTGGGAATCACATTAAAATTAGAGAGAAAAATAATTGCTCAGATGATGTTGGAAAATGAGATCCCGACAACATCAACAGAATCGGCTGTTACAGATCGAGGGATGCTTGTTAGCCAGCTTTCAGTCCCGATACTTCGAGCTATACTACGCTTATTGGAATTGCTTGATCATCCTGAGGATATCCCAGTTCTTGCACCTCTCATACAAAGAGAAATACTATATCGTCTTCTTACAAGTGAACAGGGACAGCGTCTTCGGCAGATTTCAATGATTGGCAGTCATAGCCAACTGATTGCACGGGCGATTGGGTGGCTGAAAGAAAATTACGATAAGACCATCAAAATTGATGACCTGGCCGCTTACACCGGCATGAGTTCTTCAAGTCTTCATCAACACTTCCGTGCGATGACCGCTATGAGTCCGTTACAATTTCAGAAAAGACTGCGACTCAATGAAGCAAGAAAAATAATGTTTATGGAACAAATGGACGCGACAACTGCGGCATTTCAAGTTGGCTATGCCAGCCCTTCACAATTCAGCCGTGAATATAGCCGCCTGTTCGGATCGCCTCCATCACAGGATATTAAATCGCTACTTGAAAAAGATAGTCTCAAATATCTCACTAAGGCTTAAGGGGCGAAATACTACCTTGTCGGTCTATCAAACAAAAAGAACAGACAAAAAACAAAAAGTTGGTACTTATGACGGCTATGGGATCATTGGGTCCTAAAGAGCGCATCCCCTTTATCCTCAAGGGGTGCGCTCTTTGTAACCACTCTTACAGCTATCAGGAAACTCAGAGCAGAAAGCCTTTGAGAACCTCAGTAAGTAGCGTAGTCGGCCGGCCAATAAGTTGGCTGAGCTGTTTGCTGTCGTCAAAAAGTCCGCCCTGTGCAGCTCCGTTGTCGGACTCCGAGAGCATTGCCGCAATGGGCTCAGGCAGACCACCATTTTTCAGCAGGTCAAAATACTCGCTTTGGGTCAGATTCTTATATTCCACAGCTTTACCGGACTGTTTTGCAATCTCATCTGCAAAATCCTTCAGGGTGTAGCTCTCGTCTCCAGCCAGTTCGTACACTCGCCCGGCCTGATCGGCACTGAGCAGTACCACAGCGGCCGCAGCGGCATAGTCCGCTCTTGCTGCAGAAGCAATTTTTCCTTCGCCGGCACAACCGAAAACAGCCCCATGCTCGAATGCTGAAGGTGCAGCCCCTGCATAATTTTCCGTATACCAGCCATTACGCAGGATCACTGCAGGTAGGCCGGACTCTTTGATGGCTTTCTCTGTGTCAAGATGCTCAAAGCGAAGCGGCAACGGTGAAGTGTCCGCATGCAGCAGGCTGGTGTAGGCGAGGAGCTCGACACCAGCCTGCTTTGCTGCATTGATTACATTGACGTGCTGGGCGCTTCGTTGTCCCACCTCACTGGAGGAGATCAGCAATAATTTTTTTACACCCTGCAGCGCCGGTAGCAATGTATCCGGCTGGGCATAATCCGCCGCTCTGACCACCACGCCCTTCTGCTGCAGATCGGCAACTTTCTCCGGGGTTCGGACCAGGGCAACAAGTTGAGACGGTTCGGTTTTAGCAAGCAATTGTTCAATTACCAGACGGCCAAGTTGGCCTGACGCTCCTGTTACAGCAATCATATTTTTCTCCTGTGTATATTTTATTTAAGATTGTACTGCTCTCTAGTGGTATAGTATAGGCTCAACGCTTTACTAAAGTAAGTACACACCAAAAGGTAAGTATGAAAAAATCTAAAAAGAACTCAGCAAACAATAGTTCGTTGACGGAAAAGTTTCGCAAGGGCAACCTGTTCGCTGCTCCCTGTCCCTCTCGTCACGTCCTCAAACATGTATGCAGCCAATGGGGATTACTGGCGTTGATGGCGCTTCGCAATGAACCGGTGATGCGTTTCAGTGAACTGCGCAGAAAACTTGGTGGTGTCAGTGAGAAAATGCTCGCCCAGAGTTTGCAGGCCCTGGTCACAGACGGCTTTGTGAATCGGACTGCGTATCCCGTCGTGCCTCCGCATGTTGAATACAGCCTTACCGAAATGGGAAAAGAGGTGGTGGAACACGTTGCGAAACTGGCTGACTGGATTGAATGCAATATGCCACGGGTCATGGAAGCACAGCAAACCGGGGGAGAGCGGACCCTGTAAGAGGAGCCACTCTCCACACCATTGACGCAAATGCTGATCTATCTTTGCCCTTCCACGAGTTATGCTATGGTAATAAGGAAATCTTGAGGACTTCAGGCGATGGAGCCTGAATTTCAGGTCTGCATTTTATAAGGTTGCAAGCTTCTTCCCGACAACATACCCCTGAGTGTAGTTATGGCCCAGGTTCAGTCCTGCAACAGTCATCGGATATTCTACGCCGCCAAAAAAGTTTCCGGCACAGTTCCCGGCCGCATAGAGTCCTTCAATGGGATTGCCATTGGTATCCAGACACTGAAGCTCCTCATTGACCTCGACACCGGAACAGGACATAGACATACCCAGATGGCGATGAATGCCATAAAAAGGTGGGGTGTCGATTGTCTGCAGGAACTTCGATGGCATACCAAATTCAGTATCTCATGTAGCGGTTGGTAGTATGGTCGACAGCTGCCAGGAATGTGACCAATGCCATAACCATGAAGAACAGTTTTGCCGCAATGGGATGACGCCAACCTATGGGCTCCAGACTGGATTTCCGGTGAAATCACCCAGGGTGGTTATTCCAAGCATATTGTAGTTCGAGAAGAATTTGTCCTAAGGGTTCCCGGTGCTTTGGATCTTGAAAGAACCGCCCCTACCCTGTGTGCCGGTATCACCGCCTACTCTCCCTTGTGCAAATGGCATGTTAAAGAAGGCAGCCGAGTGGGAGTGATAGTTCTTGGTGGTCTCGGTCATATGGCTGTAAAACTGGCTGTAGCTATGGGTGCAGATGTAACTGTAATCAGTCGTTCGAAGAATAAAGAGCAAGATGCAAAAGAAATCGGTGCCAATGGCATTCTTGCCTCAACTGATGTGGATGCTATGGAAAAGGCTTGCTCCTCATTTGATCTGATTCTTTATACAGTGCCTGTTAAGCATGACGTAGATATCTATACACCGTTACTTGATATTGATCGCAGAATATAGTTTTATTCTTTCATAACTCTCGTCTCCGAGTTTCTGCCGGCAACTGATCACAGGCGAATGCCAACAAGGCTTATCATCCCGTGATCAGTTATTTTTCAAGGCAATGAGACAAGAATATTCACTCTGCTGTGGTCGGGTCGATCATTGACGAGACCTTTGATATCTTGTTCGCCGGAAAGCCACCCTGTCGTGCGTGCTCTAGCAGTGTGTCTTCGTTTGGAGCGATGTACACGCAATAAATCTTATCGTCGGTGACATAGCTTTGCACCCACTGAATCTGTGGCCCCATTTCTTGTAGAATACCACACGACTTTTGCGCAATAGCCTTCAACTCCTGAGACGATAATTCTCCTGCCCCAGGGATCTCTCTCTCGATTACAAATTTTGGCATAGCTGTTACGTTCCTTTAATTGATTACCTCTTCGACTTCCTTAATACCCCTTCAAATGATTACAGAGTAAAATTCGCATTTCACCTCTATCATCTGAAGGACAATTGCTTAATTTCTTGAAAATCATAGAAAAATAGCAATGTTTCAACAGACTTCCACTTGAACATAGATAAGAGTACGCGTCCACCAGTTTTTAGCTGAAAGAGCAAAGTGCCTAGACCTGAAAAACTAATCTTCAGGAGTTTTATTAAACATAAACGTAACTACTTATAGGGCAGACGGATAAACTTAAAACTCCCCTGTATTTACAACTGGTTACAGGGTGCCTGAAATTTTCGTAATCTGGCTGGCGCAGCATATTGGATTATACGTAAGCCTGGCTGATCGCGGAAAGATCAGGTGCACTTAAGCAGTTATCTATAAAGAAATTTAGGATGAAGAGTGTGTCACAGGCGTCATAACATCTTCATGGTGCGGACTACGGGCAAAAAGAAGCGTTATAAGACATCCGACTCCGGCCAGGAATGCATAGCATACAGCCAGTTGAAACAAGTTCATAAAATGGGAAAGCTGCCCTGATATAAAACTTGGAATTGCTGCTCCTGTGTATGAAGTAGCATATATTAACGATAAAACGCCTGCACGTTCTTGAGGTGCAATGTCTGCGAGCAGTGAACGTATGCTACCGGTAAGTGTCACTCCTTGGGCGATTCCAGCAAGGGCACTTGTTGTCAGAAAAAGAAAGATAGCTGACATTTTCAACGAGAGAAGAATCGCCCCCAGAGCCAGGGTAAAAGAGATCATTCCGATACGCTGGGCGTTGACAGGTGTAAGAAACTTGTTCAGGGGGCCTCCCACAGCACTGGGAAGCATGAACGAAGAAAACACGAGAGCTGCCGTGAGCGCATTTTGAGAGCCGAGTTGGTCAGCGGCAATGGAAGGACCAAAGGCCTGATAAAAACCTCCAAGGGCCCAGGTAGCGACAAACGTACAGGCCGCTACAGGATATAAGCGACGGTCAGCATGGGGCATTGAAAATCTGGGCCGAAGCGATGCAAGTATCCCGGGAGTCCGTTTTACAGTCTCTGGACTGAACATCACCAGAACAGTACAAATAGCCAGTACAACCAAAATCACCAAGTAACACAATATCTCCGGATAGGGCCCATATTCAGCAAGGCTTCCCGATGCCAGAGCGCCCAATGTCAAACCTATCATCCCACCACAACTGACAATGGCTGCCGCCAGCCAATGCAGAGCTGGTGGAGCGTTATCAACAATATACGAAGTCACAGTGCTGGAGGCCAACCCGCAGGAAAGACCGAGCAGGAGACGTCCTATAATTAATGGGGTTGCACTGTCTACATCAAGAAAGATGACACATGCGACAGCAGCCAGAGCAAATGACAGCAAGGTAACAGGTTTGCGGCCAAGATGGTTTGAAATACGCCCGAAAAACAGCAAAGCGGTTACAGCACCAACAAAATAGACAACAGCTGTCAGGGAAAGATCACTATAGCTCAGCCCATCACTGCGGCGATAGATATCATAGAGGGGAATAGGCGTCGCCGATGCTGCAAAGATCGCCATAAAAGAAACCGACGACGCTATAAAACCAAAATATTTCATTATATATTTAATACTTCGTAGTATTTCAATGCAGAGATTGCATTACAGATCATGCCCGCGCAGATTTCTCAATCTTATCGAGAAGTTCATGCAGGGCTACAGCATCCTGGAATGATGGGGCTGTCTGCGTTCCGTTACAAAGATCATTATACAAGCGTTCATAGACCCTGCCCACATTTCTGGCCCCGGCAAATTCCGGCCAACCTTCGTATGCAGAATCTTCCGGCATCAGCGATACTAATTCTGTCTCCTCGCCGCGGGCGCCACGTACTGTCAGCTGAATCATCTGGGCATGACCTAAGTCACCTGTTACCTGGATGTCACCTTCTGTACCATTGATTTCCCACATTAGATTGGTGCCCCGGGAGACTCCTCCGCGATAATGAATCGACAGTGCTGCTCCACTGGCCAGAGTCCCGTGAACCATAATCTGATCAGGTACTGTTTTATTTCTTACGTCACCAGTATCAGTGATTTTTACAGTGTTATAGTGGGTTACAAAACGAGCTGACAAGGCATCAACCTCTCCCAGCACATCACGCATGGCCGCCAGGGTATGAGCAAGGGGGATAGACTGCATTGTCGCTCCGTTTTTTTCATCAAACAAATAATAGAGTTCCTCTACGGTATCTGCTGCCCAATTCCCTCCAGACCCTATCAGGGTGGTGGAAAGAACCTCCCCGACAAATCCTTCTTCGATGAGTTTTTTCAGGTGTTCGATTTCCAACGCAGGTCGTGCCTGAGTACCGACAACAGCAACCACTCCTTTTTTCCTGGCAAGTTCTTCAAGCTGGCGAGCCTCTTCCAGGCCATTACCCAGTGGCCACTCGCAATAGACATGCTTTCCGGCTTTTAGAGCCGCTGTTACCAGCTCTAGGTGATGGGGAACTTTTACGGTTACAACAACCAGATCTACCTCTGGAGAGTTGACGAGTTGGTCAACATTTTCAAAGGCATGTGGCAAATTCAAGGCTTCAGCAGTTCGACGAGAACTCTCTGGCGTACTGTTTGCCGCACCAACAATGGTGAATTTATCCCCCAGGACCTTCAAAGCAGGAAGATGAGCGGTTGCAGCCCAGTGGCTGTCTGGATTGAGGCCA
Organism: Desulfogranum japonicum DSM 18378; assembly: GCF_000429945.1. Classification (GTDB taxonomy): domain Bacteria; phylum Desulfobacterota; class Desulfobulbia; order Desulfobulbales; family Desulfobulbaceae; genus Desulfogranum; species Desulfogranum japonicum. The sequence continues at coordinate 3,068 of NZ_AUCV01000005.1, read as the reverse complement.
ATAAATCCAACACGAATGGGAGTGTTCATGATGTGCATTCCTTTTGTTAGATGAAAAACAGAGTTATTCCCTTATTACCAAAGAAATGTAATCATGGTGTCATCAGCATGTTTGGCTGATCCTCCATAATCATTGCCTATTACTCCGGAACAGCTCTAACTACAGCGTGGCACCACACTTCCTCTATTAAATCAGCTTCTTGGGACAACTAATCAGAGGCATGTGTCTGGAAAATGGAAATTTTGAAAAATATATGGTAGACGAATCAACGACCGAAGAACTGCATGAGCGCGTCGGGGTAACGTGCAACTTTAATTTCTATTATTGATCAACTCGCTAACAACTCCCGCAAATTTTGATGGTGCGTGTAACGCACCCTACGGTCCAAGTCCATGCGAAAAATATTGCCAGTTTGTTTTTTTGGGGGTTGTGGCTCAGGAATCAGTTACGAAAAAGGTTTGACACAACTATTGTCCACATACCTCCTGATAATCTTTTGTAGCCTGCTCCTGTATTCTTGTGAACTCTCCTTCTTGCTGCATTCGCGTTAATATGACTTCCAACTTCGCTGCAAGGCCCCTATGACGTTTATGAAGATAATGATAAAGGACAAGCTGATCAATCGGGGGCTCTAAGATCCGAACGCCTGACACGTCGAGATTCTTCAGCCGGCATTGTGCACTTCTGCTCTCCACGACTACATCATTACGACCGGTATCGAGCTTAAGAAAAGCCTGTTCGACACTATTGACTTCCTCCACATGCATACCCTTTGTTCGTAATTCTGCGAGTTTAAACCCTCTCACAAAGCCAATTGAGTATGGTGCCAGACTCTGCCACCCCTTAACCGCAAATTCTGTCTCTTTAGTATAGACCACAATATCTACATAGCCCATTGGGACGGAAATCATAACAAGATTAGGATAGGTCTGCTCAAGTCCGGCAAGACGAAGAAAGGCTCCATCCGTACCGCCGCTGTTGGCCGTGACCATGGCACGTACGTTGGGTAGTTCTCGAAATTCAAAGTCGATGCCCAGTTCCGCATAAGCTTTCTTCAGAATACGCTCCCCTGCTAGAGTCGTTGCTCCGGAAAGCTTTTCCGCACGTGAAAGCACCAAGTGATCCTGCGCTGCAAGTGGATGCATAGTGAACAACACGAAAAGCACAACACACCAAAGCGTATACCGTGTTTTCATAGCGTGTCCCCTTTCTTTTTTCTCACAATCATCAATGCGGTTGTCTGGTAGCAAACTGCAGCATCTACCTCAACGTCCGGAAAGTTTCACGAGTGCGTCGGGGTAACGTGCTCCTTCAATCTCATACTTTGCTGATTCGATCTCAGCCAGGAAAGTGTTATGTGGGCGGGTGTGACACCATCATGCCCTTCCGCAATTCTACATGTTTGCGATTGTTTCACGTGCTTCATTTAAATCTTAGTTTCGCACCATTACCCTCTCTCTTTCAATGGCAAAGAGATGGTGAATTTTGCTCCGTTGCCAGGACTGGATTCTACAGATATTTTTCCCCCATGGTTTTCGGTAATGATAAAATAGGAAACACTCAGTCCAAGACCTGTGCCAGTACCCACGGGTTTAGTAGTGAAAAACGGTTCAAAAACTCGTTTCCTGGTAGCTTCATCCATGCCCGGTCCGTTGTCTTCAATCTCCATTACCGCCATTTCAGAATCGTGTTCCATCCGTGCTTTCAAAACAAACCTGGGCGATTCTGTTCCTGCTCCCTGCATGGCCTGGGCGCCGTTACGCAAAATATTCAGCAACACCTGCTGGATATTAATACTCTGGCAAGGCGCTGAAATGGAAGGGACAGCATACTCTTTAACAATAGCGATCTTTTTGAAATCATACTCTTTTTTAAGATCATAATCGGTAGCAGCCAGTTCCAAGGTTTTATCGATGAGTTCGGCAAGATCGCAGGAAGAAACTGTTGCTTCGTTTTTCCTTGAGAAACTGAGCATATTTCTTACGATACCTGCTGCCCGCCTGCCAGATTCATTGATATTGCCAAGCAGCCGAGGTATTCCCCTGGCCTTCATAAAGCTTTCAATTGCGTCCAACGTCGTCCCCGCCTCTTTGGCCGCCCTTTCGTTGGCAGGCATATGAATATTGGTTCCCAGCCTATTGGATATAACTTCAGCAGACTGCATCATACCAGCCAGAGGATTGTTAATTTCATGGGCCATGCCAGCCGCCAGACCGCCTACAGATAACATCTTTTCGCTCTGGATCATCATTTCTTCCATACGCATATGTTGGGTCACATCATCAATACGGATTACGGCCCCCTCAACCCCATTGGCAACCAGAGGAAAAATAGTGATATCTTCATAGCGGTCTTCGTGATCCACCTTGCGGGAGACTTTAGGTGAGCTGATTATTCGGCATTCCTTGATGGCCGTCTGAATCCGATCTGTTTCATTGGCCAAAAGAGGAAATACTTCTGCCAGCGGTTGAGAACGAACGTCTTCTAAGCTCAATCCGGTGAGTTCTGAGGCCCGGCTGTTCCATTGAGTAACTTTACCATCGAGGTCCACCGCTACAAGTATCGACGGCATGGAATTGATGATATTTGAGAGATAATTACGCAACTGGCGCATTTCTTCTTCATTCTGCTTACGTTTGGTAATATCCTGTATTGAGCCCTGCACTTGAACCACACAACCATTTATTACGACAGGATGGCCGATGATTCGAACCCATTTGTGACATCCCTTTATATGAAACTACCTTCTGCCCCGGACTCGAGGTAGGTTAACATCGTCTTGATTACAGGTCACAATTCTGGTTTCCTTGGTCCTTATTACTCTGATTGTCGTGGCTGGACGCTGGGGGTACTTTCAGTTTTATATCCGTAGTCTCTTTCGAGCTGACAATTCGTTGTGCCGGTGTCCAGCCGGTCATGTTAGATCCCGCGCTCTATCGCTTCAGTTCAGTTTTCGACCTCATCGTGACAATCAGAAAAGATAATGACTCTATTCTTTGCAATGAGCTACTCTACTACCGGCACCAATTGAAAACCCATGGTTTTTGCTTGTTGCTTCAGCCGATTGA